>NZ_QGAJ01000015.1:0-131109 GCF_005233615.1 Pseudomonas sp. CFBP13528
GGATAGCAAAAGGTGGGCTGACCATACATTTGGTTACTTTTGGGGCTCTTTTCCAAAAGTGACCCGCTGTAAAAGCGGAACCCATAGCAGCCGTGACCGCAGAAACGGATATGTACTCAATCTGATCCAGCATCCTGGTCGGCCCGGAAGCCGCCATCGGGGGCAAGCCCCCTCCCACATTGGGCCGACGCGTGTCAGTTGGGTAGCTGTCGGCTGGGAGGCCGCCATCGGGGGGCAAGCCCCCTCCCACATTTGGCTATGGATCTGTATCCCGATGCAACGAATTGCCCCCGCCGTCGCTCCTATGCTTACGAATCACCTTCAACGACCACAGGTATCAGGCTTATGACGGCGGCGGACAACGATCATGTGAATTGGCTGGTGCAACAGTCCATGCTGAACGCGGCGCGCCAGCGCGCCAAGCTCTATTCGGGGCAGGGACGGATGTGGCAGCAACCCTTCGCACACACCCGCCCGCGTGACGCTTCAGCCTTGTCATCGGTATGGTTCACGGCGTATCCGGCGTCGATCGTGACCCGCGAAGACGGCACGGTGCTGGAGGCGCTGGGCGACGAAAGCCTATGGCATGCATTGTCGAAAATCGGCATCCAGGGCATTCACAACGGGCCGCTGAAAAAGTCCGGCGGTTTGTCCGGCACTCAACATACGCCGACCATCGACGGCAACTTCGACCGCATCAGCTTCGACATCGACCCGCAACTCGGCACCGAGGCGCAGTTGCAGGCGCTTACACGCATGGCCGCCGCGCACAATGCGGTGATCATCGACGACGTGATCCCCTCGCACACCGGCAAGGGTGCGGATTTTCGTCTGGCGGAAATGGCCTATGAAGACTATCCGGGCCTGTACCACATGGTCGAAATCCGTGAAGAAGACTGGTCGCTGCTGCCGGACGTCGCCGAGGGCCGCGATGCGCAGAACCTCAGCCCGCCGCAGGTGGATGCACTGCGCGACAAGCACTACATCGTCGGCCAATTGCAACGGGTGATTTTCTTCGAGCCCGGCGTCAAGGAAACCGACTGGAGCGCCACGCCCGTGGTGATGGGGGTCGACGGCAAGCCACGACGCTGGGTGTACCTGCATTACTTCAAGGAAGGGCAGCCGTCGCTGAACTGGCTCGATCCGTCATTCGCCGCCCAGCAGATGATCATCGGCGACGCGCTGCACGCCATCGATGTAATGGGCGCCAAGATCCTGCGCCTGGACGCCAATGGCTTTCTCGGCGTGGAACGCAAGCTCGACGGCAGCGCCTGGTCGGAAAGCCATCCGCTGTCGATCACCGGCAACCAGTTGCTGGGCGGCGCGATTCGCAAGGCCGGTGGTTTCAGCTTCCAGGAACTCAACCTGACCGTCGACGATATCGCCTCCATGTCCCACGGCGGCGCCGACCTGTCCTATGACTTCATCACCCGGCCGGCCTACCAGCATGCGTTGCTGATGGGCGACGCCGAATTCCTGCGCCTGATGCTGCGCCAGATGCACAGCCTCGGCATCGACCCTGGTTCGCTGATTCACGCGCTGCAAAACCACGATGAACTGACCCTGGAACTGGTGCACTTCTGGACCCTGCATGCCCATGACACCTTTCTGTTCCAGGGCCAGACCTTTCCCGGCAATATCCTGCGCGAGCATATCCGCGAGCAGATGTACGAACGCCTGACCGGCGAGCACGCGCCGTATAACCTCAAGTTCGTCACCAATGGCGTGTCCTGCACCACCGCCAGCATCATCACCGCGGCCCTCGGCATTCGCGACCTGGACGCGATCACCGCGGCCGACGTGCAGCAGATTCGCCAGATCCATTTGCTGCTGGTGATGTACAACGCCATGCAGCCAGGGGTGTTTGCGCTGTCCGGTTGGGACCTGGTGGGCGCCTTGCCATTGGCGGCCGAAGAGGTCGGGCATTTGATGGCCGATGGCGACACGCGCTGGATTCATCGCGGCGCCTACGACCTGGTCGACCTCAACCCCGACGCCGAATTGTCGGCCGGGCAGATGCCGCGCTCCAGAAGCCTGTACGGCAGCTTGAACAGCCAATTGCAGGACCCGGATTCATTCGCCTCACAGTTGCAGAAGATCCTCGGCGTGCGCCGCGCCTACGACATTGCTGCCAGTCGCCAGATCCTGATTCCGGATGTCGAGCACCCGGGCCTGCTGGTCATGGTGCACGAATTGCCGGCAGGCAAGGGCACGCAGATCACTGCGCTGAACTTCGGCGCCACGCCGATCACCGAATCCCTGCACTTGCCCAACATCGCACCTGGGCCGGTGGTGGACATCATCAATGAGCGTGTGGAAGGGGATCTGACGGAGGAGGGCACGTTCACCATTACGCTGGATGCCTATGAAGGACTGGCCTTGCGGGTGGTGAGCAGTACGCCGATGTAACGGGAGTGACAGTCTCTTACACGCCGGGTTGAAGGACCTTTCAAGGTCGTTCAACCCGGCGTGTGTGCTGTCGGGACAGCGTCAGAGGATCAGCGGTGCTTGTTCTTGTGCTTATGCTTGTTGCCTTTGTGTTTCCCGCCGTCATCCCCCAGGTTGTTGCCCACCGCGCCACCGGCGGCACCGCCCAAGCCTGCGCCGATGGCCGAACCGGTGCTGCCGCCCAGGTGATTGCCGATCACTGAACCACCCGCAGCGCCAACTCCGCCGCCCAGTGCCGCTTCCGCTCGATTGCCTTTGCGCGCGCCCACCGCGCCGCCGGTCGCACCCCCTACGCCAGCGCCGATGGCCGCACCGGTGGAGCCACCGAGCTGCCCACCCACGACATTGCCCAGTACGCCGCCGACCCCGCCGCCCAGAGCAGCGGTGCCATCTCCGGCGGCCGAGGCGCCTTGGGAGATCAGGATGCCCAATGCCAGGGCTGCTAAAGTCATTTTCATTTTTCTTGTACCTCAAGGGCTGTCTCAGGCGCTCACGGGGTAAAGCACGCCTGTGTTGAGATTAGAGCACAAGCGCGAGCCCCGCCGTTCCTGCGATAGCGATATCAGCCAAGAAAATTTTTTTTCGCCCCCTTGAAATCCCTTTGAGCGTCCATAAATTTTTGATCACGCGATGCCGAATGCGGGTCGCGTCCTAAATCACTTGGAGAAACTCAGGAGATTTTAAAATGGCTACTACCCTTTCGTTGGCCCCACTGTTCCGTCAATCGGTGGGCTTTGATCGCTTCAACGACCTGTTCGAGTCGGCGCTGCGCAGCGAGGCTCCGAATTCCTATCCACCTCACAACGTGGAAAAGCACGGTGATGACGCCTACCGGATTGTCATCGCAGTGGCTGGCCTGACCGAGGAGGATCTGGATATCCAGGTCGAAAGAGGCGTATTGACGGTTTCCGGCGGCAAACGCGAAACCGACGAGAAGGTCGCTTACCTGCACCAGGGCATCGCCCAGCGCGCTTTCCGGTTGTCGTTCCGCCTGGCGGACCACATCGAAGTGCGCGGCGCGGCCTTGAACAACGGGCTGCTGAGCATCGACCTGCTGCGCGAGGTGCCTGAAGAGGCCAAACCCAAGCGCATCATGATCGGTGGCGAGGCCAAGCCCGAGCTGCGTCAGGTCAGTGTGCAGTAAGGCAATCGGCGGTAGAAAGGCGCTCTTCGGAGCGCCTTTTTTGTGTGCGCGCAGCGTCGCAGCCACAAGGTCGCGGCCTGCGCGACCATTCATTTTGAACTGCCCGCACCGCAGCGTGCCGAAACTCTACAACCTGGAGGAATCAGCCATGACCGAAGAAAAGCGCAAGCAACCCGAAGAGCAAACGCCGGCGCACTCCACCGAAGAGGAGCGTGAGCGACTCAAGGATTTCAACAAGGACGGTATCCCGCCGGGCGCGTGCTGAAAGGCACTCGCACGTTCTGTCTGAACAGCCCACTCAGCCCTGTGCGCAACCGCGCGCTACTGCAATAGAGGTGATTTATGGTCGATGACAATAACGGTCCCGCAGCGCCCTATCCCGGACCGCAAAAGCAAGTGCCCGACCTGGGCGAAGGTCACGCGTCAGGCCTGGACCAGGCTGAGTCCGAGCCCAAGCAAGGCACAGGCGAGAAGCCGGAAGATTGGAACCCACCGCCTGGCAATCCCGGATCGGATCAGGACGCCCAGACCGACCGTAACAATGGCGGTGCGAAGTAGTTCGTCGCACAGCATGAACTGACAAAACCCGGCCAAGCGCCGGGTTTTTCGTTTGCAGGCAGCAAGGATGTCTGCTCCCTGAGTAGGAAATGGTGTTCATGAAGAATTATTTAGGTTGCGCCCGCAGGTGATTCCTACTCGATATCCCCCTCGGCTCAGCGGGTTTTGGTGACTGCAGATTAATGCCAAATAATCAGCACGTTAGAAAATATGCAGGCAGTTAACCGGACTTCAGTGCCGTGATTTTTATTAGCTTCCTATCTTTGTTTTCAAGTTGGCTATTCCAAAAAGGTCTTTTGTGGAGAAATCCAAGCCATGTTTTATTGCGGGCGGATGTAACAAATTGTTTCAATTTTCTGCCGTTTTTCGGTACCGACAAGGGGGCTTTCTGTCGGCGAACAGGTGAGTTCCGTTCGTTGCGACGCTGTGGGTTGAGCCTGGGACATTGATGATTTTGCGTGTGTCTGTCCGGCGCACTGCAAACAAGGGATTTGACAATTATCGAGGCTTGAACCCATGAATCATGTGATCAACTCCATACTGGAAAATGCATCAACTCGCCCCTCAATCGGCCATACCAACCCCGCGTTGCTGCACGACGTTCTATGGCGAGCACTGGAGCACGCACTCAAGGCCAACACGGATGATGCCTCCCAAACCCCGCACACCCGCGCCTGCCTGAGGATCTACGCTGAAATCGATACGCTGGCGTATCTGGACAAGGCAGATTCGAAATTGGCCGCTGCCCTGGGCAAGGCGTTCTTTGAATCGCGCTCCAGCAAAGACGTCGAGGCGTTCTGGAAGTTGTTGCTGATCAAGCAACTGCTGTTCGAAGTGTCGGTCAGGAGTGTGGCGACCCAGATTGCTTCACAAGCCAGCCTGCCTCGTCAGTTGCTCACGCTCGATCCGCAGTTGATTGCAGCGCCGTCGGGGGTAAATATCAGCCTGGGCGTGCTGTGCAAAGAGACCGACCAGCTCAAGCATTCCGTTGTGCTGGTCCTGCAGAAACTGGCACAGCACATCGAGGACCGTGGCCTCAAAAAGCCTCAAGTTACTTCGCAGATCCTGCTGGAGCTGTACAACGCTGTGTGGTCGGGCAGCAATGGCACCGATATCGAGTCACAGCTTTTTTACGCCGACAGTGTGTATGACGCGTTGCCCGACGTGCATCACGCCCTGGGCCTGGCGCCGCAGGCAAAATGGCTGACGTTGTTCACCTGGTTATACGGCGACAAGGATGGGCGCCCCTATGACACCAACCAGCACACCGAAACCCTGGTGCTGGCGCTGGAAACGGCGCTGCGCAATCGCTACATCGCTGATATCGACGGCCTGATCAAGGACGGCGGCGCACGGCATCGCCTTGAAGAGATCCGTGCACGCCTTGGCACGGATCATCCCGAGCATTTCGAGCAACCGGCCGAACTGATCGATGCACTGAGCAGCATCCGTTTTACCCAGCCGGCCGCCATCGACCGTCTGCTGCTGCGGGTGCATGCGTTTGGCTTTCACTATCTGGATATCGAGTTTCGTGAAAACGCTGAGATGTTCAGCAGCGTGGTCGATGAGATTCTGTCCAGCCAGTGGCTGGAAACCATCGGCCTGGGTCAGGGCCGGCACTATCACGAACTGGATGAGCGTGCGCGTCAGGCCGCGCTTGAGGTCGCGCTGGATGGCGGAACGGCCCAGGCGCCCGCTGCCTTGTGGCAAGCGTATCTGCAACGCACCACGCCGCTTTACACCCGCAAAGTCGAGCAATACGCCGGCCAGGATTACATTGCGCTGATGGAGCAGGACCCGAGCTATATCCGCATGCACGATGCGCGCAACGCGGTGGAGCGGTTTGAAATGATCGACCGTTATCGCGACCGCATGAAAATTCACGGGATCGCCGAGTACACCTCGGCCCTCAGCGCGCTGGAGGTGCTGTTCCTGATGAAGGCGGCCCAGGTGCGGGACGGGATCGACATCGCCCTGCAACCCGAAGACCTGGCAGGTGCCGAGCGCACGCTGGCCACGGTGCATGAGGTGTACGAAAACCCGGTGTACCGCCAGCACCTGGCAACGCGCGGCAACCGCCAATACATCACGTTCGGCCCCAGCGACACGGGCAAGCAGGGCGGCAAGGCCATGCACAAGCTGAACATGGCGATTGCCAACCAGCACAAGCTGATCGCGGCCCGCTACGGCATTGAGGTGGTGGTCCACGTCATCATGGGCGGGGAACACGCACGCTGTAATGGGGTGATCGCCGAGACCTTGCAGGAGTTCGGCGCGCTGGAGGGCCCGGAAACCCGGTTCATGCTGGCCGGCTGCGCGGAGATGCGCGCGCATCTGCTGAGCCGCAACCAGTCCGTCAACTTTCTCAGCCAGCTGTACCGGATGCACGCCGAGCCCCTGCCGCAACCGTCCGAGGCGGTCATTGCCGGCAGGATTCAACGGTGGGGGGAGGTGGTGCGACGCTACCAGGCGACATTCTTCGAACACCCGGCGCTGCCTTCCCTGCTGCGCGACCTGGCGCGATTCGATGTGGTCAGGGCCACCGCCAAGGGCACCCGGCCGCCTTCTCGGATCTTCAACATCAAGGTGTTCGAGTCGCGTCCCGATGCCATTCGTGCGATTCCCTGGACCCGCGCCTTGCTGGCCGGTGGGTTGCACAGCGAACTGATCGGCATCGGGCAGTTCGCGCAGGAGCCGGCAACGCAGCTGTCGAAGGCTTTCAACGAGGATGAGAGCTTTCACACCTACGTCAAAGGCATGGCCTACGCCATTGCACGAACCGACCTCAAATGCGCCTGGCTGACCCTGACCGGCAGCCTCCCGGAAAAGGCCCACATCCAGGCGCTGGCGCACGCCCTTAAGACCGAAGCCGTCGGCACCGCCGAACAGTTGCTGGCCAGCCTGCACCTGGAAGTGATTGAAGGTAAGCGCTTCGTGTACAAAGCCACCACCGGCACCGAGCCGGCGGACCCGTGGAAAATCAAGGAAGGCAGCCTGCTCAACCTGTGGCCCAGCCTCAAGGCCGAGGTGTACCGCAAGGAAAAGAACCTGCGAATCTATCGGTTGTTTCTGATCTACGCCAAAAGCAATCCCGCGTTCATCCAGTCGTCATCGCTGAATGATTTCTACAGCGGGTTCCTCGCGGCCGTGAGTACCGACGCAGGCCTGGTCGATCCTACAAGTGCCCACCATTTCACCTGGTGATCAACCCCGATGGTTAACCCCGATGCCTGGGGCAACCTGGGTATCGGCAGGCGCTACCCTCCCAAGAGGATCCACTGTATGGCATTGACCACCCTGATACTGGATGCCCCCGGGCCGCCGTTACTGTTTGAGGAAGTCGATCGCTTTCTCGAACTGGGCCTGGCCGTCACCCTCAACCTGCACTATTTCGCCGACAAAGAGCACATTCAGCAGCACTACGGCACGCGCATTGACTATGCCGAGATCAACTGCCATGACGAGCCAGCCTTTATTGCCGCCGTAAGTCGGGCAGGGGGCTACAGCGTGTTCAAGACGCGCCTGAACATCCCCTTGGGCGCCGGCCTGATCCGCGCCGCCGCCTCGTCCGCTCTGGCCACCCCACTGCGCGCCATTGCCCAGGCCGGCACGGGGGTCAATCATATTGATCGGTTGGCGTGCGAGCAGTGGGACGTGGCGATACTCAATACGCCGGGTTCCAACGCGGTCGCTGTTGCCGAATACGTCGTCGCCCAGGCGCTGTTTCTGTCGCGCGACCTGGATGACTACAACGCCGCAACGCACAACGGCCACTGGGCAAAAGGCACCTTGGCACCGGCCCCCGAATACGCCGAACTGACGCTTGGTCTGGTAGGCACCGGCAGCATCGCCCGGCAGGTGGCGCACAAGGCAGCGGCACTGGGCATCAAGGTGATCGCCACCGGGTCCGAGCGTTTTACCGAACCGGTGGCGCGCAGCCTTGGGCTTGAACGACGGGCAGGGCTTGAACAGTTACTGGCCGAGGCGGACATCGTCTCGCTCCACGTACCGCTCACCCCGCAGACCCGAGGCTTGTTCGGCACTGCCCAGTTCCGCCAGATGCGCCAGGGATCCATCCTCATCAATACCGCGCGCGGCGGGATCGTCGACGAGCAGCAGTTGGCCGCCTTCATGCGCCAGTTTCCCAGGCATATCAAAGCGGTGGCCATCGATACCTTTGCTCTGGAGAAAGACCGCTTCGACTCGCCATTGACCACAATTGCCAATGCGCAATTGACGCCGCATATCGCCGGCAATACCACCACGGCAATCCGGACAGCATCACGCCAGATCGTCGACAAGATCCACGCATTCAGTGTCGCCACCACCGCGCGTTAACCCACAGGACACAAGGAAGGCCTCATCATGCAAACCTCTATTTTTACCCGCCTCGACGCCCTGAGCTGTACCGACCTCAGCGATGCGATGGACCGCCTCGGCATCGTTTGCCAATGCACCGACATCATGCCCCTGGACCGCAGGTTCAAGCTCACGGGCAAAGCCTGGACCCTGCGCTACGGCCCTATTGGCCAGGACGGCGGCTCGGTCGGCGATTACATTGATGACCTCGAAGCCGGCCAGGTGGTGGTGATCGACAACCAGGGGCGGCAGGACACCACCGTGTGGGGAGATTTGCTGACCTCTACCGCCTCGCGCAAACACATGGCGGGCACGGTGATTGACGGCATCTGCCGCGATGTTGACCGTGCGTTGGAACTCGACTACCCGATCTTCTCCCGAGGCAACTGGATGCGCACCGGCAAGGACCGCGTGCGTGTCGAAGCCATCCAGGCGCCCGTGACGCTGGGCGGCGTCAGGGTACAACCGGATGACTGGTTGCGCGGCGATGGTGATGGCCTGGTGGTGATTCCCGCCGGTTCACTGAGCCAGGTGCTGGCCGTTGCCGAAGAAATCCACCAGGCCGAAGAGCATATTCGTGCGGCTATCGAAGCGGGCGTACCGCTACGCCAAGCCCGTGCCGATTACGGCTACCACGCCTTGCAGACGCCGCGCCGCTGATTGAGCACCAACAGAAGCCGCAGTGGGTGCGGCTTCTGTGTTCACAGAGGGGCCGCAGTACTTGGTTGACATCCAACAACCCGGTCGAGAACTTGATCCGGCCGTGAGCGCTTGGGCGGTCGAACGGGTTGTTTGCTGGGTCGCTGCGCAGCGGCAGACGGGCGGCGGCGATCATGAGCTTGATCCAGTCTGCGCGGATCAGTTGTTGTGTCTGCGCCTGTCAGGCTTGGCAACTAATTCAACAGGAATTCGTTCTGTTGCGTCATTTGCAAAGCAGTCTTCTCCAAACGCAGTAAAAATTCTTTCCGTGGCTGGCCTCCGCCATATCCGGCGAGTGCACCATTTGTCGCTATGACACGGTGACAGGGCACAACAATAGATAAGCGATTGTGTCCATTTGCATTGCCCACCGCTTGGCTTGCACCTGGCTTACCGACGGCCCTGGCGATGGCACCGTAGGTTGAAACGGTTCCATAGTCGATTTTCAGAAGCTCTGCCCACACACATCTGTCAAACGAGCTGCCTGGCATATGGAGCGGTACTGAAAACCTTTTCAGCTTTCCATCAAAATAAAGTTTTAGTTGAACTTCGATCTGCTTGATGTAGGGATGCTCGCCAGGCGCAATTGAATACCCATGACGCCCACGCAGTTCGTTTAATTCAGCGGTCAGGGCCGGGCGGTCAAGAAATTCGAGGAGTACCAAACCTCGTTCCTCTGCCATGGCAATCATCGGGCCCAACGGTGTCGTCAGATGGCGATAAAGCAGGAGCGACGTTTCAGCTGCCTTGCCGGGGGGCATTTGAAATGTTTTTTTGAAAGCATCTCTAAAGCCACTCAATGACTCGTATCCTGAGTCAAATGCTGTGTTATCCAGCGTTTCGCCCGAGGAAATCCGGCCTAGGGCGATACCGAGCCTTCTAGAACGCATCCATGCATGAAAAGTCATGCCAAAATTTTGTTTGAACCACCTGCGTAAGCGTAACGGATCGATACCACGCGTCGTTAGTTCGGCATCACTCCAGCGAGCGTCAGGTGATGCGGATACAGAGGCCAGTAGCCCCTTGACCCAATCTGGCGCGCAAGCCGCGAGGTCCAATGGCTTGCATCGTAAGCAAGGCCGATAACCTGCTGCCATCGCTTCGTTTGCCTGCGAAAAAAACTCTACATTCTCGGGCTTTGGCTTACGCGCACCACACGTAGGGCGGCAAAAAATACCTGTAGTTTTGACAGCAGTGAAAAAAACGCCCTCATAGGCGGTGTCGCTGCATAGCATCGCATTCACCATCTCGCTTCTGGGCGGGAGAGCGTGATTGTAAGATCTCATAGACCGTAGCCTCGTCCTCGAATGGGTGTGAAAATCGCTTTAGCGGTGCGCGCAACTGCGGCGATTTTCATGCGGATCACAGATTAATAGAGCGAAGATTACTTTTCGCTGAGGTGTTTTTTTGCGGCCATAAGGCTATTCAGGTCGCTGTAGGTATATGCGTCGAATGGATACTCGAAAAGCTTTCCCGTTCGCAAGAAGCTCTTGGCTATCGCCTTGTTGGCGCCGTATAAGAATTCAGCAATGCTGGAACCGGCGCTCAGCCGTTTGACGCCTAGACTCGTCAATTCATCCATGCCAGGTTGCCCGTTCCAGGCAAGGAGGTTGACGGGTAGCCGCGTTGCCTCGCACAGTGTAGCAATGGCGTTTTCCTCAACCATTCCAGCTGCAAAAATGCCGTCTGCACCTGCTTGCTCAAACAGTGATGCACGCAAGAGGGTCTCTGCCAATTGTCGCGCGGGTTCTACCAAACATCTCAGATAAACGTCAGTTCGTACGTTCACGAACAGGTCGACTCCATGCTTGTTGGCTACGTTCTTTGCCACTTCGATTTTTCGCAAAATCAGATCGGTGCTGCCTGTTCCGTCCTCAATGTTGATTCCAACGGCTCCAGCCCTGACGACGCAGTCAATAACTTTAGCAACCGACTCAAGGTCGTCGGAATAGCCCCCTTCGACATCGACCGTGAGGGGGACTGTGAGCACTCGAACCATTGACTCAACTGTAGTAGTCAGCAGTTTCAGGGGAAGTTGATTGCCATCCTGGTATCCATGCGCCCAAGCAACGGCGGCGCTGCTGGTCGCGACTGCCTTACTTCCTACGCTCTCGACGATACGTGCGCTGCCGGCATCGCTCACGTTGGCGAGTACCAACACATTATCTTGGTGAAGGTTGCGGAAAACCGCACTTAGTGGCGTCATTGAGTGGTACCCCGGTGAAAGAAGACAGATGCAGATCGCGCTATCGTAAGCTGACTAAATCGACGTCTCCACCGAGAAATCGACAGTGATTTAGAGCTGGCGAATAGAGTTTTTGCGGGCTAGGGAGGGCTGCTTCTTGGGGCCGCTTTCATCTACCCACTCAAACCCGTTGTCGATGGGCGTGATTGCCCGACGTCGCCAGATCGCCCGGAAGAAGGGGTTGTGGGCGACCTTCTCCACGCGCGCGTTGATCGGGGCGGCGCGGTCCTTGGCCCAGTGCGTTCGCCATCCCGGCGAACCGGGTCGGCGCGGAGCAGCTCGCCTTGCAGGTGCACAATTGCAAAGCGGTCGTCGGCGCAACGTTGTAACGCGCTATCGCGCTCGTCGCTCACGGCGTTCGCCAGAGCATGTGCCAAGCAGAAGGGGGAGATCGTCGGCAAGGAGGCCGCGCTGCTTCAGGATTGCTGGGTCTTCGGCCGGCTGCACAAAGCGCTCACTCCGGCGCACTGGCGCGCGTTAGTGGCGAAGTACTCCACTCATGAAGAGCGCAAGCACGGCGCCATTATGGAACTTCTGAATTCGGTGAAGACACCAGCGCCGAAGCGCTTTAGGGAATGCGCCGTGCTGACCTGGGCCATTCCTCAGGTTGCCGGCGCCGATGGCAAGCGTTCCGCCGCGGTGCTGCCAGCGGCATGGTACGACATCACCAATTGGGACAATGACGGCAAGCCAGAATCGACCCGGTACCGGTGGCGCTCAACTATCCGCAAGGCGCTCGACGACCGGGTGAACGAGGCGCTAACTGCCGCTCAGGAACTACTTGATGCGCAAGGGCTAATCGAAAGTTGTGCCGCTTAGCAAAAAGCCTTTGCAACGAATGAGAAAATGAGAGAATATTTATTCATCCTTTCGATCTTGCGCGTTAGGGATCTACACTTAAAGCCCGGCACACACGCTGGGCTTTTTTGTGGGTGCCAAGTTGATGTATAGATGAGACTCAGTTTCCAGCCGGATGGAGTCTCTAATGCAAGAATCTCAAGATCAGACCAAAACTGTCGTAGAGGAATTGGATTTACTCAACGATAAAGCTTTCACAAAAACACAATGGGAAGGGCGCCAGACTGATTGGCTATTGCAGTGGCTCGTAAGAAGCTCTAATCAAGCATCATTAAGCATTGGCGTCACTTTATCAGTTGGTGGATCAGTAATATCGGGCAAACTGATCCCCCACGCAGTGTATTTTGAGAGGCTTGCCGAAAGCTTTTCGGCTCCCTTCCGGGAAAAAGGTGATCACAATGCAGATGCCATCCAAGACATAATTCTTGGTTTCAATGTGACCCCCGAATCTGAGTCTTCAGAGGAGGACGCACCCTTCCAGTTCCTTCATCTTGAAAATGCTAGAACTTACTTGGGTACATCGTCACCAATTCCTGGCGAGCCAGGTGCGCTTTGGCGCGGGAAAATTTCGTCAGTAGACGGATTTACGCTTGGAACGATTAGTAATAACGATTAAGCCGTACTGATATGAGTGACGGTACTTAAGTATTTTTGCTTAATTTCGCGCAGCTTAACTGCGCAATATTAAAGGCCCCGTCATCGTGCGGGGCCTTTTCGTTTTCGGCTCCACCACACCCATTGCTCCGAGCTGGGAGTGCTGTATGAGCCGATTCAATTCCCAAACATGCCCCACGGAGTCGAGCGCATGGAGTATCTAGAACGCCTGCTCGACAAGATCGACAGGTTCGAATTGTTGATTGCGGGCCTGATTGGGGCTGTTGTTGCCAGTGGGTGGCACAAGGATGACTTGTCCGACTGGTGCGCCTGGATGGTGTTCTTGATCACGGGGGTGGCCTGCTCGCTGTACCTGACGAGCATGGTCAGCGCCTACCTGAATGTCACTGAGACCAAGATCGTCGCGGGGATTGGTTTCCTCCTGGGCACGTTCGGCGGTTCTCTCCTGGCAGCAATCAACCGAGCCATCAAAGCCGCTGACCTCTGGGCGCTCATCCGCCAGCGGTTCGGGGGAGGCAACCCATGAATCTTGAACTGATCAACTCCATCACCTGCGGCCTTATCGCGCTGTGGGCCACCTGGTGCGTACTGAGCGGTAAGGTGAGGGACGGCATTCTTGGGAAGCTGATCTACACCACGATCGCCATCACTGGTTTCGTTGTGTCGGTGCGCAGTCAGAATATCTTCTTCGGCCCGACCACTGCGGGTCTGACGTTGTATGTCTCCCTGGCCCTGGCCGGCGCCCGCCACATCTTCATGGTCACGTACTGGCAGCGTGTGGAGGTCTGGCTGTGCCGGACGCTGAACTCCGAGCAGTGTATGAGGTGCCCGAAGGCGCCTGAAGGTATCGACCGGCGGAAGCAGTAATTCGCGCCACGTTTTCGAATGCGCCAAATCGTGGCGCGAGGTTCTCAGATGAGCAACGTAACCCGCTCGTGGCAAGCGCTGTCGTTGAGCCGGGACATTAACAACGTCCTGGCCGAACTGGATAGCTCCATCGCCAAGACAATCGACGCGGCCAGGTCTGCCGTGCTGCCTCAAGGGCTGATCGTTGCCGAATTGCACGGGCACGCCCCCACACACAAACCCACATCATTTTGAGTTGAATACATCAGGGGATCAGAGTTTTCCTTGAGCCTTGAGACTGTTGAGCATCTGATAAAGCTTATTGAATCGACCTCTCAAGGCCTTTTCGTGATCACTCAAGAATTTGTCGAACTGGTCTTTGTCTTGATCTGCAACTGGTTCCTCCTCTATCCGAAATCCTTCGGGCTGATTGGTGAAAAGGCTTCGCTCAATTTCGACACTTTGCTCATCACGATCGAGGAGAACCTTAGCCAGAAATATTGACGAGTCGATTACCCTGTGCAGCGGTAGCTCTTCGGACTGGCGGGACCATTGATCCTTGTAGCGCATGATCTTTAGTGAAACCTCATTAGCGCACCACTGTGAAATCCCTATTGAAAGGTACCTAGTGTCGGTCTCGCCGTTGCGCCAGCCATCGAACTGCTTGTACGGCATGGCATATATGGGTTGGTGGTCGAGATGCTTAGGTAGGGATGGCGAAACGGCGTAGTTTTGTTTTGCGGCAAACTCTTCAATTGGCATAAGGAACGAACCTTGTTGTGTCGAGGGGGGTGGCTTGCCGCAGATTAGCGCGGCACTTGTCCTATAGGTCTTCGATGCCTGTCAGCTCTCTCTTGTGCTTACGGTCCAAGTCAATGAAGTAATCCGAGGGTTCTTGCGTTGTAAGTGTGACGTATCGCTCCGACTCTTCACGGCTCAAGCCCTTAAAGACTTCATTGCCGTCAGCATCAGTGTCTAGAGCGTTTTGCAGGCTCAGTATTTTCCTGTTCCACCCATCAAGATTTAGCATTCGCTTGCCCTGTTTAGTTTGTCGCAGGCCGCCATGGCTTCGTCCTTAGTGAGATAAGGACCGCCAGTGTAGTCGCCGTCTGCGAGCGAATCTTCAACTCGAAAACA
This sequence comes from Pseudomonas sp. CFBP13528, assembly GCF_005233615.1. Lineage (NCBI taxonomy): Bacteria > Pseudomonadati > Pseudomonadota > Gammaproteobacteria > Pseudomonadales > Pseudomonadaceae > Pseudomonas > Pseudomonas sp. CFBP13528. Next base: position 14,910 of record NZ_QGAJ01000015.1, read on the forward strand.
GGACTGTTGGATTGGCTTGCTTGGAGGGGATTGGCCAAGCTCAAGCGCGAACATTTCAGAGTGCGGCACGTTTACGACGCTGTATCGGCTCGACATGGAGCATTCCTTGCTGATGAGTTGATCCTTACCAATACCGGCAACCAGCCACCATTTCAAGCTGAAGGTGCTTCATGGACAGGCCATTCCCTCCATCGTCACTGCTTGAGCTGTCCGACCTCTCCGAGTTCGGCATCCGCCTGATACCAGTGCCTGAGGTTTGGAACTGGCTCCAGTCCGAGATCCTCATCGGCATCGGCAGCATCCACAACGAAGACCATGCCCATCTACTGGATGCAGACATTCGGGTCATGTGGGCATCGTCGAGCTTCGCCAAGCAGGGCCGCACAGTCCTGGGCCAGGCCGAGCAGGTAGCGTTCCGCGCTGGCGGATGAGTGCGCCGTGAAGCGCAACGAGCGCAACCTGCCCAAACCGAGCGGCATGGTTGAGGCTGAAAAGCTCGACGGCGCCGGCAACAAGTACCTGTACGAGAACTACACGAACCGGGCTCAGTACGTGCATTGGGTGCGTGACTCGTTGCGTTCAATGATGGGCCTGGTCTCGCGGCTTATACCTGAGATCGAACTACCTGCCGGCCTGAAAGGGCTGGAAGACAACGCCACTGCCGACGGCTTCGGCCTGAAGCAGTTGTTCTTCCGCATGGTGCGCCAAGCAATTTCCCACGGCCGGGTGCCGCTGGTGGTGAATATTGACGAGAGGCGCGTAAAACACGCCAGAACGACCAGCACGCCACGTTGCACAGCATCGTCATCACGGTGGCTGAGGCGGTCGAGCAGGGCTTGCGGTACGCAGCCGAGTGGAAGGGCTACGACCCCAAGCAGGTCAAGTTCAAGGTGAATCCTGAGTTTGTGACCACTGTAGTTGACGCCCAGGTTCTCGCCGAGCTGCTTAAGGGCGTGATGGCCGGTACGATCAGCGCCGACACCTACTGGCAATACCTCACGCTGTCCGAGACGTTCGTGCCCTTTGAGCTTGAGTGGGGCCAGGTACGGCTGGCGGTGGAGCTTTACGCCGCAGAGCAGGGCTTCCAGATTCAGGAGCCGACACATTGCAATGAGCCGAATGGCCGGCGCACGCGGCTCAACCGGGATACGCCAGGCCTGCGAATGCGCCCGCCGCCATACGCGCCAAGCAGGACGCAGTTCGCCGATCACCTGGTGATGCGCGGGCTTCAACTCGTTCGATAAGTCATCGTTGAGCTCCCTACCATCTGCTGATATAAGGCTCCCTTTTTAAAGGGAGCGGAACAATGAATTGGATGCTTGGAGTGATTCTGCTGGTTGCGTGCGTCACGAGTGCAAGTCTCGGACTTACAGCTGGGATCAATTTGAATCCGGCGTCTACTGTCACGTACGTTTGGGATTGGAGTGCTGCAGGTGGATGGGTTTCAGGTATTGGAACCCTATTGGCTGTTATTGTCACGCTGTGGCAAGTTCGACGCCAGCAGGAGCGGGAGAAGCCCAGCGTAAAAGCGCAGCAAGACTTTGAGCTTGAGGCTAACTCTCTTTCAGTAGCACTCGTATCTACCGGCCTGGTGCCGTCAACCATCCTGAGCGCGCATCTCTCCTATAACGGAGGGGGAGCGCGCATAGATTTGTCTCATCATTGCCCCCATAGCACTGTCTACCCGCAACGTCTTGATCGAGGCGAGGTGATGAGCCTTTTATCGCTGAAAGATGTCAATTTCTACATGTTGGGTAGAAGCATCGTTGACCCGATCGTGGGCGCCTTAGAGGCTAAGGGCGAGCGGCCGGCAGTTCATGGCGTGGGGCTAAACCAAAAGTTTTTCGATGAGCTGAACTCAATATCCTCACGTGGCGCCACTCTGATTGTAAAAACGGCTTACGGGGTAGAGGAGTTCCCTTTTTCTCAGGATGCACTACGTGCGCTTCTCAAATATGCGATTGACGACGAGCTCATTCTGGCGAAACAACAACTTGAAAGTTGGAGCAGAGAGGACCGCAAGCTCTCCAAGATGCTTGCGGAAGAGCTGCAAAGGTGTCAAAGAAACGAAGACAAATCTGAATGACCCTTTAGGGGGGGTTAATAGACCAACTATAGAACCTTTGAGCACTGGTCGGGTGGTGCGGTTGAAATGGTAGATGTACCAGGCAAGTGAGCAATTGCCCGGCCTCGCACTGGGCTTTTGCATCTGTGAATATTGAAATCAGATACCATTGGAGCGGAAACGCATGGAAGTGAGCACCATTCAAAATGAATACCGAAAGCCAGACAACCTAGCCGGACTGGGGCGTCGGCTTGGAGGGCAGTGGATTGACTCGTTAATTAGTGTCTTTATGCTATTTTTCGTCGGGCGCGCGGCTGAGTTTCTTGGTTTTTCTCCAGATGTGGTCGCGATCTTAGCGTTCGGCTCTGCTGCGGCGTATTACCTGTTCTCCGACGCAATGCCCAACGGTCAAAGCGTGGGTAAAAAACTGTTGGGGATGTCAGTAATTGACGAGCGCAGCCACCTTAATTGCAATCTATATCAATCCTTCATGCGAAACATCACTACGCCTATTCTGAGCATTTTTGACTGGATATTTATCTTCTTTGGTTCACGGAAGCGCTTAGGAGACATGCTCGCATCCACCATAGTAGTCCGATTTAAGCAGCTGTAACTATTGTAGGTCTGCCAAACCAAAGAGGGAACGACATGCGCGTGGTGTTGCATTTTATCCCAGACGGGTGGACACATGTATAGACTTGATCGCTTGAACGGCCTGCTGCGAGAGCAGGACTGTGTGATGTCAATTGACATCAAATTCAACGAATTCAAATACGATTTGGAGTTGGTGCTGTCTGCCAATGAGTCAGGTTCGGACGCGGTATCGCTAATTTTTCATGATGTCAGCGCTCTTGAGTTGAACGGATTCGGTGGCGGCCTGACCCAGTTCATGCATCTTGAGGCCTCCCGTGTATATGATGGCCTCGACAGAATTCGGTATGAAATCAGAGATCTGAGTGGCGGGAAGATCTCGTTCAGTTTTTTCAATTTTAGCGGGTCAAATATTCAGGGGTGATCATTCGGATTTTGATAGCGGCGGTAGCGGTGGCGATGCTGGCTGGGTGTATGGCACCAACGATGAACGAGGCCCGCCAAGAGGGGCCATACAAAGTGTTGACCTCAAAAAAATCCGACGCTGCACTGGCTAAGTGCGTTCATTACAAGTGGCAGAACCAGCCAATATTCGGGGGTACGCCTGGTGCAACGCTTCAGCCGGGGCGCGATAATGGATATACGGTCTTTACAGAAGGCTCCCAATATTTCGTGGACATTCAGCCGCAGGGTGCTGAGTTCGAAGGCACGCCAACCGCGCGCGACATCTACCTCGACAACACCCCCCTGCAAGACCCTCAGGGCAACATGAACTTCCCAAACGTGAAGTGGGAGTGGCGTACCGGGGCCGTGGACCAAAGCTATATCCAGGGCACCCCTTCGATTGAGAACGAAACCACGATCAGTATCGAGCTGCGCAGTGGGACGCCATGGGTGCGTGCCATCAGCAACACCCAGCTTTGCGCTGTGCGCGTCCGTTTTGCGTGGCCTGCGCTTCAGTCAGTGGACTCTGGCGGAAACGTCAACGGCAAGGGGAACGCTTCGTTCTGCTAGCGTGCCCACCAATCCCGACTGGGGTATGCGTCGGGAGATGATGAGCCAGAGCTACACCACCAAGCTGGACCAGCTTTGGGCTGTAGCCTGCAAGTAGCTGTTATTCAGGACTCATCAATACCGCCAGAGTCAGTTTGATGAAATCCTCGTTATCGTCGATGGCTTGAAGGGCGCCACGAACATTATCCGCTATCTCGGCAGAGCCACGCTGCTCCACCCAGTTGGATAATTCCATGATGGACGCCTCAAGGGCGAGTTGGTTTTCTTAGAGTTTGGAAAGCAGGGAAGGGATCAAATCGGAATTGGGCATGGCTAGTTCTCCGTGAGGGGAACAGCGTAGCAGGGAGTGCTGGCAGCGCAATAACCGCAATGAGGTTCAGGAAACAGCCCCGCTAGAACGCGGGGCGTTACCACTCTTCACTTACCGAGTTTCTTGCGTACGTCGTCAACCATTGGACCAACAGCTTTCACTGCATCTTTGAGCTGTTGCTCAGTTACACCAAACTCTTCGGTCCAATGCTTCACCTCCCAAGCTTCCGAGGTGTTTACTCGAGCACGATCCTGCGGGCCGCGGTTTTTCAAATCGTCAGACATAATTAGCTCCTTACGGGATAGCTTGGAAGCGCCCAAGCCTATCTCGATAGAACGTTAGTACAGGACGGTAGTTCGGTCTGAATAAAGAGGTGGGGAATTCGTTCGGCAGGACGCCAGGGGAGGGGGAATTGCGGAGCAGATCTCAGAATTGCGGAGCAAAAAAGATAAGGGCCTGCCCAGGTTTCCCCGGCAAGCCCTTGATATCTATGGTGCCCGAACCCGGAATCGAACCGGGACGCCCTTACGAGCGGGGGATTTTAAGTCCCATGCGTCTACCAGTTTCGCCATTCGGGCGGTAGCGCGGTGCAGCAGGGTTGCGAATATATAGATCCAGACGCTTTGGCGCAACCTCGATAGATCCTTTACTGCACAAACACCGGTCTGAAAAAGCCTGCCAGATCAGTGATCTACGCTGCGAGGCAGGCTGCGTTCAGTCAATCAGCGCGAGCAGGTCGGTGTCGCCCACGTCCACGCCGGCTTGACTCAATAATGTGGTCACTTGGCCGCGATGATGGGTCTGGTGGTTGAAGAAATGCATCAGCAGGCCGAAAAACGGTTTTTCAGACGCTACGCCGCCCATGGTGTGGTAACTCAATCGCATGTCCAGGTGGGCTTCGCGCAAGCTGTGGGCCCAATCCAGGATAAGTTGATCCAGCCACGCACGATGGGCCGAGAGTTCACGGATGTCTGCGAACGCCAATTGCCTGAGGTCGCCGGGTGTGGCGATGGCGTTCAAGGGCGCCAACGCGCTGAACCCCGCCGGGTGCTGGGCAAAGCGTTTGAGCCAGACGGTGTCGCCCAGTGCCAGGTGATTGAGGGTGCCCAGGATCGAGCCGAAAAATGCCTGCCGGTCCGCAGTCAACGCCGCGTCTGTGAGCGTGCCGGCAGCCTCGTAGACCTTGCGATTCATCCATTGATTGTAGTTGGCCATCAACCCGATGTGCTCGATTCGGTTCACCTGGGTTCTCCCTTGAGGTGGTGGTGGCACCATCATAGAGCTTGCCCGCCCGGCGGTCATGGTGTTCCATCGGCGGCGAACTATGGTTGATTAATGCCACTAAGCGCCTGGGAGGGCGACACCATGAATACCGGCGATCTATTGGAACAACTGTTGCGCGGCGCAGGGCAGGGCGGCGCTTCTTCGGGCGGCGGTTTGGGCGGGGTGCTTGGAGGACTGCTCAAGGGCAACCGCGCCGGTAATGCTTCGGGCGGCGGCCTCGGCGATTTATTGGGTGGGCTCGGCGGCATGCTGGGCGGTGGCGCGGCTACGCGTCCAACACAAGGGCGCGCCGGGGGGATGAACTACGCCGCGTTGGCTTCTCTCGGGATGATGGCCTACAAGGCGTATCAGGCCTGGCAGAGCCAGCAGGCGAGCCAGGCGCAACCCGCTTTCCAGACGGCCGACCAGCTCTCGGGCGCGCAAGTCGAAGCGCACAGCCATGCAGTGCTGCGCGCGCTGATCGCTGCCGCCAAGGCCGATGGCCACATTGATGAAAAAGAGCAGCAGCTGATTTCCAATGAGCTGGGCAAGCATACTGACGACCCGCAATTGCAGGAGTGGCTCGACGCTGAAGTCGCCAAGCCGCTGGATGCTGCGGATTTCGCCGAGTTTGCCGCAGACCCGGCGGTGGCGGCCGAGGTGTATCTGGCCAGTGTCCTGTTGGTCGATGACCAACAGGATGCAGAGCGCAATTACCTGGACGACCTGGCGGGGCAACTGCACATCGATCCGCAGTTGCAATTGCACCTTGAGCAGCAGGCCAAGGCCTAAAACCTCAGCGTTGCCGCCGTGGTCAGCCACTGGTTACGCTCGCCGATCAGGCTGCGCCCGAGCACCAGGTCCACGTCGACAGACTCGCCGACGTGGAATCGCGGTCCGGCCTGCCAGGCCTGATCGCCGCCTTCCTGGCCGTAGCGCTCGGCGAGCAGCGTGAGGACCTCTGCCACGCGATATTCAAACCCCGCGCCCCAGGTCAGGCGCTGCTGCTGGTCCCCGTCGTTGTAGGCATGATTCCAGCCGGCATTCAGATTCAGGCGTAAAGCGTCCAGGGCTTGCCACGTCAACGGCAGGTTGAAGTCAGCGCCATCGAATGTGTGCTGTCTGTCCAGGGCAAAGTGCGCCCCGGCGGCAATCGCCAGTTCGAGCCCCCAATCGTCTCGCGACAGCACCTGTACCTTTATTTGCGGGCTGACTTGAGTTTCGCCTTTGCCCTCGGCAGTAGCGCGCGACAATGCCGTTCCCCACTGCACCGAGGGCATCTCGTTGAACGTACAGGCCGGCGACACGGTTTGGTTATGTGTAGCGCCGGCGTGCCGGTTGGCGGTGTACCAGGCGTCGACATTACATTCGCCAGGGGCATTGATGGCGCCATCGTCCACCACATAGGCGCCGCCTGCCGCATGAGCCTTCGCAAAAAACACCATGAGCAGGACGACACCCAGGCTCACCCCGATGAATATCAGATTGCGCTGCAACGCACGGCGGTTGGCCGGCGGCAACAGCAGCAGGGTAGGACGCACACTGCGCGAGTGACGCGCGCGGTATTTGGCAAACCCGTCCGCCTGCTTTGGCTTGTGATGGTTGTGCATGATGCACCTCGCTTGAATTTCAGCTTTCTACGCTCAGCACCGAAATGCCGCTGGCTTTGGCCTGGCAGACCAGCTCCGAGGTGTCGTCACCACCCGGCAGGGCGATGATCACGTCGGGGCGGCTGTCGGCCAGCATGAAGTGGTTGCGCTGGCGTTCCGCCTGCTTGCCGTGGCGTTGCCAATTCGGCGGATAGCGCACCACGTCAATCGCGTTTTCGCGGGCCCATTCCTCGATGTCGCTGCCCAGGAACTGGTTGCCGCCATGGATCAGCACCTGCACCGGGCGCAGGCGGTGGTAAGCGTCCAGCACCTGGCGGGACTTTTTACTGTCGGCGTAATGCCGACCTGCACAGATCAACACGCGCATGAGTAAATCCTTGTGTTGCACGGTGAGGGTCGGGCGACCTTCACCGTTTGAACGGAGGGGGTCAGTACCACTGCTTGAAGCGGCGGATGTAAATCGTCTTCATCAGTTGGGCGACGCAGCAGTAGGCGAGCAGGGTGCCCACCAGCCATGGGAAGTACGCCAGCGGCAGCGGTTGCAGGCCCACCAGGGTGCCCAGGGGCGAGAACGGTACGTAGATGCCCAGGGCAATGACGATGCCGGTCATCATCAACACCGGCCAGGCGGCCGTGCTCTGGAAGAACGGGATCTTGCGGGTGCGCAGCATATGCACCACCAGGGTTTGCGAGAGCAGGCCCTCGATAAACCAGCCGGACTGGAACAGGGTCTGCATTTCCACGCTGTTGGCCGAGAACACGTACCACATCAGGGCAAAGGTGGTGATGTCGAAGATCGACGAGGTCGGCCCGATCCAGATCATGAAGCGACCGATGTTTTTCGCGTCCCACTTGCGCGGCTTGGCCAGGTATTCCTTGTCCATCTTGTCCCACGGCAGGGCCAGTTGGGAGATGTCGTACATCAGGTTTTGCAGCAACAGGTGAATCGCCAGCATCGGCATGAACGGAATGAACGCACTGGCCACCAGCACCGAGAACACGTTGCCAAAGTTGGAACTGGCGGTCATGTTCAGGTACTTCATGATATTGCCGAAGGTCTCGCGGCCTTTGAGCACGCCTTCTTCGAGCACCATCAAGCTCTTTTCCAGCAGGATGATATCGGCCGATTCCTTGGCGATATCGGTGCCGCTGTCCACCGAAATACCCACGTCGGCATCGCGCAGGGCCGGCGCATCGTTGATCCCGTCGCCGAGGAAACCGACGGTGTGGCCGTTGGCTTGCAGCGCCTTGAGCACCCGTGACTTCTGCAGAGGGGTGAGCTTGGCAAACACCGTGCGTTCTTCCACGCAGCGCAGCAGCGTCGCGTCGTCCATCGCTTCGATTTGCGGCCCCAGCAGCGGTTGGCCGGGCTCGAGGCCGACCTGGCGGCAGATCTTGCTGGTCACGACCGCGTTGTCGCCGGTCAGCACTTTGACCGCCACACCGATCTGTTGCAGCGCGGCAATCGCCGGGCCGGCCGTTTCCTTTGGTGGATCAAGGAACGTCAGGAAACCATGGATCACCAGATTGCGTTCATCGGCGGTGGTGTACTGCTGGCGCGCCAGCGCTGCAGGGATGGTGCGGGTGGCGACGACCAGCACGCGAAAGCCGTCTTCGTTGTAGTCATTGGCGATCGCCAGCAACTGCTCGCGGCGGCGCTCATCCAGCGGTACGGCGGCGCCGTTTTCCAGGGCGTGGGTGGAAATGCTCAGCATCTCTTCCACGGCGCCCTTGCACACCAGCAGATGATCGCCGGCGGCGTCCTTGACCATGATCGACAGGCGCCGGCGGACGAAATCGAACGGCAATTCATCGACTTTGCTGTAGGCAAACGGCACTTCGAACTTGGGATTCTGCGCAGCGAACTGCACAACGGCCTGGTCCATCAGGTTCTTCATGCCGCTCTGGTGAAAGCTGTTGAGCCAGGCCAGGGACAGCACCGCATCATCGCGCTGGCCAAAGGCGTTGACGTGATGCTCCAGGATGATCTTGTCCTGGGTCAGGGTGCCGGTCTTGTCGGTGCACAGCACATCCATCGAGCCGAAGTTCTGGATCGCATTGAGGCGCTTGACCACAACTTTGCGCCTGGCCATGGCCGTGGCGCCTTTGGCCAGGTTGGCGCTGACGATCATCGGCAGCATTTCCGGGGTGAGGCCTACCGCAACGGCGAGGGCGAACAGGAAGGCATCGCCCCAATCACCTTTGGAGAAACCGTTGAGGAAGAACACAATCGGCACCATCACCAGCATGAAGCGGATCAGCAACCAGCTGACGCTGTTCACGCCACGGTCGAACGCGGTCTGTACCCTTGAGCCGACAATCGCCTTGGCCAGCGAGCCGAAGTAGGTGCGCGGCCCGGTGGCGACCACCACGGCCTTGGCCCGGCCGCTGACCACATTGGTGCCCATGAAGCAGATGTTCGGCAGGTCGAGCAGGTTGCCCTGGTCGGCAGGCAGTGGGGACGCGGACTTTTGCGTGACATCGCCGAGGGTGTCGTATTTTTCCACCGGCAAGGCTTCACCGGTGAGCACCGCCTGGCTGATAAACAGGTCGCGGGATTCGATCAGGCGGATGTCGGCGGGGATCATGTCGCCGGCCGACAGGTGCACGATGTCGCCGGCGACCAGCTCGCGCATCGGCACTTCGCGCAGGGTCGGCCGGGCGCCCACCTGTTCGCGACGCAGCACCGTGGCGGTGGTGCGCACCATCGCCTTGAGCGCCTCGGCGGACTTGGCCGAGCGGTGTTCCTGCCAGAAACGCAGCAGGCTGCTGAGCAGCACCATGGTCATGATAATGATGACCTTGGTAGGGTCGGCTTCTTCGCCGTCCTGCATCGGCAGCCAGCAATCGGTGATGAAACTGATGCCGCCCAGGGTCAGCAATACGTAGATGAAAGGATTGTTCAGTGCCTGCAGGAACTGGACGAGGGCGTGAGGCGGCTTGTCATGGGCCACTTCGTTGTAGCCTTCGCGGTGCAGGCGCGCCGAGGCGTCCAGTTCGGTCAGGCCATCCTGGGTGGCGCGTACGTTGGCCAGGGTGGCCGACAGGCCGTTGCGGGCTTCGCGGGCGGCGCGCATCGACAATCTGGTGTTGTCGTCGATGCCTTTTTTCTGCGGCAGTGGCGTGTTTTTTACGACGCTCATGGTGTGTACTCCTGTCGCCAACTCTCGACAAAACATACCCGTTACTTGCCTGTTTACAGGCGAGCGAAAGCATGCCGAGCCGCGAACTTCGCGATCGGTTTAAATAAGATCTGGATAATCACTTACCGTAAATGCTGAGCACGCGTTTATTAACGTGCGCGCAGCAATTCACGACTGGATAAGTTCACAAGGAACTCCAGTGCATCAATAAGAAAGTTACTGTTTCCAGTCAGGTCAGGCGGCGCGAGCGCTCACGTAAGAACCGAGCATCACGCCCGTGCGGGCCAGGCTGGAAACGCTGGGTCTTTGCGGGTCCTGAGGGTCGGCGTGATCCGGGTGCTGCACCCACTGGCCGCTTTGCGGGCAGGCACGCCAATGGCCCAGCGGGCGGGCCGGGCGCACTTGCAGGGAGGATGAAACAAACGCTGCGGGGGCAGGGGGCAAGCCTGCGGGCGCACGGCACTGCTTGGTGCGCAGGGCGGCGGCAAGGGTGCGTACATCAAGTAAAACATGGGTTTGGAAGGTCATAACACACCTCGGGACCGGACACGCGACCGGCGAGGCAGTTACGGTGGAGCATCAAGCTCTAGCGCAGCTTACCGGGCCTGGAAGGCGAGTCCCGTCATGTTCTGGGTTTGGCGCCCGACGCCCGCTGAGGCGGTGCTCGGACAGCGACTAGATACTGTGTCCATTGGCTTCTTTTGTGAGGTTTAAAAAAGGCCCCTGTGGCGGGCAGGGGCAATTTACTCAGGCAGTTACAGAATGTCAACGCATGGTTAATTAAATGATCGGGTATTCAGAGTTGGTTCAGATAAGTGTGCGCTCATTTAACTTCAAATATCGCGTGCTGTAATAGGACGCTCTGAACGAGTACCGGCACTGTGTGGGAGGGGGCTTGCTCCCGATAGAGGCATATCAGTCAAATAGGTGTACCTGAGGCACCGCTATCGGGAGCAAGCCCCCTCCCACAGTTTTGATCGTCTTCGACATGGACACCGGTCGGTTAGGAAGCGATGCGGTCCAGTTCGATCTTCAATTGGGCGGGACTGATAGTTGCAAACGGCAAATGGAAAAAAGCCTGGCAACGGCTGATGATGATCGCCAGCGTTTTCTGGAACGCGGCCTCCACGCTGGCCTCATCCCCCTTAACATCTGACGGGTCCTCCAGGCCCCAGTGGGTTTTCACGCAAGGTCCGAAATACACTGGGCAGGCTTCACCCGCAGCCTTGTCGCACACGGTGATTACCACGTCCGGCGGGCTGCCTTCGAACGCCTCATTGCCCTTGCTGTACAAGCCGTCGGTGCTGATGCCTGCCGCTTGCAGCGTACTCAGGCTGCGCGGCAGTACCTGGCCCTTGGGAAAACTGCCTGAGCTGATCGCCTCGAAACCCGGCGGTGCCAGATGGTTGAACACCGCCTCGGACAAAATGCTGCGACAGCTGTTGGCGGTACACATGAACAGAACTTTCATCACGGCATTCCTTAGAAACTCAGGCGCAAGGCCAGGGCGGCGAGGGTGATCAACAGCACCGGCACAGTCAGCACAATCCCGACCTTGAAGTAGTAGCCCCAAGTGATGGTGATGCCCTTGCGCGCCAGGATGTGCAGCCACAGCAGAGTGGCGAGGCTGCCGATAGGGGTGATTTTCGGGCCCAGGTCGCTGCCGATCACGTTGGCGTAGATCATCGCGTCCTTGATCACGCCCACGGCATGGCTGGACTCGATGGACAGCGCGCCGATCAACACCGTTGGCAGGTTGTTCATCGCCGAGGACAACAACGCGGTCAGCACGCCGGTGCCCAGGGCCGCGCCCCACACGCCATAGCTGGCGAAGGTGTCGAGCCAGGTGGCGAGGTAATCGGTCAGGCCGGCGTTACGCAAGCCGTACACCACCAGGTACATGCCCAGGGAAAAGACCACGATCTGCCATGGCGCGTCTTTCAAGACTTTGCGCGTGGAGATTTTGTGGCCCTTGGCGGCGATCACCAGCAACAGCACGGCGCACACCGCGGAAATCGCGCTGATGGGAATGCCCAGCGGTTCCAGCGCGAAGCAGCCTACCAGCAGAATACCCAGCACCCACCAGCCGGCACGAAAAGTCGCACGGTCGTGGATGGCACTGTCGGGTTGTTCCAGGTCGGCCGGGTCGTAGGTCTGCGGAATATCACGGCGGAAAAACCACAGCAGCACCGCCAGGGTCGCGGCGACGCTGACCAGGTTCACCGGCACCATCACCGCGGCATATTCGTTGAAGCCGATCTTGAAATAATCCGCCGAGACGATGTTCACCAGGTTCGACACCACCAGCGGCAGGCTCGCCGTGTCGGCGATAAAGCCTGCGCCCATGACGAATGCCAGCGTCGCCGCCGGAGAAAAGCGCAGGGCCAGCAGCATCGACATCACAATCGGGGTGAGGATCAACGCCGCGCCGTCATTGGCGAACAGTGCCGACACCAGTGCGCCGAGCAGCACCATGTAGGCAAACAGGCGCCGGCCCCGGCCACGCCCCCAGCGCGCCACATGCAGCGCGGTCCAGGCAAAGAAGCCGGCTTCATCCAGCAACAGGCTGATGATGATCAAGGCGACAAAGGTACCGGTGGCGTTCCAGATGATGTGCCACACCACCGGAATATCCGCCAGGCTGATTACCCCGCATGCCAGGGCCAGGATCGCGCCCAGGCTGGCGCTCCAGCCGACGCCCAGGCCCTTGGGTTGCCAGATGACCAGCACGATGGTGACAAGGAAAATCGCAATTGCGACAAGCATGAATTAACGCTCCGATGGCTCAGCAGCAGGTGCTGGCCCGTTGTGGTCTGTCGCCCATTGCCTGCAGACGCAATGCGTCGTTCTGCAGGCAGGGCCGGCTGTCATCCAAGGCATGGATCAGTTCGCCTACGTAAAGTTCGCGCTCGCGCAGGATTAATAGCGTCAGCCGTGCTCGGCCGGCATCGGCCAGGCATTTGAACAGCATTGCGGATAAACGGCCATGTAAGTCAAATCCTGATTTCGGTTGACGTGGATCAACTGCCCGATGATCGACCACAAGTGATTGAAATTAAACTGAAACACGAATGTCCTAAAGTGCCCGCCCATTGCTGATGAAGGAAGCTCCCGCGTGACCCGAGCCACTCGTAACCTGCGCAAAACCCTGGATTCCATCGCGGAAAATAACGAAACCGCGGCGTTCGATCTCATGCGTGCCGTCGAAAAGCTCGGCGATGAAGTGCTGCGCCAGCGCCTGCTCAACAGCATTCACCGGTTGAATCAGGACGCCTGCGAACTGCGCGAAGCGCGCGATTCGGTGGAGATGGTTTCGGTAAAACTGGCCTGAGCAAGATCGTTCAAGACAAGCGCCCGAGTGCGCTGCATGCTTGCCGACTGTTTGTCGATGAGCCCAGTCCATGCCTGCTGCCCTCCCTCGTGACGCGTTCATACGTGGCGCCATTGCTGTCATTCCGTTATCCCTGGCCTGTGCCCCCTGGGGGTTGCTCGCCGGCTCCATGGCCATCGATGCGCAGTTCACGCCGCTGCAAGCCCAGGGCCTGTCCGCCATCGTGTTTGCCGGTGCGGCTCAACTGGTGGCGATCGGCATGGTCAAAAGCGGCGCCAGCCTGCTCTCCATCGTGCTGACCACCTTGCTGCTGACCTCCCAGCATTTGCTCTACGGCATGCACATGCGCCCGACACTGTCCTCGCTCAACACCCGCTGGCGCATGAGCCTGGGTTTTCTGTTGACCGACGAGTTCTTTGCCCTGGTCAATCACTATGACCGCCAGACCTTCAATCGCTGGTATGCCCTGGGTGTCGGCCTGACGTTTTATATCATCTGGAACCTGTTCACCCTGGCCGGCATTGTCCTGGGCAAAAGTATTCCCGGCCTGGACCAGCTGGGGCTGGAGTTTTCGATTGCCGCGACCTTTATCGCCCTGATCACGCCGGTGGTGCGCGACGTGCCGACGGTGGTCTGCGTCGCCGTCTCCCTGTTGTGTTCGGTATGGCTGAGTTACCTGAACTGGGAATCGGCGGTGGTGGTCTCGGGCGTATTGGGGATGAGCGCAGGGTTCGCCTGCAAGCGCCTGGGAGTAGGGCAGCGATGATCTACCTGATGATTGTGGCGATGGCGCTGGTGGTGTTTTTCAATCGCTACCTGTTTATCGAGCCGCGCCTGCCGGTACGGCTCAATCGGGGCACGCGTGAGTTCCTCGGGTTTGCCGTACCGGGCATGCTCACCGCGATTTGCGGGCCGATTATTTTCATCAAAGACCACCAGCTCGACCTGAGCCTTAGCAATCCCTACTTGCTGGCCGGAGTGTGCGCCGTGGGGTTGATGCTGTGCACGCGCAGTGTGCTGGTCACCGTGCTGTCGAGCATGGCGCTGTTCTATCTGCTGCGCTGGTGGTTGTGAACCGCAGGCGAAAAAAAGCCCGCGGGAGGGCGGGCAGAAGGGAGACTTCTAAAAATGAGCGTGGCCACTATAAGACGCCGGCTTTGCCTTTACAGTGAAACAAAGTTCATGGGCGCGTCAGTTGGCGGCGGCGCAATGGTAGAGTCACGGTTTTCCCAAGGAAGCACAGGCATGCACAAAGTGGTGATAGGCGCATTGGTACTGGCGACGCTGGCCGGCTGCGCGGGTTCGAAGATGAAGGAGGCACGTGCGGGCAGCCCGTACAAGACCATGGCGTCGGACAAGGCCACCCTGGTGGTCGCCCAATGCATCCAGTACGGCTGGCAGGACGAAAGCGTGTTCGGCATCGATGCCGGCGGCTTCAAGGAAGCCACCGAGGCGGGAGGCTTTACGGTATACACCACGGGCGGTGACTACTTTGCGGATGTACAGAGCACGGGTGCGGGTTCTAGCGTCAAGTATTACGCCGCGGAGGACACGATGCCCGCCAAACGCCGTCTGGCTGCGCTTGCCACTTGTCTGTAATACCTTGCCTTAGTCATATTCGGAAACGCCCGGCGGGACAGCCGTCGGGCATTGGCCTATTATTCACCGGCTCGCCCGACGTGATGGCTCTTTACCGGTACACGGATGTCGAGGCCGAAACGTCGGGCGGGCACCTCTTTTCCAAACCCTGGTGTTCAGCGTGGCATGAAGCCCAGCTGCCAGCGCCGGGGAATCGCCAGGGTCGCCAGGCCCAGTGACCCTGCCAATGCGCCACTGACCCAGAGTGCGCGCAGCCCGATCTGCTGTTCCAGCAGCGCCCCGATCACCGCGCCGACAAACATCCCTGCCCACGGGATCAACTGCATGCGCCAGCCATTGCGGCGTTCGCCCATCAGCCAGCGGCCCAGCCCGCGACCAAAGCGTGAGAGCGCCCCGGTGACATAGGTGAGCCCCACCGGCACGCCATTGACTTGCTCGACGGCCGCGTTAAGCATGCCCATGGCGATAATCGCCGCCAACAGAGCGGGCAGCGTATCGGACCAGGGCAGCAGTGCCGCACCGCAGAGCAGGGCGCCGATGCTGAGCAGCAAGGGCAGCGCGTGGCGCTTGCTCAAGCGGCTGACGATAACCCCCAGCGCGTTGCCGATGATGAAGGTGGCAACCAGCAATACCAGGCGCGCGGTAAGCCCCCCGTCGCCTGCACTGATCGCGACCGCCAGGCGCGTGGTGTTGCCGCTCATGAACGAGACAAAATCGCCGCTGGCCATGAAACCAATGGCATCGGTCATGCCGGCGAGTACCGACAAACCGGCCACCAGCAGCAAGCCCACGCGTCCACGCCAGCGTTGTCGATGGGCGAGGGCAGCATTGGCGGAGGGCTTGAGGGGCGAAGGCAGCATCGGCCGGTTTCCAGTGAGATTATCCGGCCACTACCCTAGGACGCTTTGCGACTGCGTGCAATCAGATCACACAGGCTCCAGGCGCCACCCGCTGCTGTACCAGCTCAGGTAATGGCTGGGTTGGATCGCCTGCAGGAACGCTTCATCGTGGGACACCGCCACCAGCGCGCCGGTAAAGCCCTTCAAGGCCTGTTCAAAGGCCATCACCGTCTCCAGGTCCAGGTGATTGGTCGGCTCGTCGAGCAGCAACAGTTGCGCCGGTGTTGCGCGCCACAAAGCGATCGCCATCGCCGCTTTCAACCGCTCGCCACCGCTGAGTTGCCCCGCGGGTCGGGTCACGCGCAAGGCATCCAGTTGCAGCAAGGCCAGGCGCGTACGCAGTTCGCCTTCGACCAGCGGCGTGTCGAGCAGGTTGAGCTGATCGACGATACTGCGCTGGTCGTCCAGCTGCGTCAGGTGCTGGTCGATATAGGCGCAGGGCACCGAGACCGCGCACGTGCCACTGACGGCGTGCCATTGCCCGGCAAGCAACTTGAGCAAGCTGGATTTACCGCAACCGTTCGGCCCGCGCACCGCCACGCGCACAGGCCCGGTCAGGTCCAGGCTCAGATAGGTTGACGGTGCACGCGGATCCAGCCAGGGCAACTGCGCCTGTTGCAGGCTGACCACCTGGCGACCGTTGGCCAGCGCCGAACCGGGTAAGGTCAGCAAGGTCGGCGTCTCGTCCACCACACGCTCGTAGGCCTGGCGCACCTGCGCGTCGAGTGCGTCTTTGTGATCGCGATGGGCGCTGCCCCGGGCGCTGACGATTTGCGTGGCCGTGCTTTTCCAGCGCGCCCTGGTAAACCGGTCGACGTTGGCGGTCTCGGCCTGTTTGCGTGAGTGCGCCGCGTGGCGCTGCAGGCTGTCATGGGCCTTTTGCAAGCGTTGACGTTCGCGGCTGCGCTGCTCGCGGGCGTATTCCCACGCTGCGGTAGCCGCCTGCTGTTGGGCGTCGCGTTGCTCAAGATAGGCGACGTAGTTGCCGCCGTAAGCCTGCACACCGAGGGGCGACAGTTCGATAATCCGGCCCATGGTGTTGAGCAGCTGCCGATCATGGCTGACCACCACCAGGCCACCGCGCCAGGCAGCCAATTGCTGCAGCAGCCAGGCACGCCCGCAACTGTCGAGGTGGTTGCTGGGCTCGTCGAGGATCAACAACTGCGGCGCCGCCAGCCATGCGCCGATCAGTGCGACCCTGGCCAATTGGCCACCGCTGAGCCGATCAACCTGCGAAGCGGCGCTGAGCGATGGCAAACCTGCCGTATCCAGGGCCGTACGCAGGCGTTCGGCAAGGTCCCAGCGCTCATCGATCAGCTCCAGGTCACCGGCCAGACCCACGCCCTGAATCATGCGTTCAAGGGCGGCCAGGCATTGGGCGGTACCGGTCAGATCGGCGACGGTCGCACCGGGCCGCACCACCACGGTCTGGGGCACGTACACCACATGGGCCGGTGCCTTCAGCGTACCGGAGGAAGGCTGCAGGATGCCGGCCATCAATTGCGCCAGGATACTTTTGCCGCGCCCGTTGCGCCCGACGATCCCGGTGGGCGTCTGGTCGATGGACAAGGTGAGGTCCTCCAGCACGGTGTCGCCATTGGCGAACTGGAAACACAGGTGTTGCAGGGAAATCAATGCGGGCAGCCGGTTGACGTGAGTCATCAGCACCTCCAGGAAAATGTCGAACAGGCCAACAAGCGCGCCAGGCGGCTCGTTGCAGAGGCATTTTTGGAAGGCTTAGTTGTTCACGTCGGCAACCGTCCCGAGAGTCAGAAGGGATTTGGAGGCTAACCCACCTTGGCTGGCTTGGGCAAGTCCGCGACCAGTTGCTCAAGGAACATCGCCAAGGCGACTTCTTCGGCTTTGAGGCCCTTGCGCACCCGTGGCTTGGGCAGCTTGGACAGCTCACCCAGGCTGAAATGTTCGAGCACCGCCGGGTGGATATAGCACTTGCGACACACCGCCGGCGTATTGCCCAGTTGCCTCGCGACGTCCTTGACCATCGCCACCACATGGCGCTTGGCGTCGGACTCCGGTTGCCACGCCAATTCGCGCAACACCGCCAGCGCCATGGCCGTGCCGGCCCAGGTGCGGTAGTCCTTGGCGGTGAAATCCTCGCCCGTCAGGCTATGCAGGTACGCGTTGACGTCCTGGGAGCTGACGGTATGGCGCTCGCCGTTTTCGTCCAGGTACTGGAACAGGTTCTGCCCGGGCAGTTCCATGCAGCGTTTGACCACGCTGGCCAGACGCCGGTCCTTGACGCTGATTTGATGCTCCACGCCGCTCTTGCCGCGAAACTGGAATTTTATCTCGCTGCCTTTGATGTCCACGTGACGGTTGCGCAGGGTGGTCAGGCCGTAGGATTTGTTGTCGCGGGCGTACTGGGTATTGCCGACGCGGATCAGCGTGGCATCAAGCAACATCACCACCGTGGCCAGCACCTTTTCGCGGGTGAACCCGGGCTGGGCGATCTGTGCTTCCAATTGTTTGCGCAACTTGGGCAAGGCAGCGCCGAACGCCTGCAGCCGCGCGTACTTGTCGCTGTCGCGCACCTCACGCCAGCGCGCATGGTAGCGGTACTGCTTGCGACCACGGGCGTCGCGGCCGGTGGCTTGCAGGTGGCCACGCGGGTCGGCGCAGATCCACACATCGGTGTAGGCGGGCGGCACCGCCAGCGCATTCAGGCGCTTGATCTCATCGGCATCGGTGATGCGCTCGCCATCGGGAGCGAAATAATGGACCTTGCCGCGCAGCTTTTTGCGGCGGATTCCGGGTTGGCTGTCGTCAACGTAATGCAGGTCGCGGGGCAGATCGGCGGGCAGCGAAGAGTCGTGCATGGTGCGGGTTCCTTGGCAATGGATCAGGCCGGTATGTCTGATTGACCGCGTCGCCCTGCGGTCGTGCCAAATGGTTTAGGCGAGCACCGCCACCGCCTTGATGTGCGCCCACAGCACTTGCCCCGGCTGCACATTCAGCTGGTCGCGGGAGAACCGCGTGATGCGCGCCAGCAACGGCGTGCCGGCGGCATCCAGGCGCACCAGTGCATGGGCGCTGTTATCCGCCGCGACGTCCTGGATGACGGTCACCGGCAGGCGGTTGAGGATACTGCTGTGCGCTTGCGCCTGGTGGCTGAGGCTTACGTCACGTGCCTGAATCTTCACCCGCAGCTGTGTGCCCAAAGCCATCGGCGTGTGGGCCACACGTATCTGCAAGAGGCAATCGGGCAGTTGCAGGGTGAGCAGTTGGTAGTGCTCGTCATAGGCAATCACGCGGCCAGTGACGACCACACCGGCATCGTCGCCCAGTGCCAGGGGCAGATCGAGCCGCGCCAGGGTTTCGCCGATAGGTCCGCTGGCCAGGGCCTTGCCGTCGTCGAGCAAGACGAGGTGATCGGCCAGGCGCGCGACTTCGTCCCGGGCATGGCTGACGTACAGCACCGGAATATCCAGTTCGTCGTGCAGGCGTTCGAGGTAAGGCAGGATTTCGTTTTTGCGCTGGCTGTCGAGGGCCGCCAGGGGTTCATCCATCAGCAGCAAGCGGGGACTGGTGAGCAGGGCGCGAGCGATGCCGACGCGCTGGCGCTCACCACCGGACAGGTGCTGCGGGTCGCGCGCAAGCAGGTGAGCGATACCCAGCAGCTCAGTGGCCTGGGCCATGTCCACGCGCCGCTGCGCACGTGGGATGCGCTTGAGGCCGAACGCCAGATTGGCCTGCACCGACAGATGGGGAAACAGGCTCGCCTCCTGGAAAACGTAGCCCAGGGCGCGTTTGTGCGGCGGCACGAACAGCCCGTTACGGCTGTCTTGCCAGACCTCGTCGTTGATCTGCACAAATCCGTCATCGGCGCGCTCCAGGCCGGCGATACAGCGCAGGCAGGTGGTCTTGCCGGAGCCGGAAGGGCCGTAAAGAGCGGTTACGCCACGGCCCGGCAATTGCAGTTCCACGTCCAGCGCGAAGCCTGTGTACTTCAGGTGCAGGCGTACCTCGATCATCGCGAAGAACTCCAGCCCATGTGGGTTTTACGGCTGGAGTAGAGCGCCAGCAATACGAGGAACGCGAACACCACCATCGCGCCGGCCAGCCAGTGGGCCTGGGCATACTCCATGGCTTCGACGTGGTCGTAGATCTGCACCGAGACCACCCGGGTCTTGTCCGGGATATTGCCGCCGATCATCAGCACCACGCCGAACTCGCCGACGGTATGGGCGAAGCCGAGAATCGACGCGGTAATGAAACCTGGGCGAGCCAACGGCAGGATCACCGTGAAAAACGTGTCCCAGGGACTCGCACGCAAGGTCGCGGCCACTTCCAGAGGGCGCGTGCCGATGGCCGCGAACGCGTTTTGCAACGGTTGCACCACGAAGGGCATGGAGTAGATCACCGAGCCAATCACCAGCCCGGCGAAGCTGAAGGTCAGGGTGCCCAGGCCCAGCCACTGGGTGAACTGGCCGACGTAGCCATTGGGCCCCATGGTCAACAGCAAATAGAAGCCGATGACCGTGGGCGGCAGCACCAACGGCAACGCAACGATTGCACCGACGGGACCGCGCCACCAGGAACGGGTGCGCGACAGCCACAGGGCGATTGGCGTACCGATCAGCAGCAGGATCACCGTGGTCAGCGAGGCCAGTTTGACCGTCAGCCAGATCGCGGAAAAATCGGCGCTCGTCAGCGGCATTTACAGCGCATAACCGTAGGACTTGATCACCGCAGCGGCCTTCGGCCCTTTCAGGTAGTCGACCAGGGCCTTGGCGGCGGCGCTGTCCTTGCCTTTGGCGAGGATCACCGCGTCTTGCTTGATCGGGTCGTGCAGGGACGACGGCACGACCCACGCCGAACCGCTGGAGACTTTACCGTCCTTGTAAATCTGCGACAGTGCCACGAAGCCCAACTCGGCGTTGCCGGTGGACACGAACTGATAGGCCTGGGTGATGTTCTGGCCTTCGACGATCTTGTCCCTGACCTGGTCGGTCAAGCCTTCCCTGGCCAGCACTTGAGTGGCGGCCAGGCCATACGGCGCGGTTTTCGGGTTGGCGATGGACAGGTGCTTGAACGCATTGCGCTTGAGCACTTCACCTTGGGCATCCACGTAGCCGTCTTTCGCCGACCACAGGGCCAGGGTGCCCACCGCGTAGGTAAAGCGCGAGCCCTTGACGGTCTCGCCTTCGGCCTCGAGTTTTTGCGGGGTCGTGTCGTCGGCACTGAGGAATACCTGGAACGGCGCGCCATTCTTGATCTGGGTATAGAACTGCCCGGTGGCGCCGTAGGCCGCGACCAGCGTGTGACCGGTGTCTTTCTTGAAGTCGGCGGCAATCGCCTGGATGGGCGCGGTAAAGTTGGCGGCGACGGCCACTTGTACCTCATCGGCCTGCGCCGAACCCAGGGCGAAGATGGCAAGCAGGGGGGCCAGGCGCGCGGCGCGGATCATCATGAAGCAACTCCTTGAGGGTGTACGGCTTGTTACCGCTATGTACGGGAATATATAGCGGTTACCCGGTGCCGGTACAGTGCGAAGTTGCGCCGTGTGCCGACAGGCCTAGCGCAGCTTGGCCAATGTCTGCTCAGCCAGGTCGCGGGTCAGGTCATACGTTGAGCGGTCGTTACCCAGACGCAAGGACTGGCCGGCCCACAGGTTGCTGAAGCCCGCTTCGTCCCTGGCCTTCAGAGGCAGCAATGCGCCACCGGCCCGTGGAAACGCTGGCGCGGCTGCGTTGATCGCGCCCAGCTCGCGCATCACGCGATTGACAATGCCCCGCGCCGGGCGACCGGTGAACAGGTTGGTGAGGGCCGTTTCGCTGGCCTGGGCATGCCGCAAGGCATGGTAGTGGGAAGCGCTGACACTGGCTTCGGGGGTGAACAGGTACGCCGTGCCGATCTGCACCGCCGAGGCGCCCAGGGCAAACGCGGCGAGCATCCCGCGCGAATCCGCGATACCTCCAGCGGCAATCACCGGCACGCCGACGGCATCGACGACTTGCGGCAGCAGCGCCATCAAGCCGATCTGACTGTTGAGGTCGGCACTGAGGAACATACCGCGGTGCCCGCCGGCCTCGATGCCCATTGCGATAATCGCATCACAGCCGTGTTGTTCCAGCCAGACCGCCTCCTCGACCGTCGTGGCCGACGACAGCACCTTGGCGCCGGTGGCTTTTACCCGGTCCAGCAAGGCTTTTTCCGGCAGGCCAAAGTGAAAGCTGACGACTTCAGGGCGCAAGGTTTCGATCACTTCACACGCCGCTTCATTGAAGGGGGCACGATTGGAGACCGGGGTTGGCGCATCAAAATCGGCGCCCAGCTCGCGATAGTAGGGTTCGAGCAACGCTTTCCAGCGGCGCTCGTGTTCCTCGTTCGCGTCCGGCGCCTGGTGGCAGAAAAAGTTGACATTGACGGGGCGGGTGCCGGCTTGGCGGATGGTGGTCAACGCTTCACTCAGTTGCTCGATGCTCAGCGCAGCCGCAGGCATGGACCCCAGTGCGCCGGCCTGGCTGGCGGCAATCACCATGGCGGTGGTGGTCGCGCCCGCCATGGGGGCCTGGATGATGGGCAGGTCGATGCCCAGCAGGTCGAGAATGCGCGTGTCTGGCCAGGTGCTCATGGGATGCGTCTCCAGCGTCAGTGAGGCTTTTCGCTGTTTTAGCAGGGCCCTTGGCGCCCGGCCAGTCTGTTTTATTCACTGGACGAGGGCAGTGCTTTATGCAGCGGGGTCAGTCCGAGGTTTCCCGCGCCAGCAGCGTGCGCTTGCGCTCTACGCCCCAGCGGTAGCCGGACAGGGCGCCATCGCTGCGCACCACGCGGTGGCAGGGGATTGCCACCGCCAAGTGGTTGGCGCCACAGGCCTGGGCCACTGCGCGAAATGCCGTGGGCGCGCCGATACGCTGGGCAATCTGCGCATAGCTGGCCGTGCTGCCCACCGGAATATCCCGCAGCGCCTGCCACACCCGCTCCTGGAAGGCCGTGCCGCGTAGATCCAGCGGCAGGTCCAGGCCCAGGGCGGGCGCTTCGATAAAGCCCACGACCTGGGCGATCAATCGTTCGAAATCCCGATCCGCGCCGAGCAGTTCGGCGTTGGGAAATTGGTCCTGCAGGTCGCGTACCAGCGTATCCGGCTCGTCGCCCAGCAAGATCGCACACACGCCGCGTTGACTCTGCGCCACCAGAATCGCCCCCAGTGAGCATTGGCCCACGGCAAAGCGAATCCGGTTGTTGGCACCGCCGGCCTTGTACTCCTGCGGCTTCATGCCAAGCACCTGGTCAGCCGCTGCATAAAAGCGGCTGTTGGAATTGAAGCCGGCGTCGTACAGCGTGTCAGTGACCGACTGCTGCGCCTTGAGCCCATCACGCACCTTGCGCGAGCGCAGAGCGCCGGCGTACCCCTTGGGGGTGAGGCCGGTGATGGCTTTGAACACGCGATGGAAGTGGAACGAACTCAAGCCGGCGTGGCGGGCGAGCGCGTCCAGGCTGGGTGGCGTCTGGGCCTGTTCTATCTGACGACACGCCTCGGCGACCAGCTTTGCATGGTGGGCGGCCAGTTGCGTCTGGTCGCCGGCGGCGCGTCGGCTGGGACGATAACCGGCGGCTTCGGCGTGTTCCGCAGTGTCGAAGAATTCGACATTTTCCGGACGCGGCAAACGTGAGGCGCTGCTGGGCCTGCAGTACACGCCGGTGGTTTTCACAGCGTAGACAAACAGTCCATCGGCGTTGGCATCGCGGGCCACGATGGCGGCCCAGCGTGGGTCTAGTGAGTGGTTCATGGCCTGCACTCTTGAGTGGTGATCGGCAGATTAACCCTGCTGTTCGCGCGCGACACTCCGAAGCTTGCGGTCAAATCAGCCGGCGGTGCGAAACGTCAGGTTGATGCGTTGCGGTCCCATGATCGGGTGCTCGCCTTCCTTGACCGGCATCACGCCATGGAAGCGCAGCCGATCCACGCCACCCCAGACCACCACATCACCGTGGAACAGCGAGACTTTTTGCGTCTTGTCACTGCGCTGATGGCCGCCGAACAGGAAAATCGCCGGCAGGCCGAGGGACACCGACACCACTGGCGCGTCATAGCGCTGCTCGTTCTTGTCCTGATGCAGCGACATTTTTGCACCGGGCACATAGCGGTTGATCAGGCAGGCATCCGGCAAGAAATCGCTGAAACCTGCAGCGTTGGCCGCCGAGATGGCCAATTCGCGCAGTGCGTCGGGCATTGCCGGCCAAGGTTGCTGGCTGCGTGGATCGAGAGGGCTGTAGCGGTAGCCGCGCGTGTCGGTGGTCCAGCCCAGCGCGCCGCAACTGCTCAGCGCGGCCGACATGGTAAAACCGCCAGGCGTGACCATTTGCCGAAACGGCGACTGGGCCAGGACACGCCGCAACTCAGGCAATAAACGATCAATCCAGGGCAGGGCGTAGCCTCCCAGGACGTAAGACTCTTCGCCAATCTGTTCGCGCCTTGCAGGTTGCTGCAGGGCATCATCGGCGAACAGGTCAGCGGTAGGCCCCGGCATGGCTTACAGCGCCTTGCTCACGTTGATGTCAGTAATTTCGTCGCTTGCATCGTGGATTTTCGCCAGGGCTTGCCGGGCCTCCTCGACACTGTTGCTGGTCAGTTGGGCGAATTCGAAGCGACGTTCGCCGTTGAGCTTGTACTTGATAACGTATTTGGTGGTGTTCACAGCTTTTTTCCTTGCGGCGTTCGGGTCAGCTCAGCTTGGTGCTGGTGCGACGAACAATGCGAATCTTGTGGGACAGCGCCGGTTTGCGGGTAACACTGATGGCGCGGCGCGTGACCACATCCAGGGTAATGTTCCAGAAACCGGTGCTGGGCGCGGTGATTTTCGCCGGAAATTTATCGAAGGCGCCACCGTGGTAGGTGTGGCGCCCACCGTTCTTGAAGCTGCGAAAATTCGCATCGCTCATCAGACGAATATTACAGGTCTGTGAGCATTCGATGACAACAATGTCTCCCTCGTTAAGGTGCTCACGCTGATGGATGAATTTCATGGGGTGTCTCCAGAAGGGCTTTTTCTGAAAAATCAGAACGATACGTAGGTTAAGATGGAGTTTATCAGCCCCAGCGCGTTTATTATCGGGCTGTCGTCGACGACTTCGACAATTTAAAACAGTTATTTACCGAGTTTTCAGAGATAAATCCTACATTGGCGGGAGAAAATTCCTGTGTCCGCTGTCGTAGGGTCTTTATCGGAGGTTTTAGTATGAAGTGGAGTGTGTTGGTGCTGGCCTTGGCAATAGCTGGGTGTGCTTCGGTTGCAGATATCAAGCAGACCCCACCTACGTTGGTGGTCATTTCCGGGAAAAAGCCGCAGGAATATGCGGCATGCGTGGTACGCAAGTTGGAGGCGACACGTCGTCCGCCACAGATCGAACCGCATAAGGAAGGTATTCAAGTGATCGTGCCGCAGAAGTTTTCGGCCGATCCGTCAGCGATCTTCGAAATCGAGGACCGCTCCAGTGGCAGCAGCATCAAGCTCTATGAAAGCATGTCCAACGTGCCGATTCGGCCGGGCGATGTGAAAAAAGCCGGGGAGGATTGCATTTCCGGCTAACACAGGGCGTATGTCCACGAACTGAATCCGATAAGAGCCCCATTGCGCAGGACGAGCATTTTCGTTCCTGTCCGGTGGGGTTTTTTCTGTGTTATCCGGTACTCAACCCATAAAGCCGAGCGGGCTGATGGGAGCGCCCAATGGCGTGTCGATCGGCAAGGCATCCGTTAAACTGTCGGTCACTGCCTACAAGAATGCCGTTCAAACCCTGGGTCTGAGCGGCCTTGCCCTGCCTGGAACGTCCCATTATGAAGCGAGAACACGTCAAAGCCCGCCATGCTGAAGGTCAGATCACGGCGACCCACGTCATCCAGAACCCTGCCGACCTGGGCGAGTGGATCGTATTTTTCAAGAAGAGTGACGGCCGCAGTTACTTCCTGGTGGACGATCAGGATGAGGTCGAGTCATTCCCGCGCCTGGATGACTTGATCGAAACCCTGCGCAGCCTCGGGATCAAGTTCGCCGAAGTTCACCTGTAGCACCAAGGCTTACTTGCACACCACCACGACGCTGCGGCTTTTGAAATTACCCACGTCCTTGCCCAGCGTTTGTTCGCTTCCCTTGAGTGACGGGGTCCCGTCGGTGCCGACGATGCGGTAACCGGTGCCCGCGCAGGAAGCGTCGGCTTTCTCGTAGCAGCTGGCCCAGGAGTTGACTTCGCCCGAGCAGTCGATGGTCAAACCTTGCTCACCATTTTTCAGGTAAGTGTCGGATGTGGTGGTGCAACCGGCCAGCGCCAATACCGCAGTGAGTGCCAGGATCTTGTTCATAGAGAGTCGTCTTCGAAGGTGTTGAGGGGGGCGCTGACACTGTCGTGGGGCGTTGGCGGAAGATTATAGCGAACTGCCATCTAGGTACAGCCAAACACAAAAAAGCCCCGCTTTGCGGGGCTTTTGCTGCAAGGCCGCGTGGCTTACTTGCCCTTTGGCCGCTTGCTCGATGCATGACCGGCTTCATCCACGAACACCTCGGCCACCGCAATCGCCATGCTTTCGGTCTCGAAAACGCCCGCGACGCTGTCGCCATGGAAGTTGATCAAGTGCCAACCGTCCGCACGTTTGGTGATCAGGTAGCCGTTTACGCCTTTGGGTTCTGACATCTAATTAGCAATCTCGTAAGCTGATTCAAGGGTGCAATGATAGCCGCAAACACCCCGCAGTTGCCCAAGTAATTCCAGCCCGGAGCCGGGCTTCGAAAAGCGTGCTACAAAGGATCAGGCCCTTTGAAAACGCAACACTCGAGCGCCGGCCAGCCTGCCGGTTGAAAGATCAGCGGAACTTACGCCGACATTTTTTCTCTATGATGACATCGCGGCGCCAGCAGGACCCATTGTAAGGTGACTGCGGCCTGATTAGACTGCGCCGAATTCCGTACGCACAGCCCTTTGTAAGGACTCATATGATCAAGAAATGCTTGTTCCCGGCAGCCGGTTACGGCACTCGCTTCCTGCCAGCGACCAAAGCCATGCCCAAAGAGATGCTGCCGGTGGTGAACAAGCCACTGATTCAGTACGGCGTCGAAGAGGCACTGGATGCCGGCTTGAATGAAATCTCCATCGTGACCGGCCGTGGTAAGCGCGCACTGGAAGACCACTTCGACATCAGCTATGAGTTGGAAAACCAGATCAAGGGCACCGACAAGGAAAAATACCTGGTCGGTATTCGCAAGCTGCTCGACGAGTGCTCGTTCTCCTACACCCGTCAGACCCAGATGAAAGGCCTCGGCCACGCCATCCTCACCGGTCGCCCGCTGATCGGTGACGAACCGTTCGCCGTGGTACTGGCCGATGACCTGTGCGTGAACCTGGAAGGCGACGGCGTGCTGACCCAGATGGTCAAGCTCTACCAGAAATACCGCTGCACCATCGTCGCGGTAATGGAAGTCAACCCGACGGAAACCAACAAGTACGGCGTGATTGCCGGCGACGACATTGGTGATGGCCTGATCCGCGTGCGTGACATGGTCGAGAAGCCAGCGCCGGAAGATGCACCGTCGAACCTGGCGATCATCGGCCGCTACATCCTCACCCCGGACATCTTCAAGCTGATCGAAGAAACCGAGCCAGGCAAGGGCGGCGAGATCCAGATCACCGACGCCCTGCTCAAGCAGGCCAAAGATGGTTGCGTGATTGCCTACAAATTCAAGGGCCAGCGTTTCGACTGCGGCGGCGCTGAAGGCTACATCGAGGCGACCAACTTCTGCTACGAGCACTTCTACAAGACCGGCAAGGCGTACTGATTTCACCCTTGCCGATCTGTTTCAAGTGAAAGCCACCTTCGGGTGGCTTTTTCGTTTTTCAGCCCCATGTAAGTCGGTATGCTGGTGTCCTGCCGAGGAGAATGAAATGGCCTACGATTTTGACCTGTATGTAATTGGCGCCGGTTCCGGCGGTGTTCGCGCGGCGCGCTTTGCCGCAGGCTTTGGCGCCAGGGTGGCCGTGGCGGAAAGCCGCTACCTGGGCGGTACCTGTGTAAATGTCGGTTGCGTGCCGAAAAAACTGTTGGTGTACGGCGCGCATTTTGCCGAAGACTTCGAACAGGCCAGCGGTTTCGGCTGGTCGTTGGGCGAGGCGAAGTTTGACTGGGCGACCCTGATCGCCAACAAAGACCGCGAGATCAACCGTCTCAACGGCATCTATCGCAACCTGCTGGTCAACAGCGGCGTGACCCTGCACGAAGGGCAT
This sequence comes from Pseudomonas sp. CFBP13528, assembly GCF_005233615.1. Taxonomy (NCBI): domain Bacteria; kingdom Pseudomonadati; phylum Pseudomonadota; class Gammaproteobacteria; order Pseudomonadales; family Pseudomonadaceae; genus Pseudomonas; species Pseudomonas sp. CFBP13528. Next base: position 42,969 of record NZ_QGAJ01000015.1, read on the forward strand.
GCGCGCCTGGTTGATCCCCATCAAGTGGAAATCAATGGCGAGCGCTTCACTGCCAAACATGTCCTTATCGCCACGGGCGGCTGGCCGCAGATCCCGGACATTCCGGGTCGCGAACACGCCATCGGCTCCAACGAAGCATTCTTTCTCAAAGAGCTGCCTAAGCGCGTGCTGGTGGTAGGCGGTGGCTATATCGCCGTGGAATTCGCGGGCATTTTCCACGGCTTGGGCGCGCAGACTTCGTTGCTGTATCGCGGCGACCTGTTCCTGCGCGGCTTCGATGGCGCGGTGCGCAAGCACTTGCAGGAAGAGTTGACCAAGCGCGGCCTGGACCTGCAATTCAATGCCGACATCGAGCGCATCGACAAGCAAGCCGATGGCAGCCTCAAGGCCACCTTGAAAGACGGCCGGGTATTGGAAGCCGACTGCGTGTTCTACGCTACCGGCCGACGTCCGATGCTGGACAACCTGGGGTTGGAAAATACCGGCGTCACCCTCGATGAGCGTGGCTTCGTCAACGTGGACGAGTTGTATCAAACCACCGAGCCGTCAATCCTGGCCATTGGCGATGTGATCGGCCGCGTACAATTGACCCCGGTCGCCCTGGCCGAAGGCATGGCTGTGGCACGTCGCCTGTTCAAACCCGAGCACTACCGTCCGGTGGATTACGCGATGATCCCGACGGCGGTGTTCAGCCTGCCGAATATCGGTACGGTGGGCCTTACGGAAGAGGAGGCGAAGAAGAACGGCCATAAGGTGCAGATCTTCGAGAGCCGTTTCCGGCCCATGAAGCTGACCCTGACGGACTGCCAGGAAAAGACCCTGATGAAGCTGGTGGTCGACGCCGACACCGACAAAGTGCTGGGCTGCCACATGGTCGGGCCCGATGCCGGCGAAATCGTGCAGGGCCTGGCGATCGCGCTCAAGGCAGGCGCGACCAAACAGCATTTCGACGAAACCATTGGCGTGCACCCGACGGCGGCGGAAGAGTTCGTCACCATGCGCACGCCTGTGGCGGACTGATCAGGTTTCGCTGGTTGCCTCTGGCGTCGTTGCAACGACGGCGGCCAGACGCAACGCTTCAATGTTGGCCTGGGCCTTGAGCAGGTCCAGCTCCAGCGCCTTGTTGACCTGCTGATGTTCAGTCAGCGCTGCCTGGCGTGACTGGCTTTCCTGCAGTGCAACCCGCAAGCGCTCCTGGAGCAGCGTGCGCTCGCTGTCGACCTGGCTGATTTTCTCGCTCAACTCCAGTTGCACGGCCTGGTCCTTGCGCAGTTGCTCCTGCAGTGCGTTCAGCTCCCGCGCGGTCACCCGGTGCTCGATCAGCACGCGTTCGTTGTCTCGATGCAATTGGGTGATTTCGTCCTGACGCACCAGTGCACTCTGCTGCGCCTGACGCAGCTCGGCTTGTACCTGCTGCAACTGACCCTCATGACGACGCTGCTCCTGCTCACGCTGCTCCTTGACCGCATTGCGGTAATGCTCAAGGGCATCGCGGGCGTGCAGGTGCTTGTCCTCCAGTGAGCGAATCTGCTCGTCCTTGTCCTTGATCCTCAGTTCGTAATCGCTGCACGCCTGGCTAAGCCCGGCGTTGCGCGTCTGCTCGGTCTGCAGGCTGGTGCTGGCAGTTTGCAGGGCGGCGCTTTCCTCGGCGAGGGCGGCGGCCTGGATATCGAACTGCTGTTGCAACTGGTCATGGGCCTCCTGCAGCGCTTGAAGCTGAGTGAGCAGGGCGCTCTTGTGCTGTTCGAACTGCGCCAGGGCGAGGTCGATGGGCTCTTGGGCCTTCTCTTTCAGGCGCTGGGCGAGCCGTGCCACCAATTCCCCAAGCTCGTCATCAATCGGGGCCTGGGTGATGGTCTGGCGGGTCTCGCTTTCGTCGAGTTCCTTCAGATAGCGATGAATGGTGGTTTTCGAGCCGGTATTGCCCATCTCGATGCGCACGGCGTCGATGCTGGGGTTTTCGCCACGGGCGAGGATTGCCAGGCGTGCCGTCTGAACTACTGCTTTATTTATGCCGCCGCGAGCCATGGGGTCTCCGTCGATTTCGTACTGTGGTACAGGGTATGTATTTACATACCCTATCACATTTAAAAAACACTTTAAATTCATGAATTAACAGATGGGATATTGGCGTATTATCCCGTGTCACCAGCATTTTTAACGTTAAACCAGGCGTTAGCAGTACGAATAGGCCCTGCCATGAGTGATCTTGATCGTTACCTCAACGCCGCGACCCGTGACAACACGCGCCGTAGCTACCGCGCAGCCATCGAACATTTCGAGGTCAGTTGGGGTGGATTCCTGCCCGCCACCAGCGACAGCGTGGCGCGCTATCTGGTCGCGTATGCGGGCGTGCTGGCCGTCAACACCCTGAAGTTGCGCCTCTCGGCACTGGCGCAGTGGCATACCAGCCAGGGGTTTGCCGACCCGACCAAGGCGCCGGTGGTGCGCAAGGTGCTCAAGGGCATCCGCGCCGTGCACCCTGCGCGCGAGCGCCAGGCCGAGCCGTTGCAGCTCAAGCATCTGGAGCAGGTGGTGGCGTCGCTTGAGCTTGAAGCGAGGGAGGCCAGCGACAATCAGGACCGGCCCGCGTGGCTACGCGCCAAACGCGACACGGCGCTGATCCTGCTGGGGTTCTGGCGTGGCTTTCGCAGCGATGAGCTGTGTCGCTTGAGCATAGAGCATGTCCAGGCGGTGCCTGGGGCCGGCATCAGCCTCTACTTGCCGCGCAGCAAAAGTGACCGCGACAACCTCGGCAAGACTTACCAAACCCCCGCACTGCTGCGCTTGTGCCCGGTACAGGCCTACAGCGAATGGCTCAGCGCCTCGGCACTGGTGCGCGGCCCGGTGTTTCGCGGGATCGATCGCTGGGGCAACCTGGGGGAGGAGGGGCTGCACCCCAACAGCGTGATTCCATTACTGCGCCAGGCGCTTGCGCGCGCGGGCATCCCGGCCGAGCAATACACCAGCCACTCCCTGCGACGCGGCTTCGCTACCTGGGCCCATCGCAGCGGCTGGGATCTGAAGTCGTTGATGAGTTATGTCGGTTGGAGCGACATGAAATCGGCCATGCGCTATGTTGAAGCGACGCCCTTTCTCGGCATGACGCTGGCGACCCAACCGCTGTTATGAGATTTCTTCTATTAATACAGTCATCTGATAGAGAAACCCAATCGTCAGCATCAGGTTTGCCAATGAGCCATCGTCACCAGGAGTGGGTAGGATTCACCCCATCAACTTGTTAACCCTTTCTACAAACCCTGACGGAGAGTCAACGATGCCTATCATCAACAGCCAAGTAAAACCGTTTAAAGCCACCGCTTTCAAAAACGGCAGCTTCCTCGATGTGACCGACGCTGACCTGAAAGGCAAGTGGTCTGTGGTGTTCTTCTACCCAGCCGACTTCACCTTCGTTTGCCCAACCGAACTGGAAGACCTGGCTGACAACTACGCCGAATTCCAGAAACTGGGCGTAGAAATCTACAGCGTGTCCACCGATACCCACTTTGCCCACGCTGCCTGGCACAACACTTCGCCAGCCATCGGCAAGATCCAGTACACCATGATTGGCGACCCGACCCTGACCATCTCGCGCAACTTCGACGTGCTGATCGAAGAAGTCGGCCTGGCGGACCGCGGTACTTTCGTGATCAACCCGGAAGGCCAGATCAAGATCGTTGAGCTGAACGACGGCGGTGTTGGCCGTGACGCTTCGGAGCTGCTGCGCAAGATCAAGGCTGCCCAGTACGTTGCCGCTCACCCGGGCGAAGTGTGCCCAGCCAAGTGGAAAGAAGGCGAGGCCACCCTTGCTCCGTCCCTGGACCTGGTCGGCAAGATCTAAGTCTGTGAAGTCCCAAGGGCGGGTATCCGCACCTACCCAGTAAGCTGCAACCGCCCTCAAAAACGCCCGGGCGAGATTCGCTCGGGCGTTTTTTTTACCCAGAATCAAAGGAAATCGCCCGTATGTTGGACGCCAATCTTAAAGCTCAGTTGAAGTCATACCTGGAGCGGGTTACCCAGCCGATCGAGATCGTCGCTTCCCTCGATGACGGCGCGAAATCCGAGGAAATGCTCGCTCTTTTGCAGGACGTAGCCAGCCTCTCCACGCTGATTACCCTGTACACCGATGGCAATGATGCGCGCAAGCCGTCGTTCTCCATCAACCGCCCGGGTGCCGAGATCAGCCTGCGTTTCGCCGGCATCCCCATGGGCCATGAATTCACGTCCTTGGTACTGGCCCTGCTGCAAGTCGGTGGCCACCCATCCAAGGCCAGTGTCGAAGTGATTGAACAGATCCGTGCCTTGAAAGGCGAGTTCAGCTTCGAGACGTACTTTTCGCTGTCTTGCCAGAACTGCCCGGACGTGGTCCAGGCGCTGAACCTGATGGCCGTGCTCAACCCCAATATCCGCCACGTGGCTATCGACGGCGCGCTGTTCCAGGCTGAAGTCGATGAGCGTCAGATCATGGCGGTGCCCAGTGTCTACCTTAACGGTGTGAACTTCGGCCAGGGCCGCATGGGCCTGGAGGAAATCCTCGCCAAGCTCGACACCAGTGGTATCGAAAAAGCCGCCGAGAAAATCAGTGCCAAGGAGGCCTTTGATGTATTGGTTGTCGGCGGTGGCCCAGCGGGTTCATCGGCGGCGATCTATGCGGCACGTAAAGGCATTCGTACCGGTGTGGCCGCCGAGCGTTTTGGTGGCCAGGTACTGGACACCATGTCCATCGAGAACTTTATCTCGGTACAGGAAACCGAAGGCCCCAAACTGGCCAGCGCCCTGGAAGCCCATGTGCGTCAGTACGATGTGGACATCATGAACCTGCAGCGTGCCAGCAGCCTGGTGCCGGCGAAAAACGCCGGCGAGTTGCACGAAATCCGCTTCGAAAGCGGTGCGACGCTCAAGTCCAGAACCGTGATCCTGGCCACCGGTGCACGCTGGCGTGAAATGGGCGTGCCGGGCGAGCAGCAATACAAGGCCAAGGGCGTGTGCTTCTGCCCGCATTGCGATGGTCCGTTGTTCAAGGGCAAGCGCGTGGCGGTGATTGGTGGCGGTAACTCAGGCGTCGAAGCCGCCATCGACCTGGCCGGTATTGTCAGCCACGTCACGTTGCTGGAGTTCGACAGCAAGCTGCGCGCTGACGCTGTGTTGCAGCGCAAGCTGTACAGCCTGCCGAACGTTGACGTGATTACCAGCGCATTGACCAGTGAAGTCAAAGGCGATGGCCAGAAAGTCACCGGTCTTGCCTACAAGGATCGCGACAGCGGCGAGTTCAAGACCCTCGACCTGGAAGGCATCTTTGTGCAAATCGGTTTGCTGCCCAACACCGACTGGCTCAAAGGCACGGTGGAGCTGACGCCGCGCGGCGAGATCATCGTCGATGCGCGTGGCGAGACCTCATTGCCGGGTGTATTCGCCGCCGGTGACGTGACGACTGTGCCGTACAAGCAGATCGTGATTGCCGTGGGCGAGGGCGCCAAGGCGTCCCTGAGTGCTTTCGACCACCTGATCCGCACGTCCGCGCCTGCATAAAATCCGCCGCGCAAATGAAAAACCCCATGAGTGATCATGGGGTTTTTTGGTTTACATCGGTGCTGGCTGAATGATTTCAACCCAGTAGGCGTCCGGGTCCTTGATGAAAGCCAGGCTTTTCATGCGGCCATCGCTCAGGCGCTTCTGGAAATCGCAGCCCAGGGCTTCGAAGCGTTCGCACGCCGCGACGATGTCCGGTACCGAGATGCAAATGTGGCCAAAGCCACGGGGGTCGGTGTTGCCGTTGTGGTAGGCGAAGGCGGCATCGTTTTCGGTACCGTGGTTGTGGGTCAGTTCCAGAATGCCAGGGATCGACTTCATCCACTGCGTACGCTCAGCCGCGTCAGCCGGGATCTGTGCCTTGTCCACCAGGGCGAGGAAATACAGGCTGAATTCGGCATCCGGGAAATCGCGTTTTTCAACCAGGGAAAAACCCAGTACGCGGGTGTAGAAATCCAGCGACTTGGTGATGTCCTTGACCCGCAGCATGGTGTGGTTGAACACGAAGTTCGCGGTGGCAGTATCAGGTTGGGCAGTGACGCCGGGGAAAGTGTTCAGTTCGTGCAGGCTCATGGGCCCTCCAGAAAAAAATGGGGCAAAGCGGTCCCTTGGCTTGCGGCAAGCATCCGTGCAGCCGGGCCATGATACGCAAGGCCTGCCGGTCACGCCAAATGAAAAAGCTGACGCAGCCCTTGCGAGCTGTGGGTCTGGGGCCGCAAACTTTGGTGCTGGAACCCTGGATGCTTTTTGCAATGATCGAGTTTCGTAAACCGCTGTTGAGTACCTTGTGTCTATTGCTGGCGAGCCCGCTCGCAGGGGCGGCCGACCCCGAGATCCATTGGCCCAGCGGCTGGCAGGTGGAGGAAGTGGAGCCCGACGCCGCCGTCGGGAAGAGCCCGGCCGTGACTCGACAGCGTGCGATAAAGAATGACGAAAATGGCCAGACCTTGATGGTGATGGAGTTGACCGGTACGCCAATTGAGGCCGGACACCAGGTTAATCTTCAAGGCGTCTTGCTGGAGATGCGTAAGTCCATTCAAAAGGATTTTGCCCAAGGCGGTTATCAAAGCGTGTGCACCAAACTGCACGCCGCTACATTGAGCCGCCTTGATGCGCTGGAAACTACCTGTGTGATTACCGAGAACGGTCGCCATGTGCTATCGCAGACACTAGTGGGCACGGTGGATACGGAAAAAGCCTACGTGTTTTCATATGCGGGCCAGGCGCAAGCGTACGAGACCAGTGAGGATGAAGTCCGTTCAGTGCGTGACAGCCTCAAACTTTGAATGGCTGTATGTGAAAGAATGTGAACTTTAATTTAAGTTCGCTTGCGAACCTGAAAACGAAAAAGCCCCGCCTGAGCGGGGCTTTCCATTAATGCCTGTCAATCAACCGCGAAGCCAGGAATCTACAGTGGCTGCGCCATGTTCTTCCTTCCAGGCTTTCAGGCCACGATGGTTGCCGCCTTTGGTCTCGATCAGCTCACCGGTGTGCGGGTTCTGATAGACCTTGACCACGCGGGCGCGGCGCTGTTTCGGCGCGGCAGCAGGTGTGGCGCCACGTTTGGCCGGGTTTGGATCAAGGATGGAGATCACGTCGCGCAGGCTCTTGTCGTAGCTGCCCATCAGTTTTTTAAGCTTTTCTTCAAATTCGATTTCTTTCTTCAGCCCGGCGTCGTTCTTCAGGGATTCCAGCTGGGCAAGCTGCTCTTGAAGGGCTCTTTCTGCTGCGCGAAATTCGGCGAGTCTGGACAAAATCTGTACTCCAATAGTGTAGTTAGCTGATATCTACTGCGAAGAAAGCCTTAAGCCAAGAGGGTTAAGCTAACTCAAACGAAAACACCTGACTGTGAGTGTATCGCCGGCAAGAAAAATTGTAGTAGTTAATCCACGTCGAGTAAATCATGTCTTTTGTCTAAATAATATGCTGGCCGGGAAGGTAGTCGGTGACTGTTCACTGACGGGTTACCGACTTAATGAATTCATCGCCGGGTAATGGACGGCCAAACAGGTAGCCTTGCAGAAAGTCTACGCCTTTGGCGACAAGGTAATCACACTGTTGCGCTGTTTCCACGCCCTCGGCCACGATGCCCAGGTCGAGCTTGGCGGACAGTTCTATAATGCTGTCCAGAATATGCCGCGAGAGGGCATCCGCCCCGATCATGGCGACAAAGCTTTGATCGATCTTCAAGTAGTCCACATTGAAGTGACGCAAATAGCCCAGGCTGGAATGCCCGGTGCCGAAGTCGTCTATGGCGATCATCACGCCCAGCTGGTGCAGCGCGTCGAACAAGCGCCGTGTGATGTCAGTGGGCTCGATCAACTCACGCTCGGTCAATTCCAGTACCAGGGTTATCTGGCCGGGCGGGAAGGCCGCAAGGAACGCTCGGCAGTCGTCCACCAGCTCCAGGTCCTGGCAATGACGCGCGGTGATGTTCACGCCAATATGAAATCCCGGGCTGAAGCGCTCGGCATGCGGTGCCAATTGCGCGGCAGTCTGGCGCAGCAGGGCGCGAGTCATGGGCACAATCAGTCCGGAGTGCTCGGCCAGGGGAATGAACAGGTCCGGTCGCACCAGGCCCTCTTTAGGGTGTTGCCAGCGCATCAGCACTTCGCAGCCGGCCCATTGGCGCGTGTCGCCGCGCACCACCGGCTGGAAATACGGAATGAATTCGTTGGCGAGCAGGGCTCGTTGCAACTCGTGGGTGGGCGCTGAGGAGCGCTTTTGCAGCCAGTGGGCAAGGAGGCCGGCCAGTACACCAAAAAACACCACCAGGCTGAACACGGCCGGATAGCGCGCCTGCATGTAACGCCAGACCTCACCCTCGGGCATGCCTACATCGACGCTGTACTGATAGCGGCTGGAGGCCAGGAAATGAGGGGCTATGGCAAATTCCGGCGACGCGTCGGTATGGACCTTGCCGTCGGCATCCAGCCAGTTGGGGCCCACCTTTAACACCAGGGAAGCGTAGCGGCTGATCAGGCGCAGGGCATTGGTGAGGTGGTAACCGTCAATCGAGGCAAACGCGCCTTGATCGCCGTCGACCAAGCGGTACACCAGCAGTGCGGTATCCGGCGTGACCGGGTTGCCGTTCATCAACCACAAACGCCCACCAACGTAGTCGTCCGGATTGACCGGCGACTCATACCTGCTGCCGAACAATGAACTGCAATAGATGTTTTTCTGCCAGGACAAGGTGGTGGCGCGCACGAACGGTCGGCGCGTGACCTGCTCACGCAGTGCCAGCTTCACGGCGTTGTCACACGGCAAGCCGGCCAGTGGCAACAAGGCCTGGGCCGCGAGTGCGGTGTTGTCGAGCATCAAGTCGAGCTGGCGCACCGCTTCCCGGGCCGTTTGCGCGGTGCTTTGCTCAAGCGTGCGTTCGGCTTGCCAATAAAGAATCACGACCCCCAATAAAACGGGGAGCAGGCCGCAGACGGTGCTCAGCACATAACGCGCAACTCGGCTTCGTGGGCCTTGGGAGGTAAGGGGCATAGAGGAGCGGCCGTGCAGAAAAGAAGAGGACTATGCCGATGATAGATGGCATTCCCATCAGGCGCTCAGTAAAACATTGCGCGCCTGCCTGGGTGACAAACCCCTTGCACGCGGCAGGGCGATGGGGATTTGATACGAGCACGGACAAATAGAGCTCGGACAAATAGTGTTACGCTGTGTAGAATCGATTTACGCATACAACAATATGGACTTGCGCTCACGCAAGCCTCGCCGTCAGAGACTGATGACACCATGAAGCAACTCGGTTCTCCCCTCATCTTTGGTGACTTCCTCGCCCGCAGCGTGCGAGGACTCTCCTGTGCGCCACCCGCTGACCTCATCCTTGCCCGCCAATAACGATTCGTTACCCCAAGCATGATGAGGCACCCGACATGACCGACCAATATGAAAACCCGATGGGCCTGATGGGCTTTGAATTCATTGAGTTCGCATCGCCGACCCCGGGCATCCTGGAGCCGATCTTCGAGATCATGGGCTTCACCAAGGTGGCGACCCACCGCTCCAAAGACGTGCACCTGTATCGCCAGGGCGAGATCAACCTGATCCTCAATAACGAGCCGAACAGTCTGGCCTCGTACTTCGCCGCCGAACACGGCCCGTCCGTGTGCGGCATGGCGTTTCGGGTGAAGAACTCGCAGCAGGCCTACAAGCGCGCCCTGGAACTGGGGGCGCAGCCGATTCATATCGAAACCGGTCCGATGGAACTGAACCTGCCGGCGATCAAGGGCATTGGCGGCGCGCCGCTGTACCTGATCGACCGGTTTGGCGAGGGCAGCTCGCTCTATGACATCGACTTCGTCTACCTCGAAGGCGTAGACCGCAACCCGCAAGGCGCCGGCCTCAAGGTCATCGATCACCTGACCCACAACGTCTACCGTGGCCGCATGGTCTACTGGGCCAATTTCTACGAGAAACTGTTCAACTTCCGTGAAGCGCGCTATTTCGACATCAAGGGCGAGTACACCGGCCTGACTTCCAAGGCCATGAGCGCGCCGGACGGCATGATCCGCATCCCGTTGAACGAAGAATCGTCCAAGGGCGCGGGCCAGATCGAAGAGTTCCTGATGCAGTTCAACGGCGAGGGCATCCAGCATGTGGCATTCCTCACCGATGACCTGGTCACGACCTGGGACGCGTTGAAGAAGATCGGCATGCGCTTCATGACCGCGCCGCCGGACACTTACTACGAAATGCTCGAAGGCCGCCTGCCCAACCACGGCGAACCGGTGGACCAGCTGCAGGCCCGCGGCATTTTGCTGGACGGCTCGTCGATCGAAGGTGACAAGCGCTTGTTGCTGCAGATTTTCTCGGAAACCCTGATGGGGCCGGTGTTCTTCGAGTTCATTCAACGCAAAGGCGATGATGGTTTCGGCGAAGGCAACTTCAAGGCGTTGTTCGAGTCGATCGAGCGCGATCAGGTACGTCGCGGTGTATTGACCGCCGACTAGGCAAAACAAAGCCCGGCTTCGGCCGGGCTTCCTTTTGCCTGGGATTCAGGCCCTGCGCTGACGCACCAGATGCTTGAACCCTTCATACACCAGCACCATCACCGCCAGCCAGATCGGGATATAGGTCAGCCATTGCCCGCCCTTGATGCCTTCACCCAACAGTAGCGCCACTGCGAGCAACAACACCGGCTCCACATAACTGAGCAGGCCGAACAGGCTGAATGCCAGCAACCGGCTGGCGATGATATAGCTCACCAGCGCCGACGCACTGATCAAGCCCAGCATGGGAATCAATGCGTACAACTTCGGCTGCGCATCCAGTACCGCGAAGCCCTGCTCGCCGCTTTGCACAAACCACCAGGCCACCGGCAACATCAGCGCCATGTCCAGCCACAGGCCTCCCAGATGGTCGGTGCCCAGGTATTTGCGCACCACGAAGTACACCGGGTAACCAATGATCACCACCAGCGTCGCCCAGGAAAAACCACCGGCCTGATACAACTCGTTGAGCACGCCCAGCGTGGCAAACACCACGGCGATCTGCTGCAAGCGCGACAATTGCTCGCCGTAGACCAGGCGTCCGGTCAGCACCATGGTCAGCGGCAACAGGAAATAACCCACCGACACGTCCAGGCTGCGCCCATTCAGCGGCGCCCACATGAACAGCCATAACTGCACGCCGAGCAGCGCGGACGACACCAGCACGCCGCCGATCAAGCGTGGCCTTTGCGCCAGCATCCGCAGCAACTCCCACACCCGCCGCCATTCGCCGCTGACCAGCATGAACAGGGTCATGCAGGGCACGGTCAGCAGCATGCGCCAACCGAAAATTTCCAAACCACTCAACGGTGTAAGCAGCGACGTAAAGTAATACATCACGGCAAACAACACCGAGGCCGATACCGATAACACAACACCTTTAGACACGCAGTCCTCGCGAAAGCCGATTTGAGATATTCAGGAACAACAGGGAGGGAGATTATGGTGCTTTTGAGCGTAAAGATGCGCTGTTTTGGGGCCTGAGGCGGAAAAAGGCTGAAAATGGTCGTTTTATAGCAATGACGTTCGCCGCTGTGGCCCCCGGGGAGGCTGTGAAGATGGCATTGCCGTCGATATCTTCATTGCCTGACCTACCGCTGTCGCGGCCTCGCCGAGGCTCGAGCGCTCCCACAGGAGGAACGGCGAGCCCGCGTATTTCGAGGGGGCGCTTACGAGCGTACCGTGCGACCCGAGACAAAGTGGCTCACATCATTGAACCCCGCTGTGGACGAGTGCCCCGGCGTCACCAGCGAATCGATGAATGCCTCATCTGCCGCGCTGATCGTCACTTCGAGTGCGCCGGTGTAAGCATCCCACTGCGCCTCGGTGCGCGGGCCGACAATCGCCGAGCTCACCGCCACGCTATTCAATACCCAGGCAATCGCAAACTCGACCATGCCCACCCCACGCCCCTGGGTGTATTGCTGGATCTGCTGGGCGATGCGCAGCGATTCCACGCGCCATTCGGTTTCCAGAATGCGTTTGTCCTGGCGTGCAGCGCGGCTGCCAGGCTCAGGTGTCAGGTCCGGCGCGTACTTGCCGCTGAGCACCCCACGCGCCAGCGGGCTGTACGGCACCACGCCCAGGCCATAGGCCGCCGCGGCGGTGATCTGCTCGACTTCGGCCTGGCGATTGACGATGTTGTACAACGGCTGGCTGATGATCGGCCGGTCAACGCCCAGGCGCTCGGCCACGCGTATGACCTCGGCAATACGCCAGCCGCGATAGTTGGACAACCCCCAGTAGCGAACTTTGCCCTGGCGAATAAGATCGCCGATCGCTGATACCGTGACCTCCAGCGGTGTGTCGTGGTCCTCGCGGTGCAGGTAGTAGATGTCCAGGTAGTCGGTGTCCAGGCGGCCCAGACTGGCCTCCAGCGCGTTGAACATACGCTTGCGGCTCAGCCCGCTGCGGTTGGGCATGCCATCTGCCGGGCCGAACCCGACCTTGGACGCCACCACCCAGTCCTGACGGTTGCGCGCGATGGCCTCGCCGACGATCTCTTCGGAGCGCCCGCCGGTGTAGACGTCGGCGGTATCGATAAAGTTGATGCCTTGATCCCAGGCCTTATCGATGATGCGCAGCGAGTCTTCCGTGCTGGTCTGTTCGCCAAACATCATGGTACCCAGCGTCAGTGCGCTGACCTTCAATCCGGACTGGCCCAATGTGCGGTAAATCATGCAAAGCTCCTCAAAGCAGGCAAACGTGTGTCATGCAATACCAGACACGAGCCCTCTGGAACAAGCCCTGAGCGTGTTTCTTCATGCACTCAGCAACGCCTGGCAGCGCTCCTGTAAAAAACGCTGCAGCGCTTTCACCCGTTCCGAGACCTGCAGGCGATGGGGGCACATCAGGTTGAACGGCGCCGGTTCGCCTTGCCACTCATCGAACAATGCCACCAGCCGGCCGGCGGCCAGGTCGCCCACCACATCGAGTCGAGCTTTGTAGGCGACGCCGTGCCCGGCCAGAGCCCAACGGCGCACGATTTCGCCGTCGTTGCTCAGATAGTCGCCGCTGACCTCGACCTCTTCAACCTGCGCGCCCTGGCGAAAGCGCCAGTTCTGGCTGACTTGGCCCTGGCGCATGTACCGCAACGCACTGTGCCCTGACAACTGCGCTGGATGCAGCGGTGTGCCGTGGCGCGCCAGGTAGGCCGGGCTGGCACAGGCAACGCGGTGGTGGTCGGGGGCGATCGGCAGGGCGACCAGGCTGGAGTCCTGGGGCACGCCAAAGCGCAGGGCAATGTCGACCGTCTCCCGAAACAGATCGGCGTTGCTGTCGTTGAGCATCAGTTGCAGGCGGATGTGCGGGTGTTCGGCCTTGAATGCATCCAGCCAGCCCAGCACCACGTTGCGCCCGAAATCCGACGGGGCCGCCACTTGCAGCAATCCGGTCAGGCCCTGGCTTTGCTGCTTGAGCGCCTGTTCGCCCTCATTCAATGCCGCCAGCGCAACGCGCACGCTGTCCAGGTAGCGCCGGCCTTCCTCCGTCAGCCGCATGCTGCGCGTGGACCGGGCGAACAAGCGCAGGCCCAGGCGGGTTTCCAGGCGCTTGAGGGCGATACTCGCCGCCGCCGGGGTCAAGCCAAGCCCGCGTGCAGCCGCGGACAGGCTGCCTGAATCGGCGGTACGCACGAACACTTCAAGATCCAGGATCGAGCTCATTTGTAAAATTCCTTTAAAGATCTTGTCGTTTTACCGGGATTTTTCTTCGATTACCAAGCGTGGAAGATGAACGCTCACTTCTCAACCCGGGCTTTTTCCATGACGACGTCTCTCGGCGGTACAACCATTATCGTGATCGGCGGTAGCAGCGGTATCGGCGCAGCCGTCGCCACAGCGGCTGCCGAGCGCGGTGCAACCGTGGTGGTGGCGGGGCGCCGCCTGACCTCGGCGGTGCACAACGGCATGCGCAGCGAGCCGGTGGATGTCAGCGACAGCGCCTCGTTGCAACGCCTGTTCGAAAGCGTGGGGCGCTTCGATCATCTGGTCTACACCAGCGGCCCATCGGTCAATGCCAAGACCCTGGCCGACACCGACCTGGACGAAGCCCAAGGCAATTTCAATGTGAAACTGTGGGGAGCCTTGCGTGCGGTTCAACAGGCATTGCCGTTTCTGCATGAGCGCGGCAGCATCAGCCTGACCTCCGGGCAGTTGGGGCGCAAGTTGGTGTCGGGACAGTTCATCAAGACCGGTATCAACGCCGCGACCGAAGCGCTGGGCAAGCAGTTGGCCAAGGAGCTGGCGCCGCGCCGTGTCAACGTGATCAGCCCCGGCGTGATTGACACACCGGCGTACGCCGGGCTTGGGGACGAGCAGCGTCTGGCGATGTTTGCCAAGGCCGGCGGGGCCTTGCCGGTGGGGCGAGTCGGGCAGGCGCAGGAAGTGGCGGCGGGGTATGTGCTGGCGATGGAGAACGGCTTTATGACCGGCGCCGTGATCGATGTCGACGGCGGCGGCCTGTTGTAACAGCGCTTCCACATGGGCATAGGTATCTACACAACTTTGGTATGACGCCGACATGTGGCGAGGAAGCTGGCTCCCGTGGCGGTCGCACAGCCTATCGCTATCTGACTGATGCACCGCAATCCAAATGTGGGAGGGGGCTTGCCCCCGATGGCGGCCTCCCAGCCGACAGCCACCCAACTGACACGCCTCGGCCCAATGTGGGAGGGGGCTTGCCCCCGATGCGGCCTCCGGGCCGACCAGGATGCTGGATCAGATTGAGTACATCAGCAAGAATTGATGCTGAATCCACAATAGCCAAAGCTGCTAAGCGCCTAGCCGTCACACTTAAAGCTGGGGGCATCTCAGAGGCCACACAGACAACGATTTTAAAGTCTTTAATATCTGGTGTTTCGTCCGATATAGAGGAAGCCCCAGAGGCCATACAAGAGACAGCCCAAGAGCCTACAACAACCGATATCCTTAAAACCAAATACAATCATGTAGATGTAAACTCTACGAGCACAGCTGCCATTCTCAAAGCAAAGTATTTTCAAGATAACTCGCCAGGGGATTTTATAGCTGAGTACGGGATGGAAGCTATCTAAGTACATGACACCTGAACGGTTAGCTGCTTATCAAGCTTCAGACACATCCTCACTTCTTGCAGCTAAATATGCTCGCTTCAATAAATAACCCAACCCAAGGAAAAACAAATGATGAACACAGCAAACACTCACACATTCCCAAGTCTAAACACAGTCTTGCTAGGTCAGGAGCTACGCCACGTTTTCGTAGCTACTCGTAAGACTTACGATGAAGCATTACACGAAGCATTCGCTACTGATATGAGGGGTGAAGACTACGATAGCTTCCACCGTAAGCAATTCATCAAGTTCTATGAAGCTGATGTAGCTCACGAAAGTGATAAGACTTTCCGTAACCGTAGCACTGATGAAGCCAACTACAATCTATTCAAGCGTCAAGAAGCAACTCAAGCCGCCTAAAGCTTGACAGCTCAATACCTAAGCTTTACACGCCGAAGCTTTCCAGTGGAAAATACAGTATTACGAATTTGTCTCATTCGTGGATTTCAAGTGTTTGTTGTGGCTGTAATATGGCGGCTCATTCAAACATATAGGAGAAACACAATGGTCAATCAAAAGCGTCTCGCCCGCCTCAAGTACGAAACCGAACTCCGTGGTAGCTTTCTTAAGGTTTTATCTGATGATCCTTATGCTGAAAAAACTACCTTGATGGCAGCTATCATCACTCTACTAACTGAACAAAACTCACAGTGTGAAGTTATGGATTTCAACGCTATTCGTAATGAGTTTGATACCATTATGAACCTTCTCTTTGACGGACGTTCTACAAAGCACAAAGCCAAAGGGCGCTGACAGCCCAAGCAACACAAGTGCCCCGCATTGACGGGGCTTTTCTTTGTCTGTAGAAAAGCGTCGTAGGCTTGTGGCACAATGCCTTCTTTAACGCATAGCATGGAGCAAGGCCAAGTGGACAAAACGTATTTTCCTACTGCGGAAGAGTTTTTTGTAAAACTTCCTCTTTATAGCAAGTTTGCTGTCACTGATGATAATTTCGAAGCTTTTCAGGCTTTTGGCTCCTACACCGACTCCATAGATACATACTGTGCTGCATGTGGTAGGCATAGTATTTTTAATGTAGAGCTTTCAAATCTTGGTCGTAACAATTTAAGTGTTATAGATTGGACGGTGCATTTCCCTTATGTAGACTTTACTGCTGTATGTTCAAGAAATAGAGAGCATAAAGCGCGTTATACTTTTAAAGTTGATAAAGAAGGTGTCAGAAAGATAGGTCAGTATCCGTCTATCGCGGATGCAGATAGTGTGAAAGTCAGAAAGTATCGCAATGTATTGTCCAAAGAGCAGTCAGAAGGTTTTACGATAGCGGTGAGGCTTGCGTCTGCTGGTGTGGGTGCTGGCGCTGTAGTTTATCTCCGTAGGATTTTTGAGTCACTAATTGAAGAGGCCCGTGGAGAGGCCAGCAAGGATAGTGTTTGGCTTGCAGCTAATGCTGGTTATAAAACAGATCGCGTAGCTGATAAGGTGAAATCGCTAAAAAGCTATCTACCTTCGTATTTGGTAGAACATCATGCTATGTATAGTGTTTTGTCGTCTGGTGTTCACGATATGTCAGAGCAAGAGTGTTCAGAGTTGTTCCCCACTTTGAAAATTGGCATCGAGTTAATTTTAGATCAGAAAATTCAAAAGAAAGAAGAAGCTGAAAAAGTAGCAGCACTTCAAAAAGTGCTCAGTGGAAAAGCTTCAAGCGGAAGTCGCTAGTCTCAGATTGATTCCCGTTAAGGTAGCCTACAGGTTTCAGGAGTTGATGCCCTGATGCTGCACATTACGCCTCGCATTAACGGGGCTTTTCTTTGCCTACGGTTTCTATTCTATTTGCCGCATGGCATTCTGCCTCCAATTGATCGGGTGTCTAAAAGGAGTCTGTCGTGGTTGATCGAATGCAGCGTTGGGTGAGCGCAGGACATAAAGCTGCTCCCATTGAAAAAATGATGCCCCCTGTGATTCATGCCCTTGGACATAAAGACTGTGAGTTGATCCAACGTGATCGGCGCGCCTTGGAGATTCATAATCTGACTGAGGCCGGTGTTATCCATCCCACTGAACAGCATATGATGGAGTTCAATGATCTACTGACGCAATCCTACCTCTGGGTGTTGGGCTCCTATGAAATCATCAGATCTATATGTGAGAGGCTGGAGGGCGACCCAAGGCATAGCATTGCCAGGGAAGCCAAGCACGTTTTCGAACGGGTACGTATGCCGCTAGCCAAGATGGCAACGGCTAGCCGCTACAGGGCAGACTCACCAATCGCCTATCCAGCCTTAAACTTGGACTGCGGTATTGCTTGGCAGGTGCAGGAATCAGTGTTCATAACACGTCATGAGCTGTCTGACACTTTTCTCAATTTCCTTGAAGCATTGTGAGCAAAACGTCACTTGATGTTGGGGGTTAAGGGTGAGCGAAGAAAGTGATGTTGATAGTCTCAAGCGTTTCGTCCACAGGCCAGAACGCATAGTTTCTAGCGCTTTTTGGGGTTGGATGACCCGTAAGCGTGGTCAGTCTGATATGGCTCGCATTATCGCCGGGGATTGGCTCGCTCATGATGGCTTGAACATTGACGAGCTTGAAGCGTTCTGTCTCAACTTTCGGCTACTAATCCAAGGCCGTGACGGGTTTTGTATTCGTGATATTGGTCTTATAGCTGAGGGGTGGGAGTCCAAGCATGATGACCTGAAAAAAGTAATCCAAGATACCCGTGCGAAACTGCGAAAAAATTTAGATTTCCCTAGCTTGATTAACATCAAGGATGAGGGTAAAACTACTAAGAATGAATTATTTGATTTGGTCTTTTATGGTGAAATAGTACATGAGGACAAAGTAAAGCGTCGTGAGTTTGACCGACTCGCAAAATCTGGACTGTTCTCGTTCTTTTTGTTTCAAGCATTCAAAAGTGTTCTTTTTCATTATCGCAATTGTATTCTCCATGTCGGCTGGGCTTCGCTGCAATGGCTTAGGCGGGAAAAGCATGTGGATTAGGCAGAATCGTAGATGATTACTCTAGTCTGTGGCACAATGCTTCCATAATCGCATACCATGGAGCAAGGCCAAGTGTCAGACAACGGTTTTCCTACACCTCATGATTTTTTCGTATCTGTGCCCCTGTATAAGTCGTACAAGTGGGACGATACTAGTTTTGATAAGGTTTTAGCTCTAACTAGATTCCAGGGGTCAATTGATACTTATTGTGTGGAGTGCAAGGATAGAAGTTTGTTTGTTGCTGACTATCCTGAATTTGGGCCTGTTCGTAAGGACTTCCGCACCAGACTTCAGAAACCTTATATTTGCGTAATCAAAGCTAAGTGCTCTCGCGTAAACGAACACGTCGCATGTTACGTCTTCAGGCTTAACGAAAAAGATGGTGTGACAAAAATAGGCCAGTATCCGTCCGGTGCTGACACCGCAAAACAAGATTTAAAAAAGTATCGTAAAGTATTGAGTGAGGAGCATCAGAAAGGCTATACCAAGGCTGTAGGGCTTTTCGCTCATAGTGTAGGTGCTGGCTCTATAGTTTACCTGCGAAAGATTTTTGAGGCATTAGTGAAAGAAGCGCATCAAGAAGCAATCAAAGATGCAGCTTGGCTATCTACTCACGGGGCAGGATACTCTGCTCTCAGAATGGGGGAGAAGGTAGCAGCTCTGGATAAGTTCCTGCCCTCAGATCTTGTACGGCATCCAAGGTTGTACGGCTTTCTTTCTCAAGGGCTTCATGGCTTAACAGAGGATAAATGCCTAGAGTTATTTCCTATGCTGATGATGGCAGTTGATTTTATATTGGATCAGAAGCTTGAAAAGCTGGAGAAAAAGCAAAAACGTGAAGCTTTAGATAAGCTGCTCAATAACACACAAACGTAGTACTTACTATCACGGAGGGAATTGCTCTCTGAGGAAGCCCAAGGCAATAGTCAAGGGTATACTCAGTAAGAAGCCCCTACAATGCCGGTGGCGGCTATTGTTCTCTCTGTGTATCCGATTTATGTGTGTGTCTGTAGATACGCTCAGGAAAGCCGCAGATGGGCTTGTATAGGGTGTTATTGGCGTAACTTGTAGAGGCAAACAACAGGGAGTTTTAACAGGGTAGGTTACAGGTGCATTAATTTCTGTTCTTTTGGTAGTCGATAGAGATTGCATTAGAGCAAACCCCTGATTCCATTGGGGTAGGGGTGGTGGGGTATTAAGCTCACCCATTTCTCACTACCAAGTTAAAGTTATCAAATTGTTGAAAGTTAACTTTAACTTGTCTCGAAGGCTGTAAAATATTAAATGTCTAGTGATTTATGCTGATCAATACATGTTTCCATATAGAATTCACTTATAGCTGCATTCATAGGTTTACTCTCTTTATGGGGTGCACCACGAGTCAGCTCTGATTGGTAAGAAAGGAAACCGCAGGGTAGTAGAGGATTTATAGTGGTATTTCATAAAGCAGCCTAGCCTCTAGCCCTTTTATTACGTGGCCTCCAGAGGTTTCCATAGTGGTTAAAATTGGTTATTGGGAGGCTATCCTTTATGTGTGTTTCACTGGGATTCTCTACTGATCCAATAGCCGCTAGCGGCCCCCCTTCTCAATGTGCGGTAGCACAAGTAATCCCCCCCCCGCGTGTAGCTGAAAGGTTTATTTCTCTCTCCTGTCTTGACAGCTACGCATTCATACGAAGTTGAGAAAGCCATTTACAAGCAGTAGACGCTCGACTACGGAACGTGAAACGCATACAATGCCTTCACACACAATGAATTTCGGAGTGTGAACATGTCAGCTTCAGCAGGGGTAAAGGGCGGTATGAAAGTGATTGCCTACTATCGAGTGTCTACCAAACGCCAAGGTGACTCTGGCTTGGGCTTAGAGGCTCAACAGGCATAAGTAGCTCAAGCTGCTACACAGATGGGTTGGAACATCCTAGACAGCTTTACAGATGTTGAGAGTGGCAGTGTCAGCCCAATACAACGTAAGGCGTGTGTAGAGGCTCTTGCTGCTTGTAAAGAGCAGGGAGCCACATTGGTAGTGGCTAAGCTTGATCGTCTATCCCGTGACGTGGCAGACATATCAGCCCTCATGAAATCGGTTAGCTTCAAGGTGGCGACGATGCCAGAGGCTGATAGTTTCCAACTGCATATCTACGCAGCCCTGGCCCAGCAGGAGAGAACCTTCATCAGCCAACGTACCAAGGAAGGACTATCGGCTTTGAAGGCAAGGGCAGATGCAGGAGACAAGCTATCCCAGGAGAAGATTGAGAGAAGGCGTGTAGCTCTCACTGTACCTCATCAAAATAAGTCATATCTCAAGGCCAATGAGGCCAAGATAGAAAAGGCTGATGAAAAGGCTAAGGCACTGAGAGCCACTGTAGAGGCTGCTATCGGCTTCCATAGCATACGCTACTGGCGTTAGCTGACTACTTAAACAGCTCTGGTGTTGCTACAGCTCGTGGCAAGACGGGTGTTGGTGCATGGGGTGCTGAACAAGTAAAGAGGCTTCTTGCTAGATTAGAAATCTCTTTCCCATAGGCTATTGCATTCCTCAAGCGGGTGTGATGGCTATTAGATATTTGAAAAAAGCATAGCCTCAGCATTGGCCTCTATGCTTCCTGTTAAGCCCCTCGCCTGTAAATCCAAAACCCAAATCTAGATGCCACCCATAGATATTATTGTCGCTGGCGTTGTAGGCATGTAGATAAGCAGAGGTCGTTTCTGGCGGCGGGGAGGGTGGATTAGTCCCGAATTGAGTTGTGATATCATGTCGCCTCCATAGGAAGGGGCGTGAAATGAGTATTGACGACGTTGATGGTGATTTTAAGAAGGCTAGGGCGTTTCTGCTTGCATACTCAACGTTGATTCTACTCTTGTGGTATTTCTCAGTTGATTTGAGAGCCTTCAGTTTCTTAGGTGTACCGATTGGTATACGAGATAATATAAAAAACGTTCATTTAGTCGCTGCGATAGGTAATGCCTATTTTCTGCTGCGTTTTCTCCAAAAGGCACCTAAAGGAAGCTTCAAGTTGAATGAGGAAATGACCTCAGTCTTTGAAGCCGCATTAAAAACTCTAGTACCTTATGCATACATTTTCAAATTTTACTCGTGGATGCGCTCAGTTGTAAATTCACCTAACGCCATCATTCATCCTAGCAGGATTGAAAGAAAAATAACTATGGGGCATCAGTTATCAAAAGATCCAACTTCCATTATAAGCTTTTGGTACTGGGGGAATGCTGAGCTTGCCCGCCGTGTAGAGGTGTCAATCGACCTTGGGTTTATGTATGTGAAGGATGGGCATTAACATATTGGACGTGTTTCTGATAAGCGAATTATACCAGCCTATGCGTTGGTTTTGATTTGCCAAGCTTACGCCTTTGTCAAAGGCTCATTAACTACTTCGTGGTTTACAGATTACATCCTTCCCATTGTATACGCTTTAGCTGCCATAGGCGTTTTCGTCAGCACATGGTGGCGGGTAAATCATGTGCTGCTGATTTGTTGAAACCATTTCTCTATGTGAAAAGCCCCAGCTGGTTAAGGTAGGGCTTCTTAATTGTTGCGCTTTACAATTATGAACCTTTACACTGGTAAACCACTTCAAGAGCTACCACTGTAGCTATCGCTGGCTGCATATTCTTCCATTCTGGTGTGCTGCCATGCTACTTCAATACCGCTAATACTTTATCCAGTACTTGTTTGTTGCTTGTTCCATACGGAATACAGATTCTACTGAAGGCTTTGGAATCTTTGCCAAGCTCTGTCAGTTGTAGTGTTGCTGTGAAGACAGAGTGGCAATGACTATTCAAAGTTTCTTCAGAGTCAGTCAGTAGGGCTTTACGTTGTGAGGAATTGATATCCCATGTCTTCTGTAAGGTAGTGCAAGCTGTCACATATATTTCTAGAGGTGTATCCAGCTTCACGCTCTGTACAGCTTGAGTTGTTCCAGCTACAGCCAGAAATGAGAGAGAAGCTAGAGCCAGGATTGCCTTTTTCATTGTGTAACGTCCTTTGAATTCATGGTGTAGATTGTAACCGTTGTCAAAAGGGTAGTGATATACCGCCAAAGTAGATATTTAATTGCCTCCCGGCTTTAACTTTCGATAGCAAGCGGGGTACATCACTTAAACATGTCTTCTATAAGTGCGACGTACAAAACGCCCAGGCCAATCACCAGTAGCCCCATAACGAGGTAGTGGAGCAAAGAAGCCACGTTCTGTTTGAGCGTCTGCCGTCTCTTGGCTTGGATAGTTTTTTGGATGAGGTGGCGTAGGCGGGACAGGGAGGTGGCACCTTTACCTGCGGGACGTTGCTCGTTTTTCATGCATAGACACCTTAAAAATCTGTGGGTGTCTTTTTGCAACTATTTATAGGCACGTGGACAGGGTGCCCCACACGATCATCATCAGCGCAATCCAGCGCCTTGGCCCGAACCGGGTCAGCGCCAGGTTGCTCGGCACGCCACACAGCACGTAGCCGATAAAGAAGATCCCGGCACCCAGGCCGTACACGGTTTCACTGAATTTCAACGCGTCGAGCATCTGCAATTTGGCAAAGCCAACGTTGACCCGGTCAAGGTAGTTGAACAGGTAGCAGATGAAAATGAAGGGGATCAGGCGCAGGGTGACGCGCTTGTAGATGGCGTTTTTATCGTCATCGGTGGCCAGTGCTGCAGCGGCGCTCTGTGACATGGCGAGTCTCTCTTTATTATGATTTTTGGCGATGCGAGGGTAACGTTGATCGCTTGCACAGTCTCGGTGAGGCGATGGGCAACTGTCTTTGTGCTCGCGCACAGTCAAGCCTGCTTTGCGCTGTGCCGCTGACCAACCCGTTTCGAGGAAAATAGCCCCCATGTTCGAGCTGGATCATGAGCTGGCACAGGATATCGTCAATCGCACCATGGCGATCCTGCCCTACAACGTCAACGTGATGGACAGCCAGGGCCTGATTCTCGGCAGCGGCGAGCCGGAGCGCATCAACACCCGTCACGAAGGCGCGCAATTGGTGCTGGCCAACGAGCGCGTAGTGGAAATCGACGGGCAGACCGCCAAGCACCTCAAAGGTGTGTTGCCGGGCATCAACCTGCCGCTGATGCACGACCAGCGCCTGATCGGCGTCCTGGGTATCACCGGTGAGCCGGACGGGTTGCGCACCTACGCCGAGCTGGTGCGCATGACCGCCGAAATGCTGGTCAGCCAGCGTCACCAGCAGGCCGAGCAGCAATGGCGACGCCAGCGCTGTGACGATTTGCTGGCCTTGCTGTTGGCCGATACGGGCGACTCGCCGCGCCTGGTCGACGAAGCGCAACAGTTGGGCCTCAAGCCGCAACTGGCGCGCATGCCGTACCTGTTCGAACTGGGCGCGGGGCAGTCGGCCGAGGCCTTGAGCGCCTGGCTGACGTCGCGTTATCCGGACAGCTGGTGCGTGAGCAGCGCGCAGTTTTCCCTGCTGTGGTGCCGTCCGGCGGCCCTGCACATCGACAACCCACGCCTGCTGGAAAAGCTCGACGGCCTGGGCTGGAATATCCTGCGGGTGGCCGTAGGCGGGCAGGCGCAAGGGCTGGCCGGTCTGCGCCGCTGCTATCGCCGCGTCGGTGACTTGCTCGCCTACGGCCGCGATATCCTGCCGCACGCGCGCCTGTTGATCCTCAACCGCTATCGCCTGCCGGTCATGCTCTGGCGCCACCGCAACGACGATGCCCTGGACGAATTGCTCAATCCGTTGCGCAAAGTACTGGCCAAGGACAGCAACGGCCAACTGCTGGCCACGCTGCGCAGTTGGTGCGAGCACGACGGGCAAAGCCAGGCCTGCGCCGATGCCCTGGGGATTCATCGCAACAGCCTGCGCTACCGCATGGAAAGAATCGCCGAGCTGAGCGGCGTCGACCCGCTGACCCTGGACGGCATGCTTGCGCTGTACCTGGGCGTGCAGTTGTTGCCCCAGGGTTTGTAAAAATGAACAACAAACTTCAACGCCACTTGTGCATCGGACCGGCGTCAGCAGCAGTACCAACTGTCAGCATGGGCGTTATAAAAACCGGAGAACGCCCATGAAAATCATCATCGCCCCCGACTCGTTCAAGGACAGCCTGAGTGCCGAACGGGTCGCCCAGGCCATTGCCGATGGCCTGGTTCAGGTCTGGCCTGACGCACAGTTGGTGCAATGCCCGATGGCGGACGGCGGTGAAGGGACGGTCACCGCGGTGCTCGCTGCGTGTCAGGGGCAATTGCGCAGCCAGACCGTGCGCGGGCCACTGGGCGCCAAGGTGCAAGCGCACTGGGGATGGTTGGCCGACAGCCACACCGCAATCATCGAAATGGCTGAAGCCAGTGGCCTGCAGCTGGTTGCGCCGGGCCAGCGCAATGCGTGTTCCAGCAGCACCTATGGCACCGGCGAACTGATCCGCGCGGCCCTTGATCTGGGGGCCCGGCGCATCATTCTGGCCATTGGTGGCAGTGCGACCAATGATGGCGGCGCGGGCGCGATGCAAGCGCTCGGCGTGCAGTTGTTCGATGCCCATGATCAGCCCGTGGCACCTGGAGGTCTGGCGTTGAGTGGCCTGGCCCGCATCAGCCTGGAAAACCTGGATTCGCGTGTGGCCCAGGTCCGCTTCGAAATCGCGGCGGATGTGAACAACCCTTTGTGCGGGCCCCATGGCGCCTCGGCAATTTTCGGCCCGCAGAAAGGCGCCACTCCCGAGCAGGTTAAACAGCTGGATGCCGCTCTCGGCCATTTTGCCGACCACTGCGCACAAGTGCTGCCCAAGGACGTGCGTGACGAACCAGGTAGCGGCGCCGCCGGTGGCCTGGGTTTTGCCGCCAAGGCGTTTCTGGGTGCACAGTTTCGTGCCGGCGTTGAGGTGGTGGCCGAGTTGGTCGGGCTGGACGCCGCCATGCGCGGTGCCGACCTGGTCATTACCGGCGAAGGCCGCTTCGACGCCCAGACCCTGCGCGGTAAAACCCCGTTTGGCGTAGCGCGCATCGCCCGCCACCACAAGGTCCCGGTGATCGTGCTCGCCGGGACCCTGGGTGATGGCTACGAGCAGATGTACGCCCACGGCGTGGATGCCGCATTTGCGTTGCCATCGGGGCCGATGAGCCTGGAGCAGGCGTGCAGCGAGGCGCCGCGACTGTTGTGCGAGCGGGCGGCGGATATCGCCAGGCTATGGCGGACAGCGCTGCGAGGCTGACCCCGGGATCAGGGTGATTCGTAGCAGATCGAAAAGCGGTCGGATTTACGTCCAAAGGCCAGGAAATCTCCGACATTCCTGTTCACGCAGGCATTGGCCCCGGGGAACGAAACGCCGTGTCGGTAGGCGCCCTTGAGTAGCGTCATGTGCGCGGCAGGCACACTTGCGAACGCTTTGAGTGCGCCTGCTGCGGGCGTCTGATCGTCATATTCGGCCTGAATCATAAAGAGGCCGTCGACCTGCGCCAGCCTGCGCTGCGGCACCCCGTCAAGCTGTTGGCCGCGCCAATCGGCGCAATGTCGCGACGGGAAGAAACTGCCCCCTACTGGATACTGAATGGCGTACTGGCTTTCCTTGTCGGTCCAGAATGCTTCGCCTGCGGACACTGAATCGTTGCATAGCACGGTGCTACGGACAGACTCTCTGGGCGTGAGTGTCAAGGGACCGAGCGCCAGACCATTCCACGGTGAAGGGCGGCGGGTGCCGTCGAGCAGACGTATAAACGCCTGTTTCGCCAGCGCATTTATGCCAGGGTCAGGGCTGAATCGATGGGCTCGGGCGTTGGCCAACAGCTTGGCGTCCGGCAGGTCTGGCGATTCACGCAGCCACTGACTGAGTGCGCGGGCCGCCATCAGGTATTCAGGCGCGCTGTAGTACTCGTTGTCTGAACGCAGCGCCCCTCTGACGTGAGGCAACAGGTCGATAAAAACCGCGCCTATTGCCTTTGGGGTGCTGCCCATCTGGTAGCGCCGCGGATCGTCGGCGGCGCGCTGTGCAACAAATCGCGCGAACACGCGTTCTTTTTCCGGTGCTTGAACCAACGAGGCGTCCTGGAACGTGGCGGTCCAGTCTGGACTCGAGTCGAGCACCATGCGCCCGACCTGCTTTGGAAACAAGCCGGCGTACCAGGCACCCAGCCATGTGCCGTAACCGTTGCCGAAGTAATTGAGCTGGCGTTCGTCGAGCAGCACACGCACCAGCTCCATGTCCCGCGCTGTTTGTTCGGTATTGATATAAGGTGCCAGGCGCTGGCTGGCGCAGCCTCGGGCCAGTACGCCAGCGTTATGCCGGATAGCCTCGATATTGGCCGGACTGCGATCTTCGGTGATGTCGTTTTGCGCAACGATCTCCTCGTCGGATCGGCACACCAGTTGCGAGTGCGGGTCACTGCCCATCCCTCGCGGTGTCATTGCAATCACATCGTAGGTATTGACCAGGTGCCGATAGGCCTCACCCTGTGGCTGATCGGCGTAGCCTTTCCATAGGGAAGCCAGGAGCACAGTGAACCTGTCGGCCTCGGCGCCGGGCCCGCCCGGATGGGTAAACAGGGCACCTTCGCGCTCGGCGGGCAGCAACGCCCCAACGCGGGTGATGTCCAGCTTGAGATTGCCCAGGCTGGGGTTCAAGTGGTCCATGGGCACGGTGACGATGCCGCATTGCGTCCTGGCGATTACCTCCGGATCCAGCCCGGTGAAGGGCCGGCTGTCACAATCCGGTAGCCAGCGGATACCCCACTCAGGCGGGTGTTTCGTCGCACAAGCGCTAACCCCCAATAGCGCAGCGACAAAAAAGCAGGCGGTTAGCGTTCGTTGTTTTATCAATTGGCAGACACTCGGGTGCGTGGTTGGACGCGCCCGAGTTTTGCAAGTAAAGCTTGCCGTGCATGTAGGACCATATCGGTTGTTCGGTCAGCAACTTCCGATAGCACTCAAGCAGCCTGCGACCCGGCCGCCTGGTACACCGAAGGTTGAAGCTCGCCAGGGCGCCTGCTTTGCTCCTACACTGGTCGGCCACTTGTCGTTCAAAGGATGAAACACAATGCGCACGCCTGACCTCCCTATCGTGATTCAGCGCTTCACCGAGGCCCACCTTGAGGGCGTCGCGGCGCTCTACAACGAACCGGCGGTATGCCGTCAGGTGCTGCAGATGCCTTTCCAGTCCGTGGAAGCCTGGCGCAAACGCCTGGTGATGGATAACGAACGCCGACTGCAATTGGTGGCGCTGCACGGCGGCGAAGTGATTGGCCAGCTGGGGTTGGAGCAGTACCTGCGCGTGCGCCAGGCGCATGTGGGGTCTTTCGGCATGGGCGTAGCGACGGCGTGGCAGGGCAGGGGCATCGGTTCGAAGCTGTTGACGGCCGCGCTGGACGTGGCCGACAACTGGATGAACCTGCACCGCGTAGAGCTCACGGTGTATGCCGACAACGAAGCGGCACACAACCTGTATCGTAAATTCGGCTTCGAGGTCGAAGGGCGTTTGCGCGATTACGCCCTGCGTGACGGTGTGTTCGTCGATACCCTGAGCATGGCGCGCCTGCGCAAGTCGGCTTAGTCCTCCAGTGCAAACGCCACCGCAGCCCGCGCATGCAGCTCGGTCGTGTCCAGCAGCGGCAGGTCGCTGTGCTCGGGTTTGATCAGCAGGCTGATTTCCGTACAGCCGAGGATCACCGCCTGGGCGCCGCGTGCGGCCAGGGACTCGATCACCCGCTGGTAGACTGCGCGTGATTGGTCGCTGATCACGCCCACACACAACTGCTCATAAATGATCCGATGCACGTCCTTGCGTTCGTCGGCATCCGGCACCAGTACGGTCAGGCCCTGTGCGATCAAGCGGGCCTTGAGGAAGTCCTGCTCCATGGTGAATGCAGTGCCAAGCAAGCCCACGGTCAAGGTGCCGGCTTGCCTGGCAGCCGCCCCGGCCGCATCGGCGATATGCAGGAAGGGAATCGACACTGCCGCCTCGATACGCGGCGCCACCCGGTGCATGGTGTTGGTACACAGCACCACACATTCGGCGCCGGCTGCCTGCAGGCGGCGCGCGGCGTCTTCCAGGATCAGCGCGGCATCATCCCAGCGCCCGGCGTGCTGGGCCTGTTCCACCGGGCCGAAGTCCACGCTGTACATCAACAGTTGCGCCGAACGTAGCGGGCCGAGCCGGTCGCGTACGTGCTGGTTGATGATGCGGTAATACTCGGCACTGGACTCCCAGCTCATGCCGCCGATAAGGCCGATGGTGCGCATGCGATGCTCCGGACAGGGGAATGTGGCTTCACCATACCCACCGATAGCGGATTAGTCATAGGCAGTTGCCGGTCAATTCACCGGAGCAGTTCGGGTGAGGCAGGCGGGCTTACCTGCGACGATGCCTTGATAACACCCAATGATCAGACGGCCCCCGGCACACTCGGCCAACAATCGACAATTACCTGAATTTGCCGGCCTGGAGGACTTGCAGGTGCAAATGAAGAAGCATCGTTCTTATAAAGGTGAATTTTCCGACATTAATTACCGATAACAAATCTTTACTCTCTGGAGTCTCTCGCGTTTACGAGTAAAAGGGATGACTTTCAGCGTTTTACCGAGCGTTTTTTTCGACCACAGCCGACATCAGTTGAGTGTGCGCAACCTCGATGCCCGTCTCGATGTCCTGGCGTTCGAAGGCCACGAACACCTGAGCCAGCCGTTCCGTTATCGGGTGGAGCTCACCAGCACCGAACGAGATCTGGCGGCGCATAGCATGCTCGGCCAGGACGCCAGTTTCAGCCTGCACGCCGCGCCGCAAAAGCTTCCGGTCGCCGGGCTCAGCGCACCGGAGGTCAAACCGTTGCGCACTCTGTATGGCGTGGTCACCCGCTTCAAACGCCTGTCCGGTTCCCTCGACGAAGCCCGTTACGAAATCATCCTCGAACCACGCCTGGCCCTGCTAGGTCGTGGCCGGCAGTTGCGCATCTACCAGCACCAGTCGGTGCCGGAAATCGTCGAAGGCATTCTGCGTAGCCGCCATGGCCTGGAAGGCCAGGATTTTCTGTTCAGCCTCAAACGCGACTACCCCAAACGCGAACAGGTCATGCAATACGGTGAAAACGACCTGGCCTTTATCGCCCGCCTACTGGCCGAGGTCGGCATCTGGTACCGCTTCACCAGCGACGAACGCCTGGGCATTGATGTGGTGGAGTTTTGCGACGATCAACGCCTCTATCAGTTCGACATCGAGCTGCCCCTTCGGCCGCAATCCGGGCTGGGCAGCAGCGGCCAGGATGCGGTGTGGCAACTGCAATCGCAGCATCAGGTGGTCGAACAGCAGGTGCATTTCCGCGC
Source organism: Pseudomonas sp. CFBP13528 (assembly GCF_005233615.1). Taxonomy (NCBI): domain Bacteria; kingdom Pseudomonadati; phylum Pseudomonadota; class Gammaproteobacteria; order Pseudomonadales; family Pseudomonadaceae; genus Pseudomonas; species Pseudomonas sp. CFBP13528. Next base: position 72,322 of record NZ_QGAJ01000015.1, read on the forward strand.
CTATCACCACCGTGATGCCAGCGCCCATCTGAGCGGCGAGATCGATCAGAGCCGGGGCGCGACCACCACTTACGGTGAGGCCTACCACTACGCCGAACCTTACACGTCCCTCGGCGACCGTCTGGATCAGGACGAAGATCTGCAAGGCGAAAGCGGCTATTTCTACGGCCGCTTGCGTCACGAGCGTTACCTGAATGGGCAGACCCGACTCAGCGGCATCAGCAGCAGCGCCACCCTGGCGCCGGGGCAGGTGCTGAAAGTCTCTGGCGGCGCGCCTCAGGCCTTCACTCCCGGCGCGGTGATCACCGGCCTGACCACCAAGGCCGCCCGTGATCAAAGCTTTGAAACCACCTTCCAGGCCATGCCCTATTCAGAAACTGTGTGCTTTCGCCCAGAACTGAAGGAAAAACCACAAATCGCCGGCACCGTCCCAGCCCGCGTCACCAGCCCGCAGGCCAACGATCCCTACGCGCATATCGACCTGGAAGGGCGCTACCGGGTGAATTTCCTGTTCGATCGCGACAGCTGGAAGGCCGGTGAAGAAAGTGTGTGGCTACGCCTGGCCCGGCCCTACGCGGGCGACACCCATGGTCTGCATTTACCGCTGATTGCCGGCACCGAAGTGGCGGTGGCCTTCGAACAGGGCGACCCGGACCGCCCCTACATCGCCCATGCCTTGCACGACAGCCAGCATGTGGACCACGTGACCCTGCGCAACGACAGGCGCAACGTACTGCGCACCCCGGCCAACAATAAACTGCGCATGGACGATACGCGGGGGCAGGAGCACGTCAAGCTCAGTACTGAATATGGTGGCAAAAGCCAGCTCAACCTCGGGCATTTGGTGGATGCCGCGAAACAAAAGCGCGGGGAAGGGTTTGAGCTGCGTACGGACGATTGGGGGAGCATTCGCGCCGGTAAAGGTTTGTTCATCAGTGCGGATGTACAGGCCAAGGCCGCTGATGATGTGCTCACTATGGCACCAGCCACCGGTATGGTTGCGGGAGCAAAGCAACAAGTCGCCGATTGGCAGGAAATCGCCCACTCTCATCGCAGTCCTCAGCCTGCGATAGACGGCTTGCAGCAGTTCCAGGATAACGCCAAAGACCTGCACGCCTCGGCCATCCTGCTCAGCGCACCCAAGGGCATCGGCGCGGTGACCCCTGACAGCGTACTGCTCAAAAGCGGCAAAGCGATGTACGTGCAAAGCAACGACGAGATCAACCTGGCCGCCGCTCAACGGCTGTTCGTCCATGCGAATAAGGCCATTTCCCTGCTTGCCCAGCAAGAAGGCATGCGCCTCGTATCCGGTAAAGGCCCCCTGGAAATCGAATCCCACGGCGACGTGATGAATCTGATTGCCCAGCAAGACATCACCCTGCAGACCGTACAGGGCCACCTGCAATTGACCGCCAAAAACGGCATCACCCTGGCCTGCGGTGGCGGCTACATCCGTATCACCCCGGCCGGGGCTATCGACATCCACACGCCCGGCAAGCTCAACCTCAAGGGCCAGCATGTCTGGGAAAAGACGGCCAGCCAGGGTTTTCCACTGCCGGAGTTGCCACAGTCGGTGTGTAAAGAGTGCCTTGAAAAAGCCAGGGGAAACACCACCGGTTTACTGATGCGCGAAGGTTGAGGGGGAATATGAAGATGGCAACACCCACAGAATGGCAAGAACAGATCGAACAGGTATGTGCCAGCGTCGCAATACAGCAGGTCGATCTATTGCTCGACCAAACCGCCTGGAACAACTGCGTTATACCTGCGCTGAAGATGTTGAGCCCAGAGGTTCCATGGTTCTCGTTGTTCAGCGCAACGCCGGAGGAAAACCTGCTGGATCAGTCACCTGTTTTGATGCGTCTAGACCTGACGCATTGGCAGCATAAAGCCTGGCTCGAAGAATTAATGACCCACTGCGCCGTGGATGCTCGCTTGCTGGTAGTGATCTCGCCATTACCGTTCGAAGTATTGAGCCATGCCCTGCAAGCCTTGTCGCAAATCAAATGGGGCGGGCAGTCCGGGCTACTGCGTTATTACGATCCGCGCATCTTTCCCTTGTTGATGGCCTCGATCCTGACGGATGACCAGCGCGCCGAATACGTGAACGTTGCGTGCTATTGGGGCTGGCTGGATCGAGATGATCGGCCGCAGTGGCTGCAAGGTACTTGCCAGACTTATCAGGGTGGCACTCAAGTGAGTCCCGGCATGGACCTGAGTGATCAGCAATGCGACCTGATTGGTTGCATAGGTGATGCGCAGAGACTGCTCGATGGCGGGAACTTTGATGACCTGGGAGAGGGTCCGGAACAGCGTTTCGCCTCCTTATATTCATTTGTCATACGGGCCAGTCGGGAAAGCTACTTTGGTGATTTGGCCGAGTACGTGAGGCAAAAACTGTGAGCCTCGATGAAGACGTTTCGAAGGGGCAGCGCGTTCGGCATACAGAAACCTTGCACAGGCAAGAGATTGATGCGTTGAAGCGCTTGGCTTTGATCGTGTTGCTTGGCCTCGCCACCCTCACTGTCGGCTGTGGAACATTAGTTGGGCGAGGCAAGTCATCGAAAACCTACAGCAGTTCCGGCTATTACTATGTTGGTGTTCAATATGATTGGCGGCTGCTTACATTGGAAAGTCGCGGTAGCTACGACTATGTCCCTGAGTTTTGTTATCTAAGTGTCGTGTGCCCATTCGCGACGTTGCTCAGTATGCCAGTAGATTTCGTGGTCGATACAGTGATGCTATATAGCGATCATCAAAACAGGCTTGTCGAAGAACGACATTTCAATGGGTATCTTCGTGATACGTACTGCCTCCCTGAGGGCGGGCCAGATGAGGCGGCACTCAGACGATTGGGCCTGGGTGTGGACTTCTGTTTGGAGCTCAGTAAATAGGGGCCGTGAAGCAGCTGCGTAGTACGTGCGCGATGAGTCTATTTTGGTTGTGATAAGGGAATTTCATATGATGGGCTTGTCAATAAGGAAAGTATTGTTGCAAGGGCTGTATGGCTTTTTCGGGTTGACGTTATTTGGGTGTTCTTCTGCGGATAATGAAATGGCGGGAGGTAACTTGGAGGCTGTCAATCATACGGTGCATGCTATTAACTGTATGTCGGTCAATGGTTTTCGTGCGGACGGTGGAGGAGGAAGTTCCTGTTGCATTATTATGCCGATTAAATGGCGGCCCGGTTTGAAAGCTAATATTGAGTGGGAGGTTGATCCTGATCCTTTTGCTTATTCAAAATGGCCTTCATTAGGTACTGAGGGCTATCGAGTTGCACAAGCCCAACACAAAAAAAACTATCAGCGCCACAGTGCCATAGTGGATATTCCTGAGTGGCCAGGCACTGAATCGTGTGGTTTGAAAGTACATTTTCTCGTCTGCAATCAAATCAAAGTCACCACCTCTTGCTGGGGTTATGGTTCACCTAATAATCCAATTAAAGATCCTCTGGGGATGAAGGAGCCAGCCGCATGTCCACAGTAAAAGAAAACTCAAGCTCTAAAGCTTGGGCGCCTCCGGAGTTTACTGTCAATGGTCGTTTACCGACGCAATTATCGGCGGTGTCCGCCAACTATGACAAGCAAATCTGCGAGGAAAATCTTTTTCGTCAAGGGGTCGATAAGCCCGCCAGCAACACCGTCTCGCAGTACCTTCCGCAGCGTCTAAACACGATCGTAGAAGACACCCAGGTCGAATTACCAGTCACCACTGTTGGGACGGGCGGATTAGCTCGGCCATGTACCAGGAGGAGTTGAGGCTGCTTATAGGCGCTATTAAAAAATATGCTTATGGTAGGCATTTTCTCATGCCCCCCCGGATTGACTCGTGGGAGTTTAAAGTGATGAGGCTGTTAATGAAAAAAATAATAATGCAAGGGCTGTACGGCTTTTTGGGGTTAACGTTGTTTGGGTGTTCCTCTGCGGATAATGAAATGGCAGGCGGAAATATACAGGCGATTAATCACACCTTGAGCGCAATCAATTGGTTGTCGGTCAATGGTTACAGGGCTGATGGAGGAGGGGGGCGATCCTGTTGCATTATCATGCCGATTAAATGGCGGCCCGGTTTGAAAGCTAATATTGAGTGGGAGGTTGATCCTGATCCTTTTGCGAAAATAAAACGAAAAACAACAGGTTTTGGGTTTGATGAAAAAGCGTGGGCTGAACATGAAGCTAAATTTCAGCGCCACAGCGCCATAGTGGATATTCCGGAGTGGCCGGACACTAAAAGATGTGGTTTGACTGTGCATTTTTTGGTTTGTAATCAGATCAAGCTCACGAGTTCGTGCTGGGCGCCTAGTTCACCAAATTATCCAATTAAAGACCCTATGGGGATGAAGGAGCCAGCTGCATGTCCACAGTAAAAGAGAATCCAAATTCTAAAGCTTGGGCGCCTCCGGAATTTCCTGTCAGTGGTCCTTTTCCGACGCAAATATCGCCGGTGACCGACAACTATGATAAGCAAACTTCCGAGAAAAATCTTTTTCGTCAAGGGGTCGACAAGCCCGCCAGCAACACCGCCTCGCAGTACCTACCGCAGCGTCTAAACGCTATCGTAGAAGACACCCTGGCCGAATTTCGATCCACCACTGCTGGTGCGGAGCGCGCTAATTCAGCCATGCACCATGAGGGTTTGAGGCGGCTTATAGGGACTACGAAAAATATGTTTGTGGCAGACATTTTTTGCATGGTGCCCGGACTGAGTCTTGGGAGATTAAAGTTATGAGATTGGCAATAAAAAAGACAATAATGCAAGGTCTGTACGGCTTCTTGGGGTTAACATTATTTGGATGTTCCTCTGCGGATAATGAAATGGCAGGCGGAAATATACAGGCGATTAATCATACCTTGAGCGCAATCAATTGGTTGTCGGTCAATGGTTATAGGGCCCATGGAGGTGGCGGAAGTTCCTGTTGCATTATTATGCCAATTAAATGGCGACCCGGTTTGAAAGCTAATATTGAGTGGGAGGTTGATCCTGATCCTTTTGCACCTTCGCCGCCTTTAGGGACGGATGAATTCAGATCGTTTATGGTTAAACATAAAGCAAACTATCAGCGCCACAGCGCCATAGTGGATATTCCGGAGTGGCCGGACACTAAAAGATGTGGTTTGACTGTGCATTTTTTGGTTTGTAATCAGATCAAGCTCACGAGTTCGTGCTGGGCGCCTAGTTCACCAAATTATCCAATTAAAGATCCTATGGGGATGAAGGAGCCAGCCGCATGTCCACAGTAAAAGAGAATCCAAATTTTAAAGCTTGGGCGCCTCCGGAATTTCCTGTCAGTGGTCCTTTTCCGACGCAAATANCACCCAGATCAAGTTACCAGTCACCACTGTTGGGACGGGGCCAATTAGTTCAGCCATATGTCAAGAGGAGTTGAGGCTGCTTATAGTCGCTATTAAAGACATGCTTGTGGTAGATATTTTTTCATGTCCCCCCGGATTGAGCCCTGGGAGTTTGAAGTGATGAGACTGGTAATAAAAAGAATAATAGTACAAGGGTTGTATGGGTTTTTGGGGTTGATGTTATTTGGGTGTTCTTCTGCGGATAACGAAATGGCGGGAGGTAACCTGGAGGCCGTTAATCATACGGTGCATGCTATTAACTGGATATCGGTTAATGGTTTCCGTGCGGACGGCGGTGGCGGAAGTTCCTGTTGCATTATTATGCCAATTAAATGGCGACCCGGTTTGAAAGCTAATATTGAGTGGGAGGTTGATCCTGATCCTTTTGCAAAAATAAAACGGAAAACAACAGGTTTTGGGTTTGATGAAAAAGCGTGGGCTGAACATGAAGCTAAATTTCAACGCCATAGCGCCATTGTGGATATTCCGGAATGGCCAGGCACTGAATCGTGTGGTTTGAAAATACATTTTCTCGTCTGCAATCAAATCAAAGTCACCACCTCTTGCTGGGGTTATGGGTCACCGAATAATCCAATTAAAGATCCTCTGGGGATGAAGGAGCCAGCCGCATGTCCACAGTAAAAGAAAACTCAAGCTCTAAAGCTTGGGCGCCTCCGGAGTTTCCTGTCAATGGCCGTTTACCGACGCAATTATCGGCGGTGACCGCCAACTATGACAAGCAAACCTGCGAGGAAAATTTTTTTCGTCAAGGGGTCAACTTCAGAGGGCAGAAGCAGCATTCTGCATGCTGTCATAGCCTGCATATCAGTTTGTTTTTTGACGGCACTAATAATAACGAAGCGAACGACACCAATAAAAATCACCCCAGTAACATTGCCAGGCTATTTCATGCGTCACTGAGAGGCACCAAGGCAAAAGAAGGAGGTTATTTTTCTTATTATATGCCGGGAGTTGGCACTCCGTTCCCAGAGGTTGGCGAGTTGGATTACAGCGAAGGCGGGCTCAGATATGCCACTGGCGGTGAAGATCGCATCAATTGGGCCTTGGTGCAGGTAGCCAGTGCCCTGTCTTTCGCACTTAACGATAAGAAAGAAATCAGTAACGCCGTTGCTAAAACAAAGGTCGAGGCCATGAGCACCTGGAAGGCGCCCCTGATGAGTGCGCTGGGGCGGGGTAATCGTCGACGGACGATGAACGCGTTATTGGCGCCGTTGCAGGCTCGAACGGAATTGGCCAGGCCTCGCGTGCTGGGGGTCAAACTGTTTGTGTACGGCTTCTCTCGGGGAGCGGCCGAAGCCCGCACTTTTGTCACTTGGTTAAGCGAGTTGTTCGATACGCCCGTTGGCGCAGAACTGCCCGCTCAACGCCTGATTGGCTTGCCCGTCAGCGTCGAGTTTCTCGGGGTACTGGATACCGTAGCCTCGGTGGGCATCGCCCATGCCGCTCCTTTTTTCGCAGGGCATATGGGCTGGGCCGATGACACTCAGTTGCTACCGGATGCGCAGCGCTTCCCGAAGCTGGTCAAGTGTTGCCGGCATTTCGTCGCGGCCTTTGAGCAACGCTCGTGTTTTCCTCTGGATTCGATCCGCAACGAGAACGGTCAATACCCAGCCAATACTTACGAAGTGGTGTACCCCGGCGTTCACTCCGATATTGGGGGCGGCTACCCGCAAAATGATCAGGGGAAGGCTCGTGACGGTACCCATGAATTGGTTTCGCAGATTGTATTGCACGACCTGTATGCCGCCGCTTTTGCGGCAGGTGCGCCGCTGCAAGTGCCTGAGGCAGTGTTACCCAAGACCCTACTTACTCAGAAATTGTGGCGTGTTATAAGTCCTGCGACCGAAAGGGAGTTTGGACTGAGTGAAGAGTTAGTCGAACGCTTCAACGCCTGGCGAAGCAAAACCCTACCCGGCCTCCCCGCCGACAAGCCCGCCAGCAACACCGCCTCGCAGTACCTACCGCAGCGTCTAAACACCACTGTAGAAGACACCCTGGCCGATCAACTCGGCTGGATCACCGGCTGGCGCATTGGTCGCTATGTCAATGATGGGCAAGGTGATAACGACAGCTACAAGCGCCAGCCATTCTTCACCCAGGCCATGGAAACGACGGCGTATACGAGCAATGAAGAGAAAAAGAACTACCAGGCGCTAAAAGCGGCTGCCGTGAAAGCGCGCGTGAGTAACCCCCAGCACCCCGGCCCACCGATCTACGAACCGAAAATCGACAAGACCCAGCTCAGCCAGGCCGCCGCTGAATTCAAGTCTGATTACACGGGCCTGAAACGCGAGCAGACCAGTGCAGCCGGCACGGTTTTCGATGTGGTATTGCGCGATGCGGTCTATCTGCTCAACCAGGATGATGAAACCCAAGATCACGCGGCCCTCAGGGCTGCAGGCAAGCGGCGCAGTGAGCAACTGTTTCGTGACACCCAGGGCACGCCCAGTGTGGATCCTGATATGGCCCTGCTGGTGGCGTTGTTCGATGACCAGGTACACGACTCACGTGCGTGGTTCATGTACGACGCGTTGGAAACGCGGGAGATGTGGGCGGGTTACTTCTTTTATCGCATGACCTATTTCGGCAACGACAACAGCCGCGACCTGTCCCCGGTCGTGGTGGGTGGGCGGATACTGGGCGTGGCGATGATTGCCGGGGCCACGGTGTATGGCATCAAGCGCGGCGGCGCACTGGGTGGCGTTGGCGGGCTGGCGGCGGGCATCGGCGCGGCGTCTATTGGTTATCAGGTGATCGATAAGGCCCGTGGAGTGGTGGTGCCGTTCTTGCCGGGCGCCGAGAAAATCCTGCAACCGACCCGCCATATTGGCCAAGTGGCCACCGAGCAGAAGCGCCTGATCGCAGAGGATGACTATCTGCAACGTATCCAGCAAACAAGTGCCATGTTGCGCAAGAGCGGCAATTTGTTCGAACTCGATGGCGGGGTGGTCTGATGCTGCCTCTCGTACGTATGGGCGATCCGCTACGTCCCTTCGGCGGCGAAGTCCTGGAAGGGCATTACGAAGCCTTCGGTAAGCCAGTGGCCTGCGTGGATGATAAGGCTCGCTGCAATCTGCACGGGCTGACGCACATTGTTGAGGGCGCTTCGGGCTCAACCATGGACGGCAAACCCGTTGCGCTGAACGGCCATCGTTGCGCCTGTGGTTGTCAGTTGGTCAGCACCCTGGCGGTCAGTTCAATGGTTATCGCACCATGAACCGCGCGCCTGAATATCCCGACTTTATCGAGCCAGCCGAACCGCGTTGGCGTGGCTGGGCGTTGGGGTTGGCGCTGCTGTTCGGGTTGCAGTCGGCGGTCTCGTTGTTGCTGTGGCCCAGGGAGCAGCCGCGTCTGGAATTGTGGCTCTGGAGTGCGGTGCTGCCGCTGTGCTGGGCGCTGCTGCTGGCGGTACGTGTGTTGGTGTGGCAAATCGAACTGTTCAACCGCAAGGTGTATCTGCGCACCCTGGAGGTTGCCACCCACGCGTGGTGGCAGCAACGTTGTCTTGGCTTGCCGGTGCAGGACGTGTTGTTGCTGGGCCCTGCGGGCAACGTGCAAACGCATTATCTGAACTTGATGAAAGACACCCCGCTGGCGATACCTTTGCTGATACGGGGGGTTACGCAGCCCATGCTGCGTTGCCCGTTGTCGCTGAGCGTGCCCACCGAGCGTGAGCCTGCGCTGGCCCGGCATCTCGCCCGTTTAACCCTGGCACTCCCTGGGTTATCGGAGTGCTGGCCGCAACTGCGGGCAATTGCCTGGGTTGGGACCCAGAGCAGCGAAGCTGCTTTCGTGGAGACGCTCTTACGGACTGGCGTGGTATTACCCGAGGCCCGTTTGGCTTTACAGAACCTGACTGATCTGGACGAGTTGATCGATGCCTTTCACAGCGATTGCCGTGGCGAGGACGATTGGCTTTTGTGCGCGGGGGTAGTGTCGGTAGAGAGCACTGAAGAGAGCGAACCACCGGGTGAAGCTGGCTTCCTCTGGCGGGTAAGCCGACAGGGCCGGCAGTTGTTGCATCGCGGTGAATACCGGGCGGACGAATCGCCTGCCGAGCTGTGTGCACAGCTGCAGCGCTACGCGGGATTGGAAACACCGCCGACCCATTGCCTGGCATTGGATGTCACCAGTCAGCAAGCTTTTGTGCAAGGCGGTTGGTCGGCGGTCGAGCACCAACTGATAGGCCAGTGGGGCGTGCTGGCGGACCTGGCGCCGTTTATTGGGATGTCCCTGGCATTGCTGCAAGCGGGGGAGGCGGGTCAGCCGTGTGGTTGGCTCAGCCAGGATGGAAACAAACGATTGGCGATTGGAGTGGCGGTACCTCATGGCAATAGTTAAGGACGTGGGTAGGGGCTCTTTGATTCGGGTGGGGTTGGGCTATGTGCTCATCATGACGCTGCTGGTGCTGCTCGGTGGCCTGCTGTATGGCTTGTGCGCCGGTTATTTGGGCTGGCCGAAAATGCCCGCTAAGCAACTGGCGTTGTGGGGGCTGGGCGTGTGGTTCGCGCTCTGCTGGCTCTGCCCGGTCATTCTGTTGGCTTGGAAGCGTTTGGCGGTGGCCCAGGCGTTGCGGGTCGTGGGGCCGGTTGCCAAAACGCCGACCGCGCAATTGAAACCGGCGCCCGAACCGCCGGACACGTCAAAGGCAGGAGAGCTACGCGACCATCTGCGCAACCACTACGGTTTCTTCTGGCGCCGCAAAGTTCGCCTGTTGCTAGTGGTCGGCGAACCCGCTGAAATCGAAGCCATCGCCCCAACCCTGGCCGGGCAATTCTGGCTTGAAGGCCAAGGCACAGTCCTGCTATGGGGCGGCAGCGCCCAAACCGTACTGGCTCAATCATTACCGACACAATGGGCTGGGCTGAGCCGCTGGCGTGCGCTGGACGGGGTCGTTTGGGCGTTGAACATAACCCAGGCCGCCGACGATGTCGCATTGGGCAAAGGTGTACGCCAGCTGCAGCGCCTCGCCCGTGACTTGCACTGGCAGTTGCCGTTGTACCTGTGGCAAGTCTGCGACAGTGCATGGTCGCAAGACACTCGCAAGGCGCAGCCGGTGGGCTGCCCGTTGCCCGAGCGCTTCACGGCGGCGGCATTGGAAACCTCCCTGGCGCGTTTGCTGGAGCCTCTGCGTCGCGAGGGCCTGGCGCAGATGAACGCCGTGATGAAGCATGACTTCCTGCTGCGCCTGTCCCGTGATTTGAACGGCGAGGGCATTGCCCGTTGGCGTCACTCGCTGGCGACCCTGGCCGGTGAGTTCTCCCGTGGCGTGCCATTGCGTGGGTTGTGGTTCAGCCTGCTGGTACAGCGCTCGCCGCATGACAAGCAACATGACTGGTCGGTTGCCCCGGTGTGGAACGGCATACTCGGCGATAACACCAATGGCCGTCGGCTGGGCTGGAGCGTGCCGCGAGTCGGTTATGCGTTAGTACTGGGTTTGGCGACGTTATGGGGCGCGGGATTGTTACTGTCGTTTGTCAGCAACCGCGCGCAGATCGCTCAGATACACACCTCACTTACCGCCCTGCAACACTCCTCGCAAGGTGACGAACAACTCCAGGCCCTCAATGAGTTGGTCCGCGAACTGGCGCGCCTGGATGATCGCGCCCAGAGCGGCGCTCCGTGGTACCAGCGCTTTGGCTTGAACCACAATCCAGCACTGCTCGAAACCCTGTGGCCACGTTATGTCGAGGCCAACAACCGCCTGATCCGCGACCCGGCCGCCGCCACGCTGCGCCGACAGCTCAACGCGCTGGTCAGGCTGGCCCCGGACAACCCCGAGCGTGCTGAACGTGCCCAAGAGGCCTACGCCCAGCTCAAAGCCTATTTGATGATGGCGCGCCCGGAAAAAGCCGATGCCAGTCTCCTGGTCACAACCCTGAGCGACGTTGAGCCTACACGCACAGGCATATCACCTGGGCTTTGGCAAAGCCTGGCACCCAACCTGTGGCGGTTCTATGGCGAACACCTGACCGCAAACCCGGCCTGGCGCATCGAGACCGACCCCAGGTTGGTCGCGCAAGTCCGGCAGGTGCTGCTCGGCCAGTTGGGCCAACGCAACGCCGAGGCCAGCCTGTATCAACAGTTGCTTGATGACGCCGCCAATCACTACCCGGAGCTAGGCCTTCACCAACTGGTGGGTGACACCGATGCCCTGGCCCTGTTCTCCACCGATGCCAGCGTGCCGGGCGTATTCACTCGTCAGGCCTGGGAGGGCCAGGTGCGCCAAGCCATCGACGAGATCGCCGAGGCCCGCCGTGAGGAAATCGACTGGGTACTCAGCGACAAGCCCGCCGACATCGACACCCGCTTGAGCCCGCACCAGCTCCGCGAGCGGCTCACCGAACGGTACTTCCAGGACTACGCCAGTGCCTGGCTGGATCTGCTCAACAGCCTGCGCTGGCAGCAGGCCGGGAGCCTCGCCGAAGTGATTGACCAATTGACGCTGATGAGTGATGTGCGCCAGTCGCCGCTGATTGCGCTGATGAACACGTTGGCCTACCAAGGGCAGGCCGGTGCCCGAACTCAAGCCCTGGGCGATTCACTGGTGACGTCCGCGCAAAAGCTGATCGGGCGCGACAAGGCCCCGGTGATCGACCAGCTAGGCCACTTGCCCAGCAGTCCCTTGGATGCAACCTTCGGCCCGTTGCTGGCGCTGCTGGGCAAAGGCCCGGAGGGCAAGAACAGCACAGATGGCTTGACCCTCCAGGCATTCCTCACACGGGTAACACGGGTCCGCCTCAAGTTGCAGCAGGTCAGCACGGCGGCCGATCCGCTGGAAATGACCCAGGCACTGGCGCAAACCGTGTTTCAAGGCAAGAGCATCGACCTGACCGACACTCAATCCTACGGCAGCCTGATGGCCGCCAGCCTGGGGGCCGAGTGGGGCGGGGCGGCGCAGACGCTGTTCGTGCAACCACTGGAACACGCCTGGCAACGCGTTTTGCAACCGTCTGCCGCTGGGATCAACAGCCAGTGGCGACGCTCGATTGTCAGCCATTGGGACGATGCTTTCGCCAGCCGCTACCCGTTTACAGCCACTGCCAGCGATGCGTCCTTACCGATGCTGGGCCAGATGATCCGCGCAGACTCCGGCCGCATCGAGCAGTTTTTGCAGCGGCAATTGAGCGGCGTGTTGCGCAAGGAGGGCAGCCGGTGGGTGGCTGATCCGCGCCATAGCCAAGGGCTGCGCTTCAACCCGCAATTTCTGAGCGCCATCAACCAGCTCAGCGACCTGGCCGATGTGCTCTACACCGATGGCGGTATGGGGTTGAGCTTTGAGCTGCAAGGCAAACCGGTACGCGATGTGGTGCAAACCACCTTCATCCTCAACGGCGACAAGCACCAGTACTTCAACCAGAAGGAGAGCTGGCAGCGTTTCAACTGGCCGGGGCGTAGTGACTATCCCGGCGTGAGCCTCAGTTGGACCAGCGTACATACCGGCGAGCGGCTGTTCGGTGATTATTCCGGTACCTGGGGCTTGATCCGCCTGTTGGAAAAAGCCCAGGTCACGCCATTGGACGACGGTGACAGCCGCTACCGCATGGTGCTCAAGGCGCCCGATGGCTTGAGCCTGGTCTGGCACCTGCGCACCGAGCTGGATGCGGGGCCGCTGGCGTTGCTCAAGTTGAGGAGCTTCAAGTTGCCCGCTCAGATATTTCTCAGCGAGAACACCGTTAATATGCCCTGAGCGCAGAACGGGAGACTGCAATGACGTTGCTCAGCTTTTTTCTGACCACAGTCGGCATACGTTGAGTGTGCGCAACGTTAACCGTCTCTCGCTTCAAGACAAAATCGCTGCCAACGAGGAGTGCGTTGACCGCAGTCTGTCGGTGGAAGTTCTTTTTTCCTACCTCACAGAGCTACCTTTGCCTAGGGGATGATCAGACACTCCCGGCATCCTGATTGGTTGATTTTCGATAAGGTCCGATCCTATTGAACGCTCATCCAAGAGGAGTCCAGCATGGCACCGCCACACCGCGAGGGGGACCCCGGCCCCAACCCGAGTGATCATCTTCCGTCGCAGCTCCTCACTATCCCCGAGCTTCAGTTTCCTTTCGCCGCGCCGACACCTCGCTCCGACCACGAACGGTTGCGCGCCCATGCACTTGCCTGGGCGCAGCGATACGGCTTGATCGGCCGCCGTGGTGCGCACCGGTTGAGCACCACGGCGCTGCTCGATCTGGGAGTGGCGCTATGCGGCAGGGCGCCCACGCATCGAGCCGAGGTCCTGGTGTGCTGGTACCTGTGGGCGCTTACGCTGGATGACCGTATCGATGATGGTCCCTGGGCGGAAAACGGGGCGTTGGAGCAGTTCATCACTTCGGTACAGGCCTTGACCGAGGGCGCCGGTCAATCAGGCGAAAGCAGCCGATTCGAGGACCCGATGCTCGTGGTTCTGGTCGATGATCTCTGGCCTCGCACCCGCTGCTGGGGAGACGATCGTTGGCGGGACCGGCTTGTGCGACATCTGATTCGGCATTTGCGCGCGCAGGCCACGCTGGTACGGGTGCGGGAGAACGACACGGCGCTCACATTGACCCAATACCTGCCATTGCGCCGGGATTCGTTCGGCGCACTGTTCTTCTTTGACCTCATTGACGGAGCCGAAACCCTCGACCCGTACGCGTCTGCCGCGCAGGCTCAAGCGTGGAACACCTTGCGCGAGCACGCTGCCGATCTCATTGCCTGGACAAACGACATTCATTCGATCGCCAAAGACGTGGTGTGCGGTGAGCGCTTCAACCTGGTGTCGATCCTTGCGGACGCCGCCGGCATGGATTGGCCCGCCGCGCTCGAATCCGCCCACCAGATGGTGAACACGGCAGTGGCGCAGTTCACTGCGGTCGCCGCCCGGTGTGCCAGTCACCCGCCAGGCGCGGCGACCGACCCGGACCGGCTGCGCCAGGTTGTCCGGGCGGCAGGTGACTGGCACCGCAGCGTCTCTCGCTATCACCTGCACGCCGCCGATTTGGAGGCACGGAACCATCGGCAGGTGGACCTTGAACTTACCCCTCCGACACTGAAATCCCGGCAGTTCGAACTCGACCCATACCCGTTGTATGAGCAATTGCGTACCCGGTTGCCGATCGCCTACGACGAACCCACCGACGTGTGGCTGGTCAGCCGGCATGTGGATGTCAAAGCGGCCCTGACCCATCCGGGCGTCAGCAACAATAACTACAATTGGCAGATCGGACCGCTGCTGGGTCACACCATTGTCACCATGGACGGGTGTGAACATGCCCAGCACCGCGCATTGCTCAGCCCTTCGTTTCGTGGCAAGGCCCTCGCCGCGCTGCAAGCATCCGTCACTTCGGTAACCACAGACCTGCTGGCGCGCATGCACGGCCGACCTCAGGTTGACCTTATCGCCGATTTCACCGCAGCACTGCCGGTACGGGTGATGGCGCATGCGCTGGGCCTCCCGGCACAAACCTGCGAAGAAGTGGAGCGGTTGAAGCGATGGTGTGCCATCGGCTTCGCCTACATGGGCAACTATCGACAGGACCCGGCACTGCTGACCGGTGGGTTATCCAACCGAGACAGTTTCTACGACTTTATCCAGCCACACATCGACGCTCGGCGCGCCGAACCGGCAGATGATCTGATCTCCCAGCTGTTGGCGGCGCGGATTGATGGTCAGCCGTTGTCCGAGACGTTCGTGCGGGCTTACTGCGCGATCCTGATGACGGCGGGCAGCGAAACCAGCCACGGTGCCCTGGCCAACCTGATGGTCAACCTGCTGAGCGAGCCTGGCGTCAAGGCGGCGGTGATCGCCAATCCAGAGCTGATGGATAATGCCCTGGCCGAAACCCTGCGCCGCAATCCGCCCCTACAGCTCGTACTGCGGGAGGCCCGTGAACCGCTGCAGTTGCCCTCGGGAACGATCCCCTCCGGGGCGACGCTGGCCTGTCTTATCGGTTCGGCCAACCGTGATCCGGACCAATTCAGTCACCCGGATAGCTTTGACATGTCGCGCACCGATCAGGCGACCAGTCATTTCGCCTTCGGCGCGGGGCGCCACTTCTGCCTGGGTTCCATGCTGGCCCGGATGGAAATCACGACCGGCGCCCGCATGCTGCTGCAAGCCTTCCCCAACGTACGCTGGGCACCGGGGTTCACGCCCGTTGAGCGCGGCTTCCTCAACCGCTGCCCGGATCGGCTGGAGGTCTTACTGTGACCACTACCGTCGATTTCGATGAGCCCGGCTACACCAGCAGCTACCTGGCTGACCAGCACGCCGGCCAATTGGCACGGTTGCGCACGCTGGAGTGTGCGTTTGACCCGTTGAGCCAAGCGGTTTTTGAGCAGTTGGATTTGCCAGACAAGCCGGCCATCCTCGATCTCGGCGCCGGTGCCGGATCGCTTGCCGCCTGGCTGAGTCAGCGATATCCCGAAGCGAGCGTCACCGCCACGGATATCGACACCCGATTCCTTGCCGATATTCCAGGTATTCGGGTGCTTGCCCATAATGCAGCGATAGATGATTTCCCGGCTGCGTCCTTTGACGTGGTGCATGCCCGGGCACTTCTGTGTCACCTCGCCGAGCGTGAAGCGCTATTGAACCGAGCCATCACCTGGCTGCGCCCGGGTGGCTGGTTGGTGATAGAGGATGTGAGCCTTGAACCGAGCCTGAAAACGGCAAACCCGCTGTTTCGCAAAGTGGCCCAAGCCGGTATCACCCTCCTGGAGCGGTCCATTGGGTCCGATATGCTGTGGGCCACCCAGCTCCCGGATCGGCTGCATGATCGCGGGCTCGCCAACGTGCGGCATCGCACGCTTGAAGGCCGTATAGGCGATAACAGCCCCGCCGATACCTTTTGGGCCGCTACCACGGCACAAGCCGGGCCGGCGCTGCTCAAACTCGGGTTGCTGGAACAGCACGATCTGGATGGCATGGTCAATCTGCGTGCTGACCCTGCGTTCACCGACGCCGCTTTGACCTTCGTCAGCGCGTGGGGGCAAGTTCCCTGACCAGCAGCAGGGCGCCGCCGTTTACCAACAAGGAATACAAAATGATCAATGATGTCGTGTTAGTCGATGCGCAAGATGTACAAGTCGGGGTGTGCGACAAGCGCGATGCCCACCTGGGCGCGGGCCAGCTTCACCGTGCGTTTTCGGTGCATTTGATCGACAGTCAAGGGCGTCATCTGCTTCAGCGTCGTGCAGCAGGCAAAATGCTTTGGCCCGGTTACTGGTCAAATGCTTGCTGCAGTCATCCGGCACCGGGTGAGTCGATCCTGGATGCGGCGTCTCGCCGTTTGCGCGAAGAATTAGACGTCCGGTCTTCCTGTCGCGCGCTCTACAGTTTTGAGTACCACGCCAGCTTTGGTTCGATCGGCGCTGAGCATGAGTTGTGTCATGTGCTGGTTGCTCAGTCTGACGCTGTGGTCTCACCTATGCCTGAGGAGGTCAGCGAAATCATGTGGCTGACCCGTGCCGAAATTTCAGCCCGGCTCGCTGAGCCGCACGCGCAATTTACCCCTTGGTTTCGAATGCAGTGGCGTCGCCTGCTGTTGGAACATTCTTCGTTCGATACACCGTCACGTCACCTATGACCTGCTTGCTGCCGAACCCACTGCAATCAGCTTTAACTCGTACGCCAGGCTGCCGTATCTGCCATGATCGGGCTTCGCAACCTGACTCACCCAAGGAAATCCGCAATGGACGATGTACAGCAACTGGGCGAGATGCTTCGTCATTACGCCGAGAGCGAAGCGCATAAGAAACAGCAATTCGATCTGCGGTCGGCGCGTTGGGCGCAGAAACTGGGCGAGTTGTTCGAGCACATCGAACAGTGGCTGGAACCGGTCAAGAGCGCCGGCTTGCTGGAGGTGCGCCGGGAGGCCTATGTCGCCTCCAGCCCGAGCGTGCCAGTGGAAATATCGACGTTCAAGACCGAGAAGTTGACTGTGCTGATCACGGGTAAAAGCGTGGAGTTCGTGCCGGACGTGATGGGCCCGGACGGGGATATTGGTGTAGCGGTCATGGGCTTGACGGCCGCACGGCACGGCAGCGTCTCGCTGGTACTGCCCGCAGATAAGAACGATTGGCTCTGGAAGAAGACCAATGGCCTCAAAGACCCGGATACCTTCGGCTTCGACGCCAATTTTCTGGCTGCGCAGTTGCAGAGCCTTATCCCCCGGGAGCGCGGCTGAGGGGCTCGCGGCTGCAATAAGCCGCCTGCTTTCCCACGATTGGCTATACCTACAGCTCAACCTAACGATGGGAGCTGTAGCAATGAAAGTCAGGCTAATGGTCAGTACGTTGTGCTTCGCCTCGATCGCCATGGCGGGGTGTTCCAGCAAAGTTACGCAACCGGACGAGTATTCGGGCTTTCTGTCGGACTACAGCCGGCTCAAGGAAGCCAAATCGCCCTCCGGTGCCTTGGTGATGCGCTGGGTCGATCCCAAACTGGACTTGAGCCGCTACAACGCGGTGTACATCGAGCCCACGCAATTCTATCCCAAGCCTGAAGCCACCTCCCGCATTCCGGACAGCACCCTGCGCGGCATCAGTGACTATTACAACCAGGCGCTCAAGCGCGAACTGGCCGGTTCACTGCCGCTGGCCAATGGCCCGGGCCCCGGGGTATTTGTGGTGCGCGCAGCGATTACGGCCGTCAGCAGTAAAACCCAGGGACTGAAGCCTTACGAGTTTATTCCCGTGGCGTTGGTCGCTGCGGCGGTCAGCACCGGCACCGGGATTCGCGACCAGGAAACCACCTTGGGCACGGAGGCGCAGTTCCTTGATGGCGCAAGCGGCCAAGTAATTGCCCAAGTGGTGCGCAAAGGCACCGGAAAGCCGTTGGCAAACGACACTCAGGTAATGAAAGCTGACGATGTTAAAAACGTTATCGATGGATGGGCGTCCGACCTGCATCAGTCCTATCTGAAGCTCAAATAGCACTGAACCTTACATGGCGCGGCGGGAGGCGTATGTGAATCGCCACCCGCCGTGCATGGGGGCCCGGCAGGGTTACTGGAGCGGCATCAACGGCGGCAACTTCCATTGGCCGCTGGTGACTTCAGGCTTGGGCAGGTAAATACGCAGGACGGCGAAGAATGGCCCGGTCGGAGCGGGCAGCCAGTTGCTCTGTTCGGCCTTCGGTGGCTCATGATGCTGCAGAGCCAGGGTCAGGCCGCCGTCGGCGTCCAGTTTCAGGCCGGGCAGCATGCGTGAGTTGATCAGGTAACGTTTCTTGTGGTTCGGCACCAGCAACTTGGTCTTGGCGTCGTACATGGTCAGCGACCAGAACGCATCGGCCGGCGGCAGCTGATCCTTGGCAAAGTGGACGGTGTAGCTGCGGCGTGCGCCGTTGGCCGGTTTGCCTTCGCTGTCATCGAAGTAGGTGAAGTAAACGGCTTCGTCGGTGGAATTGCCGAACATACCCAGGTTGGCGCCGGCATATCGGTACAGGTAATTGTTCTGCAACCGGTCACGGCTGCCATACAGCTCGCCGCTGGAGACTTGATGGGTATCGATCTTGTCTTTCTTGAACGTGGCGAACTCCGCCTTGCCATCGGCAATCCCGTCTTCCAACGCTTTGCGCTGTTCGGCAGTCAGCTGGTTGAGCTTGAAAGGCGCGCCGGGGGCGATGCCGATCGTGGCGAAACGTGCCAGCAGGTCTTTTTCACTGTCCTGTGGCGCAGCAAAGGCCAGCATGAAGTTCAGGTAGCGGAACAATTGCGGACTGTCGCTCATGTTTGCCATCGGCTTGGGCCACTCGATCTTCGGCACCTGCGCCGGGGCCGCTTGTTTCACGTAGCTGCTCAGCGGCTGCACTTTGTAGCCGTTCTGGATTTGCTTGACCTTGCCCAGGTCTTTTTCATCGAACAGCTGTGTGCGATACAGGGCGTAGGCGATATTGCTTTCGCTGTAGACCACACGGTCGATGTCGACCGGCTGCTGACCCTTCCAGTCGGGACCTGCGATCATGTAGTGACCGCCGTTGTTGCCGGTGCTGCGCGTGCCCAGGTAGGCGATGTTCTGGGTATAGAGGTCGAGCAACTGCACCGAGTAGTAGCGGTTGTCTTCGACCTTGGGCAGGGTCAGCACCAGAGGTTCCTTGCGCAGGTCCATCCAGACGAAGGAGTAGGGCGTGTCCGCGTTCGGGGTCGTGAACGCGGTGTCCTTGGGGGTGAAGACCTGCGCGCTATTGCCGATGCGATTGAACGGCGCCTTGAAATTGGCCCCGCCTTTGTCCACGGCCTGGGTGTAGAGCGTCTTGTACATTTCGACCACGGGGTAGCCATATAAGTAGGCTTGCCTGGCAATGGCCCGGGCTTCGGCAGGGGTGGCCGTGAAGTCGGCCCAGGCGCCGGTGCTCAGAAGTATCGAGAGGCTCGCCAACACCAGGCGCGCAGGTTGTCCAATCATGTTGTTGCGTCCTTCCAGGGTTCTTTTGACTGACGGGGAGATGCAGGCGCTGAGTTTCCTGTTTTCTTTCCCGGACGTCACGTTAAAACCTGCGAAAGGACGCTGGTTGTTCAGGCCAGCATCGATTTGACTTTATCGCGCAACTGGTCGATCGAGAACGGCTTGCCAATCACCTGCATGCCTTCGGGCACATCGATGTTCTCGGCGTAGCCGCTGGCGAACAGGATGGGCAGGACAGGGCGCAGTTCGCGCACCTGGGTTGCCAGTTGCTTGCCGTCCATATCGGGCAGGCCGACGTCGGTCATCAGCAGGTCGATCACCTGGTCGGTGTTCTGCACGTGCGCCAGGGCCTCTGCGGCATCGGCAGCCTCAAGCACCGAGTACTCCAACTCCTCAAGCACATCGACGATCAGCATGCGCACGATAGCGTCGTCTTCAACAACAAGGATGGTGGAGGCGATTGCGGACATAGAAGGCTTTCCCAAAAAAAGACGAGTTTTCAACGCTGGCCATTCTGACCGGCCTGTACTTGAGTAAGCACGGGCTATCCACAAGTTCCCAGGGCGTTAAAACAATGCAGTACAAAAGACCAGGCAGAATAGCCTGTTCCGCTGTAGGAATCTGTACAAAAGCATCCCAGAAAAATGGTCTTGATCGTCAGTTTGGGGCAAACTTCCGGTTTTCCGCACTTGGCCAAGGCATGCCCATGACTCCCGCGTCGTCAGTTGATGAAAAGAGCTTCCGCAAACTCCTGAGCCGTAACGTGGCCCTGCCACTAAGCGTGGGTGTGCTCAGCGCGGTGTTTTTCGTTGTGCTGATCACCTATTTGCTGTCGGTGATCCAGTGGGTGGAGCACACCGACCGGGTCATCAACAACCTCAATGAGTCGTCCAAACTGACGGTGGACCTGGAAACCGGCATGCGCGGCTTCCTGATTACCGGTGACGAGCATTTCCTCGACCCCTATGAAGTGGCCAAGCCAAGGATCATTGCCGACCTGCGCAATTTGCAGGAACTGGTTGCCGACAATCCGCAGCAGGTCGACCGCCTCAAGCGCCTGGAAGCGCTGCAAGTCGAATGGAACAACTACGCGCAGTCGATGATTGAACTGCAGCGCAGCAGTGGCGATTTCCGCGGTGCCGTCAAGGCCGGCCGGGGCAAGCGCCTGACCGACGAGATTCGCAAGGAATATGACGACGCGGTGGCGATGGAACAGCAGTTCCGTATTACCCGCAACGAAGAGGTCACCCGCACCACGGTGGTCAGCGTTACGCTGTACCTGGGGTTTGTACTCGGGCTAAGCGGTTTTCTCGCGTATATCGGTAGAAAGAATTTACTCTCACTTTCAAATAGTTACAGCGCAAACCTCGCGTCACAACAGAAGATCGCCAAACGCCTGGAGCAGCAGGCCTGGCTGCGCAATGGCCAAACCGAACTGGCCGAACAGGTGCTTGGCCAACTGACCTTGAACCTGCTGGGCCGCAATATCCTGCAGTTTTTTGCCCAATACATGGGCTCAGCGGTTGCAGCGTTGTACGTGCGTGAAGAGCACGGCGGTCTGCGCCGGGTGGCCACGTACGGCTTTTCCCGCGAACAGTCGCAGCTGGAACAGGCGATCTACAGCGACGAAGGCATTGTCGGGCAGGCCGCCCAACTCGATCGCCTGATTCGCCTGGACGACGTACCGGTGGACTACTTCAAGGTCAGCTCGGGGCTGGGCGAGGGCACCACCCGCAGCGTACTGGTAGTGCCGACCAGCGATGACGACCGCGTCAACGGTGTGATCGAACTGGGTTTCCTGCGCCCGCTGGAAGAGCGCGATATCGAACTGATGGAACTGATCGCCAGCAATATCGGTACGTCCATCGAAGCCGCACGTTATCGCCAGCGTTTGCAGGAAGTACTTGCCGAGACCCAGCAGCTCAATGAAGAGCTGCAAGTGCAGCAGGAAGAACTCAAGACCGCCAACGAAGAGCTGGAGGAACAGTCACGCATCCTCAAGGAGTCTCAGGCGCACCTGGAAACCCAGCAGGCGGAGCTTGAGCAGACCAACGAGCAGTTGGCCGAACAGACCCAGACCCTGGCCGAACAGCGCGATGCCATGGACCGCAAGAATATAGAGCTCAACAGGGTCCAGCTGGAACTGGAAGACCGCGCCGATGAGCTGCAACGCTCCAGCAAGTACAAGTCCGAATTCCTGGCCAACATGTCCCACGAACTGCGCACGCCGCTCAACAGCTCGCTGATCCTTGCCAAGTTGCTGGCCGAGAACCCCCAGGACAACCTCAGTGCCGAACAGGTCAAATTTGCCGAGTCGATCTATTCGGCCGGCAATGACCTGCTCAATCTGATCAACGACATCCTGGATATTTCCAAGGTTGAAGCCGGCAAGTTGGAAGTGCGTCCGGAAAATTCCAGCGTCGAGCGGCTGGTGGATGGCCTGCGCGGCATGTTCGAACCGCTGGCCAGGGATCGCAATCTGGGCTTCCAGATTGATGTGCAGGCAGGTTCACCGTCCCTGCTGTTCACCGACCGCCAGCGTCTGGAGCAGATTCTCAAGAACCTGTTGTCCAACGCCATCAAGTTCACTGAACAGGGTCAGGTCAGCCTGTCGGTGTCCCGCGCGCCGGGGGAGGGCATTGCCTTCACGGTGCGCGATTCAGGGATAGGTATCGCCCAGGATCAACAGGAAAGCATCTTCGAAGCCTTCCGCCAGGCCGATGGCACTACCAATCGCCGTTACGGCGGCACCGGCCTTGGCCTGTCCATTTCTCGCGACCTGGCGACCTTGTTGGGTGGCTACATCAGCGTGACCAGCGAACCGGGCAAGGGCAGCATTTTCACGCTGGTATTGCCGGAACAGTATGTCGAACGCGCCGAAGATGCCGCCCCGATCGAAGCCCCACGCCAAGCCGTGGCGGCCCCGGCGCCTGTGCCTTTGCCAGTCAAGGTAGCATCGCTGCCGGTGGCCGAGGCCGAGCTGATCCCGCGCTTTGCCGATGACCGCGACAAAGCACCATTCAGCACCCGCTCCATCCTGGTGGTGGAAGATGAACCGAATTTCGCGCGCATCCTCTTCGACCTGGCCCACGAGCTGGGCTACAACTGCCTGGTCGCCCACGGTGCCGACGAAGGCTACAGCCTGGCCGAAGAATTCATCCCCGACGCGATCCTGCTGGACATGCGCCTGCCGGATCATTCCGGGCTGACGGTGCTGCAACGTCTCAAGGAGCACGCCAATACCCGGCACATCCCGGTGCATGTGATCTCCGTGGAAGACCGCGTCGAAGCCGCCATGCACATGGGTGCCATCGGTTACGCGGTCAAACCCACCACCCGTGAAGAGCTCAAGGACGTGTTCGCGCGCCTGGAAGCCAAGCTGACGCAAAAGGTCAAGCGGGTACTGCTGGTGGAAGACGACGACCTGCAACGTGACAGCATCGCCCGCCTGATCGGTGACGACGACATCGAAATCACCGATGTCGGCTACGCCCAGGCAGCGCTGGACCTGCTGCGCACCCATGTCTACGACTGCATGATCATCGACCTGAAGCTTCCGGACATGCTCGGTAACGAGCTGCTCAAGCGCATGGCCACCGAGGATATCTGCTCGTTCCCGCCGGTGATCGTGTATACCGGGCGCAACCTGACACGCGACGAAGAAGCCGAGCTGCGCAAGTATTCGCGCTCGATCATCATCAAGGGCGCGCGTTCCCCGGAGCGCCTGCTCGATGAAGTCACACTCTTTCTGCACAAAGTCGAATCCCAGCTGTCCCATGACCGCCAGAAGATGCTCAAGACCGCGCGCAGCCGGGACAAGGTGTTCGAAGGGCGCAAGATCCTGCTGGTGGACGACGATGTGCGCAATATCTTTGCCCTGACCAGTGCCCTGGAGCATAAAGGCGCCGTGGTGGTGATCGGGCGCAATGGTCGTGAAGCCATCGACAAGCTCAATGAGGTCGATGATATCGACCTGGTACTGATGGATGTGATGATGCCGGAGATGGATGGCTACGAAGCAACGGCGCTGATCCGTCAGGACCCGCGCTGGAAAAAGCTGCCGATCATTGCCGTCACCGCCAAGGCCATGAAAGATGACCAGGAGCGTTGCCTGGCGGCGGGTTCCAACGATTACCTGGCCAAACCGATTGATCTGGACCGTCTGTTCTCGTTGATCCGCGTGTGGCTACCCAAGATGGAACGCATTTAAGTGGAGCGAAGTTTCTTGGACAAAAGCAGCGACATCGAGCTGCGCCTGTTGATCGAGGCGATTTACCTCAAGTACAGCTACGACTTTCGCGACTACTCCGGTGCGTCGGTCAAGCGGCGAGTGGCCCATGCCCTGCGCCAGTTCGACTGCGCGACCATTTCCGCGCTGCAGGAGCGCGTGCTGCACGACCCGGCCGCGTTCATGCAATTGCTGCAGTTCCTGACCATCCCGGTGAGCGAGATGTTTCGCGACCCGTCGCACTTTCTGGCGATTCGCCGGGAAGTCGTGCCGTTGCTCAAGACCTACCCGTCGATCAAGATCTGGATCGCCGGCTGCAGCACCGGCGAGGAGGTGTACTCCATGGCGATCCTGCTGCGCGAAGAGGGCTTGCTCGAACGCACCATCATCTACGCCACCGACATCAACCCGGCCTCGCTGGACAAAGCCAAGCAGGGCATCTTTTCCCTGGAGAACGTGCGCGCCTACACGGCTAACTATCAGCAGGCCGGTGGCCAGCGTTCATTTGCCGACTACTACACGGCGGCTTACGATAACGCGATCTTCGACAAGACCCTGCGCGAGAACGTCACGTTCGCCGATCATAGCTTGGCGACCGACAGTGTATTCTCAGAAACTCAGTTAATTTCATGTCGCAACGTACTGATTTATTTCAATAAAAAGTTGCAAGACAGGGCGTTTGGGTTGTTTCATGAGTCGCTGTGTCATCGCGGCTTCCTGGTATTGGGCAGCAAGGAAACCCTGGATTTTTCAGCCTACAGCAAGCAATTCGAACCCTTGGTCAAACAGGAACGGATCTACCGCAAATCATGAGCGATGCCGCCAGCACCCCGATTCCCGGGATTGAAGCCATTGTCGTCGGCGCCTCAGCCGGCGGCGTGGAGGCGTTGCTGAGTATTTTTGGCGAATTGCCGGACACATTCGGCCTGCCGATCATTGCCGTGCTGCACCTGCCGGATGAACATCGCAGCCAGTTGGCCGACGTCTTCGCGCGACGCTTGCGCATTCCGGTGAAAGAAGCGCGCGATAAGGAGTCGATCGAGGCGGGCACCCTGTATTTCGCCGGTCCCGGCTATCATTTGTCGGTGGAAGAGGATCGCAGCTTGTCGATGAGCCAGGAGGAACGCGTGCACCATTCCCGGCCGGCCATCGATTTTCTCTTCGCCTCGGCCGCCGATGCCTACGGGACAGGCCTGCTGGCAATCCTGCTGACCGGCGCCAACCAGGACGGCGCGCGCGGGTTGGCCTATGTCAAGCAATCGGGCGGCACCACCGTTGTACAAGACCCCGCCGAGGCCCGGATTGCCGTAATGCCCCTGGCGGCGCTGGCGCTGCACACACCTGACCATATTCTTTCCTTGAGCCGGATTGGCTCATTGCTGGCTTCCCTGGAACCTTCCCCATGTTAAGTACTGTCCAGGCCAAACTGCTGATCGTCGACGATCTGCCGGAAAACCTGCTGGCCCTCGAAGCGCTGATCAAGCGCGAAGACCGCCAGGTATTCAAGGCATTGAGTGCCGACGAAGCATTGTCACTGTTGCTGGAACATGAATTCGCCATGGCGATCCTCGACGTGCAGATGCCTGGCATGAACGGTTTCGAGCTGGCCGAACTGATGCGCGGCACCGAAAAGACCAAGAACATCCCGATTGTGTTCGTCAGCGCCGCCGGCCGCGAACTCAATTACGCCTTCAAGGGCTACGAAAGCGGCGCGGTGGACTTCCTGCACAAGCCGCTGGATATTCACGCGGTGAAGAGCAAGGTCAATGTATTCGTTGACCTGTACCGCCAGAGCAAGGCGATGAAGCTGCAGGTCGAAGCGCTGGAGCGCAGCCGCCGCGAGCAGGAACTGCTGCTCACGCGCCTGCAGGCCACCCAGGCCGAGCTGGAACAGGCGGTGCGCATGCGCGATGACTTCATGTCGATCGTCGCCCACGAAGTGCGAACGCCACTGAACGGGCTGATCCTGGAAACCCAGTTGCGCAAGATGCACCTGGCCCGGGACAACGCGGCGGCGTTCACCCTGGACAAGATGCACGCGATGGTCGACCGCGATGAGCGCCAGATCAAGAGCCTGATCCGCCTGATCGAGGACATGCTCGACGTGTCGCGTATCCGCACCGGCAAGCTATCGATACGCCCGGCGCGCTTCGACCTGGCGCAACTGGTACGCAACCTGGTGCACAACTTCGAGCCGCAGGTCGCTGCCGCCGAATCGTCGATGGACCTGGTGGCTGACGGGCCGGTCGAGGGCCATTGGGATGAGTTTCGTATCGAGCAGGTCGTTACCAACCTGTTGACCAATGCCTTGCGCTACGGCGCCAAGAGCCCGGTCGAAGTGCGCGTGTATGCAGAACATGGCGAGGCCTGTGTGGAAGTGCGCGACCATGGCATCGGCATCAGCGAGGAGAACCAGAAGCGCATTTTCCAGCAATTCGAGCGGGTTTCCGTCAGCCATGCGGCGGCCGGCCTGGGACTGGGGCTATTCATTTCCGAACAGATCGTCGCGGCCCATGGCGGCACCATCGAGGTTGAAAGCCAGATAGGCGAGGGCGCGTTGTTTCGGGTCTGTCTGCCACTGCAGGCAACGGCATGAAATCAATCGTCAGCTGGACGCAACCTCTACGTGACCCCATGGTCGTAACACCAGCTACTGACTGGACATAGGCTTCCCATGAGTGAAGATGCACAAGATGTCGTACTGATCGTCGAAGACGACGAATCCATTATGTTTGTGCTGGGTGAATACCTGGCCGGCCTGGGTTATCGGGTATTGAAGGCCGTCAATGGCAAAGAAGCCTTTGAAATTCTCGCGACCAAACCGCACCTGGATTTGATGGTCACGGATTACCGCCTGCCCGGCGGCATTTCCGGCGTACAGATCGCCGAGCCGGCGCTCAAGGTGAGGCCGGAATTGAAAGTAATCTTTATCAGTGGTTACCCGCAGGAAATTCTTGATTGCAACAGCCCGATTACGCGCAACGCGCCGATTCTGGCCAAGCCGTTTGATCTGGATACGCTGCAGGAGCACATACAGCGCTTGCTGGCCTGACGTCGCAGCGCGTAGATACGCTGGGTATCTACGCCTGGATCATTTCCCGAACCTTTGCCGTCAATAAATCAAAGGTGAACGGCTTGGTAATCAACTGCATCCCCGGGTCCAGAAAACCTCCCCGCACAGCCGCGTGTTCTGCGTATCCGGTGATGAACAGCACCTTGAGGTCCGGACGGATCTGCCGTCCGATTTCCGCCAATTGCCGGCCGTTCATGCCGGGCAGCCCGACATCACTGATCAGCAGGTCGATACGCTGCTCTGACTCGATGATCGGCACCGCCGTGGTGGCGTCACCGGCTTCGACAAAGGCATAGCCCAACTCTTTCAATACGGCGCTGACGAGCACCCGTACAGCCGGGTCATCTTCAACGATCAGCACCGTTTCACCGTCATTGGCGAATGGCAGCATGGCCGGGTTTACCACGGCGTCAGCGATGACCTCTCCCACAAAGCGGGGCAGGAACAAGCTGACGGTGGTGCCTATGCCGACTTCGCTGTGCAGGGTGACGTGGCCACGGGACTGGCGGGCAAACCCATAGATCATCGACAAGCCCAGGCCGGTGCCCTGGCCGATCGGCTTGGTGGTGAAGAACGGGTCGAACACCCGGCCCATGACGCTTTCCGGAATGCCGCAACCGGTGTCACTGACACTCAACTCCACGTAATCGCCAGGGCTCAAGGTGCCATAGGCGGCGGTAAATACGCTGTCGAGGTGGCGGTTGGTGGTTTCCACGGTCAGGTTGCCACCGCCGGGCATGGCATCACGTGCGTTGATCACAAGGTTGAGCAGGGCGCTTTCCAGTTGATTGGGGTCGGCCTCGGCGGTCCACAGGCTGTCGCTGAGGCGCATGTGCAGGCAGATGCTTTCATTGATACTGCGTTGCAGCAATTCGCCCATGGAGGTGACCAATTGGTTGATCTCCACGGGCTTCGGGTCCAGCGACTGCCTGCGCGAGAACGCCAGCAGGCGGTGGGTGAGGCCGGCGGCCCGGTTGGCCGAGGTGACGCCCAGGTCGATCAGGCCGTCCAGATCGTCCAGCTTGCCCCGCGCTACACGTCGTCGCAGCAATTCCAGGCTCCCGATGATCCCGGTCAGCATATTGTTGAAGTCATGGGCGATGCCGCCGGTCAACTGGCCAACGGCCTCCATTTTCTGCGACTGGCGCAAGGCTTCTTCATTGCTGCGCAATTGCGCGGTACGCTCTTCCACCTGCTGCTCAAGGGTTTCCAGCGTGCGTTGCAGGCGCAACTCACTGGCGCCCAGGTCGAGCAGGCGGTCACGTGCTTCGTATTGCCGCCGCCGCCCGCGCAGGGCGGTACTGACCAGGCTGATCAGGGTCACAGGATGGAACGGGCGCTCAAGGAAGGTCACGTTGCCCAGCAGCCCGCTCAGGTGCGATGAGCCATTTTGCTCGCTGCCGCCGTGATGGGTCATCAGCACAATGGGCAGGTCGGACCAGGCCGGTTGCCGGTGCAGGTACTCAAGCAAAGGTTCCATGTCCACGCCACGTAAAGCTTCGGCGGCGATAATGAGCACGCCCGCACCCTCGTTCAGCGCCTCGCACAAGTCGGTGAGATTGCTGGCGACCACACCCTGGTAGCCGGCTTCATTGAGCATCATCAGCGCCAATGAACTGTCGCGCCCCAAAGGCGCAAGAATAATGGCGCGTTCAAAGACCGGGGACAGGGACGTCACACTTGCTCTTCCTTGAGCAGAGGCGAGCCGGCGCCCATATAAATCGGAATGCCGCGCAGCACGCCCTGGAAATTGTCCAGAGGTTGGCCGACGGTCAGGCCATTACTGCTGATGCGGTATTCGCGAATCGTTGATTCGTGGGTACCGGTGCGTTTCTTGATGATGGAAATGGCCCGCCGGACCTTGCCCAGCGCTTCGAAGTAACGCAGCAGGATCACAGTATCGGCCAGGTAGGTGATGTCCACGGGCGTCTGCATATCGCCGACCAGGCCATGCTGGGCGACGGTCATGAACGTCGCGGCGCCCCGTCGGTTGAGGTAGAGAAGGAGTTCGTGCATATGCAGGATCAGTGCGTTCTCTTCCGGCATCGCCGCCTGATAGCCGTTGATACTGTCAATCACCACGGTATTGATGCCGCCTTCGTCCACGCAGCGGCGTACCCGGTGTGAGAATTCACCGGGAGACAGCTCGGCCGCGTCGACCTGTTCGATCAGCAGGTTACCGGTGGCTTGCAGCGCAGCCAGGTCGATGCCCATGTTTTTCATGCGCTCGAACAGCAGGCCCATCTCTTCGTCAAAGATGAACAGCGCGGCTTTTTCGCCACGCGCTACCGCAGCAGCGGCGAAAACCATGGAAATCAGCGATTTACCGGTGCCGGCCGGGCCAAGGATCAGGCTGCTGGAGCCGGTCTCGACGCCGCCGCCCATCAAGGCATCGAGTTCGGCGATACCGCTGCTCATGGTCTGGCGCGTGTAGCCGCCGCGATGTTCGGCCGCCACCAGGCGCGGGAACACGTGCACGCCGTCGCCCATGATTGTGAAATCATGAAAACCGCCACGGTACTTCTGGCCCCGGTACTTCACCACCCGCACTCGGCGACGTTCGGCACCGTAGCTGGGCGTCAGTTCTTCCAGGCGAATCACGCCGTGGGCCACGCTGTGCACGGTCTTGTCGAGGGACTCGGTGGTCAGGTCGTCGAGCAGCAGCACCGTGGCGTCATAGCGGACGAAGTAATGCTTGATCGCCAGGATCTGCCGGCGATAGCGCAGGGAGCTTTGCGCCAACAGGCGGATCTCGGACAGGCTGTCGACCACTACACGAGTGGGCTTGACCCGTTCCACCACTTCGAAAATCTGCCGCGTGGCTTCGCCCAGCTCCAGATCCGAGGAGTACAGCAGGCTCTGCTGGTGCTCGGCGTTGAGCAGGCTTTCCGGCGGGGTCAATTCGAAGATGTGAATGTTGTCGTCCAGTTCCCAGCCATGAGACTTGGCACCCTGGCGCAGCTCACGTTCGGTTTCGGACAAGGTGATATACAGCGATTTTTCACCGTTTTTCGCGCCCGCCTGCAAGAAGTGCAGGGCCACGGTGGTTTTACCCGTGCCGGGCTCGCCCTCCAGGAGGAACAAATGGCTGCGCGATAGCCCCCCGGAAAGAATGTCATCCAGACCATCGATGCCGGTGGCTGCCTTTTCACTCAAAAGCGAATTTGATGTAGACAAGAAGTGCCCTCAGGTCACGTACGTTTTCAGGGCACGCCGTTGGGCGTGCCATATTCACTTGACCTTAGCGGCTTGTGGCGGTTCAACGTTTTGAATCATTTGTAAGAAACCTGACGACTTTTACAAGTTTTCAGCGCGTGGTCACAGCCCCTGCTGCAACGCCGGGTCATCCGGATTCTGCTGCTCCAGCTGTGCAAGCAGTATTTGCACGTTCTGCAACTGGCCGCTTTCTTTCCAATAATTGACCAGCAGCACCCGCGCCTTTCGATTCGCCGGGTGGCGCTGGACGATGTCTTCCAACTGCCGCTGGGCCGCCTCAAGCTCCTCCTGGTCGTGCAATGTGGTGGCGAGGTCGTAGCGGTAATCCTGATTGTCCGGCTCCAGCTCTACCGCTTTGGACAGGCCGAGCAGGGCATAGGGGCGTTCGCCATGGTGCAGCAGCCACATGCCCAAGGCATGTTGCAGATAGGCCGATTCCGGGTGCGCCGCCAATTGCTGCGCCAGCAGCTGGCGCGATTCGTCGGTCTTGCCCTGTTTATCCAGCAGCTCGATCTGCGCCACCACCGCTTGCAGGTTGTCCGGTTGCAAGCGCATGGCCTGCTGCAGCGCATGTTGCGCGTCCGGCAGCAGGGCGCTGTGGATATACAGGCGCGCCAATTGAATCCAGCCTTCGGCTGTTTCGGGTCGGGCCTTGAGGGTTTTGGCGAATTCGTCGAGCACTTGCTGCAGCGGGCCGAAATACAGGCCCAGGGTATCCGGCGACAGGCCGAGCAGGGCGTTGGCGGCGGCAAAGCGCACTGCCTGTTCGGGATCCTCCAGCGCCGGGCCGAGTAACAACGTGCGCTGGCCGGTCGGCACCAGGCCGACAATGCTGTGGATCGCCGCTTCACGCACCACTGGCGAGTCATCAGCCAGGTCTTTATCCGCCAGTTTCAGTGCCTGGGGGCTGGGGTAGTTGGGCAGCTCGGCATGCAGCGCAGCGCGCCGCTCAGGTGACAGGTCCGGCCGCCCCAGCTGTTGATACAACACCCGCGCCGCGCCCGGCTCACCGTTGCGCGCCTGCTTCAAGGCCTTGGAATAACCGTGGGCAATCGCCGGGGGCACGGCCACGGGCGTTGCGCGGGAGAAAAACCAGGTGATCAACACAATCGACAACAGGGCGCACAGGCCGATGATGGAGTAACGGCGTGACTTTGACATGCAGGCGTCCGAAGGCAGGGTACGGGTACAAAGTCTCAAGCTTCGGCCAGTGCAGGGCGAGTGTCAAACCGGATTGGCCAAACCAGTCAGCCATGTTGGCGGCTTTGACCATTGCTGGTGCCAGCGCTGCGGAGCGACTATTTGCAGACGATTGACCTGGTTGAAAAGTGTCCTTAAAACAAAAACACACAAGGAACTGAAGCGATGCGTGATTACCTGGCCGCCACCACCCAATTCGATTATCAGCACACCGTCGACATGACCCTGGCCGGCAACCTGCAGGCGCTCAATGCTTGTGTGGAGTGCTGTGACCGTCACGCGCTGCCTGGGCGCATTGCGCTGTTCTGGGAGGGCAAGGACGGGCGCAGCGCCACGGTCACCTTTACCGACTTGCAGGACCAGGCCGCACGCTTTGCCAATTTCCTGCTGGGGCAGGGCATCAAGCGCGGTGACAAGGTCGCCGGCTTATTGCCGCGCACGGCTGAACTGCTGGTGGTGGTGTTTGCCACCTGGCGTATCGGCGCGGTCTATCAACCTTTGTTCACGGCATTCGGGCCCAAGGCCATCGAGCATCGCCTGAACAGTTCCGGCGCCGCCCTGGTGGTTACCGATGCGGTGAATCGGCCCAAGCTCGCGGACGTGGAGGGCTGCCCGACCATCGTGACGGTCACCGGGGCCAAAGGCGAAGGCCTGGTGCGCGGCGATTTCAGCTTCTGGGCCGAACTGCCCCATTACTCCAATGCCTGCGAGCCCGTGCTGCTGGGGGCGGACGAGCCCTTTTTGCTGATGTTCACCTCGGGCACCACCGGGCCGTCCAAAGCCCTGTCGGTGCCGCTCAAGGCGATTGTCGCATTCCAGGCCTATACCCGCGACGCGGTCGACCTGCGCCCCGAAGACGCATTCTGGAACGTGGCCGATCCGGGCTGGGCCTACGGCATCTATTTCGGCGTGACCGGGCCACTGTCCATGGGGCATCCGATTACCTTCTACGACGGCCCGTTCACCCTGGAAAGCACCTGCCGGGTCATCAACAAATACGGCATCACCAACCTGACCGGCTCGCCCACCGCGTACCGACTGTTGATTGCCGGCGGCGAGCAGTTTGCCCGTTCGATCAAGGGCCGGTTGCGCATCGTCAGCAGCGCCGGCGAGCCCTTGAACCCCGAGGTGATTCGCTGGTTCGCCGACAACCTCGGCGTGACCATTCACGACCACTACGGGCAAACCGAGCTGGGCATGGTGCTGTGCAACCACCATGGCCTGGCGCACCCGGTACATGTCGGCTCGGCGGGGTTCGCCTCGCCGGGGCATCGCATCGTGGTACTGGATGACAGCCACCAGGAATTGACTGCCGGTCAGCCCGGCATTCTTGCCATCGACCGCGAGCAATCGCCGATGTGCTGGTTCGCCGGCTATGAGGGCGTGAAAACCAAAGCCTTCGTCGGCAAGTACTACCTCAGTGGCGATACCGTGGAGCTCAACCCGGACGGCAGCATCAGTTTTGTCGGGCGCAGCGATGACGTGATTACCACGTCCGGCTACCGCGTGGGGCCGTTCGACGTGGAAAGCGCGCTGGTCGAACACCCGGCTGTGATCGAAGCTGCCGTGGTCGGCAAACCTTGCCCCGAACGCACCGAGCTGGTGAAAGCCTTCGTGGTGATCAACGAGCAATACCGCGCCACCCCGGAACTTGCCGAAGAGTTACGCCTGCATGTGCGCAAGCGCCTGGCGGCCCATGCGTATCCGCGGGAAATCGAATTCGTCAGCGACTTGCCCAAGACTCCCAGCGGCAAGCTGCAACGCTTTATTTTGCGTAACCAGGAAATCGCCAAGGCCCAGGCGGCCGTGGCGTGATTCTTTCAAAAGGAAACTGTGATGCACATTGAAAACAAGGTATTCCTGGTCAGCGGCGGCGCTTCGGGCCTCGGTGCCGCCACCGCTGACATGCTCATTGCAGCGGGTGCCAAGGTCATGCTGGTGGACCTCAACGCCGATGCCGTTGCCGCCAAGGCCCGCCAGCTTGGCGACAACGCCCGCAGCAGCGTGGCGGACATCAGCCAGGAAGCGGCTGCCGAAGCCGCAGTACAAGCGACTGTTGCCGCCTTTGGTGGTTTGCACGGGCTGATCAACTGCGCCGGTGTGGTGCGTGGCGAGAAGATTCTCGGCAAGGACGGCCCGCACGCCCTGGCCAGTTTCGCCCAGGTGATCAACGTCAACCTGATCGGCAGCTTCAACCTGTTGCGCCTGGCCGCTGCGGCGATCGCTGAGACCGACGCGGATGCCGATGGCGAACGCGGTGTGATCATCAATACCGCCTCGGTGGCGGCGTTCGACGGGCAGATCGGCCAGGCTGCGTATGCCGCCTCCAAGGGCGCGATAGCCAGCCTCACCTTGCCGGCCGCGCGCGAACTGGCACGTTTCGGTATTCGGGTGATGACCATCGCCCCCGGCATCTTCGAAACCCCGATGATGGCCGGCATGACCCCGCAAGTACGCGACGCCCTGGCCGCCGGCGTGCCGTTCCCGCCACGCCTGGGCAAACCCGCCGAATATGCGGCGCTGGTGCGGCATATCATTGAAAACAGCATGCTCAATGGCGAGGTGATCCGTCTTGACGGCGCCTTGCGCATGGCAGCCAAGTAAGGAGGCATCTTCATGAACGACCCTATCGTTATCGTCAGCGCCGTGCGCACGCCCATGGGCGGGTTCCAGGGCGACCTCAAGGGCCTGACCGCACCGCAACTGGGCGCCGCCGCGATTCGTGCGGCGGTCGAGCGCGCCGGTATCGCCAACGACGCCGTCGATGAGGTGTTGTTTGGCTGTGTGCTGCCCGCGGGCCTCGGCCAGGCGCCGGCACGCCAGGCGGCGTTAGGCGCCGGGCTGGACAAATCCACCCGTTGCACCACGCTCAACAAGATGTGCGGTTCGGGCATGCAAGCGACGATTCTGGCTCACGATGCCTTGCGCGCCGGCAGCGTCAACGTGGTGATCGCCGGCGGCATGGAGAGCATGTCCAACGCGCCGTACCTGCTTGACCGCGCCCGCAGCGGCTATCGCATGGGGCACGGCAAGGTCCTCGACCACATGTTCCTCGATGGCCTGGAAGACGCCTATGACAAGGGCCGCCTGATGGGCACCTTTGCCGAAGACTGCGCCGAGCACAACGGTTTTACCCGGCAAGCCCAGGACGCCTTTGCGATTGCCTCCCTCACGCGTGCGCAGGAAGCCATTACCCACGGCAGTTTTGCCGCTGAAATCGTCCCGGTACAGGTCACCGTCGGCAAAGAGCAGAAAACCGTGTTGCATGACGAACAGCCGCCCAAGGCCAAGCTGGACAAGATCGCCAGCCTGAAACCGGCTTTCCGCGAAGGCGGCACTGTGACCGCGGCCAACTCCAGCTCGATTTCCGATGGCGCGGCGGCGCTGTTGCTGATGCGCGAATCCGAGGCCAGCAAGCGCGGCCTCAAACCCCTGGCGGTGATTCATGGGCATGCGGCGTTTGCCGATGAGCCGGGGCTGTTTCCGGTAGCGCCTGTAGGGGCGATCCGTAAGTTGCTGGGCAAAACCGGCTGGAGCCTGGAGGATGTCGACCTCTTCGAGATCAACGAAGCGTTCGCGGTGGTCAGCCTGGTCACCATGAGCAAACTGGAGATTCCCCACGACAAGGTCAACGTGCACGGCGGCGCCTGTGCCCTGGGCCATCCGATCGGCGCTTCGGGCGCGCGCATCCTGGTGACCCTGCTCTCGGCCCTGCGCCAGAAAGGCCTCAAGCGCGGCGTCGCGGCGATCTGCATCGGCGGTGGTGAAGCCACGGCCATGGCCGTTGAATGCCTGTATTAAGGACTGACCATGCTGCCTAATGACGAACAACTGCAAATCAGCGACGCGGCCAGGCAATTTGCCCAGGAGCGCTTGAAACCGTTCGCCGCCGAATGGGACCGCGATCATCGCTTTCCCAAGGAGGCCATCGGTGAGATGGCCGAGCTGGGCTTTTTCGGCATGTTGGTGCCGGAACAATGGGGGGGCTGCGACACCGGTTACCTGGCCTACGCCATGGCCCTGGAAGAAATCGCCGCCGGCGATGGCGCCTGCTCGACCATCATGAGCGTGCACAACTCGGTGGGTTGCGTGCCGATCCTCAAGTTCGGCAATGACCAGCAGAGAGAACAGTTCCTCAAGCCCCTGGCCAGCGGGGCGATGCTTGGCGCCTTTGCGCTGACCGAACCCCACGCCGGCTCCGACGCCAGCAGTCTTAAAACCCGCGCACGCCTCGATGGCGATCATTACGTGCTCAACGGCTGCAAACAATTCATCACCTCGGGGCAAAGCGCCGGCGTGGTGATCGTGTTTGCGGTCACCGACCCGGCGGCGGGCAAGCGCGGCATCAGTGCGTTTATCGTGCCCACCGACGCGCCGGGCTATACGGTGGCGCGGGTCGAGGACAAGCTGGGGCAACACGCCTCGGATACTTGCCAGATCCTGTTTGAAGACGTGAAAGTACCGCTCGCCAACCGACTGGGCGAGGAGGGCGAGGGCTACAGGATCGCCCTGGCCAACCTTGAAGGCGGGCGCGTGGGCATTGCCGCGCAATCGGTGGGCATGGCCCGTGCGGCCTTCGAAGCGGCGCGTGATTACGCCCGTGAGCGTGAAAGCTTCGGCAAGGCCCTGATCGAACACCAGGCCGTCGCCTTTCGCCTGGCGGACATGGCCACGCAAATTGCCGTTGCCCGGCAGATGGTGCACTACGCGGCAGCCCTGCGCGACAGCGGCAAGCCGGCCCTGGTCGAGGCGTCCATGGCCAAGCTGTTCGCGTCCGAAATGGCCGAGAAAGTCTGCTCGGCCGCCTTGCAAACCCTGGGCGGTTACGGTTACCTGAACGACTTCCCGTTGGAGCGGATCTACCGCGACGTGCGGGTCTGCCAGATTTACGAAGGCACCAGCGATATCCAGCGCATGGTCATCTCACGCAATCTTTAAGGAGCCGATACATGAGTTACGAAACCATTTTGCTCGAAGTCCAGGGCCGCGTCGGGCTGATTACGCTCAATCGCCCGCAGGCGCTGAACGCCTTGAACGCGCAACTGGTCAGCGAGCTGAACCAGGCGCTGGATGGCCTGGAAGCCGACCCGCAGATCGGTTGCATCGTGCTGACCGGCTCGAAGAAAGCCTTCGCCGCCGGTGCCGACATCAAGGAAATGGCCGAGCTGACCTACCCGCAGATCTACCTGGATGACTTGTTCAGCGACAGCGATCGCGTGGCCAACCGCCGCAAGCCGATCATTGCCGCAGTGAACGGCTTTGCCCTCGGTGGCGGCTGCGAACTGGCCCTGATGTGCGACTTTATCCTGGCCGGTGACGGCGCCAGGTTCGGCCAGCCGGAGATCAACCTCGGCGTACTGCCTGGCATGGGCGGCACCCAGCGTCTTACGCGTGCGGTGGGCAAGGCCAAGGCCATGGAAATGTGCCTGACCGGGCGTTTCATCGACGCGGTGGAAGCAGAACGCTGCGGCATCGTTGCGCGCATCGTGCCCGCCGACGAGTTGCTGGACGAAGCCTTGAAAGTCGCCACCCTGATCGCCGGTAAATCCGTGCCGATCAGCATGATGGTCAAGGAAAGCGTAAACCGCGCGTTTGAAGTGAGCCTGTCCGAAGGCGTACGTTTCGAGCGCCGAGTATTCCATGCAGCGTTCGCGACCCAGGACCAGAAGGAGGGCATGGCAGCGTTCGTGGCCAAGCGCACGCCGACGTTCCAGGACAAATAACCCCGGCACTCATCACACAGCAGATCCAAATGTGGGAGGGGGCTTGCCCCCGATGACAGGGTGACAGTCAACCAAGCTATCGACTGACCCGCCGCCATCGGGGGCAAGCCCCCTCCCACAGTTTTTCATTGTGTCAGTTAGAGCGGGTAGTTCTGCATGATCCGCCAGGCACTGAAGTCCAAGGACAAGTAACCCAGGCACTCATCACACAGCAGATCCAAATGTGGGAGGGGGCTTGCCCCCGATGACAGTGTGACAGTCAACCAAGCTATCGACTGACCCGCCGCCATCGGGGGCAAGCCCCCTCCCACAGTTTTACCCCGGTGTGTCAGTTAGATTTGGTAGTGCTTCAGTTCCCTGGCAATCACCATCCGCTGAATCTCGCTGGTGCCTTCGTAAATCTGCGTGATCCGCGCATCCCGGTAGTAGCGCTCCACCGGATAGTCTTCCAGGTACCCATACCCGCCATGAATCTGCATCGCCTTGGAGCAGACCTTTTCGGCCATTTCCGAGGCGAACAGCTTGGCCTGGGACGCCTCAGACAGGCACGGCTTGCCGGCGCTGCGCAAGCGCGCGGCATGCAGGATCAGCAGACGTGCCGCATTCAGTTGGGTTTGCATATCGGCCAGCAGGTTGGCCACGCTCTGGTGTTCGATGATCGCTTTGTCGAACTGCACCCGATCCCGGGCATAGGCCAGCGCCGCTTCAAAGGCGGCACGCGCGATGCCCAAGGCCTGGGCGGCGATGCCAATACGCCCTCCCTCCAGGTTGGACAGGGCAATGGCCAGGCCTTTGCCGCGCTCGCCGAGGAGGTTGGCTTCGGGCACCGCGCATTGGTTGAAGGTGACGGCGCAGGTGTCCGACGCCCGAATGCCCATCTTGTGTTCAGTACGGTCGACCACAAATCCCGGGGTGTCAGTGGGCACCAGGAACGCCGAAATGCCTTTCTTGCCCAGATCGGGATCGGTCACGGCAAACACAATGGCCAGTTGGGCGCGCTTGCCGTTGCTGACGAACTGCTTGGCACCGTTGATCACCCACTGGCCGTCGCGCAGTTCCGCGCGGGTGCGCAGGTTGTGGGCTTCGGAGCCGGCCTGGGGCTCGGTCAGGCAGAAGCAGCCGATGGCCTGACCGCTGGCGAGAGCGGCCAGCCAGGTGTGCTTCTGTGCCTCTGTGCCGTAGTTGAGGACCGGGCCGCAACCCACTGAATTATGGATACTCATCAAGGCGCCAGTGGCACCGTCACCCGCGGAGATTTCCTCCACGGCCAGGGCATAGGCGACGTAATCCACGTACGTCCCACCCCATTCCTCCGGGACCACCATACCGAGCAGGCCCAACTCGCCCATCTTGGCCACCAGCGCGTCGTCGATCCAGCCGGCCTTTTCCCAGGCCTGGGCATGGGGCGCGATTTCACCACGGGCAAAATCACGTGCCATGTCGCGAATCATCACTTGTTCTTCTGTGTATTCAAGATCTTGCATGGCTTATTTCTCAATCTGCGCGAAGTCGCGAAAGAAGCTTGCGACATGGCTGGCGTCCAGCTCATGCACCGTTGGCGGATTCCACTGCGGTTTTTTGTCCTTGTCGATGATCAGGGCGCGGACCCCTTCGATCAGGTCGCCACGGGCGAACCACTGGCGGTCCAGGTGCAGCTCCAGGGCAAAGCACTGTTCCAGCGGCAGGTGGCGCCCACGGCGCAACATCTGCAGGGTGACAGCCATGGCCAGGGGTGAGCGGGTTTGCATCAGGTCAGCGGTAGCCAGGCCCCAGTCGTGGCTGTCGGCGACGGTGACTTGCTGCAGTTGCTCGACAATGCTTGGCACATCCGGCAGGGCGAAGAAATGGTCGATCGCCGGGCGCAGGGCTGCCAGCGGCGGATCAGGCAATTGCTGCACGGCCAGTTGGGCGAGCACGCCTTGCAGGTCCTTGAGGGGCGAATCGTGCCATTGCAGGCTATCGAGCTTTTGCGCAAGCTCGGTCAGTCTGGCGCTGTCCAGGTACCAATCCGCCAGGCCGCAGTACAGGGCATCCGCCGCACGGATCTGCACGCCGGTGACGCCAAGGTAGATCCCCAGTTCCCCGGGGATGCGCGGCAGGAAGTAGCTGCCACCCACATCCGGAAAATACCCGATGGCCACTTCCGGCATTGCCAGGCGGCTGCGTTCGGTCACCACGCGCAGGTCGGCGCCCTGCACCAGGCCCATGCCGCCGCCGAGTACAAAGCCGTCCATCAATGCCAGGACGGGTTTGGGGTACTGGTGGAGGGCCAGGTCGAGTGCGTATTCCTCAACGAAGAAGTCTTCATGCAGGGTGTCGCCACCCTTGAAGCTGTCGTACAGGGAACGGATATCGCCGCCGGCGCAGAAGGCCTTGTCGCCGGAGCCGCGCAGCACAACGGCGTAGACCAGCGGGTCAGCGGCCCAGGCCTGTAGCCGCGTTGTCATCCGCCGCACCATGTCCAGGGTGATGGCATTCAAACCGGCGGGGCGGTTGAGGGTGAGGTAACCGATATGGTTACGCACCTCACTCAGTACTTGCTGCTGCTGACTATCGGTGTGGCTTGCTTCGGGGGACACCTGAGCAGTCATCACTAACTCCCTGCTTTTATTGTTCTTTATCAAAATGTTCGGGGGCGAACCATCGCCTGATCGTACCAGCGCAAATTTGCCGCGTACAACCCGGAATCATGCAGGTCGTTGTTGCATTTATGCACGGTCGGTGATTGGGCGAGAGCCGGCGGTAAAATAGTCTGCAAGGGCCTGAGCACACTGGAGTATGGCCTTGCGCGCAGCGAGATGTTCACCAGGGTAGTTGATAAAACCGTGTCCCATGCCGGGATATTCCGTGTGCCGCACCTGCACCCCGGCGTTTTTCAACTGTCGTGCATAAGCCCGGCCCTCATCACGCAGTAAATCGCAGCCGGCGGTGACGATCAGCGCGTCGGGCAACCCCTGTAATGAAGCCTGGTGCGCGGGCGACAGCCAAGGATGGGCCAGGGACTGCCCTTCGCTCACGTACTGAGCGAGATACCAGTTGAGCATTTGAGCGGTCAGGCCAGGCCCGCTGGCGAACTCGACCCGTGAACGGTTGCGCGCCAGGCAATCGAGGACGGGGTAAAGCAGCATTTGAAAACCTATCGCAGGGCCGCGGCGTTCATGGACGATCTGGCAGATAACCGCTGCCAGGCCGCCGCCGGAACCGCCACCGGCGACGGCGATCCGGTGGCTGTCCAAGCCCAAGGCAGCGCCTTGAGTGGCAACCCATTCGGTGACGGCGTAGCAATCTTCCACGGCTGCAGGAAAGCGATGCTCCGGTGGCCGCGCGTAATCTACGGCCACCACCGCGCACCGGGCCCATTCGCACATGATCCGACAGAAGCTGTCATGGGTATCAAGATCGCCGGCAACCCAACCTCCGCCATGAAAATACAGCAGCGCCGGGGCCGGTATGGGTGTTGACTGCCGGTATATGCGTATAGGTACCGAGCGTTGCGGCCCCTCGACCGTGTGGTCCTGCACACACATCACCACAGCATCACGGACCGCGGCGCGTACGCCCTCGGGCGTCATCACTGGCCGGTCCATGCTTGCGCCTCTATTTCGATGAGGTAGTCGGGTGCGATCAATTGATTGACGCCCAATAACATCGTGGTCGGCGGACAATCACTAAAAAATTCCTGATGAGCCTTGGCGATTTGCGGCCACCAGGCCACGTCGGTGGTGTACATGCGTGTGGCGACCACTAGGGTTCTGTCGACCCCCAGTTGCTCGAGCGCGGCTTCGATGATTTCCAGGCATCGGCGCGTCTGGCGGTACACATCACCAGGCGCATAGGGATTACCTCGCTCATCGAACGCCACTGTGCCACTGGTGACGACCAGGTTTCCCGCACGTAGCGCTCGACAATAGCCACCATTTTTCTCCCACGGTGCTGCGGAAAAACACCGCGTAATGCTGCCGCTCGCCGGTTCCAGCGCTACATGGATATGACTTAACCCACGAAATTGCAAACTGTTGGTGCGCCAAGCTGGCGGTTGGCTGCGTATCAATCGCACGTTTGGAAAACGCTGCAATAGACGGCTGAAAACGACCTTTGCTTCGAGCTTGAACAGCAGTGTGCCCATACAAAAATGCGGGCCACGGCCAAACGCCAGGTGATCACGCTTTTGGCGATGGATATCGAAGCGGTCCGGGTCGCTGAAATGGCGAGGGTCACGGTTGGCCGCCGCTCGAATCAGGTAGACCAGGTCACCTTTGTGCATCGTCTGGCCATGCAGGGTGACATCCTCAGTCAACACGCGGTGGCTCAGCTGACCCGCCGGACAGATGCGCAGCGCTTCCTCAATGGCATTGGGTATCAGGCCAGGGTGGGTTTTGAGTTCTGCCAACGCTTCTGGGTTGGAGAGCAGGTAGAACATGATGATGCCCAACTGATCCGCGCTGGTCGTAGTCGCCGCGACCACTACAAAAGCCAGTTGAGCCAGCACATCGTCTTTGCTCATCAGGGCTTTGTCGCCTGCGGCAATCACCTGGCTAACCAGATCGTTGCCCGCAAGCGCAGACATGCGGCGCTCATCTACAAGCAGGGAGAACTGCTCATACATTTGCTCCATCGCTTGCAAGGCTTCCCGTGGCCCAAATGCCGGATCGGTGCTACCCACCATGAACACGATGATTGCATCTGTCCAACGCCTGATCTTCAGCGCGTCTTGCGCGGCGATCCCGAAAATGTGAGCCAGGATCAGCGCCGGAATCTTATCGAACAATTCAGTCATCAATTCCGGTTGGGGGCTCAGTTGTGCCAGCAGGTCATCCACGATGCGTTCGATATCGCCCGCCAGTGCGTCAATGGCGCGTGGCGTGAACGCCTTACCCAGCACCTTGCGGCCAGCCTCGTGCACCTTCCCGTCCTGGGAATACATCCAGCGAGAAGCCTTCTCGATGAAAGGCTCTAAGGCAGCTTGCTCGTGGACGGGCACTTGAGCGTTTACAAGTGCGCGCATTCGATTGGATGAATAACGTCGGGTATCGCCCTGAGCACTGGCGACGTCGTCAAACCGGGTCATCAGCCAGGCGTTGTAATGTTGCGACCAGTAGAGCGGATGATGATGGCGTAGATAAGCAAACGCGTCGTAGGGATCACTAATGGTTCGAGGGTCGGAAAAGTCCGGTATTGACTGAAGAGCCATGTCATTGGTCCTCATAGAGTGGACGGGTGAACTGCTCGATGTAATCAGCGCGATCGATCAACGCACTGACCAGGATTTGCGGTGGTTCAAGCGCAATGGCCAACGCTTCAATCTGCTCAGGACTGACATCCAGGCCGGCTCTTTCTGGCTTGCGCATACCCCAGGGGTACAGCTTTGCAGCGAATTCGCCGATCAGATCCTCCACGGTCGCGGGTTCAGGCACTCCTAGCGCCTGAACTTCCTGAATCACCAAGCTCAACGCCCTGGCATAGACCAGGCCCACTGCCTGCTCATGGGTAAACCCGGCAGATTGACGACATTGCTCAAGGATCTTCGCTTCGACACGCTGGCCGATGTTGGCTGCTGACGTGTCGACAGACCGTGGCCGCGCCAACGCATCCTTGATGACCTGATAGGCCATGATCGAGCTGTCCCCGGCAAATGTGTTGGCAATCTCACAGTCCATGCGTTGCGTGACGATCTGGTTGTAATGATGAAAGCCTTGAGACCCGCACAGCTCACGAGACAGCGCAATCACCTCCAGCCCTTGCCACGCACCTACCGCCTTGCACACGGCTGCCAACACGTGAAGCTCCTTGCGCTTGTGCTCCTGCGCCCAATCCGCCTCGAAGCGCTTGCGCACCGCCTGCTCCAGGTAGGTGAGCGCAATCGCCTTGAGTTGTACGGCATACAGGCGTTGACGAAACAGAGGCTGGCTCATCAGTGCAACCTGGCCGACCTGCGACTGGATTAGACGGTGATGAGCGAATCGATAGCTCAAGTGGGCTGTCAGCCCGGCACTATGGCGAATACCGGCTATGAACAGCAGCCGCTCCTGCAGGAAGGTCTTCAGCGCACCAATAAAACGCTGCGATAAAGGTACGTCGCTGACGAAGACACCCTCGTCAGTGAATCGGGAGTGTCGTTGCAGCAGGGCCTCGAGGGGGAGTTTCATCCGGCAGAAGCGTATGGCCGCCACCTGGTTGGCATGAATGCCACCTTTGGGGTCGCATGCCATTATTTTCACGCCGTTGAGCAGGCAACCGTTTTCGCGTTCGCGGATAACCACTCGAAACCAATGATGACCTTGATCCTCATCGTCGACGATCAGGCGGGCGAGCACCATCACCACTTGCGCGGCGCGAAATGCATTGCCTATCCAGCACTTGCAGGCTTCGGGTGCAGGGGAATCGAGGACCAGAGAACCCTCTTCGCGGTTGTACGTTACCGTCGTGCGAATATTGCGCACGTCGGTCCCCACTGCCACTTCCGTGCAGCCGAACGCATACACCTTATCCAGGCGCACCGCTTCGTCTCGATAGCG
This sequence comes from Pseudomonas sp. CFBP13528, assembly GCF_005233615.1. Classification (NCBI taxonomy): domain Bacteria; kingdom Pseudomonadati; phylum Pseudomonadota; class Gammaproteobacteria; order Pseudomonadales; family Pseudomonadaceae; genus Pseudomonas; species Pseudomonas sp. CFBP13528. The sequence continues at coordinate 116,031 of NZ_QGAJ01000015.1, forward strand.
CTCTACCTGCGCGGCTGAACCGTGGTTGAACAATGCATCGACAGCAATCATGTGATCGACTATCGAGGAGTGGAGCGCGTAGTCGAAGGCGCCCAAATAGCCCATCAATTCACACAGTGAGGAAAACTCCGCCTGTCGTGATTGCCCCAGCCACAGCTCGTTATTAATCAGACCGGTACTAAAAATCGCATGCATGCGCTTGATCGTAAGGTCCATGTACGTCATCAGAGAAGCGTGGTGACGCTGGCGCGGCTCAAATAGGGGGGAACGCAGTAATTGTTGAAATACGGTGTTCAAGGCAAGCTCTCCTGTTTCGAATAAATGTTCGAAACACCCGAGCAGGAGGACTGGCAGGAAAACTACGACAAGGGCGCTAACTCCCGATGCGATGGGCGCCGCGCGATGCTACTGGTCCAAAGCCAGACCTTCCTTGTCTTCGCTACTGGTACAGCAATGGCCCAGACATCCAGGACTGCAGACAATTTCAAGTGTTGACTTGACTTTAGTCATGATGCGATTGATCGCAAGTGGCGCAATAAGCCACTCGTCGCGCCGCTGCTGATATCAAACCACGCGACTGGCCAGGACCTCGCCGATGCTGCGGCGTCGCGCGTGGCCTTCGGCGGAGTGAATCAATTCCTCCAGCGCCGTGGGCTCGACGTCAAAGAACTGCTCCATATCGGCCAACGCCAGCTTGAGGTCGGCCGCAGTGATGGCCGGGTCGGTCATGGGCGCACTGCCGATCACCACCGGCGCCGATTCGGCAGGTGCCTTGGGATAACGCGTGCGGGTGGCATTATTGTAGGCCAGCGCGCACGTCAGCAGCGCACCGGCACCGAGCATGACCGGTGCCAGCTCCTGCCAGCCGAGGGCGATGGAGGCAGGGTCGGCCAATACCAGCGTCATGGCCAGCCCCCCCGCCGGCGGGTGCAGGCAGCGTAGCCAGCAGATCAGCACAACGGTCATGCCCGCCGCCAGGCAAGCGCTGCCGAGGGTGCGTCCCAGCACCCGTGCCACGAGCAGCGCCACCACGCCCGCGCACAGATAACTGCCCATGATCGACCACGGTTGCGCCAATGCCCCCGACGACACGGCGAACAGCAACACCGCCGACGCGCCCAGTGGGCCAAGCAGATGCAGGGCGACTTCCATGCCAAACACCTGGGCACATACCCAGACACTGAGCAGGGTGCCCAAGGCCATGCCGATAGCGGCGCGACTCCATTCAGAGGGGCGGGTATTGATGGCGGCAGGTAACCAGCGAGCGAGCATTGAAAAAGGTCCTGAAACTGGGGGCGAAAAAAAGGCCCGCCTGGTTTCCCGGGAAAGCCTTGAACGTTCCAACGTGATTGGGGGAAGGAACGCGTGCAGTGTGCCAACTGCTTTGCATCGACGCCAATGCATATTAATGAGGGTTGAATGCAAAAATCATGTAGTCAAGAGGCTTCGCCAAACGGGGTTCGAGCGGCGCCCGCGGAGGAGGGCGTGCTGATCTTGCCCAGCACGAGGCTATCGAGTTCTTCGTTGAACAAGCGTTTGTGCAGGTTCTCCTGCATGCCTGGTTCGTCAGCCAGCGGCCCCTTCAACGCCACCAGTGCGTCGCGCAACCCCATCAGCCGATCCAGTCTCGGCGCCGCTACAGCCAGCGTATCCTCTCGCACGGCATTGCCTCCTTGTTGTTAGGCAGGTTCGCTACCAGAGCTGTTCCAGAGAGCCCCTGACGCAGGTGGTAAATAATTAATGCACTTGGCAAGCGAGTCTACAGTCGGGTTCCAGACCTCGGAAGGCGAAGTGCACCGGCCCTTACGCAAAGCTCTGTAGGTGCTTTCTCGGTAATTCTGGTGAAAAACGCCCACCGTTGTATAAGTGGGCGTTATTTCTTACGCGCTCGTTGAAAACACGCTCAGGGAGAGGTGTTTTTCTCCAGATGGAGCAACACATAAGGCGTCTTATCGAACGCGCCAGTGAGCGTCGGCGTGAGCGAACGCAGGCGTGGGTCAGTCAGGCTCTGGAAGTCCGCCTGGCTCATCACCAGCCAGGCCGGCGCCTGAACAGGCTGCAGTTCAGCGGGCAATTGGGTAAACAGCGGGACCTTGTCGCAATTGAAGTTGACCATGAACTTGATGGCTTTTGCATCTTTGCCCAATGCATGCAACACCAGCGGTGCCGGTTGCTGCAGGATCTGATCCTTGGCCGCCAGCGTGAACGTGCGGGTGTCGTAAAGGCTGCGCTCCAAGGGTTCGACCACTGAGATGTAAGTCGTCCAGACTGCCACCACCGCAGCGAACGCCGGACCGACCGCGCGCAGTCGCGCCTTGAACAATGCCAGTACCGCCAGCGCCTGAAGCACCGCCAGCAGGCCGAAAATCAGCCCGAGATCGGCCAGCAGTTCCGGGTAACGCCGTCGCGCTGCGATCAGGCCGACCGCCAACAGCGCGGGTAACAGCGTCCACACTACCAGCATCAAGCCGCGCAAAGCGCTGAACAGACGGCCCTGGGCGACCTGGAACGGATACGCGGCAATGATTGCGGCCATCGGCAGCATCGGCAGGATATAACGCGCCTTTTTGGCCTGGGGCACCGACAAGCCAAGCATCACCAATGCACCGGCGGCCGCGCAGTACAGCACCAGCTTCAACGCAGGTTCGGCTGCTCGGCGGCCGCCGCTCATCACGGCCAGCAACACCAGAAGCGCCACCGGGTAGGCCAGGGCATAGTTGCCCAGGGAGCTGGTGAAGTAATACAGCACGCTGCCGGAGCCTTCGCTGCCATCCATGCGCCCGAGAAACTGCATGCGGATCACGTCGTGCATGAAGTCTTCGCCACCGCTGAGCTTGGCCAACAGCAGCAACAGGCCGATACACGCCGCCAGCAACGCCAGCGCCAATAGCCCGAAGCTGAACAACTGCCGCCATTGACGGTTGATCAGGTAATAGCTGCACAGCACTCCGGTAGGAATGACCAGGCCAATCGGCCCGCGAATCGCAAAACCGAGCATCAGCAGCGCAAACACCCAGTGCAGGCGCCTGGCCGCAGAGAAATGATCATGGGCATAACCCAGGTAAAACACTGCCAGCGTCACCGCCGCCAGCATCTGGTCCAGGGAGACGGCGCGGGTTTCGCTGATAAAGGTGCTGCTGAGCAGCAACATGGCGATGCTCAGCAGGCCCCAGCGCAGGGAGTAGGGCGCAGTGAGTCGATACACCAGCACCACGATGCACGCCGAGGCGACAGCGCTGGGCAGCCAGGCCGTGAGGCTGGTGACCTGGCCCGATGGCAGGGACAACAGCCAGGTCAGCAGGGTCGATGTGGCCAGGTAGTCCGCATACGGCTGGCCGTAGGTGGTGGGAAAGAAGCTCGGCCCATGGCGCAGCATCTCCTGGGCAAACACCACGAAGCGTGAATCGAACCCGATAATCGCCTGGTGCCAGTTGCCGGCGATGAACAGCAGCAGTGCCAAGAGCCCCAAACCCAGTGACTGTAAACGGATCGTTGGGCTGAGCTGGGGCGCAAGTGCTTTGTTCACCTATCAGCCTGCCTTGGCCTGTTGCACCCAGTTTTGCTGGGGGATCGGCAAGTCGCAGGAGTCACCACGGCCGATCGGGAAATACTTGAAGCCCTTGCGGGTGAGGCGCTCGCCGTCGTACAGGTTGCGACCGTCAAAGATCACCGGGGTTTTCAGGCGCTGGTGAATCAGGTCGAAGTCCGGTGCCTTGAATTGTTGCCACTCGGTGCAGACGATCAGCGCATCGGCGCCGCCCAGGGTGGACTCCGGCGTGCCCATCAGCATCAACCGCGGGTCATCGCCATAGATACGCTGGGTTTCCTGCATGGCTTCGGGGTCGAATGCGCGTACGTTGGCGCCGGCGTCCCAGAGGGCTTCCATCAGCACGCGGCTCGGCGCGTCGCGCATGTCGTCGGTATTGGGCTTGAAGGCCAGGCCCCACAAGGCGAAGGTCTTGCCGCGCAGGTCACCCTTGAAGAACGCGTTGATGCGCTCGAACAGCTTGCCTTTCTGACGCTGGTTGATCGCTTCCACGGCTTCGAGCAGGTCGCTGGAACAGTTGGCCTGCTTGGCGCTGTGGATCAGGGCGCGCATGTCTTTGGGAAAGCAGGAGCCGCCATAGCCGCAACCGGGATAAATGAAGTGGTAGCCGATGCGTGAGTCGGCACCGATGCCCAGGCGCACGGCTTCGATGTCGGCGCCCAGGTGTTCGGCCAGCTCGGCGATCTGGTTGATGAAGCTGATCTTGGTGGCGAGCATGCAGTTGGCGGCGTACTTGGTCAGTTCAGCGCTGCGCAGGTCCATGAAGATGATGCGGTCATGGTTGCGGTTGAACGGCGCATACAGGTCGCGCATCACCTCCCGTACTTCTTCGCGCTCGCAGCCGATGATGATGCGGTCCGGGCGGCGGCAGTCGGCCACGGCCGAGCCTTCCTTGAGAAATTCCGGGTTGGAGACGATATCAAACTGCAGCTCACGGCCGGCGGCGCGCAGGTTCTTGCGCATGTGGTCGCGCAGGGTATCGCCGGTGCCCACTGGCACGGTGGACTTCTCCACCAGGATCACCGGCGCCACGCGATGGCGGGCGACCGCATCACCCACCGACAGCACGTATTTGAGATCGGCCGAACCGTCTTCATCCGACGGCGTGCCCACCGCAATGAACAACACTTCACCATGCTCGACCGCAAGTTTTTCATCGTAGGTGAAATGCAGGCGTCCGCTTTCCAGGTTTTCCTTGACCATGGCGGCCAGGCCGGGCTCGAAGATGGTCACGTGGCCCTTTTGCAGCGACTCGACTTTGCGCTGGTCAACGTCCATGCAAATAACATCGTGACCGACTTCGGCTAATACCGTGGCCTGTACCAGACCGACGTAACCACTACCAAATACGCTGATTTTCATGGGGTATTCCTGGGACTTGAGGTGCTAGCACGACGAGAGTTGATGACCAGTACGCCGAGGATGACCAAGGCCACCCCCAGGGTTTTCGAAAGCGAAAAGTGTTCGTTGAAGACCGGCAGGCACGCCGCCAGCAGGTACACCAGCGCGTAGCTGATGCTCAGCAGCGAATATGCACGCCCGAGGGGCAAGTGCTTCAGTGCGCCGAGCCAGCAGAGCATCGACAGCGCATAAGCGATGATCGCCAGGATCACCACGCCCAGGGCGCTGCCGTCGATGCTGCCGGTGCTCAAAGCGTTCGGCCATTCATCCGGCAACGGCAGCCGCGTCATGCTCCAGCGCATGCCCAGTTGGGCGGCACTGACCAGGCCGACGCTGCCCAGGGCCAGGGCGAAACCGCGTGTCCGGCTCATACCTGGCGCCCCAACAGCACAACGCCGGCGATGACCAGCGCCACGCCCAGCCAGTGGCGACCATCGATGGGCTCGGCAAAGACAAAGCGCGCCATCAGCGTGACCAGCACAAAGTTCAGGCTGAGCATCGGGTAGGCAATGCCCACTTCCAGGCGCTGCAGCACCAGCAGCCACACCAGCAAGCCGAGGCCCAGGCACACCAGCGCCGACCACAACCAGGGTGAGCGTAGCTTCGGCGCCCACGCGTCGGGCATGTCACGCCAGCTTTCCACGGCAAACTTCTGCGAGACCTGGCCCATGCAGGTGAGCAGGCACGCCGTGAGCAATAGAAGCAGGGTGATCATGGCGCGACCTGCGGGAAAATCAGAATCACGATGTTGCCTTGCGCATACCGCTGGCCGTCCGGGGGCAGCAGTGCGAGCTCTTCCTTTTCGCCCTGGCTGTTGACGCGCATCACCACGCCCACGGCACCGCTGCGGCGGGTTTGCGCCATCCAGGCCTGGATTTGATTGCGGTCAATCAGACGATGAGCGGTATCAGCGTAGGCCAGCCCGTATTTCACCTCGCCAGAGGTGTTGTACAGCGTGATGTCGGGCCGTTTCAGCCGCCAGGCCAGCGCTGCGGACGCACCCAGGTCGTTGCTCAACAGCGCAACAGAGGGCTTGAGCTCTTCGGCGTGATCGATGATGAACTGGTCCGGCGTCTTGTTATAAACCACCGAATGGGGCAGGGCGGCAGGCAACAAGACCACCAGCAAACCGCTGCCGATCAGCGGCGCGGCCCACAGTTTCAACGGGCGCGCCGCCTGCAGCAGGTTGGCCAGGATCCAGCCGACCACGCCGGTAAATACCAGCACCAGGCTGAGGGTTTCCTCACCGTGCTCGTACAGCGGCTTCTTCCATTGGAACCAGATCAGCGCCAACAGCACGAGCACACCGATCACCAGGTTCAGCCAACCGTTGATGCGCAATACGCGGCCCCGGCCCTGAGCGAGCTTGTCACTCAGGGTCGAACCCATCAGCAATGCCAGGGGCAGCAGGCACGGCATGATGTAGGAGGGCAGCTTGCCCTTGGCCAGGCTGAAGAATGCCAGGGGCATCACCAGCCACAGCAGCAGGAACGCGGTTTTCGGCAGGCGCTTGTCCGACCATGCCTGCTTGAGCGTGGACGGTAACAGGGCGACCCACGGCAACGTGAAGGCGATCAGCAACGGCAGGTAGTACCAGAACGGTTCGGCATGTTGGGCATCTTCACCGGCGAAGCGCTGGATATGCTCGTGCCAGAAGAAGAAGTGCCAGTAATCCGGCTCTTGCAGGTGCACCGCCAATGCCCAGGGCAAGCTGACCAGGATCGCAGCAGCCACCGCCACCGGCCCGAACTTGAACAACTCGACCGAACGTTTCTGCCAGAGCGCGTAGGGCAGGGCGATCAACACCGGCAGCAACCACGCCAGGAAGCCCTTGGTCATGAATCCCATGCCGCAGGCCATGCCGAGCAGGGCCCAGGCCCCCAGTCGAGCACGGCGGGTAGTGCTGTCGAAGCAGAACCACAAAGCAGCGCCTGTCAGGTTGACCCAGAACGTGAATTGGGGGTCCAGGTTGGCGTAGCCGCCCAGCATCGCCACACTGACGAAACTCATGTACAGCACGCTGCTGACCAGGCTTTTTTGCGGGTCGTTCCACAACCGGCGGGACACCAGATAAACCAGCAGAATGCTCAGCCCGGTGCTCAAGGCCGAGGCAAAACGCACACCGAACAGGTTCTGCCCGAAGATCGCCTGGCCCAGCGCGATCATCCAGTAGCCGGCGGCAGGTTTTTCGAAGTAGCGAATGCCCATGAAGTGCGGCGCGGCCCACTTGCCGGTCAGCAGCATTTCCTGGCTGATCTGCGCGTAGCGGGTCTCATCGGGAATCCACAGCCCGTGGGTCGCCAGCGGTAACAGGTAGAACACCCCGAACGCCAACAGGAGCAGGGGCAATGCCCAGCGCCGGATCATGCTTGCTGCACTCCAAGCCAACCCTCGCGGCCGCTCAATGCGCCACGCACCAACTGTTGCTGGGGCAGGGTGGTCACATCCGCAGGCAACAGGTCGCCCAGGGGTTTGAAATCGATGCCGCGCGGCCCTGCCTGGGCAAGCAACTGTCGAAAATCATTGGCCATCAGAATCCCTTCTACTTCTGCGTGGATCGTATAGACGTTCAGCGTCGAGGCGCTGAACCGATCCAGGATGAAACCGTTGAAGTCTTTGGCAGCCACGACCGGCCCGACGACTTCGTCGAAGGTCGGCAGGTCCACCGGAATTTGTGGGGTGCCCGCACTGCCGTCGGCCAGGGTCGGTCGAAACAGGCTGGTGCCCCGGCAATCGCTGTTGTAGCGAAAATTGAAGGCTTGTTTGGCTTGCACCACGCGTTCATCGGCGCGCCAACCGGCGGCCGCTGAACAGTCGACGCGCTCACCGAGGATGTCGCTCAGGGTATCCACGCCGCGCCGGATCTGCTCGACCAGCTGCGCGTCACTCCAGCGCCCGGTGTTGGCCTGCCAGCCGTGGTGATCCCAGGCGTGCAGGCCGACTTCGTGCCCGGCGGCCTTGGCCTGGCGCATCAGATGCCCCAGGTCACGGCCAATCGGTTTGCCTGGCCAGGCGGTGCCGGCCAGCAAAATGTCCCAGCCATACAGGCCGGCGGCATTGGAACGGAGCATTTTCCACAGGAACTGCGGGCGGATCAGGCGCCACAAGTGGCGCCCCATGTTGTCCGGCCCGACGCTGAAGAAAAACGTCGCCTTGACCCCGGCTTCATCCAGGGACTCGAGCAACCGTGGCACACCTTCGCGGGTGCCACGGTAGGTGTCGACGTCGATGCGAAGGCCTGCCTGCATTACTTTTTATCCGCTATTTCAAGCATGGCTTCGCGCAGGAAGAAATCCAGCGTGTTGCCGATGGTTTCGCTCATCTCCACGGTCGGCTCCCAGTTCAGCAGGCGCTTGGCATTTTCGATGCTCGGCTTGCGATGGGCCACGTCCTGGTAACCGGTGCCGTAGAACGCCTTGCTCTCCACGTCGCGAAAGCCCGCGAACGGCGGGAAATTGTGGCGCAACGGGTGCGCCTCGAACTGACGCAGCAGCTCTTCGCCCAACTGGCGGATGCTGGCTTCGTTTTCCGGGTTACCGATGTTGATGATCTGGCCGTCGCAGACACCGTTCTCGTTATCGATGATGCGCGCCAGGGCTTCGATGCCGTCAGCGATGTCAGTGAAGCAACGCTTCTGCTCGCCGCCGTCGAACAGGCGGATCGGCGTACCTTCCACCAGGTTCAGGATCAACTGGGTGATGGCACGGGAACTGCCGATACGCGCCGAATCCAGGCGGTCCAGGCGCGGGCCCATCCAGTTGAACGGACGGAACAGGGTGAATTTCAGGCCTTTGTCGCCGTAGGCCCAGATCACGCGGTCGAGCAGTTGCTTGGAGACCGAGTAGATCCAGCGTTGCTTGTTGACCGGGCCCACCACCAGGTTGGAGGTGTCTTCGTCGAAGTACTGGTCCTGGCACATGCCGTAGACTTCGGAGGTCGATGGGAAGATCACGCGCTTGTTGTACTTGACGCAGTAACGCACCAGCTTGAGGTTTTCTTCGAAATCCAGTTCGAATACGCGCAGCGGGTTGCGGGTGTATTCGATTGGGGTGGCGATGGCCACCAGTGGCAGCACCACGTCGCATTTCTTGATGTGGTACTCGATCCACTCGGTGTGGATGCTGATATCGCCTTCTACATAGTGGAAGTTGGGGTGGCTGCGCAGGCGCTCGATGGCGTCGGAACCGATGTCCAGGCCGTAGACTTCGTAACGGTCGTCGCGCAGCAGGCGCTCGGACAGGTGGTTACCGATAAAACCGTTCACCCCCAGGATCAACACACGGGTACGGCGTGGCTTGCGGCCCGACTCGGCGCCGCGCAGCACCGAACCGTCCACCAGGCCCAGTTCATCGGCCAGGGAAGGGCCGGCCAGGTACAAGCCGTTGTCGTTGCGCTGGCCAAACTTGACCACCAGGGAGTCTTCGCCACAGGCGATGCGCAGCGGGTTGACGCTGATTACGCGGCCAGGCGCCAGGCCTTCATTGCCCTTGACCACGTCGGCCTGCCACACGATGAGCTTGTGCTCACCCACGGCGCAAAAGGCGCCAGGGTAAGGCTGGGTGACGGCTCGGACCAGGTTGAACAGTTGCTCGGCGGGCTTTTTCCAGTCGATCTTGCCATCGGCGGCGCTGCGGCGGCCGAAGCAGGTCGCCTGGCTTTCGTCCTGGGCGATTTCGGTCAGTTTGCCCTGGGCCAGTTGCGGCAGAGCGTCGCGCAGCAGGTTGCTGGCGGCATCACGCAGTTTGGCGTGCAGGCTCAGGCCGGTGTCGCTGCGCTCGATGCTGACTGTCTGTTGGGCCAGGATCGCGCCGGCATCGGCACGCTTGACCATGCGGTGCAGGGTCACGCCGGTTTCGGTTTCACCGTTGACCAGCACCCAGTTGGCCGGGGCGCGGCCACGGTATTTGGGCAGCAGCGAACCATGCAGGTTGAACGCGCCGTGGCGGGCGGTGGCCAGCACGGGCTCGCTCAACAGGTTGCGGTAATAGAAAGAGAAGATGAAATCCGGGTTGAGCTTGGCGATGCGCTCGACCCACAGGGGGTGGTTGGCATCTTCCGGGGCGTGCACCGGGATACCGTTGCGGGCGCACAGCTGGGCGACGGAGCCGTAGAAATTGTTTTCCTTGGGGTCATCGGCATGGGTGAACACCGCAGCGATGTCGTAACCCGCAGCGAGCAAGGCTTCAATACCGGCGCAGCCAATATCGTGGTAGGCGAAGACAACGGCTTTTGAACTCATGACTGGACCTGATCGGAAGTAGAAGTAGAAGTATGGGAAGACACCAGGCCATCAACGACGACCACGGGAGCCGGTGCTGCCGGTTGGTTGCGCAGCACTTTCTCAATGAAGAAACGCGGGCGGGCGCGCACATCGCTGTACATGCGGCCCAGGTATTCACCCAGCAGGCCCATGCCGATGAACTGGCCACCGGTGAACACAAACAGCACGGCAAACAGCACGAACAGGCCATCGCCCGCCCAATCGGCACCGAAGGCCAGGCGCATGACGATCAGCGCAAAGGCAAACAGCACGCCCAGCGCCGCCAGGCTGAAACCGACGATGGACAGCAGGCGCAACGGCGTGGTGGTCATGCAGGTGAGCAGGTCGAACATCAGGCTGATCAGGCGCATGGCGCTGTATTTGGACTCGCCATGTTCACGCTCGGCGTGGTGCACCAGGATTTCTGTGGTGTGACGGGCAAAGCCATTGGCCAGGATCGGAATGAAGGTGCTGCGCTCGCGGCAGGCAAGCATCGCGTCGACGATGGTGCGGCGGTAGGCGCGCAGCATGCAGCCGTAGTCAGTCATGGCCACGCCGGTGGAGCGCTGCACGGCCAGGTTGATCAGGCGCGAAGGCCAGCGACGGAACGCGGAATCCTGGCGATTGTTACGCACCGTGGCGACCACGTCATAGCCCAGGGCGGCTTGTTCCACCAGGCGCGGGATTTCTTCCGGCGGGTTTTGCAGGTCGGCGTCGAGGGTAATCACCACTTCGCCGCGGCACTGTTCAAAACCGGCCATGATTGCCGCATGCTGGCCATAGTTGCGATTGAGGATCACTGCGACCACGTTGCTGCCTTCTTCGGCGGCGGCGTCTTCGAGCAACTGCGCCGAATCGTCACGGCTACCGTCATCCACCAGGATGATTTCGTATTCGTAGGCCAACTGTTTGCAGGCCGCCGTGGTGCGGCGCAGCAATTGGGGCAGGCTCTCTTGTTCGTTATAGACCGGGATAACGATCGATACGCAATGAATAGGGTAGGGTTTCAAAGATTCAAGACCTCGGCTGGAGCAACTTGGAGCGCGAAAACAGCAGCGATTATTGGGCAAAACTACAGCCCGCAGAGTACAAAACGGCGCTAAAGATAAAGCGGAATCAACAGCTTAGTCGATTAACCCCGGATTGCTCTGAAGTGTTGCCTACAAGGTTAAGCGCAAAAATGTTCAACGAATATGAAAGGCGGATGAAAAACTCGTTTATTTGACAGGTAGACAGCTAGGGTTCAGCTATGTGGCCAAGGTGTTAAACCCTGTGATTTTCAGGCAGATAGGAACAGGCCGGCGGGTATTTGGTTCACGTGGGATGCACCTGCGACGGCCTCTGTGTACCTATTCAACAATCTTCTCTGCATTGCCCTTCAAGTGCCGGTAAAGTAAGCCATCTCTTGCCAGGGTACTCGGATGAATAGCGTGCAGCTTTTACGCGGCCAGTTGCGGCCGGTGTTGATGGGATTGTGGGTGTGCATCGCCTGTGTCACGACCGTGCGGGCCGATGAAGGCGTGACCCTGGCGAACATTGATCAGGTCCCCGAGGGTGTCGAAGTGCGCGGCAAGCAAATCGCCGCTTACACGTGGGACGATCGCCAGGGCAGAAACCTGCTGGTCCTGGCCGAACAGGTCAGCGAACGGGACGACGATGGCACCCAGTCGGCGTTTGTCTATGCGGCCCAGTACCTGCTGGCGGGCGAGCATCCCAAGCGCGTGTGGATGCTCTACGACGACGTACGCCAGTGCCAATTCGACGCCGGGCTGCACTTTGACACGGCGGCTACCCAGGTCACCGACCTGCTGGGTGACGGCAATACCCAGGCGACTGTGGGCTATTCGCGCACCTGTACCAGCGATGTCAGCCCAAATGAATTCAAGTTGATCATGCACGTCGGCAAGTCAGAGAAGTATCGCCTGCGCGGCGTTGACCGCTACGGCGCAGCCTGGTGGGACGAAGACGCCGGAGCTCTGCGCGGCATGCCGTTGCCGACCGATTGCAGCGTGGCCGCACAGCAGGCGTTGGTCAGCCAGTACAAGGAACAGGGCACCGAGCTGCCGCTGCCAGGCTGCTACGCCGACGAGAAGGATTTTGCCAAGGCGCCGGACAGTTACTTGACCTTCATGCGCCGTCACTGGTTTGCACTGATGCAGAAACAGGATGCCGATTGGAGCCAATCCCAGAGTCAACCTCAGCCATCCGCCGAAGAAGAAGATGTGGCGCCCTGATTTGATGGCAAGGGCGAGACTGCGCTAGACTCGGCCCTCGCCAATTCAATAAATATTACGATTAATCAATGGATTGCTCGTGATATTTAATCCAAAGGCTGATCTACCTTGACTGAGTCCATCCGCAACCCGCTGACCCTCTACCTCACCCGCCTTGCGCCCTCCAGCCAACTGACCATGCGTTACGTGCTGCAGGATGCCGCCGACCGTCTGGGCCTTGACGACGTCAACCTGGAAGACATTGACTGGCACCTGCTGCAGCCCGAACAGGTGATTGCGCTGGTCGCCGCGTTGCGTGAAGACGGCTATGCGCCGAACACTTCGTCACTGTATGTGAATGCCGTGCGCGGGGTGATGAATGAAGCGTGGCGGATGAGCCTGATCAGCCAGGAACATCTGTTGAAGATGCGTTCGGTCAAGGCCGCGTCCGGTACACGCCTGGGGCAGGGGCGTAACCTGCGCCGTACGTTGATCCGCGAAATGATGGAAGTCTGCGCCGCCGACCCACGCCCCCAGGGCCTGCGCGACGCCGCTGTCATCGGCATCCTGTACGGCTCGGGCATGCGCAAATCGGAGTCGGTCAACCTTGACCTGGCGCAGATCGATTTTGCCCAGCGCAGCTTGCGCGTGATCGGCAAGGGCAATAAAGAACTGGTCAAGTACGCGCCGGACTGGGCATTCGCCAAGCTGCAGGCCTGGCTGGAGTTTCGTCGCGGGCAACTCAAGGAAGGCGAAGAGGACGACACGTTCCTGTTCAACCGCATTCGACGTGGCAGTCATATCACCCGGGAACGCATCACCAAGCACGCGATTTACTACATCGCTCGCCAGCGCGGGGACCAGGTAGGCGTGAAGATCATGCCCCATGACTTCCGCCGCTCGTTCATCACGCGGGTGATCGAGGAACATGACCTGTCGATTGCGCAAAAGCTGGCCCATCACACCAATATCCAGACCACCGCCAGCTATGACGTACGTGACGACAACGAGCGGCGGCGGGCGGTGGATCGGTTTGATCTGTAGGCGTTACGCGCCGGTCAGGCGCTCGCCAGGTGCGGCGGCAAGCGCCGCAGCGTCCACAACACCGTGAGCATGGCGGCCGCCGCGCACAGCGCGATGCCAACCAGCATCGGCGCGGGCGTATGGTCGGCAAACAGTCCCACCAGCGTCATGGCCACAGCGGCGGTGACCATCTGAATCGCGCCCAGCAGGGCCGATGCCGAACCTGCCACCGCGCCATGGTCTTCCAGGGACAACACCCCGGCGGCCGGTAATAACAGGCCGAGAAAACCGAAGCCGATAAACAGCAGCGTCATCATCAAGACCAGGTGATTGCCCCACAGCGTACTGGCCGCCAGCAGCGCCATCACGGCCGCCACGGCAATCACCGACCAGCGGATCAGCGGCGGCAGGCCAAAGCGGGCGCTCAGGCGTGCCGTCAGCTGGCTCATGGCGAAAAATGACGCCGCATTCACGGCAAAGCACAGGCTGAATTGCGTCGGTGTCAGGCCGAAGTATTCGATGTATACAAAGGGCGCGCTGCCGATAAACACAAAGAACGTGGCCAGGCCAAAGCCGCTTACCACCGACAACCCGGTGAACACCGGATCGCGGAGGAGGGCGCCGTAGCTGCCGAATGCGCTGCCCAGGGTCTTGCCCAAACGACGTTCCGCCGGATGGGTTTCCGGCAGTTGCACGATCGTCATCACCAGGCACAGCAGCGCCACCACCGCCAACGCGGCAAACACCTCGCGCCAGCTCCAGAACGAAATCACCAGGCTGCCGGCCAATGGCGCAAGGATCGGTGAAACGCTCATCACCAGCATCAACAAGGCCATCAGGCGCGCCGCTTCATGGCCGGTGTACAGGTCGCGGACAATCGCCCGTGGAATCACCATCCCCGCGCATGCCCCAAAGGCCTGCACCGCGCGAAAACCGATCAGCACTTCGATGGTGGGGGCCAACGCACAGCCGATACTGCCCACGGTAAAGATCACCAACCCCGCATAGATCGGCAACTTACGCCCAAATACATCGCTGATCGGGCCGTAGAACAGCTGGCACACCCCGATGATCATGAAGAACACGGTCAGGCTCATCTGCACGGCGGCCGGCGACGCGTTGAGACTGGCGCCAAGGGTTGGCAGCGCCGGCAGGTAGCTGTCGATGGCAAAGGGGCCGACGGCGGTGATCAAGCCCAACAGCAGGGCGAGGTGGGCGATGCTTCTAGGCATGGGCAAGTCCGGGCAAAAAACGCCCAGCTTAAGGGATTCGCGCAGATCCGCAAACTTGGGCTTCACTAACCGATACCAGTGCCGATAACGGTACTGATGACGCTCGAACGGTTGGTTTCCCAACCGGCGGTCCAGGTATGGGGATACAGATGACGATCAAACTACGCTTGATGCTGTTGATTGCGACCGGGCTGCTGACCGCCTTGATCATGAGCCTGGCCGGCTACCTGGGAAACTCCCGGATGGGCGCTGCCGTGCAGGACAATGAAGTCAGCATGACGGTGCTGCGCAACCATATGGAAGCCGACATGAACTGGTCAAGTAATCTTGGACACTGATTAAGGTTCACGCCGCCAACCTTTCCTTCACGACCGGCGACCGGTAGTCGTTGTAGCTATGAGGC
>NZ_QGAJ01000016.1:0-130927 GCF_005233615.1 Pseudomonas sp. CFBP13528
CGGCGTCCTGCCGGGTTACCCACGGATTCAAGCCTGCGTTCGGCCAGCGTGGTTTAACGGGGCGCCTGAGATCAAGATCAAAAGCAGATCAAGAGCAAGAGCGGCTCGCTTCGCATCGTGGTTAGCGTTGGCGGCTGTAGGCTGCGAAGTTGTGTAGATACCTATGCGCCGATGAGCCCCTTAAGACATAAAAAGGCCCGCAGTGTGTGCGGGCCTTTCTTTTTCAGCAGGCAGTGATCAACCCGCCACCAGCACTCGAATCGCTTCCAGTCGCAACGCCGCCTTGTCGAGCATGGCCAGGCCTTGCTCGCGCTGGTTGCGCAGGGCCACCAACTCGCTGTCGCGTACGGTCGGGTTGACCGCCTGCAGCGCGGTCAAACGCGCCAGCTCTTCGTCGGTGTCGGCCGCCAGGCGACGCTTGGCCTCGGCCACGCGCTCGGCGTGACGCGGGGCGATCTTCTCTTCGCCGGCGTTGATGCGCGGCGTCAACTGGTCGCGCTGGGCCTGCACGAATTTGTTGGCGCTGGCCCGCGGCACGCTTTCCAACTGGTCGTTCAAGGTCACGAACGACACGCGGCCGGACAGGTCATTGCCGTTGGCATCCAGCAGGCAGCGCAGGGCCGCCGGTGGCAGGTAGCGGCCCAGTTGCAGCGAGCGCGGGGCAACCACTTCGCTGACATACAGCAGTTCCAGCAAGACGGTTCCCGGCTTGAGCGCCTTGTTCTTGATCAGCGCCACGGCGGTATTGCCCATGGAGCCGGACAGCACCAGGTCCATGCCGCCTTGCACCATCGGGTGTTCCCAGGTGATGAACTGCATGTCTTCACGCGACAGCGCCTGGTTGCGGTCGTAGGTGATGGTTACACCTTCGTCGTCGCCCAGGGGGAAGCTGGCGTCGAGCATCTTTTCGCTGGGCTTGAGGACCAGTGCGTTTTCCGAATGGTCTTCGCTGTCGATGCCGAAGGCGTCGAACAGGGTTTCCATGTAGATCGGCAGGGCGAACTGGTCGTCCTGCTCGAGGATGTCCTCGACCAGCGCATCACCTTCACCGGCACCGCCGGAGTTGAGTTCCAGCAAACGGTCGCGGCCGGTGTGCAGCTCCTGTTCCAGGCGCTCGCGCTCGGCGCGGGCTTCGTCGATCAGGGCCTGCCATTGCCCGTCGTCGGCGTTTTCCAGCAGCGGCAGCAGGCGTGGGCCGAACTGATGCTGCAAGGCGTTGCCGGTCGGGCAGGTATTGAGGAACGCGTTCAGGGCTTCGTGGTACCACTGGAACAGACGCTCTTGCGGGCTGGTTTCCAGGTACGGCACGTGCAGTTCGATCACGTGTTTCTGGCCGATCCGGTCCAGACGGCCGATGCGCTGTTCCAGCAGGTCGGGGTGGGACGGCAGGTCGAACAGCACCAGGTGGTGGGAGAACTGGAAGTTGCGGCCTTCACTGCCGATTTCCGAACAGATCAGTACCTGGGCGCCAAATTCTTCATCGGCGAAGTACGCTGCGGCGCGGTCGCGTTCGAGGATGTTCATGCCTTCGTGGAACACCGTGGCCGGAATGCCGGAGCGTACGCGCAGTGCGTCTTCCAGGTCCATGGCGGTTTCGGCGTGAGCGCAGATCACCAGGACCTTGGTGCGCTTGAGCATTTTCAGCTGATCGATCAGCCACTCGACACGCGGGTCGAAGCGCCACCAGCGGTGCTCTTCCTCGATGTCCGGTTGCGCCTGGAAGCTGACTTCCGGGTACAGCTCGGCGTGTTCGCCCAGCGGCAACTCCATGTATTCGTCCGGGTTCGGCAGGGGGTAGGCGTGCAGCTTGCGCTCCGGGAAGCCTTGCACGGCGGCGCGGGTGTTGCGAAACAGCACGCGGCCGGTGCCGTGGCGGTCGAGCAGCTCACGCACCAGGCGCGCGCTGGCTTCGGTGTCGCCATCGTTGACGGCGGTCAGCAAGGCTTCGCCTTCGTTACCAAGGAAACCCTGGATGGTCTTGTGCGCGGCAGGCGACAAACGGCCCTTGTCCAGCAGCTCCTGCACGGCTTCGGCCACCGGGCGGTAGTTCTCGCTCTCGGCGCGGAAGGCGCGCAGGTCGTGGAAGCGGTTCGGGTCGAGCAGGCGCAGGCGCGCGAAGTGGCTGTCCTGGCCCAGTTGTTCCGGGGTGGCGGTGAGCAGCAGCACGCCGGGAATCACTTCGGCCAGTTGCTCGACCAGCGAGTACTCGGCGCTGGCCTTGTCTTCGTGCCACACCAGATGGTGGGCTTCGTCGACCACCAGCAGGTCCCAACCGGCAGCGAACAGCGCGTCCTGGGCCTTCTCGTCGTCCACCAGCCATTCCAGGGCGACCAGCGCCAGCTGAGTATCTTCGAACGGGTTGGTGGCATCGCTTTCGATAAAGCGTTCTTCGTCAAACAGTGCAACCTGCAGGTTGAAGCGGCGGCGCATTTCCACCAGCCACTGGTGCTGCAGGTTTTCCGGGACCAGGATCAGCACGCGGCTGGCACGGCCCGAGAGCAACTGGCGATGGATCACCAGGCCCGCTTCGATGGTCTTGCCCAGGCCCACTTCGTCGGCCAGCAATACCCGTGGTGCGATACGGTCGGCGACTTCGCGGGCGATGTGCAGTTGGTGCGCGATGGGTTGCGCACGCACGCCGCCCAGGCCCCACAGCGAAGACTGCAGCTGGCGGCTGGTGTGTTCCAGGGTGTGGTAGCGCAGCGAGAACCAGGCCAGCGGGTCGATCTGCCCGGCGAACAGGCGGTCGCTGGCGAGGCGGAACTGGATGAAGTTGGACAGCTGGGTTTCCGGCAGGGTGACCTGCTCGTTCTGCCCGTTGAGGCCGTGGTAGACCAGCAGGCCGTCGACGTCATCGACTTCCTGTACGGTCATTTTCCAGCCTTCGAAATGGGTGATGCTGTCACCCGGCGAAAACCTCACGCGGGTGAGGGGCGCATTCCGTAGCGCATACTGGCGAGTGTCGCCAGTGGCCGGATAGAGCACGGTCAACAAGCGGCCGTCCTGTGCCAGAACGGTGCCTAACCCCAGCTCTGCTTCGCTGTCACTAATCCAGCGTTGCCCCGGTTGATACTGCTGCGCCATGCTGCCTGACTCCCGCCGTGAAAAAGCCGACTATCTTAACGGAACAAGGCCCCACGCCCAAGGACTCTGACGAAAACTACTGGGTTGGTGTGCACGCCCGCCGGCTAAATCGACGGGTGGCGGGCACTCACAACTGTCGACTGGGTCACAGCTTGGCGAGCGAACGCTCAAGTCGCCCTGAGGCGCGCCGACAGCCTGTTGATCAGGAGAATCAAGATTATGTTGCCACCCATGCTGCCCGTCAGTGTCGTGCCGGTCACGTCGCAACTCGATCCGGTGCGCCAGAAGCCGGATATCCCGCCCGTTGTGCCGGTTCAACCGGGCTCCAACGAGAGCACCATCGACCTGAAAAAGGGCGATGCGGAGCAATCGACCTTTCTGCTGCGCGAAGAACAACGCCGCCAGCAAGAGCAGCAAAAACGTCAGCGTGAAGCCGGCGACGACCCTGAGCAGCACCTGCCGATTCCCGGCGATCTGCTCAACGCCGACAACACCGTTCCCGTGGCGCCGCTGATTGAAGACGCACCGCGCCAGGGCTTGTGGGTAGACATCGAGGTTTAGTCGCGCAGTGCTCGCAAGGCCCCCAGCAGTAACTCGCAGTCCCGGTCGTCGTTGAATGGGCTGACGGAGATTCGCGCAATGCTGTTCAACCCGCGCGCCTGCATGTCCAGTGGTGTGTAGGCCACACCGTTGGCGCCGATGTTGATGCGCTGCAAGCCCAGGCGCTGCTTGAGTTCGAAGGCGTCCCAACCGCTCAGGTTGAAGGCGATCAGTCCGGACTGCAGCGTGCCCACGTCATGCAAGGAAATCCCCGGGATCTGGCGCAGCCCTTCGCGGATTCGCGCGCTGGTGCGCGAGACGCTTTCCCATACCGCTTCTATCCCCAGTTGGTTGATCTCCTGCAAGGCATTGCCGAGTCCGGCCAGCAAGGCAAAGGACGCTTCGCTGGTCTCGAAGCGCCGCGCGTCGTTGCGCAAATCGAAACCGGCGGCGGTCCAGGGGGCTGAAAACACATCGCGCTGGGCAGGATTCAGGCGCTGCAAAAACGCCGGCCTTACATACAACAGTGCTGTGCCCCGTGGCCCGCGCAGGTGCTTGCGGCCGGCGCACTTGAGCACATCGCAGTGCAGCGCCTGCACATCCACAGGCACCTGGCCGAGCGCCTGTCCAGCGTCGATAAAGTAGGGGATGGCGTGACGCCGCGCCACTTCGCCGATGGCCTGGGCAGGGTTGATCAGCCCACCGTTGGCCGGTAGCCAGGTGAGGTTGATCAACTTCACGTCGGCGTCAATCATCGCCTCCAGTGCCGCCGGGCACACTGCGCCGGCCGCATCGCAGGGGATGACGTCGATTCGAGCACCTGCTTGCACGGCCATGGCCATGCTCGCCAGGTTACCGCCCCATTCATGCCGGCCCACCAGGATGCGGTCACCCGGCTGCCACGGTCCCAGGGCCTGGAACGCCAGGTTCCACGCCGTCGAGCCACTGCTGGCGAAGGCAATCGAGGACGCAGGCGCATTGAGCAATTGCCCGGCGGCGCGACGGGCCTGCTCCACCAGCAGAGCGCCATGCTCGCCAGCTTCCATCGGACCGTCCTGGGCTTCGCGTTGCAGTTGCGCGACGATGGCGTCGAGGGTGGCCTGGCTGGGCAGAGACGCGCCGGCATGATTGAAGTGCACGATGCCGGCCCGGCAGCCGGGCGTGGCCGCTCGCAGCTGTCGGATGTCCAGCGGGGTCACGGTTGCAACTCGAAAATGGCGTCAACCTCCACGGCCACCCCAGCTGGCAAACTGCTCACGCCGACAGCAGTGCGCACATGCTGGCCTTTGTCACCGAGGGCGTTGACCAGCAGGTTCGACGCGCCATTGGCGATCACGCTGTGGCGCTGGAAATCGGCGTTGCAGGCGATGAATACCCCCAGCCTCACGATGCGCACCACGCGCGACAGGTCATCGCCCAGGGCATCGCTCAGTTGCCCGAGCAGGCCCAGCGCCGCGAGTTCTGCCGCCTGCGCGCCTTGTTGATCATCCAGCGTGTCGCCCACGCGACCGACGTAGGCGGGCGTGCCATCGAGCAGGGGAATCTGCCCGGAAATGAAGAGTTGGTTCCCGCTGACGACATGGTTGATGTAGTTGGCCGCCGGTTGGCTGGCAGTCGGCAGTGTCAGGCCAAGGGCGTGAACGCGTTGACGGATGGAGTCGCTCATCATGCAACCTCTTGAGGGGTGAGGTTCCAGCATGTTGGCTGCACCGGTGGCCGACAAACGGATAGATCTCAACCGACGCATCGAAAAAAATCATGCGTCGGCGCAGGTTGCCTGCAGCCACTGACTGAAACATGTCGCCGCTTCGCTCAGCGGACTGTGGGGCGTGATCAGCCAATAGCCGATCTCACTGTGGTACGGCGGCCAGTCGAACGCCTCCACCAGGCTGCCGTCGCAAAGCTTGCGCTGGATCAGGCGATGGCGGCCCATGGCGATTCCCTGGCCGGCCACGGTGGCTTCGACCACGATGTTGTAGTCATGCAGCATCACGCGAGGGTGGCGCTCGAGATCGACCTGATAATGCTGCGACCAATCCGTCCACTCGAACGGGCGGTGTGAGGTGGCCATCAACAGCGGGCTATCCTGCGATTGGCCGGCCTTGAAGGCCGGGCTGCATACCGGTGACAGGGTTTCGGTCATCAGTCGCGTGGCGTGCACGTCGGGCCAGTCGCCCTTGCCGTAACGGATGGCCAGGTCAACCTCGGCACCGGCGACGTTGGCCAATTGAATGGCGGGCAGCAATTCAACCTGGATATGCGGGTAGCGATCGAGAAACCCGGCCAGACGCGGCGCCAGCCACAGCGTGGCAAAGGACGCCAGCAAGCCGACGCGCAACAGGCTCGGGCCGGGAACTTCTTTTTGGTGGCGGGTGGCGGTTGCAATGGCATCAAGGGCCGGGCGGATTTCGTTGTAGTAATGCTGGCCGTCCACCGTTAGATCTATCGCACGTGTGCGCCGGATAAACAGCGGTTTGCCCAAGTGTTGCTCAAGTTTCTGCACCTGGTGGCTCAGGGCGCTCTGGGTCACCGACAACTCATTTGCCGCCTTGATAAAGCTCAAGTGCCGCGCCACAGCCTCAAAGGCGCGCAGGGCCAGCAACGGAGGAAGGTCCTTGTGCAGTGCCACCGGGTTGCGTCTCCTGGGGAGGAAGGAAAGTGCCGATTCTGGTCGATGCCCTGCCTTTTGTCGCCCGCTGATTTGCCGTCGGGCGCGGGAGACCGCATTATTGGGCACTCCCGCCATAACGTAAGCCAAGCCATGAGTGACGACGACAAGCTGATCGACCTGAATGCCGAACGCGCCAAGCGCGTGCACGACCTCAATGACAAACGCCTGAACGAAGTGCGCCAGGCGTTTGAACAGGCGATGCCCCTGGGTAAAGCCAAGAAGAAGTCGAAGAACAAGCCGAAAAAACGTTGAATCAACTTGCCTGGATTGATCCAGGTCAGTTATTGCCCTTCTTTACGCCCCGTCGCGGGCGACATTGATCCCCGTCAATTTTCCATTGCGCCTTCTCCATTAACTTAGCCCTATCGCAACAGGGCAAGTGCAGGAGGCCGGTCATGTTTATCGATAATGTGGTATTTGCCGGAGTGCTGACCGTAAGCCTCATGGTGCTGTTTTTTGTAGGATTTGGATTTTTTATCTGGAAAGACGCAAACAAGCGTAAAAAACCTTAGGTTTTTCCGGATTACAGGGCACGCAAGGCATTTTGGGCGACTTCGGTCGCCCTTTTTTTTGGCCGATCGTTGGCCGATCATTCCCATGCAGGGCGTGGGAACGATCATCAGGCCATAAAAAAAGGTGCGATTCTCGCGAATCGCACCTTTTTTATTGCAGGCGACTAATCAGTTGCCCAGCGCCCAGGACGCCAGCCAGAACAACCCGGCCGAGAGGCCTACGGTTGCCGGCAAGGTCAACACCCAAGCCATCAGGATAGTCTTGACCGTACCGCCTTGCAGACCGCTTTTGTTAGCGACCATGGTACCGGCCACGCCAGAAGACAACACGTGGGTGGTGGACACCGGCAGGGCGAAGATATTGGCAAAGCCGATCATGGTGGCGGTGGTGATCTGTGCCGACATGCCTTGGGCATAGGTCATGCCTTGCTTGCCGATCTTCTCACCGATGGTCAGCACCACGCGCTTCCAGCCGACCATGGTGCCCAGGCCCAGGGCCAGTGCGACCGCGAGAATCACCCAGAACGGTGCGTACTCGGTCGTAGCGGTCAGGTCCTTGCGCAGCTTGTCGAGGTCGGACTTTTCACGCGCATCCAGGCCAGGCAGCTTGCCGACTTTCTTGGCGGTATCGTCCAGGCAGAGCAGGTAACGACGTACTTCAATGCGCTGGTCGGCACTCAACGCGTGGTAGTCGGAAACACCTTTGAGCGTATCAACGAGCGCGTTGATAGTCGGCTCGGTCTGCTGCGGGTTGCATTGGAACTTGCCCGGCAGATCGTCTTTCACGCTTTTGCCCAGCGCCAGGAACTCGCCGAGGGTGGCATTGTTGCGCTGGTAGAACTGGCTCAAATGCACGGTGGCGTCGCGGGTACGTTCGATCTGGTAGGTGGTGCTGCCCAGGTCGAGCACGAACTGCGCCGGCACGATACCGATCAGCACGAGCATGATCAGGCCGATGCCTTTTTGCCCATCGTTGGAGCCGTGCACGAAGCTGACAGCCATGGCCGAAATCACCAGCACCAGGCGGTTCCAGAACGGCGGGTGCTTCTTGTCGTCAAGCTTGCGGCGCTGGTCCGGGGTCTTGTGCATCTTCGACAGCGGGCGCCACCACTTCAGGCCGATCAGCACCAGGGCTGCGACGAGAAAGCCGGCCATCGGCGAGAACACCAGGGACGCACCGATATCGATCGCTTTCTGCCAGTTCACACCGTCAGCCAGGGGAATATCGTTGATCAGGGCGTTGGCCAGGCCCACACCGAGGATCGAGCCGATCAGCGTGTGGGAGCTGGAGGCGGGGATACCGAAGTACCAGGTGCCCAGGTTCCAGGTGATTGCCGCCGCCAATAATGAGAAGACCATTGCCAAACCATGGCCGGTGTTCACATTGATCAGCAATTCCACCGGCAGCAGATGCACGATGGCGTAGGCGACACCTACACCGCCGAGCAACACGCCAAGGAAGTTGAACACCCCGGAGAAGAACACCGCCAGGTGCGGCGGCATGGCTTTGGTATAGATGACTGTGGCCACCGCGTTAGCGGTGTCATGAAAGCCATTGATGAACTCGAAGGCGAGGACAAAGGCCAGGGCGAGCAACAGGCTCACTAGAACCCAAGCATCCAGTCCGCTGAATAAATCGATCATGAAGGTTTTCTGACCCGGTCGTAAGGGGGCGCGATTATGCCAGAAAACCTCAGTAATCGATGCATTAGCTGCTCATCGGTAACAATCTAGCTTGAAAAAAACCGGGCTGTGCAGGCGCATCCCAGGGTTTTCGGGGCTTTGGCAAGTGGTTGATTTGTAAAGCCCGGGCGCGAAAAAACGCGGTTTCGACACGAAAATGTCATGTGTGAAACATTTGTATGAAATTTCGTTAGCAGCAGTAGGGCGCCGACCAGTGGCTTTGAAGGGCGATGCCCTTCGCAGGCGATGGCCGGCACAGACCGTAAAGCCTGGAGGCTCAACGCACAGCCCTAGGGCTCTTCGGCTTTGAGTTCCTGCTCGATCTTCTGGATTTCCTGGGCGAATGCCTGGTCCAGCAGGCTGGCGCGCTTGCGCCATGGCTTACGTTCCGGCTCAGGCTGGGCGGCGTAGGTGGTGACTTCCCCGCCGTAAACGTCCTTGTAACGTTGCTCCTGGCGCTCAAGTTCCGCGCGCAGTTCATCTTTCGTCACAGTGTTACCTAATTGAGTTGGGTTTAATAAGGGTACAACTTCAAGCCAGAAGGCGCCGCGGGTATACCTACTTGAACAGACGCCCTGTCCAAGTTTAAGTAGGGACCTGAGATCGCTTTTTCAATCCACTGCTTTAATCGACCATGCGCACGGAATGCGGCGCCGGGCGAGCTCCGATCCCAATAGCTGAATTGGGCTGACCTCTGTACAGGCTGCATTATAGCGACGCATTTGAAGAACGCTATCGGCATAAAGTTAAAAAGCCTCAACTTCATGTGCGAGTTTTGTTACATCACAACCTAAGTGTCGGCTGAACATATACCTCAGGCAGCCGTTTTTTACCGAGCAACGCGCTGCGGCAGGCTTGGCAGCCGAGAATTGCGATAATCGAATGATCGTCCGATAATCGCCCAATGTTGCCGCCCTTGCCTTGTGCATCGCTAAGCGTGCAGCTAGTAATAGCAGCCAGCCCTTCTGTGGTTGAAAACAAGAAAAAGGATCCCTGGAAATGAACGATCAATTGCGCAACTCCTTCGCGTCAGTGGCGCCGCCGATCGTGGCATCACCCGCCAAGCGCATCCAGGCGTTCACGGGTGATCCGGACTTCATGACCTCCCTGGCCCGTGGCCTGGCCGTGGTGCAGGCGTTTCAGGAGCGCAAGCGTCACCTGACCATCGCCCAGATCAGCCATCGCACCGAAATTCCGCGTGCCGCCGTGCGCCGCTGCCTGCATACCTTGATCAAGCTGGGGTATGCCACCACCGATGGCCGTACCTACTCGTTGCTGCCCAAGGTGCTGACCCTTGGCCACGCCTATTTATCGTCGACCCCTTTGGCCGTGTCGGCCCAGCCTTATCTGGACCGCATGAGCGAACAGCTTCACGAAGCCTGCAATATGGCGACCCTTGAAGGCGACGACATTCTTTATATCGCCCGTTCGGCCACCACTCAGCGCCTGATTTCCGTTGACCTGTCCGTGGGTGGACGCTTGCCGGCGTACTGCACCTCCATGGGCCGCATTCTGCTTGCGGCCCTGGATGATGCCTCGTTGCAGGATTACCTTGACCACGCCGATCTGCAAACCAAGACCAGTCGCACCTTGACCACGCCCGAAGCGTTGTTCGAATGCCTGCAACAAGTGCGTCAGCAGGGCTGGTGCATCGTCGATCAGGAGCTGGAGCAGGGCCTGCGTTCAATTGCCGTACCGGTTTACGACGCCTCGGGCCAGGTGCTGGCCGCGCTCAATGTCAGCACCCATGCCGGGCGGGTCAGCCGCAGCGAGTTGGAGCAGCGTTTCCTGCCGAGCATGCTCAGCGCCAGTCGCGAGCTGAGCATGCAACTGTTTGCCTGAGTGTTCGGTGACCGCACAGAACCCGGCGTGATCAATTGACGCTGTTTCCCCTGGCTTATTAATGTGCGGCAGCGCTTCAGGGCGCGCTCCAATAATAATCGCGACCCCAGGTCGCTGGCCCGCCATCGGTGTGGAATAAAAATAATGAATCAGCCATCTGTCGGTTCTACCCTGGACGTGCAGTCCTTCATCAATACCCAGCCGTTGTCTCGTTACCAATGGCGCGTGGTGATCCTGTGCTTCCTGATTGTCTTCCTCGACGGCCTCGACACCGCCGCCATGGGCTTTATCGCACCCGCGCTGTCCCAGGACTGGGGCATCGACCGCGCCAGCCTCGGCCCGGTGATGAGCGCCGCGTTGATCGGCATGGTGTTCGGCGCGCTGGGTTCCGGCCCGCTGGCCGACCGCTTCGGGCGCAAAGTGGTGCTGGTAGGTGCGGTGCTGGTGTTCGGTGCCTTCAGCCTGGCTTCGGCCTACAGCAGCAATGTCGACCAACTGCTGGTGTTGCGTTTCCTGACGGGCCTGGGGCTGGGCGCCGGCATGCCCAACGCCACCACGTTGCTCTCCGAATACACCCCCGAGCGGCACAAGTCGCTGTTGGTGACCAGCATGTTCTGTGGCTTCAACCTGGGCATGGCCGGTGGCGGGTTTATCTCGGCCAAGTTGATCCCGGCCTTCGGCTGGCACAGCCTGTTGCTGATCGGTGGCATCCTGCCGTTGATCCTGGGCGCGGTGCTGCTGGTGTGGTTGCCGGAGTCGGCGCGTTACCTGGTGGTGCGCAACCGTGGCACTGACAAGGTACGCAAGGCCCTGTCACCGATTGAACCTGGCATTGTCGCCCAGGCCACTCACTTCAGCGTGCCGGAACAAAAGACCGTCAAGGCGCGCAACGTGTTCGCGGTGATTTTTTCCGGTACCTACAGCGCCGGCACGCTGTTGCTGTGGCTCACCTATTTCATGGGCCTGGTGATTGTTTACCTGCTCACCAGCTGGCTGCCAACCCTGATGCGCGACAGTGGCGCCAGCATGGAGCAGGCCGCCTTTATCGGCGCCTTGTTCCAGTTTGGCGGCGTATTGAGCGCCGTCGGCGTGGGCTGGGCGATGGACCGGTTCAACCCGCACAAAGTGATTGGCACCTTCTACCTGTTGGCGGGGGTATTTGCCTACGCGGTCGGGCAGAGCCTGGGCAATATCACGCTATTGGCGACTCTGGTGCTGATTGCCGGGATGTGCGTCAACGGTGCGCAATCGGCGATGCCTTCGCTGGCTGCGCGCTTCTACCCCACCCAGGGCCGCGCCACCGGCGTGTCGTGGATGCTCGGCATCGGCCGTTTCGGTGCCATTCTCGGTGCGTGGATGGGCGCTACCTTGCTGGGACTGGGCTGGAACTTCGAGCAGGTACTGACGGCGCTGGTGATTCCGGCGGGGTTGGCCACGGCAGCGGTGCTGATCAAGGGCATGGTCAGTCACGCTGACGCGACCTGACATCTGGCGAAAATGTGGGAGGGGGCTTGCCCCCGATTACGGTGGGTCAGCTTGATAATTGCTGACTGATACACCGCCATCGGGGGCAAGCCCCCTCCCACATTGGATCATCTGCGCCCAAGAGTCAGCCCTGCAACAATTCGTTCGATAATCGAACACTGAGTCGATTATCGGATTGTTCGGCCCATCCCCCCGGCTTAATCTTCAAGCACTTCGGCGCCCCCCTCAGCGCCTTTTTCGATCAACACCGGGAGCCCAACCCCATGGCTGAAATTCTCACCCTGCGTGATGCGGTCAAGCGCTTCGTGAACGATGGCGACACCGTCGCCCTCGAAGGCTTCACTCACCTGATCCCCACGGCCGCAGGTCATGAAATCATTCGTCAGGGCAAGAAAGACCTGACGCTGGTGCGCATGACGCCTGACCTGATCTACGACCAGTTGATCGGTGCCGGCTGTGCGCGCAAGTTGATTTTCTCCTGGGGCGGCAACCCCGGCGTGGGCTCCCTGCATCGTCTGCGCGACGCCGTGGAAAAACACTGGCCGCAGCCATTGGAGATCGAAGAACACAGCCATGCCGACCTGGCCAACGCCTACGTCGCCGGCGCCTCCGGCCTGCCGTTTGCGGTGCTGCGTGCCTACGCCGGTTCCGACTTGCCCAGGGTCAACACGCTGATCAAGACCGTCACGTGTCCGTTTACTGGCGAGGTGCTGGCGGCCGTCCCGTCGGTACGCCCGGATGTGACGGTGATCCACGCGCAGAAGGCCGACCGCAAGGGCAACGTGCTGCTGTGGGGCATTCTCGGCGTGCAGAAGGAAGCGGCCCTGGCGGCCAAGCGCTGCATCGTCACCGTCGAGGAAATCGTCGATGACCTGAACGCGCCGATGAACAGCTGCGTATTGCCGACCTGGGCCCTGACCGCCGTGTGCCATGTGCCCGGTGGCGCGCATCCGTCCTACGCCCACGGCTATAACGAACGTGACAACCGTTTCTACCAGGCGTGGGACCCGATTGCCCGCGACCGTGGGACCTTTACCGCCTGGATCGACGAATACATCCACGGCACCGCCGACTTCAGTGAATTCCAGGCCAGGCTGGCCACCGCGCAGGAGGCCAAGTAATGACTTACTCCACGAATGAAATGATGACCGTCGCCGCCGCGCGCCGCCTCAAGAATGGCTCGGTGTGCTTCGTCGGCATCGGCTTGCCGTCCAAGGCAGCCAACCTGGCGCGCCTGACCTCGTCGCCTGACGTGGTGCTGATCTACGAGTCCGGCCCGATTGGCGCCAAGCCATCGGTGCTGCCGCTGTCCATCGGCGACGGTGAGTTGGCGGAAACCGCCGATACCGTGGTGCCCACCGGTGAGATCTTCCGCTACTGGCTGCAGGGCGGGCGCATCGACGTCGGCTTTCTCGGCGCGGCTCAGGTCGACCGTTTCGGCAACATCAACACCACCGTGGTCGGCGATTATCACCAGCCCAAGGTGCGTTTGCCGGGTGCCGGCGGTGCGCCGGAAATTGCCGGTTCCGCCAAAAGCGTATTGATCATCCTTAAACAGTCGTCCCGTTCATTTGTCGACAAGCTGGACTTCATCACCTCGGTCGGCCACGGCGAAGGCGGCGATTCACGCAAACGCCTGGGGCTGCCGGGCGCCGGTCCGGTCGGCATCATTACCGACCTGTGCATCATGGAGCCGGAAGCGGGCAGCCATGAGTTCGTGGTCACTGCGTTGCACCCTGGGGTGACCCGCGAGCAAGTGGTGGCGGCGACCGGCTGGGCCGTTCGTTTTGCCGACCAGATCGAGGTGACCGCCGAACCGACTGAGGTGGAGCTGAGCGCCCTGCGTGACCTCGAAGCACGCACCGCCGCCGCCCATGGCCAAGCACCGGGAGAAGCCTGATGCGCGATGTCTTTATCTGTGACGCCATTCGCACCCCCATCGGCCGCTTCGGCGGTGGCTTGTCCACGGTGCGCGCCGATGACCTGGCGGCCTTGCCGATCAAGGCGCTGATGGAACGCAACCCAACGGTGGAGTGGAGCGCCGTGGATGAAGTGTTCCTCGGCTGTGCCAACCAGGCCGGCGAAGACAACCGTAACGTGGCACGCATGGCGCTGTTGCTGGCGGGTCTGCCGCAGAGTATTCCCGGTGTGACCCTCAACCGCTTGTGCGCCTCGGGCATGGACGCCGTCGGTACCGCCTTTCGTGCGATTGCCAGCGGCGAAATGGAGCTGGCGATTGCCGGCGGCGTCGAATCGATGTCCCGTGCGCCGTTCGTGATGGGCAAGGCCGATGCGGCGTTTTCACGCACCATGAAGCTCGAAGACACCACCATCGGCTGGCGTTTTATCAACCCCTTGATGAAAGCCCAATACGGCGTCGACGCGATGCCGCAGACCGCCGATAACGTTGCCGACGACTACAATGTTTCGCGCGCCGACCAGGATGCCTTTGCCCTGCGCAGCCAGCAACGTACCGCTGCCGCGCAGGCCGCCGGCTTCTTTGCCGAAGAGATTGTGCCGGTGCGGGTGGCCCATAAAAAAGGCGAAACCCTGGTGGAGCACGATGAGCATCCACGGGACACCACCCTGGACGCTCTGGCCAGACTCAAACCGGTCAACGGCCCGGACAAGACCGTCACCGCCGGCAACGCCTCGGGCGTCAACGATGGCGCTGCCGCGCTGATCCTCGCTTCTGCAGAGGCTGTGAAGAAACACGGTCTCACTGCCCGCGCCCGTGTATTGGGCATGGCCAGTGCCGGCGTCGCCCCGCGCGTGATGGGGATCGGCCCGGTGCCGGCGGTGCGCAAGCTGGTGGAGCGCCTCGGTCTGGCGGTCACTGATTTTGACGTGATCGAACTCAACGAAGCCTTCGCCAGCCAAGGCTTGGCGGTGTTGCGCGAGTTGGGTATTGCCGATGACGCGCCGCAGGTCAACCCCAACGGCGGCGCCATCGCCCTGGGTCACCCACTGGGCATGAGCGGCGCACGGCTGGTACTGACAGCCCTGCACCAGCTGGAAAAAACCGGCGGCCGCAAAGGCCTGGCGACCATGTGCGTGGGCGTGGGCCAAGGCCTGGCCCTGGCGATTGAACGCGTCTAACAACAGAGGATTTGCTCCATGAAAGACAAGCCCGGTTACCGGCGCCCGCACGCGGGCACTCAACCTGACTACCTGCACCCGGCCTACCAGTCGACGAACTTGCGTTCGCCGTCGCAACCGTTGGTGTTTCTGCCCCATTCCTTGTCGGAAATCACCGGCCCCACCATCGGCGCCGAGCGCATCAGCAAGAACGACAACGACCTGACCGCCCAGCATGAAGGTGAGCCCCAGGGCGAACGCATCATCATTCACGGGCGGGTGCTGGACGAGAACGGCCTGCCGGTGCCGGGCATCCTTGTGGAGATCTGGCAGGCCAACGCCGCCGGTCGCTACAACCACAAGCGCGACCTGCACGATGCGCCGCTGGACCCGAACTTCACCGGCACCGGGCGTACCGTCACCGACGCCGAGGGCTGGTACCAGTTCCAGACCATCAAGCCTGGCGCCTACCCGTGGGGCAACCACCACAACGCCTGGCGCCCGGCGCATATTCACTTTTCGCTGTTCGGACCCAGCGTGCTGACGCGGCTGGTCACGCAAATGTATTTCCCCGGCGACCCGCTGCTCGAATACGACCCGATCTACAACTGCGTGCCGGACGCCAGCGCCAAGCAGCGCCTGATCGCAAGCTTCGACCTGGAAAAAACCATTCCTTCCTATGCCCTCGGCTACCGCTGGGACATCGTCCTGCGCGGCCGCGACGCCACGCCGATGGAGAAATGAGATGAGTCTTTACGCAACCACGTCCCACACCGTCGGGCCGTATTACCACATCGGCCTGACCTGGCTGAACCGCGAAGACCTGACGGTCGCCGCCACCCTGGGCGAACGCGTGGCAATCAGCGGGCAGGTGGTGGACGGCAACGGCGATGTGGTCAACGACGCCATGCTTGAGGTCTGGCAGGCCAACGCCGTCGGCAAGTACGACCACCCGGAAGACGAGCAGGACAAAGCGCTTGATCCCAACTTCGAAGGCTTTGGCCGCGTGCCGGTGGATGCCGAAGGGCGCTTTCGCTTTACCACGATCAAGCCGGGCAGTGTGCCGGGGCTTCAAGGCACGACCCAGGCGCCGCATCTGGTGGTGCTGGTGTTTGCTCGTGGGTTGGTGAAGCACTTGCTGACGCGGATTTATTTTGACGGTGAGGCGTTGAATGGGGATGACCCGTTGCTGGCGTGTGTGCCGGCGCAGCGTCGCGGTACGTTGATTGCCAGGCAGGATGCTGCGGGGGGTTATCAGTGGAATGTGGTTTTGCAGGGGACAGATAAGGAAACGGTGTTTTTCGATTATTGAGTGGGCTGTAGGGCCCTATCGGGGGCAAGCCCCCTCCCACACTTGAATGTATTCACAAATCAAAATGTGGGAGGGGGCTTGCCCCCGATGGGCCCCTCCCAGGCACCACCTACCCAAAAGTCTGCTTGCATGAAACGGTTGTTGCAAAGTATGTCTAGGCTATAACCGTTCCCATTGAGTAAAAAACCATGACCACAAAAACCAGTCACTACACCGGAGAAGAGCGCAGCAAACGGATTTTTGCGATTGTCGGTGCTTCCTCCGGCAACCTGGTCGAATGGTTCGACTTTTACGTCTATGCCTTCTGCGCCATTTACTTCGCCCCGGCCTTTTTCCCCTCGGACGACCCCACCGTCCAACTGCTCAACACCGCCGGCGTGTTCGCCGCCGGGTTCCTGATGCGTCCGATCGGCGGCTGGCTGTTTGGCCGGGTGGCCGACAAACATGGCCGCAAGAATTCCATGATGATCTCGGTGCTGATGATGTGCGCCGGTTCCCTGGTCATCGCTTTCCTGCCGACCTACAAGGATATCGGCGCCTGGGCCCCGGCGCTGCTGCTGGTGGCGCGGCTGTTCCAGGGGTTGTCGGTGGGGGGCGAATACGGCACCACGGCGACCTACATGAGCGAAGTGGCGCTCAAGGGCCAGCGCGGTTTCTTCGCCTCGTTCCAGTACGTGACCCTGATCGGCGGGCAACTGCTGGCGGTGCTGGTGGTGGTGATCCTGCAACAGATCCTCACCGAAGAAGAATTGCGTGCCTGGGGCTGGCGCATTCCGTTCGTGATCGGCGCCATTGCGGCGGTGATCTCCCTGTTGCTGCGCCGCACCCTCAAGGAAACCACCAGCAAGGAAATGCGCGAAGACAAGGACGCCGGCAGTATCGTCGCGCTGTTCCGTGACCACGGCAAAGCGTTCATTACGGTGCTGGGCTACACCGCCGGTGGCTCGCTGATTTTCTATACGTTCACCACCTATATGCAGAAATACCTGGTGAACACCGTCGGCATGCACGCCAAGACCGCCAGCTACATCATGACCGGCGCGCTGTTTCTGTACATGTGCATGCAGCCGCTGTTCGGCATGCTCGCCGACAAGATTGGCCGGCGCAATTCCATGCTGTGGTTCGCCGGCCTGGGCACGCTGTTCACGGTGCCGATCCTGCTTACCCTGAAAACCGTGACCAGTCCGTTCCTGGCTTTTGTGCTGATCACTCTGGCACTGGCCATCGTCAGCTTCTATACCTCCATCAGTGGCCTGGTCAAAGCCGAGATGTTCCCACCCCAGGTGCGTGCCTTGGGCGTGGGCCTGGCGTATGCCGTGGCCAACGCGGTGTTCGGCGGTTCGGCGGAAGTGGTTGCGCTGAGCCTGAAGTCCATCGGTATGGAAAACACCTTTTACTGGTACGTCACCGCGATGATGGCCGTGGCGTTCCTGTTCAGCTTGCGCCTGCCGAAACAGGCGGCGTACCTGCATCACGATTTGTAAGGGATGAGTTATGACACTGCGCACGAGCAACCAACTGTTCGACGCCTACTTCACCGCCGACAGCATGGCTGAAGTGTTCTGTGACCAGGGCCGATTGCAGGGCATGCTGGATTTCGAGGCCGCGCTGGCCCGGGCCGAGGCCCAGGTCGGGTTGATCCCGCAGGCCGCCGTGGCGCCGATTGCCCAGGCCTGCCTGGCATCGCTGTATGACGTGGATACGCTCAGCGTGGCGATTGCCACGGCGGGCAACTCGGCGATTCCATTGGTCAAGGCGCTGGGCAAGTTGATTGCCGCTGAAGACGCCGGGGCCGAGCGTTATGTGCATCTGGGGGCAACCAGCCAGGACGTGATGGACACCGGCCTGGTGGTGCAATTGCGCCGCGCGCTGGAGCTGATCGAAGCGGACCTGGCGCGCCTGGGCGATGTATTGGCGTCCCAGGCGCAGCGGCATGCATCGACACCTCTGGTCGGGCGCACCTGGCTGCAGCATGCCACGCCCGTCACCCTGGGCATGAAGATCGCCGGCTGGCTGGGCGCGGTGACGCGCAGTCGCCAGCGCCTGGTGGAATTGAAACCGCGTTTGCTGGTGCTGCAGTTTGGCGGTGCGTCGGGCACCCTGGCTGCGCTGGGCGAGCAGGCCATGCCGGTGGCGCAAGCCTTGGCCGCCGAGTTGCAACTGAGCTTGCCCGAGCAGCCGTGGCACACGCAACGTGATCGTCTGGTGGAGTTTGCCAGCGTGCTCGGCCTGATCGCCGGCAGCCTTGGCAAGCTGGGCCGCGACATCAGCCTGTTGATGCAAACCGAAGCGGCGGAAGTGTTCGAGCCCTCGGCGCCGGGCAAGGGCGGCTCTTCGACCATGCCGCACAAGCGCAATCCGGTCGGCGCCGCCGTGCTGATCAGCGCCGCGACCCGTGTGCCCGGTCTGGTGGCGACGATGTTCAGTGCCATGCCCCAGGAGCACGAACGTAGCCTGGGGCTGTGGCATGCCGAATGGGAAACCTTGCCGCAGATCTGCCGATTGGTCTCGGGGGCACTGAAACAGGCGCTGCTGGTCAGCGAAGGGCTGGAGGTGGATGCCGAGCGCATGGCCCGCAATCTCGACCTGACCCAGGGCCTGGTGCTGGCCGAAGCTGTCAGCAGCGTGCTTGCCCAACGCCTGGGGCGTGAAACCGCGCACCACTTGCTGGAGCAGTGCTGCAAACGCGCGGTCGCCGAGCAGCGCCATTTGCGTGCCGTGCTGGCGGATCAGCCGCAGGTCACCGCCGAGTTATCCTCGGCCGAACTGGACCGTCTGCTCGACCCGGCCAACTACCTCGGCCAGGCCCCTGCCTGGGTCCGCCGCGCCGTGACTGAACACTTTGCATTGACCGCGTAAGGAGACCACTGTGGCTTTCGTACAACTCGCCGAGGGCGAACTGCATTACCAACTCGATGGGCCCGCCGATGCACCGGTACTGGTGCTGTCCAACTCCCTGGGCACTGACCTGCATATGTGGGACATCCAGGTGCCGGCATTCACCCAGCATTTTCGCCTGCTGCGCTTTGATACCCGCGGCCATGGCAAATCCCTGGTCACCGAGGGCCCCTACAGCATCGAACAACTGGGTCACGATGTGATCGCGTTGCTGGATGCGCTTGATATTGACCGCGTGCATTTTTGCGGGCTGTCCATGGGCGGGTTGATCGGCCAATGGTTAGGCATCAACGCCGGCACGCGGCTCAATCGTCTGGTGGTCTGCAACACCGCCGCCAGGATCGGCACGCCTGAGGTGTGGAACCCGCGTATCGAAATGGTATTGCGCGATGGCGCGGCGGCGATGGTTGCACTGCGAGATGCCTCGATTGCACGCTGGTTCACCGCCGATTTTGCCGCCGCCAACCCCCACCAGGCCGAGCAGATCACTGCCATGCTTGCGGCCACTTCGCCCCAAGGGTATGCCGCCAACTGCGCGGCGGTGCGCGATGCGGATTTGCGTCATCAGTTAGCGTCGATCAAAGTGCCCACCCTGGTGATTGCCGGCACGGAAGACGCGGTGACCCCGCCAGCCGGCGGACACTTTATCCAGAACCATGTAAAGGGCGCCGAATACGCCGAGTTCTATGCGGCGCATCTGTCCAATGTGCAAGCCGGCGCTGCGTTCAGCGACCGCGTGATTGAATTTCTGCTGGGCCGCTGAGGAGCTTTTCGTGGACGAGAAACAACGTTATGCCGAGGGTCTGCAAGTGCGCCGCGAAGTGCTGGGCGACGCCCATGTGGAGCGCAGCCTCAATGCCCTGACCGAGTTCAATAGCGAGTTTCAGGAAATGATCACTCGCCATGCGTGGGGAGACATCTGGACCCGCCCAGGCTTGCCACGTCACACCCGCAGCCTGATCACCATCGCGATGCTGATCGGCATGAACCGCACCGAAGAGTTGAAGCTGCATTTACGTGCCGCCGCCAGCAACGGCGTGACCCGCGCCGAGATCAAGGAAGTGCTGATGCAGAGCGCGATCTACTGCGGGATCCCGGCGGCCAACGCGACGTTCCACTTGGCCGAATCGGTGTGGGATGAGTTGGGCGTGGAGTCGCGAGGTTCGGCCTGATAGGCGGTGGCCCTGTTTCTAATATTTTTTTCTGAGGGGCAGTTGCAGTTCCTCTCTCAATGCGTTTTCAGTGAACGGCTTGGGGTTGGTCGTGGTGGGTTGCGCAGATGGCCTGTTGATGAAGTTGAACGGCTGCGCGTCGGTGGGTAAGCCAACCGCCTGGTGTTCAACATCGCGTTCACCGGAGAGTTTATGCGGCACCCTTGTTCTCCCGGGTAGCATGCTGCCGTTGGCTCCGTTATACGCATGGGCCATCTCATGGTACAGCGTGACGATGGGGCCACTAACATCAGGGAGCGAAAAGGAGGGGTTGTAATGTATTTCGCCTGCGGTCGCGACATCCCCGGGTCGATTGTAAGTAACCTCTCCCCAGTCGGCTGGAGTTAATCCTTCCAGGTCGTATGTGGTGAACACGCCTCCGAAGTTTTGTCCCTTCCATTTGTCTTTAGGGTTTACTTCATCAGGTCTGTCCGTGGAAAAATGTTTTCTCAGTTTCAAACTGTTGAAGTGATAAGAACCGTTATTGACTTTGGTTTCTTTGATCAGCGTCGGAGCATCATTACGGTTCGCTGCCGCGTCCGCCTCAGCTAACATCTGCTTGCCTGTCGGCGAGAGACGTAATAAGTCAAGATCATCTTTTACGGTCTGTACAAACTCTTCAGAACCTTCGACGGTATACCCACTGTGTCCCACCTCCTTGAAGGTCGTGTGAGTCAGTGTGGAGCCCGGGGTACGATGAACTTCGTCCGTGGGTTTGGCATAAATTACGCTGTCGTCGCTGTGCGTCCGAACAATGTTTTTATCGCGTCCGGTGTATACGGTGGCCTTGCCGTGGGTAACGATAAGGTTCTCGCCCTTACCCCCGTGTAAAATAGTCGGGTTATCAAGGGTGTTCTTGGTGACAATCATGAAGTCGTGACCGTCTCCTCCGTCCATGTACAGACTACTCCCCTTAGTCCGTTCGCCAGCTTGCATGCGGTCATTGCCATTATTGCCCCTGAGCACGCCATTACCGGTACCGGCGATCATCAGATCCTCGCCGTCACCCCCGAACGCTATGCCCTGGCCACTGCCGAGCTTAAGCGTATCGTTGCCTGATCCACCGCGCAGGGTGGTATATCCTGAGCCAGCCTGGGCGTAATCGTTACCGTCCCCTAAGTCGATGTCTACGGGGAATTTCACATCAGCGTCGACAAGCACACAGTCGTCGCCCCCGTTTGTTTTAATACGCAGGCTGTAGACTTCGCTTTCTTCGGAGTAAATCTTATTGAGTTGGTAGGGTTTATCATTGACTGTGACGATTATGCTCTGGTCGGGACCGTCTTTTATTCTGATACGGTCATTGGCATTGCCTGTTTCAATCACCACTACTAAGTCTTCGGCTAAGTGGGGTTTTCTATGCAGGCTGTTGATGGTTGTTTCATGACTTATTTTTACATGCTTGTCGTGTCGCAGCACTTCAGCGTTGATGTATTTCTCTTTGTACCGATGAACCGGTTTTTGGTCTGGGGCGAGTCGTGAGTTTGCGTTGAACCTCAGGCGTCGATCGTTGTTGGCGTGAGGGTCGCTGACACTAGGAATATTAATCATCGTCGCCGTTGGAGCGCCAGAGGCTTGAAAGGTTGGCGAAAGTAAGGGATCCGTCATTGGTATGGGCGGGGAGGGCGGTTGGGTAATCATTGTCTACCTGGGCATGAAGAGTTGCGTTCCTCTTTGGTGGCAAGTATTGATGTAGGGTTCCTGATATCTATTTATACCTGCACATCCAATTGTTGCGGGGCGCTTAGTGGGCATCGGCGTCCCACAGCCAATTCCACACCCCTGGCAGATGCACCGGCTCGTTCATATCCTGGACCGTGCGGGCCAGCGCTGCGCGTTGCAGGGTGGCGGTGTCGGTGTAGAAGGGCGTGGCGGCGGTCTTCAGGCCGTTGATGCGGGCGCTGTCCATCAGGATCTGCAGGTACTCCTGCATATGCCGTGCGGTGTAGCGGTTGATGTCATGGAAGGTCACCACCACCGGTACCACGCCGTCCACCGTCGGCAACTCACCCGCCGCGATGCGCTCACGCACCACTGACAGCTGCCGGTACAGGTTGGCGCGGCGGCGTGGGCTGCCATTGAAGCCCCAGATCTTGCCGTCGTTGGCACTCAGGTCGGTCAGCAGGACCTGCATGCCGTGGCGTCGGTAGGCGGCGAATGTGCGGTGGTCGTAGTTCCAGAACGGTGGCCGCACCAGCAGGGGCGGCGTGCCGGTGATGGCGGCGATGTCCGCGGCGCCCTGGGTCAGGGTGCGTTCCAACTCGGCGTCATTGAGCCAGCGATGATTGGTATGAAACGCCGTCGCCGTGTGGAAGGCCAGGACATGGCCGGCGGCATGCTCACGCACCATGGTCTTGCGGCCCCGCGCGCTGCCCCCTGAACGGGCGGCTTCGGTCTGTAGAAAGAACACCGCCTTGATCCCCGGCGATACCGGGTTATCGGCCAGATCGGCCACCACCGACCGGCTCGGGTTGTTGTAGCCCGAGGCGCTGGGGCCGTCATCGAAAGTCAGCAGAAAACGGATCGGCGCCCGGGCTTGCAGGCGTTGCTCGGTCTGCGGCGTCAAGGCGATGGGCGAACCGATACAGCCGCCCAGGCTCAGGGCCAGGGCAAACACTGCGATTGCTGGGACGAAGGTTTTCATGCTGTGCGCGGGCCCGAATGAAAGGCCGCTGCTGGGGCGATCAGCAGCGGCAGGCGCGCACCATACAGTAACTGCGGCGCCGGTTTACAGCAGACTTATCGGGTAGCTGACGATCAACCGGTTTTCATCGAACTCGTTGTTGCTGTAGTCACGCCGCATGCTGGAGTTGCGCCAGCGCAGGGTCAGGTTTTTCAGGCTGCCGCTTTGTACGGTGTAGCCCAATTCGCTTTCGCGGCCCCATTCCTTGCCGTCGGTCACCGTGCCGGTGTGCACGTTGCTGCCGCTGATATAGCGGTTCATCAGGGTAAGGCCCGGTACGCCGAGGGCGGCGAAGTTGTAGTCGTGGCGAACCTGCCAGGATTTTTCCTCGGCGTTGTCGTAGCTCGAGTTATAGCTGTCGTTGGCCAGGGTGCCGCCGCTGGTGCCGTTGACACGCATCCAGGCGCTGTTGCCGGTGAGTTTTTGCAGGCCGACGTAGAAGGTGTTGCCACTGTGGCGCGCGGACAGCAGGCCGGACCAGGTTTTGTTGTCCAGGTTGCCGGCGCGGGCGCTGCCGTCGTCCTTGCCGTAGAAGAACCCCAGGTTGGCGCCCAGGGTCCAGTCGCCTACGGGCTGGCTGTGGATCAGATTGACGAACTGCTGGCTGTAGATGTCCTTGAGCTGGGCATTCCACACCCCGACTTGGGTGCGTTTGTCGTTGAAGGCATATTCGGCGCCCTGGAAGTTGAAACGATCGGACGTGAACGCGGTTTTGCCGGTCATCGACAGGTCGCGCATGCTGCTGTCGTCGCGCGGGCTGTTGGCACGAAACTGACCGCCATACAGGGTCAGGCCATCGATTTCCTTTGACGTGATCTGCCCGCCGCGCAGGGTTTGCGGGAGTGAGCGACCATCGTCCGAGCGCAGGATCGGCAGCACCGGCATCCATTCCCCGACTTTCACTTCAGTCCTGGAAAACCGCGCCTTGAACGCCACGCCCAGGCGCCCGAACGCATTGGCCGGGCGGCCGTCGTGGTCCAGCGGCAACAACTGCGTGCCGCCGGTGCCGCGCCCGCCATCGAGCTTGAGCGAATACAAGCCCAGCACGTCCACACCGAAGCCGACCGTGCCTTGAGTGAACCCGGACTTGGCGTCGAGGATGAAACTTTGCGTCCACTCCTGCGCGCCGCCCTGGGTTTTGGTCGGGTTGGTGTAGTTGCGATTGAAGAAAAAATTACGCAGGTTGAGGTTGGCGCTGGCGTCTTCGAGAAAGCCGTGCTCCTCGGCAAGAGCGGGCAGGGCAAGACTGCTGACAACGCTGGCCAGCAGGAGCTGGCGCGGATGGAAAGTGCTCATGGTATCGGACCTGTTGTTATTGGGGTTATGCAGGTGGCCGCCATGGTGCTGGGTGCTGCGGGGACGGTGAAAGTGGGGCAGAGCGGGTTGTGGGCGATGATCGAACGC
The DNA here is from genome assembly GCF_005233615.1 of Pseudomonas sp. CFBP13528. NCBI lineage: Bacteria > Pseudomonadati > Pseudomonadota > Gammaproteobacteria > Pseudomonadales > Pseudomonadaceae > Pseudomonas > Pseudomonas sp. CFBP13528. Next base: position 24,404 of record NZ_QGAJ01000016.1, read on the forward strand.
AAGTTGCGGGCCTGCGCAATACGCTCAGGCCCAAGCGTCTCGTTACTGTTTGGGCAGGTCGATATGGGACCATGGCACCGCTGGCAGGTAATGCTGCGCGGCGATGATCACCGCCACCATCACCACCAGAAATACCACTTGCAGCGGGCTCCAGAAGGCCCAATGCAGGCCGTTGAGCCACGGAAATTTCAGGCTTTTCTCACCCATGTGGCCGATGCGTTTGCTGTGCAGCAGGTTGATCAGCAGCATCCCGGCATACGTAATCGCTCCCAGAATGCCCAGTGCCAGCCCGCACACCGCGAGCATGGCCAATTGCGGGATGCCGTGGCGTAACACCAGCCAATACTGGTTGGGGTTGACGCGTTTAGGGATCAAATACTGGCTCAGCCACACGTCCGCAACTACAAAGGACGCACTCATCCCGGCCCACATCTGCGTGATCCGAAAGAAGACCACGGCCGGCAAGATCGCCAATACCACTAAGATGAGTACGACCCCGAAGTCCAGCTTTTCGGTTTCAACGTGAACGAGGTTCAGGACAGCGGCCAAGGCAAAGATCGCCCAGAGCCGGATAAGCACATGGACGTAAATCGGTCGTGGGACGAATTTGCGCCAGAAAAACAGGTCGCTTTGGGGCAGGCGTTCGATCAACTGCGGATAACGCCAGGTCAGGGTTTCGCCCAGATGCTGGCAAGCGTTCCATTCGTTTTGGCCAAACCTGCCGATGATGCGCATCTGTTGGGTTGCGGTCATGGGCGTGAGCAACAAGCGCGCGGCCAGGGCATCGGCGCAGGTGCGCCGGGTGTCCTGGGCTTTGTCTTGGAGGCTGATATAAAAGCTTTCCTGCTCGCAACGCGACACCAGGCTGCGCCACATCCACGCGGGTTCCGCAAACACGCCTTTCTGGTCGTCCCAGCCAAAGGCCTGGCATACGCGTTCAAACAGCGGCACGCTCCATTGGGTGTCGTGCAGCAGTTGCAGAATAATGTGTTGCCACTGTTGCTGCTGATCGAACACCCGCAGCCAGGCTTGCTCGTTGTAGTGCGTCAGTTGGGTGATGAACTCGCGCTCGGCCTTTTGCTCCAGCAGTTCCTGCAAGTTGAGGCGATATTCCTGCAACAGCTCACTGGTCAGTGCATCGTGCTGCCATGGCGTCATGGCCACCCGTTGCCAGGGTGTCAGCCATTCCAGCTGTTGCATCGCCCAACGGGTAATTGCACTGCGCTCGCCGGGGGCTTCAAAGCAGTGGCGCAGCAGGCCGGCCTGGAAGGCGTCGCTGAAGTCCTGTTGCCGGGCCTGGGCCCAGCGTTCATCGAGGTTGTCGGCGTTGAGGCCGGTGAGCAACGCGTGGACCGGGTCAGGTTTTGGCGCTTCAAAGGGCGCGGGGCTGAGCGTACTGACGTCCATCAGCTCGGCCAGATCGTAGGCGCCTTTGGGCGCAGGTGCCTCGAACGCAGCAGGGCTCAAGGGACGGACATCCATCAGCTCGGCCAGATCCTTGAGGTGGCTGTCAGTCTGTTCGACGACGGCAGTTGCGCGCTGTTCCTCTTCGTTGTCTGCACGCCAGCGTGCGTACCCCAATGCAGCCTCATAGGCTTCGCGCAGACGCTGGAACCCTTCGGGATCATCGTCCGGGCGGCAGCTTTTCAGCAGTCGCGCGTAGGTTCGCTTGATGGTCCGTTCGTCGGCATCGTCCGCCAATTGCAACACTGTCCAACAGTCCATGTGGATTTCCTTCAGCGCCAGAACCCGTTATCGAGTTGCTCAAGTTGTCGGGTCAGTTCGCTGCGGGCCTCACGGATGCGGCGCTCGTCCTGGGTGTCGAGCACTTGCTGAAACTGCGCGGCCCAGTGTCCGAGTTGCTCGCGCAGCTCGCCCAGGCTTTCCTGGTAGAGCCGTTCGAGGCGGGCGGTCAGCACGGTGTTGACCTGCTGGTCGCGCGGGTGAATTTTCAACAATGCCAACGCTTGCAGGCGTTGCTGGATCTCTTGCGGGCTGAGCACGCCAGGATTGTTTTCGATCACCAGCGAGTGCTGCTCGCCGGTCAGCGGAATGTTCACCTGGGCTTCGAGCAAACCGTTGTTGTCGTAGGTGAAGCGCACGTCCAGTGAGACTTCGCCAGCCTTGCGCTTGGGCACGGGGATTTCCAACTGGCCCAGTTCGATGTTGTCTTTCACCAGACGGCTTTCGCCTTGGTAGATTTTCAGCAGCACGCGGGGCTGGTCGTCGTAGAGCGTGACCACGCTTTTGACCCGGCTCACCGGCACGCTGCTGTTGCGTTCGATCAGCGGCAGGTAATGCCCGCTTTCGATATGGCCGCCGTACTGGTTCGAGGTTTCGATACCCAGGGTGTAGGGGCAGACGTCGGTCAGCACGATTTCTTCCAGTGCCGCCGAGCGGGCTTTGAGCGCGGCCTGGATCGCCGCGCCGTGGGCGACCACCTGGTCCGGGTCGAGGCTGATGGACGGGAAACGCCCGAACAAACCAGCGGCCAGTTTGCGCACCAGCGGCATGCGCGTGGTGCCGCCGACCAACAGGATTTCATCCAGGTCACCGACCCGAATGCGTGCGTCTCGCAGGGCGCGTTCAATCGGTGCGCGCAGGCGTTCCAACAAGGGCGTGTAGAGCTTGGCGAGTTCGGCCTGGGTGATGGTTGTGACCCACTGTTGGCCATCGATACGCAGGGCGAACTCGGCGCTGTCGTCCTGGCCCAAGGCTTTGCGCACGCGCTCGGCTTCGCGACGCAGGGCTTGCAACACACTGCGGGTGGGCGGGAAACCCTGGGCATTGCGCTGGCTGTCGACGAAGTGTTCCAGCAACAACGTGTCGAAGTCTTCGCCGCCCAGGAAGTTGTCGCCGGCGCTGGCGCGTACTTCCATTACACCGTCGAACAGCTCGATGATCGACACGTCAAAGGTGCCGCCGCCGAGATCGAAAACCAGGAACGAGGTTTCCCTGTCACGCTGGTGCAAGCCATAAGCCAAGGCGGCGGCGGTGGGTTCGTTGATCAGTTTTTCAACATTGAGCCCCGCCAGTTCACCGGCAATGCGCGTGGCTTTGCGCTGGCCGTCGCTGAAGTAGGCGGGCACGCTGATCACCGCTTCGGTGACGGTTTGGCCATAGGTGCGCTCGATGTCTTCCTTGAGGCTTTTGAGGACCAGCGCCGACAGCTCTTCGGGGCGGAACGAGCGGTCGCCCAGGCGCACTTCGGTGGCACTGCCCATGTAGCGCTTGAACAGCGACGTGGTCAGGTGCGGGTGAGTATGCAGGCGTTCCTTGGCGGCTTGGCCCACCAGGATGCGGCCTTGATCATCCATGCCTACCACGCTTGGGGTCAGCAACTGGCCAAGGGCATTGGGCACCATTTCGGCGGCATCGCCGCGCCACACGGCGGCCAGGCTATTGGTCGTGCCCAGGTCAATGCCTACGATCATTACGACAAGCTCCCTCTGTGGTCTGTAAGAATCTGTTACCAATCTTACCCTGAAAGGTTGAAGTGAAGGCAAGCCAGCGCCCACCTTTGATTCGCAGGGGTTAGTGACATGGCAAAAAAAAACCGCTTCCGGTAAGGGAAGCGGTTTGATTAGACAGGCGCTATCAGAACAACTTGAGCGGCGGCGCTTGTTCTTTCACCGGCTCGTTCTTCGCGGTCTGCTCATTCCAGCCGCCGCCGAGGGCCTTGTACAGGTTGACCTCGCTGGTCAGCTGCGCCAGGCGGTCGGTGATCAGCGATTGCTGGGCACTGAACAGTTGGCGCTGGGCATCAAGGAAGGTCAAATTGCTGTCCACACCGATGCGGTAGCGACGCTCGGCCAGGCGGTAGTAGTCCTGGTTGGCGGCGACGAAGCCACGTTGGGCATCCAGTTGCTGCTTGTAGGTTGCCCGCGCGGCCAGGCCGTCGGAGACTTCCTGGAAGCCGGTCTGGATGGCCTTCTCGTAGTTGGCCACGTTGATCTCTTTCTGGATCTTCGAGTAGTCCAGGCTTGCGCGCAGGCTACCGGCGTTGAAGATCGGGATGTTGATCTGCGGTGCGAACGACCAGGTGCCCGAGCCGCCCTTGAACAGGCCGCCCAGGTTCGGGCTGGCGGTGCCGGCGCTGGCGGTCAGGCTGATGCTCGGGAAGAACGCCGCACGGGCCGCACCGATGTTGGCGTTGGCGGCCTTGAGGTTGTACTCGGCCTGGACGATGTCGGGACGCCGTTGCAGCAGGTCCGACGGCAGGCCGGCGGGTACTTCGCTGAGCAGGTCATCAGACAGTGGCTTGCTGGCGATATTCGCCGGCAGGCCGGTGCCCAGCAGCAGGGTCAGGCTGTTTTCGTCCTGGGCCACCTGGCGCGTATACCGGGCAAGCTGCACCCGGGCGTTTTCCACCGAGGTGCGCGCCTGGCTCAGGTCGAGGGCCGAGGCCACGCCGACTTCGTTGCTGCGCGAGGTCAGCTTGAAGCTCTGCTCGAACGCCCCGAGGGTGTCCTGGGTCAGCTTGAGCAGTTCCTTGTCGGCCTGCCAGGTCAGGTAGGCATTCGCCACGCTGGCCACCAGGCTGATCTGGGTGCTGCGCCGCGCTTCTTCGGTGGCGAAGTACTTCTGCAATGCTTCTTCGCTCAGGCTGCGCACGCGGCCAAACAGGTCCAGCTCATAAGAGCTGATCCCCAGGCCCACCGAGTACTGGCTGGAAATGCTCGATTCGCCGGTCTGCGACAGCCGCGCCGGGGTACGCGAACGGGTGCCGTTGCCGGTGGCCGAGACGGCCGGGAACAGGTCGGCACGCTGGATCTGGTACTGCGCCGCATAGGCGTCGATGTTCAGGGCCGCGACGCGCAGGTCACGGTTGTTCACCAGCGCGGTCTGGATCAGCTGTTGCAGGACAGGGTCATGGAAAAACTGCTTCCAGCCTTGCTCCGCGGCAGCCTGGCCCGGCGCCTGGGCCGACGAGTACGCCGGCCCCTGCGGGAACTGCGCCGCTACCGGCGCTTCGGGGCGCTGGTAGTCGGGGATAAGCGAGCAGCCACTGAGCACGAAGGCGGTGACGGCTAAGGAAAGTAGCGACTTGCTCATTGGCCAGCCTCTTTAGGAGTTTCAGTGGTGTTTTTCTGTTTGCGTTCGCCGGCGGAAGACACGGTTGCGTAGAACAGTGGCACCCAGAAGATCGCCAGCACGGTCGCGGTGATCATACCGCCGATCACGCCGGTACCGATCGCGTGCTGGCTGCCCGAGCCTGCGCCGCTGGAAATCGCCAGCGGCAATACGCCGAGCACGAACGCCATGGACGTCATGATGATCGGGCGCAGACGCATGCGGGATGCCTCGATGGCCGCCTCCACAATGCCCTTGCCTTGCTCGTGCAGCTCCTTGGCGAACTCCACGATCAGGATCGCGTTTTTCGCTGCCAGGCCCACCGTCACCAACAGGCCGACCTGGAAGAACACGTCGTTGGACAAGCCGCGCATGCTGGTGGCGATCAACGCACCGATCACACCCAGCGGGACTACCAGAATCACCGCAATCGGGATCGACCAGCTTTCATACAAGGCGGCGAGACACAGGAACACCACCAGCAGCGACAGGGCATACAGCGCAGGCGCCTGGGAGCCGGACAGACGTTCTTCGTACGACAGGCCTGTCCAGGCATAGCCGATGCCGGCCGGCAGTTCCTTGGCAATCCGCTCGACTTCCGCCATCGCGTCACCGGTACTGTAGCCAGGCGCCGGCGTGCCGAGGATTTCCATGGCCGCTACACCGTTGTAACGCGAGAGCTTCGGCGAGCCGTAGATCCACTTGCCCGACGAAATGGCCGACAGCGGCACCATCTTCCCGGAGTCGGCGCGCACGTACCATTTGTCCAGGTCTTCCGGCGACATACGGCTGGCCGCATCACCCTGTACATACACCTTCTTCACCCGACCACGGTCGATGAAGTCGTTGATGTAGCTGCCGCCCAGCGCGATGGCCAGGGTCTGCTGGATGTCCGACAGGCTGATGCCCTGGGCGCTGGCTTTCTCGTCATCGACGGTCAGTTCGTACTGCGGCTCATCGTTCACGCCGTTGGGCCGCACGCCCGCCAGTATCTTGCTTTGGGCCGCCGCACCGAGGAACTGGTTACGGGCTGCCATCAGCTTGTCGTGGCCGACGCCACCCTGGTCTTGCAGGAACACGTCGAAGCCGGTGGCGTTACCCAGTTCCAGAACCGAAGGCGGCACGATGGCAAATACCATGGCGTCCTTGAAGGCCCCGAAGAAGTAACCCTGGGCGCGCTTGGCCACTTCGAATACCGACTGGGACGAATCGCGCTCGTCCCATGGCTTGAGCATCACGAATGCCAGACCCGAGCTCTGGCCGCGGCCGGCAAAGTTGAAGCCGTTCACGGTAAATACCGACTTCACGGCCTTGCCTTCGCCCGGCTCGCCTTCCTTGTCATGCAGCAGGAAGGCGCGCATGTCGTCGATGACTTTTTGCGTACGCTCGGCCGAGGCGCCCACGGGTGTCTGTACCTGGGCGAAGATCACGCCCTGGTCTTCCTCAGGCAGGAACGCGCTCGGGATACGGGTGAACATCCAGATCATGCCGGCCAGGATCAGCGCATACACGATGAAGGCCGGGATCTTGTGCTTGATCATGCCGCCCACGCCGCGCTCGTACTTGAGTACGCCGCTGTCGAAGGTGCGGTTGAACCAGCCGAAGAAGCCGCGCTTGGGTTGGCCGTGTTTTTCCGGGTCGATCGCCTTGAGCATGGTGGCGCACAGGGCCGGGGTGAAGATCAGGGCAACCAGTACCGACAACGCCATCGCCGACACAATGGTGATGGAGAACTGCCGGTAGATCACGCCGGTGGAGCCGCCGAAGAAGGCCATCGGCAGCAATACCGCCGAGAGTACCAGGGCAATACCCACCAGGGCGCCCTGGATCTGGCCCATGGACTTGATGGTCGCTTCCTTGGGTGACAGGTGCTCCTCGGCCATGACCCGCTCGACGTTTTCCACCACGACGATGGCATCGTCCACCAGCAGGCCGATGGCCAGGATCATGCCGAACATGGTCAGGGTGTTAATGGTGAAACCGAACGCCGCCAGGATCCCGAACGTACCCAGCAGTACCACCGGTACGGTCATGGTGGTGATGATGGTGGCGCGGAAGTTCTGCAGGAACAGGAACATCACCAGGAACACCAGCACGATCGCTTCGATCAGGGTGTGAACCACACCGGAGATCGATTCGGTCACTACCGGGGTCGTGTCGTACGGCACCACGGCTTTCATGCCTGGCGGGAAGAACGGCTCCAGGGATGCCACGGTGGCGCGGATCGCTTTACCGGTGTCCAGGGCGTTCGCCCCGGCGGCCAGCTTGATCGCCATACCGGACGCCGGCTTGCCGTTGAACTGCGCGCTGATGCTGTAGTTCTGGCCGCCCAGTTCAATACGTGCAACGTCGCCCAAGCGCACTTGCGAGCCGTCGGCATTCACCTTCATCAGGATCTTGGCGAACTCTTCGGCGCTTTGCAGGCGCGTCTTGCCGATGATGGTGGCGTTCAATTGAGTGCCGGGCAGGGCAGGCAGGCCGCCCAGTTGGCCGGTGGCCACCTGCACGTTCTGAGCCTTGATGGCGTTGCTGACATCCACCGGGGTGAGCTGGAAGTTGTTCAGCTTGGCCGGGTCAAGCCAGATACGCATGGCGTACTGCGAACCGAAGACCTGGAAGTCACCCACACCCGAGGTACGGGAAATCGGGTCCTGGATGTTGGACACGATGTAGTTGGAGAGGTCGTCCTTGGTCATGCTGCCGTCTTCCGACACCAGACCGATCACCATCAGGAAGTTCTTCACCGACTTGGTCACGCGGATACCCTGCTGCTGCACTTCTTGCGGCAGCAGTGGGGTCGCCAGGTTCAGCTTGTTCTGAACTTGAACCTGGGCGATGTCCGGGTTGGTACCCTGGTTGAACGTCGCAGTGATGGTCATGCTGCCGTCGGAGTTACTGTCCGAGGCCACATAGCGCAGGTTGTCGATACCATTGAGCTGTTGCTCGATGACCTGTACCACGGTGTCCTGCACGGTTTGTGCGGACGCGCCTGGGTAGGTCACCTGGATGTCAATGGCGGTTGGCGCAATGGCCGGGTATTGGTTGATAGGCAGCTTCAGGATCGACAGTGCCCCGACCAGCATGATCACCAGGGCAATTACCCAGGCGAAAATGGGACGGTCGATAAAAAATTTCGACATGGATTACTCCCCTTTGCCAGCAGCGGCAGCAGGAGCGGCAGAACCGGCGGGCTTGGCGTTGCCGGCTTCGGTGACTTTCACCTCGGCGCCCGGCTTGACGTACTGCAAGCCTTCGGTGATGACGCGATCGCCGGCGTTGAGGCCTTTCTCTACCAGCCAATAGGCGCCGGCAGTACGGTTGGCTACCAGTTCACGCTGCTCGACCTTGTTGTCGGCATTGACGATCAGGGCCGTCGGGGTCCCCTTCAGATCACGGGTCACGCCCTGTTGCGGCGCGAGGATGGCCTTGCTGTTCACACCGGCCTGCAGTTGGGCGTGCACGAACATACCCGGCAGCAGCACATGGTCGGGGTTGGGGAACACGGCGCGCAGGGTCACGGAACCGGTGGTCTGGTCGACCGACACTTCAGAGAACTCCAGTTTGCCTTGCTGGCCGTAGTCGCTGCCGTCTTCCAGGGTCAGCTTGACCATGGCGGCGTTGTCGCCGGATTTTTGCAGTTGGCCGCTTTCCAGGTCTCGACGCAGTTTCAGCATTTCGGCCGAGGACTGGGTGACGTCGACGTAGATCGGGTCCAGCTGCTGGATCACGGCCATGGCGTCGGCCTGGCCGTTGCTGACCAGGGCGCCTTCGGTTACCGCAGAGCGGCCGATACGCCCGGAAATCGGCGCGAAAACCTTGGTGTAGCGCACGTTGATCTGCGCGCTCTGCAGGTCGGCCTCGGCGGTCATGCGGTCGGCGACGGCGGTGTCGTATTCCTGGCGGCTGACGGCTTGCTCATCGATCAGTTGCTTGTAGCGATCGGTGATCGATTTGGTCTGCGTCAGCTTGGCCTGGGCGCTCTTGAGCGTGGCCTCATACACCGACGGATCGATCTGGTAGAGCTGCTGCCCTTCCTTCACGTCGGCGCCTTCCTTGAACAGGCGCTTGAGAATGATGCCGTTCACCTGAGGGCGCACTTCGGCAATGCGGTAGGCCGTGGTGCGGCCCGGCAGCTCGGTGGTCAGGGTAAAGGCTTGCGGTTGAATAGTGACCACGCCGACCTGAGGGGTTTGAGCGGGCGGAGCCGCTTCTTCCTTTTTACATCCGCTGAGCAGCGATGCCAGGGCGACGGCAGTGACCAGAGCGGTAACAGCTGGCTTAAGTTGCATGAAGATCCTCGGGTCAGGCGCGCAGGGTGCGCACAAGAAGTGTGGAAGGGTAAAAAACAAGCCGTGAGTGGATAAGTAGCTTGCTACGCAATATACTTACGTTCATGGTTGTTTGTAAACTCTTGACAGGCTCGGCGCAATGCTGACAAAGCAGCGCCCAAAGCCTCGATTTTAGTACGTTCGGCGCCCATGACGGTGTCGTCCCACAATTATTCAGATGATCGTTCACGCCTATTAACGTCGCGTTAACGATAGTCCCCAGTGTTCTGATTGAGGTTTTACTGCCATGGTTCGTCGCACCAAAGAGGAAGCTCAGGAAACGCGCAGCCAGATCCTCCAAGCCGCCGAGCAAGCCTTTTATGAACGTGGCGTTGCACGGACCACGCTGGCGGACATTGCCGCCCTGGCCGGCGTGACGCGCGGTGCTATTTACTGGCATTTCAGTAACAAGTCCGATTTGCTGCAGGCCCTGCTCGACACGCTGCACGAACCCTTGGACGAATTGGCCCGGGCCAGTGAAAGCGAGGATGAAGTCGACCCGTTGGGGTGCATGCGCAAACTGCTGATTCATCTCTATCATCAAGTGGCCCTGGACCCGAAAACCCGGCGCATCAACGAGATCTTGTTTCATAAGTGCGAGTTCACCGATGAAATGTGTGACATGCGCCGCCAGCGCCAGGCCCATAGCCTGGAGTGCAACCTGCGCATCGGTCTGACGTTGCGTAACGCGGTGCATCGCGGGCAATTACCGGACGGTCTTGATACCCACCGTGCTGCGGTGTGCCTTCATGCGTACATCCACGGCCTTATCGGCCAGTGGCTGCTGGTGCCTGAAAGCTTTCAACTGCATCAGGACGCCGAGCGCTGGGTGGACGCAGGGCTGGACATGCTGCGCTTGAGCCCCAGCCTGCGCAATTGAGACAAAATGCGTAATTGCGACCAGTTGTGTCAACAGTAAAGCCCAAGGACGGTCAATCGTCCTTCTGCCTGATTGAAGGGGTGACTTTATATACGGACTGGCGGGCGGTTGATAGGTAGCGGCCTAAGTATTTTGTAGCGATATTGTTGCGGTTCTGTGAAGCGATGTTTCCAAGACGAAACATGCGGTCAAAAATGTGGGAGGGGGCTTGCTCCCGATAGCGGTGTGTCAGTCACTGATGTGTTGACTGAAGCTCCGCTATCGGGAGCAAGCCCCCTCCCACATTGCTTTGTGTTTCGGTCAGTTAGATCGGCAGGGTTGGGTAGTCGATATAGCCGACCGGGCCTTTGCCGTAGAAAGTTTCCGGGTGCGGCTCGTTCAACGGCGCATCGGCCTTCAGGCGTGCCGGCAGGTCCGGGTTGGCAATGAACGGTATGCCGAACGCCACTGCATCGGCCTTGCCGGCGGCCAGCCAGGCGTTGGCGCTGTCTTTGGTGAAGCGTTCGTTGGCGATGTACACGCCGCCGAAGGCTTTTTTCAGTTGCGGGCCGAGGCTGTCTGCGCCTTCTTTTTCACGGGAACAGATGAAGGCAATGCCACGCTTGCCCAGTTCGCTGGCGACGTAGGTGAAGGTTTCCGCCAGGTTGTCATCGCCCATGTCGTGGGCGTCGGCACGCGGTGCCAGGTGCACGCCCACGCGGCCCGCGCCCCAGACCTCGATGGCGGCGTCGGTCACTTCCAGCAACAGGCGCGCACGGTTTTCCAGGGAGCCGCCGTATTGGTCGGTGCGCTGGTTGGTGCTGCTTTGCAGGAACTGGTCGAGCAGGTAGCCGTTGGCACCGTGGATTTCCACGCCGTCGAAACCGGCGGCCTTGGCGTTTTCGGCGCCGGTGCGGTAAGCGTCGATGATGTCGGCGATTTCAGCGGTTTCCAGGGCGCGTGGGGTGGGGTAGTCGGCCAGCGGGCGTACCAGGCTGACGTGGCCTTCGGCCTGGACCGCGCTCGGCGCCACCGGGGCCTCGCCATTGAGGTACGACTCATGGGAGATGCGGCCGACGTGCCACAGTTGCAGGAAGATCTTGCCGCCTGCGCCGTGCACGGCCTTGGTGATGTTGGCCCAGCCGCGCACCTGGTCGTTCGACCAGATCCCCGGTGTGTCCGGGTAACCCACGCCCATGGGCGTCACGGAAGTGGCTTCGCTGAGGATCAGCCCGGCGGATGCGCGCTGCACGTAATACTCGGCCATCAGCGCGTTGGGAACGCGGCCTTCATCGGCACGGCAGCGGGTCAGCGGCGCCATGATGATGCGGTTCGACAGTTCCAGGTCGCCCAGTTTTATCGGATCAAAAATAGTCGTCATGGGAATGTACCTTTCTCTTCAAGTTGATCAGTTGGTGGCGGGGGCCAGGTCGGCATCGCCGTTCTGACGGAAAGTAATCAGGGTCACCGGCAGCGCGAGAATCATTAGCAATGAGCGCGGCATTTTCGGCTCCTTATTGCGGCGCAGGGGCGCTGAGTTCGGCGATGAGCGCTGCGAGGAAGGCTTGGATGGTTTCCTCATTGCGTCTGAAAAAGTGCCACTGCCCGGCTTTCTGACTGGTGATCAAGCCCGCCCGTTGCAAGGTCGCCAGGTGGGCCGACACGGTCGACTGGGACAAGCCGCAGCGCTGGTCGATCTGCCCGGCGCAGATGCCGTATTCGTGGTTGTGCAATTGCTCGGGAAACTGCACTTTCGGGTCTTTCAGCCAGGTGAGGATGTCTCGTCGTACTGGGTGGGCCAGGGCTTTTATTATTTCGTCGAGGTCGATCGGCATGGCAGGGTGCTCGGTGGCGTAAAACGTTATATCGCGATGAGGCGAACTTTAAATCGTCGTATTCCGATATACCAATATGATTTTGATCTGGAATCAGCACGAATCGGTATATCGGGTTATAACGATATGATGGCCGCAGTGGTAGACTGCGCGCCATGAATTATCTCGCACATCTGCACCTGGGCGGCCAACGGCCTGCGCAATTGCTGGGCAGCCTGTATGGCGACTTCGTCAAAGGCCGTCTGCAGGGCCAGTTCAACCCGCAAATCGAAGCGGCGATCCAGTTGCATCGCGCCATTGACCGATTCACCGACAGCCACCCATTGGTGGGGGCCGCGTTGTCGCGCTTCAGCCTGACCCGCAGGCGCTATGCCGGGATCGTGCTCGACGTGTTCTTCGACCATTGCCTGGCGCGGGATTGGGCGCTGTATGCCGATCAGCCGCTGGAGCGCTTCACCGCGCAGGTGTACCGCGTGCTCGCCGCAGAACCTGCATTGCCGGGGCGGCTGGCGCAGATTGCGCCGTATATGGCGGCGGATGACTGGCTGGGGTCTTATCGTGAGTTTGCGGTGATGGAGCAGGTGCTGCGCGGGATTTCGCGGCGGCTGACGGACCCGGAGGCGTTAGGATTTGCGATGCGTGAGTTGCGCGAGCTCTATGAGCCTTTGAGTGAGGATTTCCGGGCTTTCTACCCCGAATTACAGAGCTTTGCACGTATCCAGCTGACCACTGAGGTCTAAATGTGGGAGGGGGCAAGCCCCCTCCCACATTTAGAGTGTATTGACAGCATTCAGGCGGCAAACGCTGGTCGCACATGCGCCTGCTCACTCTCCGGCAACGGCCCGAACAACGCCTTCTGCACCGCCTGCTGCGCCTGATAGGCCAGCGCCGCGCGCTCCTGCCCGGCGCAGGCAATCGGATTGAGCAGATGAATCTCCACATCGCCCTGGTCATTGGCGAACAGCCGCATCAGGTGCGACAGCAAATCATCATCGCCGATGAACGGCGCCAGTGAGTCCACCGCACCGTCGCGCAGATACCGTATCGCCACCGGTTGCAGCGACACATCCGCATCGATCGCACTGGCCAGCAAGCGCCCGTGAAAGGTGCGCAGGCTGCGTCCGTCGGTGGTGGTGCCTTCCGGAAACATCAGCAGCGGGTGGCGTTGCTCCAGATGACGGGTCATCTGCTTGCGGATCAATTGGCTGTCACCTGAACCGCGACGAATGAACAGGCTGCCGGCCTTGGCCGCCAACCAGCCGGCCACCGGCCAGGTGCGCACTTCGGCTTTGGACAGAAACGACAGTGGAGTGACCATGCCCAGCAGCGGAATATCCGTCCAGGACACATGATTGCTCACCCACAGCATCGGCGTTTGCGGCAGCTCGCCGTGCACCGTCACGCGAAAGGGCAGGGCATTGGTCAGCCGTGCCATGAAGAACCGCGACCATCGCTGGCGCCGCACCATTGAGTTGGCCACCCCCAGGCGCTCGAACAGGCCAAACACACTGGCCATGCTCAGGCCCAGTGCCACCACCAGCAGCACCCGGGCGATGCGTCCGTACACGCGCAGGCGGCCCATCACATCGCCGCCTTGAAGTGGCGCGCATAGCGCGGGCACAGCTGATCGCGTTTGAGCAGGATGAACACGTCGGCCACCTGGAAATCTTCGTCCCAGCACGGTTCGCCGCAGATCTTCGCCCCCAGGCGCATATAGGCCTTGAGCAGTGGCGGCATTTCGGCGATGACGTTGGAGGGCAGATCCAGTGCCGGCAGTGGCTTTTTCGGCTCGGCGCGCAGGTGCTCGTTGCACAGGTAGCGCTCGCGCAGACGCTGCATGATCGCGTGGGCCTGGATGCCGCCATCGTGCATCGGGATACTCGCGCAGCCCATCAGGTAGCTGTAGCCACCCTGGTTGAGTACCTCGGCCAACTCACCCCACAACACCGCGATGGTGCCGCCGTTGCGGTAGGCCGGGTCGACGCAGGTGCGGCCGATTTCCAGGATCGGACCCTGCAAGTGCAACAAGCCATGCAGGCTGAACTCCTCCTCGCTGTAGAACCGGCCCAAGGTGCTGGCGGCCTGGTGGTCGAGCAAACGGGTGGTGGCGACGAGCCGACCGCTGTTCAAATCCCGCACGCCGATGTGGCTGCAGTGAACATCATAGTCATCCATGTCCAGGCCCAGTTCCGCGCCCTTCAGCTTGGCATTGAACTCGCCGCTGAACACGTTGAACCGCAGGGCCTGGGCTTCCTGCAAGGCCTGTGCGCCGACCAGGCGTTCGGCTTGCAGGCGGCGTTCATTGCCTTTGTCGCTGATGCGGGCGATCTGAGTCATAGCGAGTCTCCGAGTGCCGGCCAGGTTGCGGCCGGTCGACTTTGTTGTCCAAAGTCAGGCTATGTAGCCTCGGTGTCATCTCCGTGAAGTTACGGTGACGGTTGGGTGACAGGCCCTATGTCGCAAATCTGTCATGGGCCTGCGCTAGGCTCGCGGGCTTGAATGCCCCCCTTGAGTTTGTGCCCATGGTCCGAGGCCTGTTGTGCGTTGTTGTGCTGTTCGTCACCGTTACTGCCCGCGCTGAAATCTGGCCCGAAAAAGAATGGGCCACGGGCAAGCCACTCCAGGGTCCCGCTGTCGATGCCCTGAACGCCTATGCTTTTCCCACCCGTGACGACGCCACCCGCGATGGCATCCGCACCGATGCGCTGCTGGTGATTCGTGACGGCGAAATTATCTATGAACGCTACGCCGCGCCCACCACCGCCAGCACGCCGCACCTGACCTGGTCGGTGAGCAAAAGCCTGATGGCCACCGTACTCGGCGTGGCCTACGGCGAAAACCGCTTCAAGCTGAGCGACCCCGTTGCGCGTTTCTACCCGCCGATGAGACAGCACCCCAAGGTGACCATGGCCGACCTGCTGCACTGGGCCTCGGGCCTGGATTGGCAGGAAGACTACGAGTACGCACCGTTGAAGTCCTCGGTGGTGGCGATGCTCTATACCCGAGGACGTGCCGATATGGCCGAGTTTGCCGCCAATACCGACGCCGCTGCTGCACCGGGCCAGGCGTTTCGTTATTCCAGTGGCGACAGCAACATCTTGTCTGCGGCCCTCAAAGGTATGCTCGGCCACAAGGCGTATATGAGCTATCCATGGGATGTACTGTTCGAGCCGCTGGGTATTCGCAATGCGACCTGGGAAACCGATGCCGATGAAACCTTCGTCGCCTCGTCCTATGCCTACCTCACCGCCCGGGACTTGGCGCGTGTCGGGCTACTGATGGCACGGGACGGGCGCTGGGGCGAGCAACAGTTGCTGCCTAAAGAATGGGTGGCCTTCAATCGGCAGCCGTTCGACAAATACAAAAGCGGCCAGGATGAAGCAGTCCCCGGCGGCCAGTGGTGGCTCAACACAGGCGCGTCCAAACCCTGGCCCGATGCCCCCGCCGACACCTTCGCCGCCCTCGGCCACTGGGGCCAGGCGCTGTTTGTACTGCCGGACGAACACCTGGTGATCGTGCGCTACGGCGATGACCGCGACGGCAGCTACCGGCATAACGAACTGCTCAAGCGCGTACTGGCGGCGGTGCAGCCATGATCCGCCGTCGGCCGTTTACCAGTCTGTTAGTGCTGCTGTTGCTCGCCCTGCTGGGCTGGGTGTGGCATGAGCGCGTCAACCTGCAAGCCTTCCCTGACATCATCGCGGCGTACACGGCCAAGGAGTATTGCTCGTGCCGGTATGTGGAGAACAATCCTGCGCAGTATTGCCTGGGGTATGTGAAGCAGTATGTGCCGACCAGTTGGTTTATCGACACGCCGGAGCGCAGTGAAGTGACGGCGAGTGGGTTGGGGCGTACGCATACGGCGCGGTGGATGGGGGAGAGGCAGGGGTGTCGGTTGCTGCCATGAAGTATCAGGCGCCTGTTGCAATGCGCCAGCTTGCTCCCGTTAGCGGTGGGCCAGTCATCAATGTTTGGCTGACACGCCGTCATCGGGGGCAAGCCCCCTCCCACATTGGATTTGCGCCGTTCGTGAGATTGCGCTTAAGGTTCATCCAGATTTTTTGCCCCATGAGCCTTTATGTTCAATCTCAAACCTCTGGTCTTCGCATTGCTGACCTGTGCCACCGTGCCTGCCCACGCCGACTGGTACCTGGATAACGAATCCTCACGCCTGTCCTTCGTCACCACCAAAAACACCGAGATTGCTGAAGTGCACCGCTTCCTGGTGCTGCACGGCAAGGTCGACAGCCAGGGCGCGGCCCAGGTGCAGGTGGAGCTGGAGTCGATCAACAGCGGTATCCCGCTGCGTGACGAGCGCATGCGTAAGCAGCTGTTCGAGATCAAGCAGTTTCCCGAAGCGTTGATCAGCACGCAGATCAACCTGCAACCGATCAATGACTTGGCGTCCGGTGCGCAGTTGGAATTGCGCCTGCCGCTGAGCATCACCGTGCATGGCAAGACCCACACGTACAACGCCGAGCTGTTGGCCACGCGTCTGGATGACCGGCGCTTTCAGGTCGTGACCCTGGAGCCGGTGGTGGTGCGCGCCGAAGATTTCGAGCTGCAACCCGGTGTGGCGGCGTTGCGCAAGGCGGCGGGGTTGAAGTCGATCAGTTTGTCGGTGCCGGTGGGTGCGGTACTGATCTTCACGGCGCGCTGACGTGGGCGGTGCGGTGTTCCCGTGGCGCAGCGCCAACCGTTTCGAGTTGTTGATCGACGGGCCGAATTTTTTCCCGCAGATGCTGGTCGGCATCGCCCGCGCCGAGCGGCAGGTGGACCTGGAACTGTACCTGGTGGAAGCCGGGGCCTGTGCCGAAGCGATGGTGCAGGCGCTGGTGCTGGCCGCCGAGCGCGGGGTACAGGTGCGCTGCCTGTTCGATGATTACGGCAGCCTGGCGTTTACCCTCGGGTTGCGCAAGCGGTTGACCGACGCGGGGGTGCAGCTGCGTTTCTACAATCGCCTGAACTGGCGACGCTGGATGCGCAACCTGTACCGCGACCACCGCAAGCTGTTGCTGATCGACCAGGACGTCGCGGTGATCGGCGGGACCGGCGTCACCGATGAGTTCTGGACGCCTGGACAAGACACGGCCGACTGGCATGAAGTGATGGTGCAGATCAGCGGCTCGCTGGTGCTGGACTGGCAGGCTCTGTTCGACCGCCAGTGGCACGCCAACGCGGCACGTCGGGAGTGGAAACCCGCCACGCATTTCGGTTTGCCGCGCTTGCCCAAGGTGCCTGCCACCGGGCCAGGGCTTGGTCGCGTGGCGTATGCCGACGCCCGTCAGCACCGCGATATTTTGCAATCGCTGATCCGTGCCTTGCACAGCAGCAAGACGCGCATCTGGCTGGCCACGCCGTACTTCCTGCCCACCTGGAGCGTGCGCCGCGCCTTGCGCCGGGCGGCCGGGCGCGGGGTAGAGGTGCGTTTGCTGCTCACCGGCCCGCGCACCGATCACCCGTCGGTGCGCTACGCCGGGCACCGCTATTACCCGCGTCTGCTGCGTTCAGGCGTGCAAATCTTTGAATACCAGCCGTGCTTTTTGCACCTGAAGATGGTGCTGGTGGATGACTGGGTCAGCATTGGCTCGTGCAATTTCGACCACTGGAATCTGCGCTTCAATCTGGAAGCCAACCTGGAAGCGCTGGACCCTGAATTGACGCGGGCGGTGGCGGGCAGTTTCGAGCGCGATTTTGCGCAAAGCCAGGCGGTGAGCCTGGAGACATGGAAGGCGCGACCTTTGTGGCGGCGGGTGAAGCAGCGGGTGTGGGGGTGGATTGATCGGTTGGTGGTGAACCTTCTTGACCGAAGGGGTTGAAGACAGCGGCAAGCTACAAGCTACAAGTTAAAAGCAGAACTGCTCTTTCTTGGCGCTTGTAGCTTGTAACTTGAAGCTCCCCCTAGAGCAGTTCAAAGCTCTGTTGCTGCACATCCTGGGAATCCAGCCCGATCTGTACATTGAACTCACCCGGCTCCGCGGCGAACTTGAGCTGAGCGTTGTAGAACTTCAAGTCTTCCTCGGTGATGGTGAAGTGCAAGGTGCGTTCTTCACCGGCCTTGAGCATGACTTTCTGGAAGTTCTTCAGCTCTTTCACCGGGCGGATCATCGAGCCGGCCACGTCCTGGATATACAACTGCACCACGGTTTCGCCATCGACCTTGCCGGTGTTCTTCACGGTGACGCTCGCATCCAGCTTGCCGGTCTTGTTCAGGGTGGTGGACGACAGTGCCATGTCCGACAGGCCGAACGTGGTGTAGCTCAGGCCATAGCCAAACGCAAACAGCGGCCCGGTGGTGTCATCGAAGTACTGCGAGGTGTAGTTGCCCGGCTTGCCCGGCGTGAATGGCCGGCCGATGCTCAGGTGGTTGTAGTAGGTGGGGATCTGCCCCACGGAGCGTGGGAAGGTGATCGGCAGCTTGCCCGACGGGTTGTAGTCACCGAACAGCACGTCGGCGATGGCGTTGCCGCCTTCGGTGCCGGAGAACCAGGTTTCCAGGATCGCGTCAGCCTGTCGGTGCTCTTCGAGAATCGACAGCGGCCGGCCGTTCATCAGCACCAGCACCAACGGCTTGCCGGTGGCCTTGAGGGCCTTGATCAGGTCGCGCTGGCTTTGCGGGATATTCAGGTCGGTGCGGCTCGACGACTCGTGGGACATGCCACGGGACTCGCCCACGGCCGCGACGATCACGTCAGCATTCTGCGCAGCCTTTACCGCCTCATCGATCAGCACCTGGGCGGGGCGCGGGTCATCCACCACTTCCGGGGCATCGAAGTTGAGGAAGTTGAGGTAGTCGAGCACCGCTTTGTCGCCGGTGATGTTGGCGCCACGGGCATAGATGACTTTGCCCTTTTCGCCGATCACGGCGTTCATGCCGTCAAGCAGGGTCACCGACTGTTCCGGCTTACCGGCCGCCGCCCAGCTGCCCATCATGTCGATCGGGGCCTTGGCCAGCGGGCCGACCAGAGCGATGGTCGCGGATTTTTTCAGGGGCAGGGTGTCGTTGTGGTTTTTCAGCAACACCAGGCTGCGGCGCGCAATGTCGCGGGCGTCGGCACGGTGCAGGCGGCTGTCGGCATAGGTGTCGGCCGGGTCGTCCTCGGCCTTGCCGATGCGCAGGTAAGGGTCCTTGAACAGGCCCATGTCGTACTTGGCGCCGAGCACTTCGCGCACGGCGTTGTCGATGTCGCTCTGCTCGATCTCGCCGGACTTGAGCAGCCCCGGCAGTTCCTTGCCGTACAACGTGTCGTTCATGCTCATGTCGATGCCGGCCTTGATCGCCAGCTTGGCAGCTTCACGCCCGTCCTTGGCCACGCCGTGCTTGATCAGTTCGAAGATTGCGCCGTGGTCGCTCACGGCCAGGCCCTTGAAGCCCCAGTCCTTGCGCAACAGGTCGTTCATCAGCCAGGTGTTGGCGGTGGCGGGCACGCCGTTGATCGAGTTGAGCGCCACCATCACGCCGCCGGAGCCGGCCTTGATTGCCGCGTGGTAGGGCGGCAGGTAGTCCTGGTACATCTTGACCGGGCTCATGTCGACCACGTTGTAGTCGCGGCCGCCTTCCACCGCGCCGTACAGGGCGAAGTGCTTGACGCTGGCCATGATGCTGTCGGCATTCGCGGCGCTGGCGCCCTGGAACGCCTTGACCATCACTTCGGCAATGCGCGACACCAGGTAGGTGTCCTCGCCGAAACCTTCCGAGGTGCGGCCCCAGCGCGGGTCACGGGAGATGTCGACCATCGGCGCGAAGGTGATGTCGAGGCTGTCGGCGGCGGCTTCCTGGGCGGCGATGCGCCCGGAGCGGCCGATGGCGTCCATGTCCCAGCTGGAGGCCAGGGCCAGGCTGATCGGGAAAATCGTGCGATGGCCGTGGATGACGTCGTAGGCGAAAAACATCGGGATCTTCAAGCGGCTGCGCATGGCCGCGTCCTGCATCGGACGGTTTTCCGGGCGGGTGATGGAGTTGAAGGTGCCGCCGATGCGGCCGGCGGCGATTTCCTTGCGGATCAGCTCGCGGGGCATTTCCGGGCCGATGCTGATCAGGCGCAACTGGCCGATCTTTTCATCGAGGGTCATCTGCTTGAGCAGGTCGCTGACGAAGGCGTCCTTGTCTTTAAGCGCAGCAGGCTTTGTTTCTGCCCATACGGGGTGGCTGGCCAGAGTGGCAACAAGGCCGAGCAAACACAGCTTCTTCATGAATATCCTTTTTCGGCTCACTGCACAGCGGTCAGGCTGATCGGCCAAAATGACGGGAGCGTCTATTGTTGTTCGGGTGTTGTTCAGATAAATGCAGCACACTCTGAACTCTTTTTCGCGCTGGGCATCTTTGTAGCTGATTGGCTCGAAGCATTCCAGTGGTGGCGGATTATGCCCCAAGCGCGTGGTTTATAGGGTTAGTCATCACATTCCATCCAGATTGGGCAGGAGAAACACCATGCAAGCAGCACAAGGTTACCGCTGGGGCTTGAAAGCCGCGGCGCTGTTATTGATCAGCAGCGTGCTGAGCGGTTGCGGCATCAACAACATCCCGACCCTGGACGAACAGGCCAAGGCGGCCTGGGGCCAGGTGCAGAACCAGTACCAACGCCGTGCCGACCTGATTCCCAACCTGGTGGAAGTGGTCAAGGGCTACGCCGCCCACGAGCAGGACACCCTCACCGCCGTGATTGAAGCGCGGGCCAAGGCCACCTCGATCCAGGTGGATGCCAGCACCCTCGACAACCCGGAAAAACTCAAGCAGTTCCAGCAAGCCCAGGACGGCTTGAGCGGCGCACTCAGCCGTTTGATGGTGGTGTCCGAGCGCTATCCGGACCTGAAGGCCAACCAGAACTTCCTGGCCCTGCAATCGCAGCTCGAGGGCACGGAAAACCGTATCGCCGTGGCCCGTCGCGACTTTATCCAGGCCGTGCAGACCTACAACACCGAGATCCGTACGTTCCCGGGTCGCCTGTGGCACAGCGTGATGTACAGCGACTTGCCGATCCGCGCCACGTTTGAAGCCACCAGTGCCGATGCCGATAAGGCGCCGCAGGTGAAGTTCAAATAACGCTGCCTTGAGGTGTCGATGCGTTTATTACGGATAGGCCTGGCGCTGTGGCTGCTGGGCTGCGTGGGCATGGCCCAGGCGGCCCTGACCTTCCCGGCATTGACCGGGCGGGTGGTGGACAACGCCCAGATGATCGACCCGGCGGTGCGCGAACAACTGACCCAGCAATTGCAGGCGCTGGAGCAGACGTCCGGTGACCAGATCGTGGTGGTCACCGTGCCCGACCTGCAGGGCGTGCCGATTGAAGACTACGGTTATCAATTGGGCCGCGCGTGGGGCATCGGCCAGAAGGGCAAGGACAACGGCGCGCTGTTGCTCGTGGCCCGCGACGAGCGAAAGTTGCGCATCGAAGTCGGCTACGGCCTGGAAGGTGTGCTGACGGATGCGCAGTCCTGGGTGATCATCAACCAGGTGATCGCGCCCAAGTTCAAGGCCGGCAATTTCAGCCAGGGCATCAGTGACGGTGTCGCGGCGATGATCCAGGTGGTGGGCGGTGAACCGTTGGCTGTGCCGGCCCACGTGGCGGATACGAATTTCGCCAAGGACAATCCCGTTTTTTCCATCGGTTTGTTCGTCCTGCTGATCGGCGTGTTGTGGCTGTGCAATCGCATGGGCCTGCCGGTGGGCGCTATCCTGCTGGCGATCCTCAGCAGCAGCGGACGCGGCGGCGGTGGCGGTGGTTTCCGCGGCGGCGGTGGCGGTTTCGGCGGTGGCGGGGCTTCGGGCGGCTGGTAATGACAATAACGAAAATAGAGCATCTACAACCATGGCATTACTGACTGAACACGAGCAGCGCCAAGTGGCCGAGGCGATCGCCCGGGTCGAGCAACAGACTGACGCCGAACTGGTCACCGTGCTGGCGGCGCGGGCCGACGACTACGCCTACATCCCGTTGCTGTGGGCCAGCCTGATTGCGTTGGTGGTGCCTGGCGTGGTGCATTACTTGTCGGGCTACCTGACCATGTACACCTTGTTGCTGGCGCAGTGGGCGACCTTCATTGCGTTGTGCCTGGTGTTTCGTTTGCCCAAGGTCACTACCCGTTTGATCCCGCGCTCCGTACGCCATTGGCGCGCCTCGAACCTGGCGCGCCGCCAGTTCCTCGAGCAGAACCTGCATCACACGCTGGGCAGCACCGGAGTGCTGATTTTTGTCAGCGAGGCGGAGCGCTATGTGGAAATCCTGGTGGATGACGGCATCTCCACGCGGTTGGACGACAGCAACTGGGATGGCATCGTCAGGGCGTTCACCCAGCAGGTGAAACAGGGGCAAACACTGGCCGGGTTCATTGCCTGCATCGAGGCCTGTGGTGAATTGCTCAAGGTGCATGTGCCGGTGACGCAGACGCGCAACGAGCTGCCCAATCGCCTGGTCATACTCGAATAACCAGGGCAACACAGTTGCAAATGTGGGAGGGGGCTTGCCCCCGATTGCAGTCTGTCAGTGACAAATATACTGACTGATCCACTGCTATCGGGGGCAAGCCCCCTCCCACAGTTGGATCTACCTTGGCTGCTGCAACTGACCACTGGTCAAATAACTCCGTGCCGTCGCGGGTTATCCCCCCTAAAATGCCCGGCATTCTTTGCCCGAGGCGTTTTTGTTCATGTCCGTCACCGCTCAACCCGCCAGCCCTGCGCCGGATCATCATGCCCAGTTCATCGACCTGCTGAACGCGAGCCTGGCGCAGAACGCCTTCATCAAGCTGGTGCTGGCCAAATACGTCGGTGATGAAGCCGAACTGCAGCGGCTGATCATCAAGCCGGTCACTGTAAAGGAACAGCCGTGCCTGTCCTTCGTCTACCGCTACAAGACCCGCGACATCACCAAAAACCTGGCGCTGGCCGACGGCGTAGCGGCGATTGCCGAGCTGCTGCCAACCTCGTTCAAGAACGCGCACCTGTTGTCGCTGACTGATGAAGCCCAGCTCGAATACAGCAAGAAGAACAAAAGCTCGCTGTTCAAAAGCAAGCCGCAGCAATTGCGTGAGGCGCCATCGGCCGAGCATAACCGCGAGAAAAATCGCTTCCTCGACCTGAGCCGACCGTTCCTCGCCGACCTGGGCGTGACCGACGCCAAGCAGGCGCTGATTCCGTCGATGTCGCGCAAGTGGAAGCAGATCAACAAGTTCATCGAAGTGTTCAGCCATGCGCTGACGTCGTCGCCGTTGCAGCTCGACCAACCGGTGCGCGTTGCCGATTTCGGCTCAGGCAAGGGCTACCTCACGTTTGCGATTCACGACTACCTGCGCAACACGCTCAAGGCCGAAGGCGAAGTGACCGGTGTCGAGTTGCGCCAGGACATGGTCACCCTGTGCAACGAAGCGGCTGCGCGCCTGGAACACCCGGGGCTGGTGTTCAAGTGCGGCGATGTGCGCAGCGTCGCGCCGAGCCAGCTGGACGTGATGATCGCCCTGCATGCCTGCGATATCGCCACCGATTATGCGATTCACACCGGCATCCGTTCCGGCGCGTCGATCATCATGTGTTCGCCGTGCTGCCACAAACAGATTCGCCTGCAGATCCAGAGCCCGGCGCTGCTCAAGCCGATGCTGCAGTACGGCCTGCACCTGGGCCAACAGGCGGAAATGGTCACCGACAGCTTGCGCGCCTTGTTTCTCGAAGCCTGCGGGTATGAGACCAAAGTGTTCGAGTTCATCTCGCTGGAGCACACCAACAAGAACAAGATGATCCTGGCGATCAAGCGTGCCGAGCCTCTGGAAAATACGCAGTTGCTGGCAAAGATCCAGGAACTGAAGGCGTTCTACCACATCACCGAACATTGCCTGGAAACCCTGCTGCGCGCCGATGGTTTCTTGAACTAGGCGCGGGGCCCAGGTGGGAGGGGGCAAGCCCTCTCCCACATTCAGACTCGGTGTAGCCATCAGAAGAACCGCGTCACGCTGATCTTCGCGTCGCGCCCCTTGGTATAGGCGCGGTCGCCGCTCAACGCCGGGCGGAAGTTTTCGTTGAACAGGTTGTCCACGGTGAAGTTCACCTCGGTGCCTTTCAGATACGCCTGCTGCGGTGTCCATTTGGCGAACAGGCCCTGAGTGTTGTAGCGCTTGTTGCCGTACTGGTCGTAGAACAGGTCGCCGACCCCGGAGCCCGGGCCGCCGGAATATTTGTCGCTGGGCAGGCGGTCGGTGGCGCCGATGAACTGGCCCATCCAGCCTACCTGGGCATCCCAGGCCGGAATGTGGGTGCCCAGCACCAGCACCCATTTGGTCGGCGGGATATCCCGCGCTGCCACGTCCGGGCCCCAGGGGTTGGTGTAGGCGCCTTCGTGCTGGCCTTTGGCGTAGGCGAATGACACCGAGCCGAACACGTAGGTGGAGTTGTAGATCGACTCCACTTCAATGCCCTTGATGGTCAGGCCGCCGATATTGCGGTAATTGGACATCGCCCCCGGTGGGCAGGCGGAACCAATGGTGCCGCCGTTGACGGCCTGGTTCTGGCAGCCCACGCCGGTGGCCTTGAAGATTTCGTCTTCGACCTTGTTGTGGAACACGGTGGTGCGCAATTGCAGGTTGTCATCCTGGGCGACGAGGTTGTCGAAGTGGGTGATGTTGCCCAGGGTAATCGAGGTGATGCGCTCCGGGTCCAGGTCCACGCTGGTGGCGGTACGGCTGCCCAGGCCCTGCACTTCATATTGCTCGTCGATCACCGGCGCACGCCAGGTCTGGCTCCAGTTGGCGAACAGGCCGACGTTTGGCGTAACGGTCCAGAACAGCGCCAGGCGCGGCGACCAGCCGGTGTAGGTGCGGTCGCTGTAGTCGTGGCCGATCGCAGGGTCAGGGTTGTTGTAGTACGGCGCATCATTGCCTTCGCCACGGTTGCGCACATGGTCGTAGCGCAGCGACGGGGTGATGGTCAGATCGCCCAGGGTCACCGCGTCCTGGATGAAGAAGCTGTGGGTGTCGACCTTGCCGTGGGGCATGAACCCCGGCTGAAAATGGCCATAGTTATAGCGCGGCGTATTGTAGGTGCTGCCGGGCATCCACATTTCGGTGTCGCGCACGTGTTTGCGCACCTGCCCGCCGACTGTCAGCGCATGCTGCAGGGGGCCGGTGTCGAACAGGCTGACATTGCGGATATCCAGATGCTTGTCGGTGTAGGCGGTGTCCATCTTGCGCCCGCCGGTGGCCAACTGGAAAAACGCCGTGGCATCACGCTCGTCGGTCTGTTCGGTGTTGGACTGGGAGTACTTGACGGTCACGTCCACCAGCGGGTTGTCCAGTGGCTGGTAGTGGTACTTGCCCGACCAGGTGGTGTCGACGGTATCGCGGTGCGCCAGAAAGCGCTTGAGAGCACCTTCATACCCGTAGCGGTCGATGTTGGCCTGGGTCGGCGGTGTTGGGTAGCTGGCGGCGGAAAAGGGCGTCCAGCGGTTGCTGTGGGCGCGCGAGTAGGACAGGCCGACACTGTGCTCCTCGGTGAAGTACGCATTGACCTTGAACAGCTTGCCGTCCACATCCTGGGCGCTGTTAGGCAGGCGCTGAGGGTTGATCGGGTACTGGTTGTTCTCGTTGGGCAACTTGGCGGCGACCTTCATGTCGCCGCCGTCGCGCTGGGACAGGTAGGCCAGGGCGTCGAAACGGCCATCGTCGGTGCGGCCATACACGGCACTGCTGTAGACCTGCTCATGGTCGTTGCTCGAGTAACCGTATTTGAGCATTGCGCCGCTGTTGCGACCGTCCTTGAGCAGGTCCGGGGCATCCTTGGTGGTCATGTTGACCGTACCGCCGAAGCCGCCGTTGCCGGTAAACGGCGAGTTCGGGCCTTTCTCTACTTCAATGCTCTTGATCAGCTCGGGCTCGATAAATACCGTGCCCTGCTGGTAGCGCTCGAAACCACTCTTGGTCGCGCCATCCACGGTCATCGGCACGTCTTCGGCATCGCCGAAGCCACGGATGTTGATGGTTTGGCCGCCGGGTTTGAGCGAGCCGCCCTGGCTCACGCCGGGCAGGGTCTGCAACAGGCTGGGGATGTTATTGGACTGGTAGCGGTCAATGTCGGCCTGGGTCAGGGTGGAGCGGTTGACGGTACTGGAGTCCACTTCGTTGCCGGTGCCGATCACGCTCAAGGTATCGAGCTGGATTGCGCGGCCTTGCGTGGTCCTGGCCGCATCGGCGCGCACCACATAGGTCGTGCCAACCTTGATCAGGGTCAATTCAGCGCCCTTGAGCAGGCTGCGAATCGCGTCTTCTACGCTGTACTCCCCCTTGAGGGCCGGCGCCTGCATCTGCTTGAGCAACGCCTCATCGAACAGCAGCTGGATTTTCGCCTGCCGGGCCACCTGGCTCAGGGAGGTCGCCAACGGCTGGGCCGGCAGTTGCAGCGTGAATGACTCGGCCTGGGCGCTGACGCTGAACGCCAGGCAGGTGGCAAGCAGGGTCGGTCGAAGAAACAGGTGCGAAGCAGGGCAAGGCGCGCGAAACATGAGATCCCCCGGTGCGGCTAAATAGCCAAAAAGGTGTGCGCATCAAACGCAGACGGGAGGAAGACGGGGCAGGCAAAAAAATCCACACATGCGAATGCAAAATATTCTCATGTGTGGCTTATTGGCTCGATTCGATCCTCATAATGCCGTCGGCGCCGGTCACGGTTTTTACCGGCAACAGGGCGGGCAGGGCGTTGAGCAGCGCGTCCGGGTCATTCACATCCAGGTTGCCCGACACCTTGAGGCGCGCCACGGCCTTGCTGACCTGCAAAGGCGCCTGGGGACGGTACAGGCTCAGTTCGTCGATCAGGCTGGCCAGCTCGCGATTACGAAACGCCAAGTGCCCACTGCGCCAGTCGGCGACGTCTTCGGCGTTGAGGGTTTGCTGTTGCAACGTGCCCTTGGCGTACTGGTAACTGGCGCGTTGCCTGGCCTGGAGCAACGCGGCGGGGTGTTTTCGATCCGGTTCGAAGGCCACTTGTCCATGGGCCACGCTGACCACCAGTTGCTGTTCGCTGCGGCGCACATCGAAACCGGTGCCCACCACCCGCACATTCGCCTCGCCGGCTTGTACGTACAGCGGGCGCTCCTGGTCGGCGGCCACTTCGATGTACAGCTGGCCTTTGTCCAGGTGAAGGATGCGCTGGTGCGCGGTGAAATCCACGCGAATGCGGGTGTCGGCGTTCACATACAAGGTGCTGCCATCGGGCAGGTGCAGGGTACGCATGCCCTTGGCATGACCGGCAACCTGGGCGTGATACAGCGCACGTGGCGCACCGAGATGAGGCGCAAGAACGGCGCAGAGCAAGGCGGCCGCCACCGCCAGCGCGGGGCGCCATACAGGTTTGCGCCTGGGCAGCGCCACCGGTTTGTTCAATGGCTGCAACTGGGCGAGGTCAGTCCACAATTGCTCGAATTCGGCATAGGCGCGCGCATGGGCCGGGTTGGCCTGCCAGGCGGCGAAGGCCTTGCGGTCGACACGGTCCGCGTCGTTGCGGTTGCGCGCAAACCAGTTGGCGGCTTGTGCATCGATGGCCTCGCTCGCTTCGATGTCCGGCGCGTCGAGGTCGCTCAGGCGGTTCATTGTGGCTGCTCCGTGCCGGGTCCAGGTTGAAGACGTCGCTTGCAGTGCAGCAGGGCGAAGGCGATGTGCTTTTCCACCATGCTCGTTGAAATGCCCATGCGTGCGGCGATCTGTGCCTGGCTCAAGCCTTCGAAGCGATGCAGCATAAGGGCTTCTCGCCGACGGGGCGAGAGTTCGGCGAGGACTTCTTTCAGTTGTTCCAGGCGCTGGATGCGCAGCGCTGCGGCCATGGGCTCGTTTTGCTCATCGGTGACGGCTTCAGTGGGGGCGTCGGCCGGATCGGGGTGGACACTGCGGCGTACCTGCTGTTTACGCCAGTGATCGCGCAGCAGGTTGCGCGCCATCTGGAACAAAAACGCCCGTGGCTGCTCGACCTTGGCCCGGTCGCGGTAGTCCAGCCATTGGGTAAACACATCCTGGGTCATGTCCGCCGCGTCACTGGCGTTGTCCGTGCGTTTGCGCAGGAAATGCAGGATATCTGCATAGAATCCGCGACAGGCATCGGCCGACAATGGGTCGGGCTTGGGACGAGACATGGATATCCTTCTTGACGCAGCACGGCTTGGAAAGGGCCGTGAATGATATCGAGAATTATTGTCATTTGTCTCTATTTAAAGGCTGCACTCACCTCAAATGTAGGAGGGGGCTTGCCCCCGATGGCGGTGTGTCAGGCAATGAATGTGTTGACTGATGCACCGCTGTCGGGAGCAAGCCCCCTCCCACATTTGATCTTCTTGGTTCACTGGATCAGTGTTCGACCGGCACCGACAGCGCCGGGTTACCCAGCGGATGGGTGCGCGCTGCAAAGAATTTCAGCTGCGCTCCAGTACCTTCGAACAGCTGCAAATACCGCTGCTTCTGCTGGCGAATGAACCCTTCGCTGCGCCCCGAGACCGAAATGGCCAGGGTGGTGATGTCGGCCTGGCGGATCGCATCCACCAGGTGTTTATCCTGCGGCCCCAGGTCATGGCCGAAGATGCACAGCGCGCCCTCGTGGGTGAGCAATTGTTCATAACAGAACGACAGATAATCCGAACTGCGAATGGTCTTGAGCTTGTCTTGCACCTTGCCTTCGCTGACGAACAGCGGCACATCGTCCAGCGTCTTGATTGTGTTGTTGATCGCGAAACTGCTGAGCAACGTGCTGTCGGTGGACGACAGTTTGCGCGCGGTACCGTCGAGGTTGCGCACCAGGTGCAGGCCGCCGTGCAGGTACAAAATGCGTGTGGCGTCGGTGCGGGTGTCGCGCAGGTCGAAGCTTGAATCGGCGCTGCGGAACAGGTCATCGATACCCGGCGTGTGCAGGATTGCCCAGTAGTTGAGCAGGTCGTAATTGCTGGTAAATACCGTGGTGTAGCGGGCCAGTTCCGCGTGGATGGTCGCCAGGGTCGAGGGCTGTACCAGGCGCCAGGGAATATGCACGGTATGGATCGTATTGATCAGTGCTTCCTTGATCGCGTAATAGCGATTGCGTGGCGCCGCCGAGCTGACCGCCAGGGCTTTGTTGACGCGGCTGGTGGTTTTCAGCGCGCCCAGGGCCTGCTCGAAACTGCGGGTCTGCAGCGCATCGAATACGCTGAGTTCGGATTGGCCCAGGGGCTTTTCTTCCACTGTGCGAGCGTTTTCAAACAGCGAGTCGTAGGCAAAGTCTTCCCAAATCGTGCGGCTTGCGCCGTTGCCGATCAGAATCCCATTGAAGTCGATGGCGCCGCGCAGTGCGCTCCAGTCGTCAAGGTGGGCGTCAATATTCTGGAAATCCTTCATTGCGGCGGGTCTACTCGAAATCGGCTGGACGGTGACTTTATCACGAGCCGGCATTGATCCTGGTCAAGATACGGCAAGCGGTACCGGTGGATTCTGTGGGTATAAAGCCCCTGAGGATCGACCATGAGCAGCACGTTTTTTATCCCCGCCGTCAATATCATGGGCATCGACTGCCTCGACGAAGCCATGATCGCCATCCGCAATTACGGTTTTCGCAAGGCGTTGATCGTCACTGACCAGGGGCTGTGCAAAGCCGGTGTGGCCAGCATGATCGCCGAGAAACTGGCGATGCAGGACATCGATTCGGTGGTCTACGACGGCGCCAAGCCCAACCCCAATGTGGAAAACGTCGAGAAAGGCCTGGCGTTGCTGCAACAGAGCGCCTGCGATTTTGTGGTGTCCCTGGGCGGCGGCTCGCCCCATGACTGCGCCAAGGGCATCGCGTTGTGCGCCACCAACGGCGGGCGTATCGGCGACTATGAGGGGGTCGACCAATCGAGCAAGCCGCAGCTGCCGCTGGTGGCGATCAACACCACCGCCGGCACGGCCAGCGAGATGACCCGTTTCTGCATCATCACCGACGAAACCCGCCACGTGAAAATGGCCATCGTCGACCGCAATGTCACGCCGCTGCTGTCGGTCAACGACCCGGCATTGATGGTCGCCATGCCCAAGGGCCTCACCGCCGCCACCGGCATGGACGCCTTGACCCATGCTATCGAAGCCTACGTGTCCACCGCCGCCACACCGATCACCGACGCGTGCGCAATCAAGGCCATCGAATTGATCAGCGCCAACCTGCGCCTGGCGGTACGCGACGGCAGCGACATGGCCGCGCGGGAGAACATGGCGTATGCGCAGTTCCTCGCGGGCATGGCGTTCAACAACGCGTCGCTGGGGTTCGTGCATGCCATGGCGCATCAGCTCGGTGGCCTGTACGACCTTCCCCACGGCGTGTGCAATGCGGTGCTGCTGCCCCACGTGCAGAGTTTCAACGCCAGTGTCAGCGCCAAGCGCTTGAGTGACGTGGCGCGTGCGTTGGGTGCCGATATCAAGGGGGTGACTCCGGAAGAGGGCGCGCAGGCTGCTATCGTCGCGATTCGCACGTTGTCCCAGGATGTGGAAATCCCCGCCGGCCTGCGTGAGCTCGGCGCCAGGTTGCAGGATATTCCGCTGCTGGCGAGCAATGCGCTGAAGGATGCGTGTGGCCTGACCAACCCGCGGCGCGCGGATCAGCGTCAGATCGAGGAGATCTTTCGCAGCGCGTTTTGATAGGGGCAGCTTCGAGCTGCAAGCGGTAAGCTACAAGTTGAACGCGTTCAACATGAGCATGAAGCTTGCGGCTTGCCGCTGAGGTCCCCCATGAGAGTTCTGTTATTCGGCGCCACCGGTATGGTCGGCCAGGGCGTGCTGCGCGAGTGCCTGCTGGCGGCCGACGTGCAGGAAGTCGTCGCTGTCGGCCGTACGCCGTTGACCCAGCAACACGGCAAACTGCATCAGGTGTTGCACAGTGACATGCTGGATTTCCAGCCCCTGGAAAACCTGCTGCAAGGCTTTGATGCGTGCTTCTTCTGCCTGGGCGTTTCCTCGGCGGGCATGAATGAAGTCAAGTACACCCACCTCACTTACGACCTGACGTTAGTCGCCGCCAGCACCCTGGCGCGGCTCAATCGGCAGATGACGTTTATCTATGTGTCTGGCGCCGGCACCGACAGTTCCGAGAGGGGCAAGTCAATGTGGGCACGGGTCAAGGGCAAGACCGAGAACGCGTTGCTGCGCTTGCCGTTCAAGGCGGTCTATCTGTTCCGGCCGGGGATCATCCAACCGTTGCACGGCGTGCGTTCCAAGACGCCGTTGTACCAGGCGTTCTATAGCGTGCTCGGGCCGTTGCTCTCGTTTGTGCGTCGGGTAAAGCCGGATTGGGTGGTGAGTACCCAGACGGTCGGCCAGGCGATGTTGCAGGTGGCCAGACAGGGCGCGCCGCACGCGGTGGTGGAGCAGCGGGATATCAGTCATCTGGCCGTTGAGCGCGGCTGATCAACCCGCTGTCGCCACTGCCCGCACCGGCGTGGCGCTGAACTGAATCAACACCACCGCGCCCATCAACAACAGCGCTCCGAGCGCCCGCGGCATTGTTATTGGGCGCTGCGCAAGGCCGAACAGCCCGAAATGATCGAGCAGCAACGACGCCAGAATCTGCCCGGCCATGGCCAGTGCGATAAACCCTGATGCACCCAGCCTGGGCAGCAGCATCAATGCCAGCGAAATGAAGCACACCCCAAATGCGCCACCGGCCCACATCCACAGCGGCGCCCGGGTGATAAAGGCCAGGCTCGGCAAGGGCAGCCGTAGTGCGATGATCACCGGCAGCAACACCATGACGCTTACCAACAGGGATGCCAGCGTCGCCCACAACGGGTGGCCGAGCCCGCGACCCAGGTTGGCGTTGATCGCACTCTGAAACGGCACCACGGCGCCGGCGATCACCGCCAGCAGCAACAAACCCAGCCAATGCAACGTTGTCATGTCGAATCTCCCAGAGGTTTTGCTGGACTCTAGGCTATTCGTCGCGCAAATTTAAATTCCGATTTGTTATGCCGAGCATGCAGCTGATGAATGATCTGCGACGCGTTGACCTGAATCTGTTGGTGATCCTCGATGCTTTGCTCAGCGAGCAACATGTCACCCGCGCCGCCGAGCGCCTGCACCTGAGTCAACCAGCGGTCAGCCATGCGCTGGCGCGCTTGCGTGACCTGCTGGGTGACCCGTTGCTGGTGCGTCAGGGCGGCGCATTGATAGCCACCGCCCGTGCGCTGGAGTTGGCCACGCCGTTGGCAGAGGCCCTGGCCCAGGTGCAGGCGCTACTGGCGCCGAACCGTTTTGACCCGGCTTCGGCCAAGCGCCGTTTTCGCCTGGCGATGTCGGATTACAGCGCGGCGATTTTCCTGCCCGGCTTGGTGCGTCTGTTACGCCATGAAGCGCCGGGCATCGACTTGCAAATCATCCAGGCCAGCCGCGAAGGCATGGTCGACGGCGTGCTCAATGGTGATCTCGACCTCGCTGCCGGGGTCTTCCCTGACGTGCCAGCCGAACTGCGCACGACGCCCTTGTTCGAAGAGCATTACACCTGCCTGGTCGACCGCGACAGCCTGCCCAAAGGCGGTGTGCTGGACCTGGCTGCGTACTTGTCACGGCCCCATGTCTTGCTGGAAATGCGCGGCAGCGGCACGCCGGAAATCGAGCGTGCGCTGGCCGCCATTCGTGAGCGGCGGCACGTGGCAATCAGCCTGCCGCACTGGGGCGTGGCACCGCAGTTGATTCAAGGCACGGACCTGATCCTGACTGTTTCATCCCGAGGCCTGCTGAATATCGATCACGCGCACCTGATGAGCGTACCGCCGCCGTTTCATATTCCATCGTTTGCGTTCGAGTTGGCCTGGCATGCGCGCCGGGGCGGGGATGCAGGGTTGCAGTGGTTGAAGGGTCGGGTGCAAGGTGTGCTGGAGGCCTGAGCAGTCGCTACCAAGCTGCCGGTGGCTGAGCGCGGGTATGAAAAATTCGCTTAACTTGCAGTCGCCCGTCACGAATAGAAGTTTTACCCGCAGCCCCGGAACCTGCAGAATCGCTGTGTCTTTCAACAATTTGCCAGAGCCCCGCCCATGACCCCATCCCTGCTGTTAGCGGTCCTTGCTTCCGGGTTTATCTACGGTATTACGCCCGGCCCTGGCGTGTTGGCCGTGTTCGGCATCGGTGCCGCTCGTGGCCGTCGTGCGGGGGCGGGGTTCCTCGCTGGGCATTTACTCGGGGACGTCGTGTGGTGCAGCACCGCATTGGTGGCGATTGTGGGCGCGCGGGAGGTTGGCAGCAGTGCGTTTGATGTACTCGGCGTGCTCAGCGGCCTTTATCTGTTCTGGCTCGGCTGGCGCGCCATCCGCACCCGGCGCCGTAGCAGCGACGCCCCTCAGGGCGCGGCGCGGCATCCGTTCTGGCACGGCATTCTGTTCGGTCTGACCAATCCCAAGGCGTACCCGGTGGCAGTGGCGACATTCACGGCATTGCTCTCCAGTCGTGCCGAGTTGCTGACGTGGTCGATGCTGCCGTCGCTGATTGTTCTGAGTTTTATCGGCGGCCTGCTGGCCTATGCGATCCTGATCGGTGTGGTCGGTGCCCAACGCGTGCGTACGGTGTATCAGCGCCACGAAATCCTCATCACGAAGCTGTGCGGCGTGATGTTTATCGGGTTCGCCATCAACGCGCTGGCGCACGCGTTGCCGGGCCTGTTTGCAAGCAAACCTGCGTGAGTCGGCAACGACCGTTCGTCGCACTGCAAAGTTTTTTCTAAACCTTTGCCGCGTGCAAAATTCGAATCCAAGGCGAGGCGCAGTTCCCTTGCCCCTATTTTTGCCTTGGAGGAACCCATCATGAGCCGCATGGCTATCCGGTTACGCACCGCCAGTTTCGCGATGCTGCTGGGCCTCGGCGCCAGCAGTGCTTTCGCCCAGTCGCCTGCCCAATTCATCGAGCAGGCTTCAGCCAAAGGCATGGCCGATATCGAAACCAGTCGTATGGCTCACGCCAAGACCTCGTCCCAGGAAATCAAGGATTACACCATTGAGGTGATCAACGAGCGCACCCTGGCCAACCAGCATCTGGCGGCGATCGCCAAGAAGCTCGACCTGCCGGTGGCCCCGCGGGAGAAGATCGTCGACAAGGCCGAAACCTTGATGCCTGAACTCAAGGACGGCGACTCCTTCGACGCTGCCTATGCCGCGCAGCAGGTCAAGGAAAATGAAGACGCCATCGCCCTGTTCAAGCAGGAAGGTGCGGCGTCGGATGTGCCTGAGATCAAAGCGTTGGTGGACGAGACGCTGCCCAAGTTGCAAGAACGTCTGGAGAAAGCTCGGGCCCTGGCATCGACCTACGGCAAGGGGCACCAAGGTGACGGTTGAAGTGACTCCCTGAAATGAAAACGGCGGTTGGATCATCTCCAACCGCCGTTTTTTATGCCTGGTTCAAATCGGTTTTCGGCGGCGCCGCATCGTCGGCGGCGGCACCACAACTGCTGTTGAGGCTCAAGCTGCCGGCTTTGCCGATATCGCGGTATTCCTGACGCAGCTTTTCAAGCTCTTTACGGTCCAGGCCGTCCAGGCTCAGCACAGCGTTCTGAGCATCCTTGGACACACGCAACAGCTCGTCGATCTTGATATGCAGGATGTCGTTATCGCGGTTCTGTGTGTTCTGGATCAGGAACACCATCAGGAACGTGATGATGGTGGTCGAGGTGTTGATGATCAATTGCCAGGTGTCGTTGTAATGAAAGTACGGTCCGCTCAGGCTCCACGCCAGAATCAACGCCACCGCCGCGTAGAACGTCCGGGGGCTGCCGGCCCAGCGCGATAGAGTTTGGGAGACTGTGGAGAATTTCATGACGGTTTTTCCTCAAATAAGGGTGATGAAAATTCTGACCGCAGGCACTCGTCGAAATTTCTTTTTACAACTTAGCCTTCGGATAAAAGCAGGCGTTTTTCTGCCTGGGTTTTAGGAGCGGGCCTACGGCGCTGCGAAGCGTTGAGCGCAAGACTGGGTTTTTGCCCTGGACAGTCCTTATGTACGCAAAGGCCGCTACTGACATACCCGCACTTTATTACTTGACCGAAGATCATTTTTTTGCGACGACCTGCGCGATGTACCGTCGACATGCCGCCGGTATCAACACCTATTTTGCCGAGGAGAATTCCTCGCCGTGGAATACGTTGTTCATTCGCGTGGGCAGCGCTCCCTTGCACGAAGCGACGCAGGTGATCCTGGAGCTGATCCGCCGTAACGTAGCCCCAATACGCATCGTGATTCCTGAGGTACAGGTCGATGGGTTACGCGGCGCGCTCACCGGGCTTGGTTTTGAGCCTGCTGAAAAGAGCACCACGATGGTCCTCCCGTTGGCGCGCTTTGCGCCATCGATCAGCGAGGAGGCTGTGCAGATCAGCCTGACGTGTGACTTGAATGAATGGGCGAATCCGCTTGGCAGTGTGTTTTCGATATCGCCCCAGACGGTCGCCGATTATCAGGCCCGGCACCAGCGGGCGCTGGACGCCGATGAAGCCCTTTATCACTTCATCTTGTCCGCCGAGGGGCAGGTGCGCTGTTCGTTGACCTTGTCATTGTGTGAGGGTGAGGCAAGGCTCAGTGACGTCGGCACGCTTATCGGCTTTCGTGCCAGAGGCTACGCCACGCGATTGATTCAGGCGGCCCTGCTTCACGCTTCGGGTCTTGGGGCAGGCAGGTGTTTTCTCGAGGGATCGATGATGGCTGTCCCGCTGTATCAAAAATTGGGTTTTCAACGTTTATTCGACTGCGCGTCCTTTGTTCGCGGGCCTGTCCCAAGCCCATGATCAGAACGCCAGTGTTGCCTGACCGCGATCCTCCAGCGTCAACAGATACCGCTTGGCTTCAAGCCCGCCGGCAAACCCCGTCAGTGCCCCCGAAGCCCCCACGACGCGGTGACAGGGCGCAATGATCGAGATCGGGTTACGCCCGTTCGCCGCGCCTACGGCGCGCACCGCGTTTGGGTTGCCGATCTGCCGGGCAATCTGGCTGTAGCTGCGAGTTTGGCCAAACGGGATGGTCAGCAAGGCCTGCCAGACTTGCTTCTGAAAGTCGGTGCCGTCGAAGTCCAGTTCCAACTCGAAACGGTTGCGCGTGCCAGCGAAATACTCCGCCAGCTGGCGCTCTGTTTCCAGGAGTACCGGGCTGTCGTTGGCTTCGTGCAGCTCACCCAGGCGCACCCGATTTTCGCGTTCCGTTTCCCAGAGCACGGCACCGAGCTTGCCGTTGCGTGCCACCAGGGTGAGTTGGCCGACGGGGGAGGGCATGAGTTTGTAGGCGTATGACATGGGCTTGATCCTTGAGGCTGTCCGGTGCAACTATCCCCTCAGTGAACCCCAGGAGAAACCGGTTTCTTGCGGTCGAATTTGCTGGCGTTAAAAACGCCAGTGAATCCAATGGCCTGACCCATAGGCCACCGCGACATAGAAAATCAACCAGATGATCGAGGGAACCGACATTGCCACCCACGCGCCGAGATTGAGCAGGGCCAGCATGATAGCGCTGAAGGCTACCCCTCGGCTGGTGTGTCGCATTGAGTACCAGGCGCCGTAGACGGCGCCCGCGAGGGTCGCTGCCACTGCCATGGGGCGCAGTCCGAAAGGGATTGGGGTCAGTGGCAGCAACAATGGAATGATCAGCACAAGCCCCACGACTTTTCTTACTGCTTGCCTTGAATTTTCCTGTTCAGGGTAAGACATCCGGTAGGCCCTGCTGCTGACTGAGGTTGCTGCATTCTCGTGGTGTGGACGGCCCTTCCGTGTAGGACGCTGCTTAAATCAATGTCGCTGATACTCGGAAAACGGGTCCGACAATAAATCTAGCTTAGAGCGCCGCGTTCAGTGAAAAAGGAATGCGCAACCCACCAATCGGCCCTTCGCGGACCCCGCACATTTCGTCATGCACGCTGTGTTGCACCAGCACGCAGGGAAATGCGGCCACCCCTTGCAGCAGGTCGCGCAAGTGGGTGGTGGAGCGGATGCGCAGTGGCTGCCCGTCATCGCCCCGTAGCGTTTTTTCATCGCGATCCAGCCGGACCCGTGCCAGATACAAGCCACCTTCTAGCGACAGCAATTGCAGCTCGCGGATCTCGCCGTTCGCGGCCAGCTCGGTCAGCATGTGCACATTCATGAATTGGACCTCATTGGACGCCGACCTTGGCGTGCTCGAACGGTTGATCAATGTGTTTTGGTCTTCAGCGCACAATACTTGTACAGAATTTTATATTTGTACAGTTTTCTGGGGCGGTGCGAACACACGCGTTATCGGCCCTTGAACGCCAGGCATAAAAAAACCGGTCACAAGGACCGGTTTTTTACACTTCCCCTGTCAGCCGCAGCATGACAGGAGAACGCATTTGTGTGGAGCGGGTAGAGGGAATCGAACCCTCAACTAAAGCTTGGGAAGCTTTCGTTTTGCCACTAAACTATACCCGCTCAAAGCGGCTGACTTTGTACCAGATGTTCACCCGGATTTGAAGTTTTTCTTCGAAAAAATCGCATGTTGCGCTCGCACCGCTTGCCGATAGGCGGTGCCACTGCAGGAGCGCGCTCCTACAGTGGGTCGCATTTCAGACCGCAAAGGCATGTTGCGTCTGACCTGGCTGACAGCGTAACCGAC
Source organism: Pseudomonas sp. CFBP13528 (assembly GCF_005233615.1). Taxonomy (NCBI): domain Bacteria; kingdom Pseudomonadati; phylum Pseudomonadota; class Gammaproteobacteria; order Pseudomonadales; family Pseudomonadaceae; genus Pseudomonas; species Pseudomonas sp. CFBP13528. Next base: position 62,050 of record NZ_QGAJ01000016.1, read on the forward strand.
TCACCGGCCGCTGCCCTTTCAAAAAGCCCACCACCGCCTCCCGGCTGTCCCGGCACGCCGCTTTATGCTCCATATCCAGGAAATGCCCCGTCGCCTGAACCGTGCTGAAGCTGCTGTTTTTCACATGCTGGCCGAACAGCCTGGCATCGCCTGCGCTGGTGTACTCGTCCCATTCGCCGTTCACGAACAGCACCGGAATGTCGATCTGCCTGGCTGCCTTGAGGTAGCACAACCGGTCGCTGTAAAGCACTTGGCTGATGTGGAAATGCATCTGCCCGTACTCATGCTCGGCCAGGCTGCTCACGTGCTTGTGGTTGAAGCGCTTGAACAGCGACGGCAGGTGCTTGCCGAGGGTGCTGTTGACCAGGTGGCCGACGCGGTCGCGCTCCAGATTACCGAGGTAGTCGACGCCGCGCTCCAGATAATCACGCATCGGTGCGTTGATCACCGGGGAGAACGAGCTGATCACGGCCTTTTCGACGCGTTGCGGGCGTTGAGCGAGGGCGAACAGCGTGGCGGCGCCGCCCCAGGAGAAGGAGAGCACGTGTTCGGCGGCAAAGCGGTCGATGAGTTCCAGCAGGATCTGGCCTTCGACTTCCTTGGTCAGCATCCGCTCGTGGCGGTTGTGTATTTTGGAACGGCCGGCATAAGGCTGGTCGTACAACACCACATTGAATTGCGGGTACAGGCTTTTCACGGTCTGGGCGAAAGAGGCCGTGGTGGCCATCGAGCCATTGACCAGGATGATGGTCTTGTCAGCGGCATCGGCGCGATAGAACTCCGTGTAAACCCGGTATTGACCCTGTATATCCAACACAGCGATTTCTGGCCTCATGTCGTAAGACTCCTGGCAAGCGGGTAGGGCGCGCAAATGACTTTGCACGAGCTTTATGACAGGTAGGCATACGCCTGGAAGCCGAGCGCCCATGTCGGTCCGATTGCGGCTGGCCGACAGCGGTTGTCAGGGCGGGATGTTTGCCGGGAAGGCCCGTAATCAAGCGCGGGCGCGGCAAGGTGTTTCTTGGAGGTTATAGGTGACCCGCCAGTCATCATCCGACGGGTGATCTTGATTCAAGCACAGCCTGGAGATGTCGCCAGCGGCGCAGCTGGTTTTTTGCCATCAGCGGCTGAGCGGTCGTCAGACGAGACGGATTTCCTCGTCAGTCAGCGCCCGATACTCGCCCGGCGCAAGCGCTGCATCCAGGTGCAGCGGGCCCATGCGCTCGCGATGCAGGGCTGTCACTTTGTTATCAAAATGGCCGAACATGCGTTTCACCTGGTGATAGCGGCCTTCGATGATGCTCAAGCGCGCCGTCCTCGGTCCCAGTAACTCCAGCTCGGCGGGTTGGGTGATGAGGTCTTCGAAGGCGAAGTACAGGCCCGCCCTGAAGACCGCCGCATAGTCAGGGCCGATGTCCTGCTCGGTTTCCACCCGATACACCTTGGGCAACTTGGTTGCCGGTTGCGTCAGGCGTCGCGACCACTGGCCGTCATTGGTGATCACCATCAGCCCGGTGGTGTTGTAGTCCAGGCGCCCTGCGATATGCAGTGCGTCCTTGTGCGGTTCATCGAGCAGATCGAGCACGGTACGGTGTTGCGCATCGGACGTAGCGCTGACGCACCCTTGCGGCTTGTGCAGCATGAAATAACGGGCAGGTTTGCCCGGCTGCAGCACCTCACCGTCCACGCGCACGCTGCTGAACGTGCGCACCTCATGAAGCGGGTCGCATACCGTTGCACCGTCCACCATTACCCGGCGTTCGGCCAACAGCCGCCGCACGTGCTTGCGATTGAACCGTGGCAGGTTACTGAGGAAGCGATCAAGGCGCATCGCGGTGACGCAACTGTTGGTCTACCTGGGCGCAACGCGGGCACAGGCAGGCCTTGTCGCGCAGTTCGTCGGGCAGCGCCTGGAGCACCGCCGGGTCGATGGTGACGCTGTAGCACCAGCAGGCCTGGCCGGCCGTGCGCGGGTCGGCCAGGCTGCAGTCGTTACGGGCACCGCAGGCGGGGCAAAGGGTTGGGGTGTTCATTGGACGGTCATGCCGGGCCTTGAAAGTACCCGCACAATACAGCGTCGCTCAATCCCGCTCCAGCACCACTAACCTTTGGCCGGCGCTGATGCCACTGCCCGGCTGCACGGCAACGTCACGTACCACACCGGCAAACGGTGCCAACACCGGGATCTCCATCTTCATGGATTCCAGCACTACCAGCACATCGCCGGCTGCGACGTGCTCTCCGGCCGATACCCGGACTTGCCAGAGCCCGCCCGCAATGTGGCTGTCGACGCTGTACTGATTGGCGTCTAACGGTTTGTCTTGCGCCAATGGCGCTGCCAGGGCCTCGCTCTCCAAATGCGCCAGGCCGCCGGCAAGCCAGCGCTCGCGTTCGGCATCGAAAGCCCTTTTTTGCCGTTGGCGAAAGACATCGATTGCCGCGGCTTCCTGCGCCAGAAATTGCTGATACGTGATCAGGTCCAACTGACTGTCTTCAATGGTCGGTTCAAAGCGCCCGAGCGGGAAGTCGCGGCGTATCTGCAGCAGTTCTTCGGCGCTCACCGGATAAAAACGGATCTGGTCGAAAAAACGCAGTAACCACGGCTTGCCCCTGAATGCCGCGACGTCGCGATAGCGATTCCACATCTGCAGGGTTCGCCCCACAAACTGATAGCCGCCCGGACCTTCCATGCCATAGACACACAAGTAAGCGCCGCCGATGCCCACCGAGTTTTCAGCAGTCCAGGTGCGCGCCGGGTTGTATTTGGTGGTCACCAGCCTATGCCTGGGGTCCAGGGGGGTCGCGACCGGCGCGCCGAGATAGACGTCGCCCAGGCCCATTACCAGGTAGCTGGCGTTAAACACGGTGTGGCGAACTTCATCCAGGCTGACCAGATCGTTGATGCGGCGAATGAACTCGAGATTGCTCGGGCACCACGGCGCGTCCTGGCGCACCGTGGTCATGTATTTGTCGATGGCCAGCTGGCAAGCCGGGTCGTCCCAGGATAGCGGCAGGTGGACGATGCGAGAGGGAACTTGCAGGTTTTGCCTGGCGCACACGCAGGCCCAATCCGCGATGATCAGCGGTAGCAGATCGGCCAACGGCAATTGTTCCGGTTGATAGTGGATTTGCACGGAGCGGATGCCTGGGGTCAGGTCAATGACACCCTGCAATGCTCGAGCTTCAAGGGCTTGCATCAAGGCGTGGGCGCGAAAACGTAGCACCAGGTCAAGTTCGGGAGCGCCGATTTCCAGAAGCAGGTGAGTGTCGCCGGCCAGACGGACGACGAGGCGCACGTCAGCTTCGCCGATGTCCAGCACCACAGGTGATGCCATTCTCACTGGGACCGTGTTGCGGCTGCACTCGCGCGCTTCAACGAGGGCAGGCCAGCCCTCACAGCGGTCCCACTTCAAGGCGAGACCGCGAGCAGTCTCGAGGTCGACCGCCTCGAACCTGAGCTTGTCTCCCGCCTTGAGCTGTCCCAGTTGCCACAGGTCCGCCTCGATCACCGTCACCGGGCATACAAACCCACCGAGGCTTGGCCCATCCGGGCCAAGGATCACTGGCATGTCTCCGGTAAAATCCACGGTGCCGACGGCATAGGGATTGTCGTGGATATTGGAGGGGTGCAGGCCCGCTTCACCGCCGTCCGTTCGCGCCCATACAGGCTTGGGCCCGATCAATCGCACACCGGTACGACTGGAATTGAAATGCACTTCCCATTGTGCGGCGAAGAACGTGTCGATGTATTGCTGCGTGAAGTATTCCGGCGCGCCGTGTGGGCCGTAGATCACACGCAGCGTGCGCACAGCGGGCAGCGGCTCGGCACTCTGTGTCTGCCCCGCACTGCGATCCTCCAGCGGCCGTACATGCAACACGTCACCGGCACGTAGCGCTCGCCCGCCATGACCGCCAAACAGACCGAGGGTGAAGGTGCTTTTGCTGCCCAGGTAATCCGGTACCTGCAACCCACCGCGCAGACACAGGTAACTGCGCGCACCTGCGCCGGTGATCGTACCCAGGCTCAGGACCGAGCCTGCCTCGATCAATAGCGCGGTATTCATCGGCACTGTCTGCTCGTTGAGCAGCAGCGCAATGTCTGCGCCTGTCACCGCCACCACCGTCGTGCAATTGAAGCGCAGCAGCGGGCCGCTCATGGTGATTTCCAGCGCGGCGGCGCCCTCGCTGTTGCCCAGCAGACGATTGCCCAAGCGTAACGCGCGGCTGTCCATGGGCCCCGATGGCGGCACCCCTACGGCCCAGTAACCCAGGCGGCCGGGGTAGTCCTGCACGCTGGTTTGCGTGCCGGGGCTGATGACCTCGAACGTATGGGCGGTGTAGATCAGGCTGTCGAGGCAACGGGTCCACGGCCGGCCACTGGCGAAGGGCGCCGTGAGTAAAATCTGGCGCAGGTAATCGCGGTTGGTTTCCACACCGTAGAGCCGGCTGTCGCTTAACGCCTGGTGCAACGCCAGGCGCGCCTGTTCGCGGGTAGGTGCCCAGGTAATAAGCTTGGCGATCAGGGGGTCGAAGTAGGGCGGGATTTCGCAGCCGGCTTGTACCCAGGTGTCGATACGCAGGCCTTCGGCGGCCGGAAACTCCACGCAGGTCAACAGCCCTGGGCTCGGCTGGAAATTGCGCCCAGGGTCTTCTGCATACACACGTGCCTGAATCGCATGGCCGCTGGGGCTGAGTGCCAATTCGCTCAACGGCGGCATGTCACCCGCTGCCAGCAACACCATCCAACGTACCAGGTCGACGCCCCACACTTGTTCGGTCACGCCATGCTCTACCTGCAAGCGTGTGTTCACTTCCAGGAAGTAGAAGCGTCCATCCTCACTGTCGAAGATGAACTCCACGGTGCCGGCGCTGCGGTAATTCACAGCTTTGCCCAGGGTGATGGCCGCCGAGCACAGGGCCTCGTTCATGCCCGTGGGCAGGTTGGGTGCAGGGGTTTCTTCAAGGACTTTCTGGTGACGTCTTTGCACCGAGCAGTCACGTACCCCCAGAGCGATCACTTGGCCTGTCCCGTCGCCAAATATCTGTACTTCCAGGTGACGCGCGTGCTGGATGTATTTCTCGATAAACACACCGGTGTCACCGAAATTGTTTTGGCCCAGGCGTTTGACGATTTCGAAGCCGTCGCCCAGCTCCTGCGGGTTGCGGCAGATCCGCATGCCAATGCCGCCGCCACCGGCGGTACTTTTGAGCATGACCGGGTATCCCACGCTGTCGGCGGCCAACAGTGCGTCGTAGAGACTGTCGAGCAGTTCACTGCCTTCGAGCAATGGAATCCGCTGTTGCCTGGCCAGCGCACGGGCGGTGTGCTTCAGGCCAAATAGTCGCAGTTGTTCAGGCGTTGGGCCGATAAAGACCATGCCTGCATCTTCACAGGCCTGTGCAAACGCGGCGTTTTCCGACAGAAAGCCGTAGCCGGGATGAATCGCGCCGGCGCCACAGGCCTTGGCGGTAGCGAGCAGTTTTTCCGCCGCCAGGTAGGTGGTGGCCGCGGTCCCTTCACCGAGGCTGTAGGCCTCGTCGGCTTGCTGGATATGCAAGCTCGCCGCATCGGCTTCGGCATAGACGGCGATACCCTTGACCTGCAATTCACGCAAGGTGCGCAGAATACGGCAGGCAATGGCGCCACGATTGGCGATCAACAGTTTTTTGAACATGACAATACCCCACAGGCTGACAGCTGATCAGCCTTGTCCTGGGCTGCGGGTCGTCCCGCATAATTAGGTGCGCCGAGGTCGTCCACGGCGCGAGGTCGTTATTTGAGGCACTGCCTGCTGCGAGCTTGGCACAGGGCAAACAACCATGTGCGCAGGCGCTTGAGTTTCAATCCCATACCAGCACCTGCGCAGGGGTTGGCCGGTAGGCGTTGCAGGGATTGTTAAGCTGTGGGCAATTGGAGATCAGCACGATCACGTCCATTTCCGCGCGCAGGTCGACATATTTGCCGGGTGCGGAAATACCGTCTTCGAAGGTCAGCCCGCCGTCGGTCGTCACCGGCACGTTCATGAAGAAGTTGATGTTCGCACCGATGTCGCGTTTGCCCAGGCGACCGTCATTGACGCAGGCGCGCAGGTAGTTGTCTCGGCAACTGTGCATGTAGCGTTTGTCCAGGGCGTAGCGCACGGTATTGCTCTCTTGGGCGCATGCGCCGCCCAGTGTGTCGTGGCGTCCGCAGGTGTCGTGCACAAGGGTCAGCATCGGCTGTCCAAGGTTGGAATACAGCACGCTGCCGACGCTGAGGTAAACGCGGTTCTGGCGCCGCAGGGTGCGTTGCACGTCGTAGCGTTCCCTGGGGTTTTGTGCGTTGTAGAACAGCGTGTCGACAGCCTGGTTGCCCTCCAGGTCGAGGATGCGCAGGGTCTGGCCGGCCTTGATCTGCATCAGCCACGGCTCGCCGGCGGGGATAGTGGCGCGGTACACGGCTGCATCCGCTTGTTTCAGTGCATCAGACATGGCAGTTCCTCAAGCGAACAGGCGCTCGGTGTTGATGAAACCGCGCTCGTTTTCCGGGCGCGAAGTGCGGCAGTGCTCGGCGACGCTGGGGGCGGCGTTCATCCAGCTCAGCTTCAGCGGTCGCGGGGCGTAGGCGGGGTTGGGATCCATCGGATGTTGCAGCGCGGTCAGCACCACCAGCGTATCCATCGGTGCGTAGAGTTCGATGTAGTCGCCAGCTTTTGAATTGTCCGGCACAAAGTGCAAACCGCCGTCTTCGTCCACGTTGACTCTGCTGAAGAGGTTGAGGGTCATCAACAGATCGGACAGCCCCAGTCCCCACTTGCCCAGCTCGACCAGCAGGTTGTCGGTGCCGTTGCGGTAGAAGCCATTACGCAGTTCCTGATAACGGCCCTGTCCGTATTTCTCGGCGACCTCCGATGCGCACAGCACGCCGCCGATGCTGTCGCTCCAGCCGCAGGTGTCTGCGGTGATCGCGGCAAGCACACGGCCCATGTCCGAGTACAGACAATGGCCTGCGGTGAGCTTGGCAGTGTGCTGGCATTTGAGGCTGTCAGGCAGGTTCAGGCGTTCGGTTTTTTCATTGGCGTTGAGCAACGTCAGGCTGACGTTGGCACTGCCGTGCAGGTCAGTGAGGCGCAGCAATTGGCCGCGCTTGAGCACAAAGGATCGGTGGCCGCCGCCGGGCAGCAGTTCTTCGGCAAATGGCCGCAACGGTTGGATGGAATCGTTCATGTGCACATCACTCCTGGTTGCGCGATGAATGCCTTGCGGCGCTCGCTGTTCAAAGGGATATCGAAGGTAATACGGGCACCATGGGCGCCAGGACGCAGTGGATCGACGTGCACCTTGTCGAATACCAGTAAGCGCGTACCAAGGCTGAAGCCTTCGTTCAAATCGTGGGTGACCATGAATACGGTCAGTCGGGTCTCGTACCACAGCTCCAGCAGCAGCGAGTGCATGTCTTTGCGAATGCCGGGGTCGAGGGCGCCGAAGGGTTCGTCCAACAGCAACACACGCGGCTTCATGATCAGCGCCTGGGCGATGGCCAGGCGTTGTTGCATGCCGCCGGAGAGCTGCGCCGGATATTTGCGCAGGGCGTGGTCGAGGCCGACTTTGTGCAGCAGTTCGGCGGCCTGTTCGCGCGCCTTCTGCCTGGCTTTGCCAAACAACCTCCCGAGCACGCGCGAGCGCGGCAGCTCCAGGCCCAGGGCGACGTTATCCAGCACGGTCAAGTGCGGGAACACTGAGTAGCGCTGGAAGACCACGCCGCGGCTGGCATCCGGCTCGGCGGCCAGGGGCTGGCCTGCCAACAGGATCTGGCCCTTGCAGGCGGTTTCCTGTCCCAACAAAAGGCGCAGGAATGTGGATTTACCGCATCCGGACGGACCGACCAGTGCGCAGAATTCGCCTTCGGCCACGTGCAGGTTGAAGTTTTCAAGTACGACTTGGGTGCCGTAGCGCTGCCATACATTGTTGACGCTGATAAAGCTCATGCCCGCGCTCCTTCGTACCAGGGAAAAGCGCGTCGGGCCAGGGCCAGCAAGCACCAGTCCATCAACCAGGCCAACAGGGTGACCCATGCGACGTAGGGCACAATCACGTCCATCGCCAGGTAGCGACGTACCAGGAAGATTCGGTACCCCAGGCCGTCGGTGGAGGCTATGGCTTCGGCGGCAATCAGGAACAACCAGGCCGAGCCCAATATCAAGCGCAGTGAAATCAGCAGGCGAGGCAGCAACTGCGGCAACACCACGCGTAACATCAGTGTCCATGTGGACGCGCCCAGGGCTTGCGCCTTGACCAGAAGCTCGACCGGGATCTCGCGCGCACGCTGCTCCAGGTCGCGGGCCAGGGCTGGCGTAATGCCGATAATGATCAGCACGACCTTCGACAGTTCCCCCAGGCCGAATACGATAAACAGGATCGGCAGGATCGCCAGGGGCGGCACCATCGACAGCACGGTCAGCAGCGGCGACAACGAGGCACTGACCAGCGGCAATGTGCCGCAAAACATCCCCAGGCAAAGACTTACCAACGCGCTGATACCCAAGGCAATACCCAAGCGGCGCAGGCTCGATGCGCTGTCTTGCCACAATATGTATTTACCGGTGCGACTATCCTCGCTGAACGCCAAGCGTGCGACGGCCTCAGCCATTTGCCCGGCGCTGGGCAGCAGTTTGTCGTTGGGATTGTCCGCGAGGCGCTCCGCCGAGCCTGCGAAGTAGGCGAACAGCAACAGAGCGAACGGCAGCAGCATCAACAGCACACGGCTGGAGCGATTCGGGCGACGGTTTATCAAACGCATGGCCAGTTCTCCTACAGCGTGCCGTCAGCAGCCATTTGTACGTAAGTGGGATCGAAACGCAGCTTGAGGTTGGCAGTGTTGCCGCTGGTCGTTCCATTGGCGAAGCTCATGCCTACGGCGCCGCTGTCCCGGGCGCCCTCGCCCAGCAGACCGTGTGTAAAGGAGAATTCAGCGACCTTGTGCATGGTTGCCGGCAATTGCGCGCTGGTGACGAAGGCCAGGGCGTCCTGTGGCGTGGCGAACAGCTTGGTGGTGTCCAGTTGCGCTTGATAGCCTGTTAGATCGGTGCCGGACGTCTTGGCCATATGTTCAAGCGCTTGAGCACTGGCGGCGCTTTTGGCGTTCATCAGCGCGACCACCTCGAACCAGGCGCCGGTGAGGGCTTTGCCCAAGCCAGGGTTGTCCTGCAGGACCTGAGTGTTGACCACCATCATGTCCATGAACTCACCGGGCACCTTGCTTGTGTCGAACACTTCGGTTACTCCGGGCCTGGCCTTGATTTGCGACAGCATCGGATTCCAGGTGACGACGGCCTGCACCTGATCGGTGTCGAAGGCTGCGGCAATGTCGGCGTCAGAGGTGTTGACGACGCTCAGGTCTTTCTCTGTCAGACCGGCCGCTTGCAAGGCGCGAGCCAGCAGATAGTGGGACGCCGAGAGTTCCACCAGGTTGACTTTCATGCCCTTGAGGTCGGCCAGGGTCTTGCCGGCGCCCTTGATCACCACGCCATCGTTGCCGTTTGAAAAGTCGCTGACCACCAACGCTGTGCTGTCTACGCCGCCGGCAGCGGGGATGGTCAGCGCGTCCATGTTAGTCATGGTGCAGCCGTCAAACTGACCTGCGGTGTACTGATTGATGGATTCCACATAGTCGTTGAGCTGCACCATGTCGATGGTGATGCCGTACTTCCTTGCCCATTTGTCGAGAATGCCCTGGCTGCCGGCGTACTCCCAGGGGATCCAACCGGCGTAGATGGTCCAGCAGACGCTGAAGTGGTTTTTTGCGGCGGCATGGGCTTGGATGCTCATCATGGCAGTCAATAGCGCGGCGAGCAGAGCGTTCAAACAGGTCGAGTTCATGGGCGGTTCCGCTGAGTCAAGGGCGAGCAGGCGCAACGCGGCACCGCGAACGGTGGCTGATCTCCCGGGCTTTTATCCCGCCGTGTAACCTCGACTGGAGGTCGCCCACTCTCGGACCAGTCACTCGCTGTTGACGAGCCGGAACCCTAGTCGGCCATTGCTGGTTGTGGTGCCGCGAATCTGTGCCTCATCCTTCAGGAAACAGGCGGGAACGAACCGCACTAAAATCGTATTTAACTGTCAGATATTTCGTTATTCGATGATAAATCGGATCACGCCCCCCAGCGTCGCTGGAGGTGCTCTTCCGCGGTCCAGGAGGCCGCCATGTATCGACGACTGCTGCTCACTGCATTACTCGGCCTGACCCTGTCAGCGTGCGTGCCCTATTACGATGGAGGTACCACTTACTATCGCTCCGAGGTCTACACCGCACCGGCACCCGCCTACTATTACGGCGGTCCTCGTTACTACGGGCCCAGCTATTACACACCCGCGCCACGCTACTATTCGGCTCCCCGCTATTACTCGGCGCCGCGTTATTACCAACCCGCGCCACGTTACTATCCAAGGTCTGCCTATCGGCCGTATCCAAACCAGGGATGGGGAGACAATCGGTGGGGCAACGGCGGGCACGGGCGTGGTGGCGATCATGGCGGTGGACGCGGAGGTCACCGCTGACAAAAAGGTTTTGAAAAAAGCGGCGCATGATGCGCCGTTTTTTTTGCCCGCCGTTTGTCGATACTGTCAGAATTCACAGCTAGCTTTGAGGCCGGAGATATATTTCACTGCGGGATAAGCAGTGTGGTTATCGAAGGGGGCATCCATGCTCAAACACTTGATGTACATGCTTTTACTGGTTGTCTGTATGGCTGGCCAGGCGCAAGGCAGCCAGTTCTGTCCAGACAAGTCGGAGATCCAGACGGGCACAGGTTATTTCCTGTACCAGGCCGGCGGCATGCTGTGGCAAGGTCCGAAGGTTGAACCCGGCGAGTTCATACACGCCTTTTCAGGCGCGGTGTTTGCGCCGGAAAAGGGTGATGATCGAAGGAACGGGCTGGTGGAAAAGTGTGTGTACACCAATCAGCGCGACGAGCTTGTCGTATTGCGCCCGTGCCTGTCAGGCGTGGTCAGCGGCATGTCGTTGGTGGACAGCTTGCATTGGGAGCGCGATAACGCCTCGTTCGACCAACTGGTTTATCTGTGCAAGGAAAATCAACCGGGTAACTGTGCTTTTAACGTCAAGGAGAATCGGCGATAAGCTGTCAATAATCAGACAGGTCTGCCAGAGGGTTCCTACCTTCCCATGCCTTGTTGAAGTGCGCCTGCACCACCGCCTCGGGAATGGTATTGATATCCGGCCAATGCCAGCGGGGCGCCTGATCCTTATCGATCAGCCTTGCGCGTACACCTTCGGCAAATTCCGGGTGGCGGCAACAATTGAGGCTCAGCGTGTATTCCATCTGGAACACTTGGGCCAACGACAAATGACGGGCGCGTCGGATCTTCTCCCACACCAGGTGCGCAGTCAGCGGGCAGCCCTCACTGAGGGTCTTGCCGGCGCGGGCCAGGAGTGGGTCGGCGTGATCCTTGAGCAGGCTCAGTGCGCGCCACGCACTGGCCACGTCACCCACATCCAGCCATTCGTCGATCTGCCCCCGGCGCGGCATCCATTGTGCCTCGGGTAGCTGGTGGACGGCGTCCTGGGCCAAGGCCTTGAGCAAGCTGTTGAGCTGCATCGCGGTCTGTTCTTGCCAGTTCAATTGGAGCAGGCCGTCAAGCAATTCGTCTTGCTGGTCATCGCGCAGAAAACGGTCGGCCAGGCCCAGGTCCAGGGCATCACGGCCATTGATATGGGCACCGGTAAGGCCCAGGAACACGCCGAGCGTTCCGGGCAGGCGCGACAGAAACCAGCTGGCGCCCACGTCCGGGTACAAGCCGATGCTGATTTCCGGCATGGCCAAACGGCTGCTGGGCGTCACGATACGCACGGACGCACTCTGCAACAGGCCCATCCCGCCGCCCAGCACATAACCGTGACCCCAGCAGATCAGCGGTTTCGGGTAGGTATGCAGGCGATAGTCGAGGCGGTACTCGGCGGCAAAAAATTGCGCGGCCAAGGTGGGCACAACGCCAGGTTGTTCACGGCAGGCCATCGCCAGGCTGCGCACTTCGCCACCTGCGCAAAAGGCCTTGGGGCCGTTGCCGCGCAGCAATACGCAGACGATATTCGGGTCCTTGGCCCAGGCATCCAGGCGTTCGCCCAGGGCCAGGATCATCGGCAGGGAGAGGGCGTTGAGCGATTGTTGCGCATCCAGGCTGGCGATGCCGATGCGGGCACCGTGGTTGCCGGTGAGTTCTTCGAAGTGCAGGTTCATCGTGACCTCAATCCAGAAGGTGAAGGATCAGTATGATCGCTCCGTGGGAAACTGGAGGTGGTGTATCAGACCAATTGACAAGCGGGGTCGGCTTTCCTAGGGTTCGCCCATTGTTTTTCACTCGATGACCTCATCATGACCGACGGCGACCGCATCAAACTCGAACCCAGCTGGAAACACGCGCTGCGCGAGGAGTTCGACAAGCCCTACATGGGCGACCTGCGCGAGTTTCTGCGCCAGGAACACGCCGCAGGCAAAGAGATTTATCCGCCGGGCCCACTGATCTTCAATGCACTCAATTCCACGCCGCTGGACAAGGTCAAGGTGGTGATCCTCGGCCAGGACCCCTACCACGGCCCCGGCCAGGCTCACGGCCTGTGTTTTTCGGTACAACCGGGCGTGCCGGCGCCGCCCTCGCTGGTCAATATCTATAAAGAACTCAAGCGTGACCTGAATATCGATATCCCCAACCACGGCTACCTGCAAAGCTGGGCCGACCAGGGCGTGCTGATGCTCAACACCACCCTGACCGTGGAGCGCGCCAATGCCAACGCCCATGCCGGCAAGGGCTGGCAGTTTTTTACCGATCGGGTTATCGAGGTGGTCAGCGAGCAGCAGCCGCATTTGGTGTTTCTGTTGTGGGGCGCCCATGCCCAGAGCAAGCAGAAGCTGATCGATGCCACCAAGCACCTGGTGCTGACCTCGGTGCACCCGTCGCCGTTGTCGGCGTATCGCGGGTTCCTCGGGTGCGGGCATTTCAGTCGCACCAACAAATTCCTTGAGCAGAATGGCGAGACGCCGATCAACTGGATGTTGCCGCCCATCTGAAGATGATCGGGCGGTGGCACATCGCCCTTTGCTTGACCTTCTCCCTGGTGTGTCCGTGCATCGGTCACGCCGGGCACCTGTTATATCTGACAGTATCCGCCGCACTTTTTTGCGCATTCAATAAGTAGCCAGACCTGAGCGTGCCGACCGTCTCGGTCGATTACCGATTGATTGTTCAAGGAGGAGTGGATATGTCTGATTCGAACTCACCCGCACGACACCAGCGCGCTCTGCGGCCGCGATCTCCAGGGGTAGATGACCCGACGATACTGGAACTGGACGCTCCCAACCCTTCCCAGACATTGCCTTTGGAATGGGACGAAGCGGCCAGGACGTTACCGGTCCAGCTCCATGATCAGGACCTGGAGGTCACGATCGCAAAGGTCTGGCCATTCAATCTCCATGAGCGGGAGATGGTGACAACGGTGGAATATCGTTGGGACGATGATACGGTGCACACCTTTTATATTCACGGCCCATACGACCCTGACACGGTATTTCCGTTGGTGCAGCGTCTACCCATGTCGATTCTGTCCAGCGGCGGTATCAGTCGCCTGACATACAGGGTCAGCGCGTCTTTGATCGGCACGACCGACTCGTTTCCGACCTTGGTCAATGTCGATAAAACGCCGCCCAATGGTGGCAACCCTGGCCCGCAGTTGCAGATTGATGACGAGGCTCGCGATGAGCTTACCGATGACTATCTGGTCAGGCACGGTGGTTTGCCTGTCGAGCTGGTGCGTTGGTTCGATATGCGCATTGGGGATATATGCCACTTCTTCTACGCAGCTCTGCCGAATCAGGGCTTGGCAGGCACGCTTTTGATTACCAGAGAACACTACCAGGGCGCGCCCATCCGTTACCTCATTCCTGAGGCGCACGTGCGTGCCAGTGGCCGAGGTGAAAGGTTCGCTTCCTGCCGGCTTGAAGACCGGGCTGGGAACGTCGGGCAGTTTTCCGACGAGACCAAGCTCAACGCCTCCCCGGTTGTTCTGCCGGATTTGCCACGCCCCTTTATCGAGTCGGCTGAACTGGACGGGTTAGTCACTCTGGACGATGTCAGGCAGGGGTTGGCGGTCGCCATCACGCGCATAGGCGAGGCAGAGCCGGGGGACGAAATTCATCCCTTCTGGAATACGCATGCCCTCGAAATCAAGCCGATTGGAGAAGTGCAGACGTGGCCGATTCCCGTGAGCGTGCCGTGGTCTATTGTTGCGGCAGGCGGCTTCTCGACGCGCTACCCATTGCGTGTGCGCTACGTGTATCAGCGAGGCACAGCCTCCAGGAATTCACCGGACAGCTTCTATGAAATCGATTTAAGGGTCGCCGGCCCTGACCCGAGCGGGCCTGATCCGATCAATCGCAAGTTGGCCCTTGCGATTGTAAAAGGCGTGACGGGCGACAATACACTGACCTCCGCTGACAGCCCGGGGCCCGTGCCCGTGGAGGTGCGTTTATTTGTAGACCCTGAAGTTGGCGAACACCTGGAGCTGTGCTGGAACAGCGATGACCGTATCGTCGATACCTACTCCGTACAGCCGGGCGATAGGGCCGGGGACTTGATCACCTTATGGGTTTCGTGGGCGGTGGCATCATCCATTGCCTTGGCCGAGGTCTATTACTGGACAGACAATGGCATAAACCGACAGCGCAGTCCTTCCGCTTCGGTGCGGGTGCGTCTTGATACGCTGACCGGTTTGCAGAGCCCGTTATTATTAAATGACAGCACCGAGAATTTTATCGCGTGTGGGACCAACCCGGCACCTCATGAGGGCGTATGGATCGGCATACCCTGGCATGCGTTCCATTTCGAGCCTGGCGACATCGTGCATTTATACTGGGCAAGTTACCCGACGAATGACGGCAGTGGTGAACCGTTCCGAGGCACTGACGTATATTTTGAGCATGAACTGACCACGGATGATTACAACAACCGCAAGGCGACAATCCGCATTCTGCCTTTCGACTTGATTACCGCACCGGGATTGGTACCGGGATTTGGCTCGGCGGTGGTGCGGTACCGGTTGTTCAAGAGAACGGGGGACACCGGGCTGTCTTCCAGAAAACTCATCTATATCAACTTGAAAATACCGGGCGGTGGAACGTGCCTGGGGCCGCATGACGGCAATGTATAAATAATGGAGTTTCATTAACAGGGGCGAAAGCCCCTTTTTTTATGCGAGGTGAAAGAGACCTTCACAGGATGAAGGATGAGCCGGTTGCCGAGGGTTTAGATTAAATAGCATTAATGGTGCTGGTTTTCTTCATCAGCTGGCTATTAAACACTGCGCAATTAATGCCTTTTAATTGGAAGCATATTTTGTATGAGTACGCAGCTGTCAAGTTTGACAGGCTGTGCAGTGTGGGAGAAGGGGGTTTAATCAAACGGTCAATCGTCTCGTGCGGCTGGCGATCAATGCACACCGTCTCTTACTCAAAGGAGTATGTAGCAATGGCTAAGTCGAACCCAAGCAACAATCCACTAACGGAGCCTGTACCTCATGGGCTTGCGCCTCACGCACCGCGAGCGCTGACCAGCGTTACAATCACCAATGCCCTGCCGCCCGTACCGGGTATGCCGCCTAATCTGATGGAAACTGTCGTCGCGCAAACGATAGGGGTTAATTTTAGTATTCCAATGTGGACGGATGTATTACCTATTCCTGGCGGTGTGCCGGATATATTACGGTTTTATCTTAATGGTGTGCCCTACGGAAATCCCATTCGGTTTGAAAAACCATTGGCGGACTTGACGTGGCCCTATGTATCAAACATCAAGGCCGAAAATATATCCAATCACGGGGAGTATGGCATTCATTACGAGATTTTATTGGCGTCAGAGGACAATCAAATCTCCGACACCACGCTGGTGAACGTCGATACGGTTGGCCCTGCCGGCGGTCTTTTATTGGACGCTATCACCTTAGTGGCGGGTGCGGTGGACGGGAAGGTCACGCAGAGCTCTCTGGCAGCCAATGGTGATAAGCTGACCTGCCGTGTTCCGGGGCGTTTGATTGCGCGTGCGCTCGATACACTTCATATCTATAAAAATTATACGGATGCGGAACCGGTAAAAGTAATAACAGACTTGCCGTTGGACTCATCGCCCATCGAGTTCTCGCTGACCAAAGATGAAGTTGTCGATGAAGGTACACGGGTGGACCGTATGGCGTACCGTTATTTTGACTACTCCAAAAACTCAACCATTTATCCGCCAAAGCTGAGAGAGATTGAGTATATATTGACACCGCAACCGGAGAATTTGAGCGATCCGGCGGTACCGGCGGCGCCGTTGGATCTTCGGGACGCGCAGTTGAAATTGGCAGAAGTGCATCTTTTCGGCTATGACAATTTCAGACCCGGCCAGATCGTGCAAATCGAGCTCGATAGTGCGCTTGGTACTCAGGTATTCCCGCATACATTGCTCATCGAGCCTACCCCCACTGACCCCGCAAAAATCGAAATTCCCTGGCTCACTCTCGTCGCGATCTATGGAATCACCGGGCCGGGCACTGCCAGCCTTCGTTACCGCGTGGTAGCGGAGGGGACCGCTTCAGCCTGGTCCAACACGATCTCGGTGGATGCGGACTTCAGCTCCGCTGCCGGGGACACTGACGATCCGGGCCCGATCAGGGATTACCTGCCGTTGGTCACCGTGAGGTCCAGCGAGGGGCTTGTCAATGAAATCGGCCCAGGTGATGCCGGCGATGCGACGGCTGAATTTGCTGTGTATACGAGCGCGGCCCGGGGACACCTGCTGCAGTTCTACTGGGGCGGGATACCGATTTACTCCACCCCTCGTGCCGTGACTCAGGCGGACATAGACTCAGGAACATTCACCGTCATTATTACTGCCGCCGTCATCGCGGCAGGTGGAAACGAACTGGACAAGAAGGTGTGGTACAGCCTGACGAATGGGGTGAACACCAACATGGACACCTCCCTGTCTACGTTGGTTGATGTGCTTGCCAGTGAGCTGCAGAATTTGAAGGCACCGGGTTTCCCCAAGTCTATCAATGCAGGCGGCGGGATTCGCTCGATCACTTGCAAGCAGTTTGTCGAGCTTGGTATCGATGCGAGCATCGTGGACCCGGACAACTTGAAAAAGGGTGACACGATCAGGCGCTTCTGGACCCTTTACGGAGAAGGGTTGACGTCCACCAACAAGCTTGTCGAAGCGGAAATACTGCCCCCGATTGTCGTCGCAAATGATCATAGCCTGCCCGGCGGTGGGGAGTTTTTCGTCGTGGACTTCGCTGCCTATGTGCAGCCGGCGATTTTGGGCCGTGTTGAATTCTATTACACAGTGCTCAAGGCCGATGGAGTGACACAGGGTAAGTCACCGACAACCCTGCTTTATGTGAGCCGTAAGAATGCCGATGAAAGCATTTGCGGCGTCCCGCCCGCTACTCCTTAAGCGCATCAATGTACGAACCGTCATTGGCAGTACTGACGGTTCGTATCATTCGCTCGTTGTAAATACCTATCCGCTCTAAACTCGCTACCTACGCACATTTAGGATTAGTCCTACGGTTACAGGGACTTTGACTACATGAACCTATCCGCCTGATACGTACCCTTGCCGCTTCTGAAAGCCAGAGTCGATGGTCCTTAAATCGCTTGGCTTGTTCAGTCACCGACTAGAGGTACTTACCATGGCTACTGAAACAACATTTTGTCTTTCCCGCTTATCGCTGGCTATCAAAGTAATGGCTGTGATGCCCATGACGTTCGTGGCCACGCAAGCCAACGCACTGAACATCTACCCAGGCCAGAACCTGGTTATAGACGGCACCTCGCAGGTCGATCGCTACGTCGTCAAAGAGGCGACCCTGACCTCCAATGGCGCGACGATGTTAGGCGTCAAGGCGCATGACTCCACGTTTACCATGAATGGCGGCAAGGTCAGAAATACCGCAGGCCAGGAAGTTGGCGTGGCGCTTTACGGCAGCAAGGGCACGCTGCGCGATGTCTCCATATTCAGTGGTGGGGCTCAAGGCCTGGTTGTCGGCACCCAATCGAATCGTGGCTCGACGGTGGAGGTGTTCGACAGCACCATAACCGGCGGCACATTTGGCATCGGGCTCGGCGGCGCCAGCACGTTGTTCTTGAGCAACACCCAGGTCAGTGGTGCAAACGCCGGCTTGAGAGCGTACGACGGACAACTCACCACCCAGGGCGGCCGGATATACGGCGGCACCAACGGGATAGTGGCGTATCGCTTGCCCACGATGGACAACCCCTCGGTGTTGAACCTCAACCAGACCGAGGTGGAGGGCGGCACAGGCGCCGCCATCCTGGTGGACTATCCCGGCGGTACCCAGATCAATATCAACGATGGCACTACCCTGCTCGGCGGCAACGGCAACATGCTCGAAATCGACCATGGCGGTGCAGCCGATGTGAATGTGTTCAACAGTGCCCTGAGCGGCAACGTTCAGGTCGGCAAAGACGGCGCCCTGGACTTGAAGATGGATGCCGCCTTCATGAATGGCGATATCGTCAACAGCGGCGGCACCGCTAACGTCGGCTTGAACAACGGCTCGGTGCTGACCGGGCGTCTGGACAATGTCGACAAACTGTCGGTCAACAGTGACGCCACCTGGGTGATGGTCGACGGGCAGCAGGCGCTCAACGCGCTGTCGATGAATGGCGGTAACGTCAAGTTCGGCGATTCGGGAGCCTTCTATAAGTTGGACGTGGCCAACCTGTCCGGCACGGGCGGTACGTTCATCATGAAGGCGGATTTTGGTCAGATGGCCGGGGACTTCCTGAATGTGACGGGCACCTCTTCCGGTGATCATCAACTGCTGATCGCCAGCACGGGGGCTGACCCGCTGTCCCAGCGCCTGCAGATGGTGCACACCGCCGACGGTGTCGCGAACTTCAGCCTCGCGGGTGGGCGAGTCGACCTCGGCACCTATTCGTATGACCTGGTGGCCGACAATCAAAACCATGACTGGTACCTTGACCCTGATAACAAAATCATCAGCCCGAGCACCAACTCTGTGCTGGCGCTGTTCAACGCGGCGCCGAGTGTGCTGTTGGGTGAAATGACCACCTTGCGCACGCGCATGGGGGAACTGCGTTTCAACGGCGGTCAGAGCGCCGGCTTGTGGACCCGCGCCTATGGCAACAAATATGAAGTGTCCAACGACAAGACAGGCCTGGGTTATAACCAGAGCCAGCGCGGGTTCACCCTGGGTGCGGATGCGCCGTTGGAGGCCGGCGACGGGCAGTGGTTGGTCGGTGTCATGGCCGGGCACAGCCAATCGGACCTGGACCTGAACCGGGGCAGCAAAGCGACCATCAACAGTTACTACATGGGTGGCTATGCCACCTGGCTGGACAGCGAGAGCGGCTTTTACTTCGACGGCGTGCTCAAGTTCAACCGCTTGCACAATGAATCCAACGTCGCCATGAGCGACGGCAAGAAGAGCAAAGGCAACTACACCCAGAATGCCACCGGCGCTTCGGCGGAGTTTGGCCGGCATATCACGCTGGATGATGGTTACTTCGTGGAACCCTATGGCCAGCTGTCGGCGGTGATCACCCAGGCCCAGAGCTACACGCTGGACAACGGTCTGAAAGCCAAGGGAGACCGCTCCAGTTCGGTCATCGGTGAAGTGGGCGTTACTGCCGGCAACAACATCCAACTCGACAGTGGCAGCATTCTGCAGCCCTACTTGAAGGCTGCCGTCAGCCATGAATTCGACCAGAGCAACAAAGTGTTCGTCAACGACAACTCGTTCAACAACGACCTGTCCGGCTCGCGGTTGAAGCTTGGGGCGGGTGTGGCGATGTCGGTCTCTCAGGAATTGAGCGTGCATGCGGACCTGGAACGCAGCGTGGGCAAGAATATCAAGCAGCCGTTGGGTATCAACGTCGGGTTGCGCTACGCATTCTAAGTAGCGCGGGTAACTGGGGCGGGCGCCTCCTTTGTGTTGAAGGAGGTGCGTTCCGTTCGTCGGTCAAGTTGCAAACCTGTCAGATTTGACAGTAGGCGGTTATTTGTTTTTGACGCTAACTGGATGGGCATTCTTTTATAAGGAGATTCCCATGCGTTATTCGTTCAAGAACACAATGATGCGGGCTGTACCTGGGGTGTTAGTGGCAGCGGGGATGGCCGTGCTGCTTGCTGCGTGTTCCAGCAGTCCTGAAAATATAGGCGTGGATGGTTATCCGAACCAGGATCCGCCCTGCACAAGTGCAGGCTATTTCAAAAGCGTATCGCCTGGCTGGTTTTACAGGTGCCGCTACGACCTGGGGAGCAACCGTTGGATAAAGTATCCGCAACAATGCCCGGCCGGCACGGAATTCAATCCCGCCACACGGAAGTGCGAATAACGTAAATGCTGCATCAATAAGCCTCTCTTCCGTACGGTCGAGAGGCTTTTTTGTTTGCATGAACAAGGATGCCGTGTGGCGTTGAAGTGCGTATTGAATAACGTCCGGGGACGTTCCGCGCAACATCGCCACTCGGCACCGTTTCTGCAGCTATGGAAGTTCTGCCACCAAAATATCATCCAGCGAAAACTCTGCCGGTGAGTACGTGCTTTTGAAGTAGATACGTATCGGCAAGTACTGAGAAGGCGCCCCGGCAGGCAGCGAGAAGGACAGGTCGTAGGTGTGCCACTTACCCTCGTGAATATAGACGAAGTTTTCTGACTGACTACCAAACTCAACGTATGTCAGGGGTTGGTAAGGGGACAAATCGACTTTCATTTTGAAACTGATACGGTAGGTTCTACCGCTTTTGATGAAAAAGGTTTTAATCACGCCCGGCGTTATAGCGCTAGCGCCATTGAGCTTTGCATGCCAGTAATTGTTATTATTGAAGTTCCGGATCTCGCCAAGCCCATTGACCAGATTGGCCCAGCCATTCCAGAAGAACACTTCAAAATCCGTGAAGTCAGAGAGGCGCAGCGCTTTGATGAGGTAAGTACTCGATGGAAAGAGCGTCGCGTCCGCTTCTGTTTTGCTGCCGGTATACCCCACTGCGGCCGTCACTTTAACCGTGCTGCCATCGGGGAGTGCGGTGAACCAACCGAGGTCCGCCGGCTCGCGAATAATCCCGTGTTCGGCCTGCTCTTGACTGATGAGATCGCCGTTCAGCAGTGTCAACGGTCTTGATGCATCAGTGCTGTGGCATTTGAGCCAGATCGGTTGGTCCTTCCTGCTGAGCAGCCACCTTGCCAGGTCCACCCAGCAGTAGTTGGTGCTGACTGTATTGAGGTCCAAGAGCGAGCCGGGTTTCAGACTGTTGAGTGTGGGCTGCGGCAGCGGGTTGCCGCCCGGTATCTCATCGAAGCCCAGGACTCGCAGGTTCAATACCCTTGAGTCACGGGTGGAGCCGTTGTTTGTTACGTGGTACTGAATGCGTAGAACGCTTTTGAGGTGGTAGGCCAGTACCCAGTTGGGAAACACAAATAGCACATAGCCCACACGTGGGTTGCCGTATTGAGGCTCAATGGTCGGCAGTGCGATACCGGGCCTGCCTGTCAACTCGGGTTTGATAAGATCCTTCTCAGACATTGCAAACTGCACTCGAATGGTCACATTCGGCGTGCTGTCGGCCATCTTTGGATCAATGGTAGCGTTTTCGTCGTCCAAGGGCGTGCTGTTATAAACCAACGGCGCGGGGAGATCATGCTCGATAATGATTTTCATGGGGACGATTTCCGAAGCCCGCGTTGCAGCGTTTGGCCGTACACGCTCGTAGGAAATATCCATCTGTTTATTGGGTCTGATGAAGTCAAGCTCCACCTTGAAGGGCAGGTCCCGACCTTCCCAGAAGATGTCGATTGGGAGGGGCTGTGAGGGTGCGGTTCCTCCAGGTGCATCACCCCTGGCATGCAGGATGACGGTATCCCCGTCTTTGATATCGGGGTTGGCGGGCACCCAAATGTTGGCTCTTTCGGACGTCCCTAGGTCGAACTCGTAGGCGGGCGGCGGAGCCTCGTCAACGTCCGGTGCGGGCAGTGCGGCATATCGCGCATCAATATAAACCGTTGTTATCGGAGAGCGATGCCTGTCGTCGGCGGTTATCGTGAAGTACCAGATTTCCAGGGAGCCGCCCATGAGCAGGGCAATCGGCACGCCCAGCCCTCGGATAAGCTCAAAGGACACCTTGCCGGAGCCGATTTTGTCTACCGTATTGTCGTAGTAACTATGACCAGGGGACTTGCCCAGCACATGGAGTTCGACCTGGTCGTAGTAACCGAACCCGTGAACTTCGATGTCGACGTGCGCTTGGGTTAGATCAGCAGGAATTCGTCCATTGACGGCCTCGCGCACTTCAGGCGCGCGCAGGCCCCCGGAGGCAGAGCCGGTTACATAGACTTCCGTGATAAAGGAGCCTAGATTCTTCTCGTTATAACGGATTCGTTCATATTGAAGGAAACTGCGGCCGCCAACGAGAGGCTCCAGGTCGATCACCGGGCACGGAATTCTAAGCAGTCGCGAGGCGGTCGATTGCAGTGGGGCTGAATTGTAGATTTTACTCACCGGCAGTCCAGCCGCCGTGCCGCTGAGGCGTACCCTGATCACATCGTTGATGGCATAGTTGCGAGGTTCGATCAAGACAAGGATTGTCACCTGCGCGCCAGTCACCTTGCTCAGGTCCAGTGTGCCGTCGTCGTCAGCCTCCAGGAAGTGGCAAGCTGGCAACAAGTCTCTTGACCCATCGTCCAGATAGACTTGGAGGTATTCGGCTTCCGACCAGCCGTCGGAAGGGTTGCCGACTTCATCTTCCACGCTGAACAGGCAAGGGTGAGAACCATTGCCGATTTTTAGCCAATCGCTCTGACACACTTCAATGACAATGTCCTGGTAGGTTCCAGCCTCTTCCGGCAACACAGTGCGCTTGATGGTGTGGTCACCGATTTTCAGGTGAATGACATCGCGTACTGCCCGATGATCGGGCGGGGGCAATGAAGTGTCGGCGGGATAGGAGGGAATTCCAACGGCTATGCACTTGCCATTGCTGAAGTCCGTCTCGGTGATGCCATCTCGCAGATACTTCGGATCAATGACCGGCTTGCGCAGGTTCGGGTTTACAGGGTGCGGGCTGGCCGGGTTCTCTCCGCCGGGCTGGCGTGTATCGACCTTAAGGAGGGTTCTTTTTGTTTCTCCGACGGCTTGGCCGAGGCGCGTCACTTTGATGTATGCGTAGACCAACCCATCGGAGATCACCGGCCGCGGTACGAACATGACTATCAATTGGTGGCCGTCAAGGTGTTGCTTCTGGATGGTCGTATGCGCAACGGGGTTCTTAAGCGTTCCCCAAAAACATTCCACATCGTCCAGCTCAGCCGCCTCCAGAAAGGGCAATAAGGCGAACAGCACCCCTTCCTCCTGCGACATTACCGCGATGCGGTTGATACCTGCATCAACACCCTGTACGCCCAGCGTGCGTGCCGGTATGTACAGGGTCAGGTCTGAGAGCGGCACTCTTTCGCCGGCCTTTATCAAGTTCAAGGTGGCATCGGAGGGAGGGGGGACCAGGTAACTCGTGTCGATGTGGGATCGCCGTGCAGACGGTGCCTTTTTTCTTTTCTCCTGCGCGCGAGGGATCGGGGCAGGCAGTGATTGCTGCTCTGAGTTGTCGGTCAGGTGTTGGCCGGATGGTGAAGATTCTTCATTGCTGTCCATGGTGAAACCCTCTGCAATCAGTGAGACACACGATGTCTACGGCCATTACGCAATGGCCGTAGCTGCGAAGAGGTGTAACGCGCGATGGGAGGCGCAACCAGCTGTGAGAGTTGACAGTGCCGACCAACGGTCATGGCCCGAATGAGGGGCATTCTCGCAGCGGATTGTCAGGGCTGGCGGTTCCAGTGTCGGAATAGCGGCTCGGCCAGGAATAGCACGAACAGCAAGCGCATCACCTGCATGGCCGTTACCAGGGGGACGGACAGTTGCAGTGTTTCGGCGGTAAGACTCATCTCGGCAATGCCGCCGGGCATCATGCCCAGGGTCAGCGAGCGCAGATCCAGGTGCGTCAGTGCACTCAGGCCCACGGCCGCCAGTGTCGCCAGCGCCATGGTCAAGACCGTGCCGATCAAGGTGCGGGCCATGAACGACGGAGCCCGGCGAAAGAACTGGCGGTTGAAGTGACAACCCAGGCCGCTGCCGATCAGCCATTGGCCGACCTGGCTACCGCCATCGGGCAGCCCGATATGCAGGTCGAACACCACACTGGCCGTCGCACTCACCAGCAATGGCCCGAACAACCAGGGGTTCGGCTGACGCAAACGCTGCCAGCCCCAGGCCACCATTGCGCCGAGTGGAAACAGCAACGCCAGCCACAGCCCGTTCACCGGCGCGGGATGAAACTGCGGCGCGCCGCCGCCCAGCACATACTTGAAGATCGCCGGTACACACAGCACCACCAGCAGCACGCGCAAACTCTGGCCGGCGGCAACACGGCTAAGCACCGCACCGTTGCGCGCGCCGAGGTTGACCATCTCGCCGGACCCGCCCGGCATGCTGGAAAAAAACGCGGTAGCGCGATCTTCACCACTGCGGCGCATCAACCACACGCCGACCACACTCGACAGGCTGGTGACCAGCGCGCCGAAAAAGATCAGCCCGAAGTGGCTCATCACCTGCTCGATCACCACCGGCGTGAAGTGCAAGCCAATGCCGATGCCCACCACCCATTGGCCGCATTTGCGCCCGCCGGGAATTTCCGCCAACTGCCACGGCGTCAGGCAACGCACCAGGATGATCGCCAGCAACGAGCCGACCATGTAGGGCAAAGGCCAGCCGACGAGGCTGGTCAGGTAACCGCCGGCCAGGCCGACCAGCGGTGTTCCCCACCACTGTTTAAAGGTGACGTCAGACATCGGCCACGGCACGACGCTGCAGGGCGCGTTTGCGGTAGATGCGCACCAGCGGGAACATCAGCATCAGCGCGGTCAGTACCCATACGCCAAAGGTGATCGGGCTCGACCAGAGGATGTCCAGCGCACCGTTGGAGATCGACAGCGCCCGGCGCAGGTTCTGTTCCATCAGGCCGCCGAGGATAAAGCCCAGCAATACCGGCGACAGCGGGAAATCGAGCTTGCGCAGGATGTAGCCGAAGATGCCGATCCCGACCATCAGGAACAGGTCGAACGTGGTGGCGTGAACCGCGTACACACCGATTGCGGTGATGATGGCGATCACCGGCACCAGCGCCCAGTTCGGCACGGCGAGGATACGGGTGAAGATGCGGATCATCGGGATATTGAGGATCACCAGCATGATGTTGGCGATAAACAACGACGCGATCAGGCCCCAGACAATGTCCGGTTGCTGTTGGAACAGCAGCGGGCCGGGCGTGATGTTGTACAGCGACAGGGCGCCGATCATCACGGCTGTGGTGCCCGAGCCGGGCACGCCCAGGGTCAGCATCGGCACCAGGGCGCCGCAGGCGGAGGCGCCGATCGCGGTTTCCGGGGCGGCCAGGCCACGCATGTCGCCCTGGCCGAATTTGCCGCTGGCACCGGCCAGGCGTTTTTCGGTCATGTAGGCCACGGCGGACGCCAGGGTTGCACCGGCACCCGGCAACACACCCATGATGAAACCGAGCAAGCCACAGCGGATGTTAACCACGAACACCGCACCGGCTTCCTTGAGGTTGAACATCATGCGCCCGGTGGCTTTGACCGCTTCCTGGCCGCGGTGGGTTTTTTCCAGCAGCAACAGGATCTCGCTGATGGAGAACAGGCCCAGCACCAGCACCACAAACTGGATGCCATCGGTGAGGTGGATGTTGTCGCCGGTAAAGCGGTACACGCCGCTGTTAGCATCGATGCCCACCGCCGAGAGGAACAGGCCGATCAGCGCCGCCACAAAGGTCTTCAGCGGCTTGTCACCGGCCATGCCGCCCAGGCACACAATCGCAAATACCATCAGCACGAAATATTCCGCCGGGCCGAAGGCAATCGCCCATTTGGCCAGCAGCGGGGCGAACAGCACCATGCCGCAGGTGGCGATAAAGGCACCGATGAACGAACTCCAGGCCGACAACGACAGCGCCACACCGGCCAGCCCTTTACGGGCCATCGGGTAGCCGTCGAGGGTGGTCATTACGGTGGAGGCTTCACCCGGAATATTGAGCAGGATCGAACTGATGCGCCCGCCGTATTCGCAGCCCAGATACACCGCTGCGAGCAGGATCAACGCGGACTCGGGTGGCAGGCCCAGGGCGAATGCGATGGGGATCAACAGCGCCACGCCGTTGATCGGGCCCAGGCCCGGCAACAGGCCGACTACGGTGCCGATCAGCGTGCCGCACAGCGCGGTGATCAGGTTGTACGGGCTCAGCGCGACGCCGAAGCCCTGGCCCAGATAGCCAAAAGTATCCATATCAGTTCTCCAGAACGTCAACGTCGAGCAGGCCGAGGGGCAGCGGCACATCCATGGCTTTATCGAACAGCAGGTACAGGCCGATAGCCATGAGGCCGACGATCACCACGCTGGGCATCCAGCGGCCGCCATACAGGCGCGCCATCGGGATGCCGATCAACATGCTGCTGAGGATGAAACCCAAGGATTCGAAGGTAGCGGCGAACACGAGCAACAGCGCCACGCAAATGCCGATCTTGACCAGGGTTTCGCGATCCAGCGCCGGTTCTTCTTCGGTGTGCCGGGTGGGTTGCGGACGAAACAGCATGTAGATCAGCGCCAGGCTCATCAGCCCAAGCATCAGCAGCGGGTAGGCGCGGGGCCCGACCGGCTCGTAGGAAAACGCCGCCTGATATGGCCAGGCCATCAGGGCGAGGCCGGCGCAGGCCAGCAACAGCACGGCGGCAAAAATGCGTTGTAAGAGCATAGAAAACTCCAAGGCCCCTCTTGTAGGATCGAGCTTGCTCGCGAAAAACTTCAACGATAACGCGTGCTGTCTGGACGCACGTGGATGTCCTTGGGTTCTTCGCGAGCAAGCTCGCTCCTACAGGGGCATTACACAAAAGAGGGGCGTTTACTGGATCAGGCCGAACTCTTTGGCCAGCACTTTGTAGTCAGCCACCTGTTTCTTCACATAGGTGTCCAGCTCCGGGCCGGTCATGGCGAAGGGGAACAGCTCGCGCTGGTCACGCAGCTTGGCGAACTCGTCGGAGGCCAGCAGTTTGTCGAACGCGTCTTTCCACCAGGCGTAGTCGGCATCGCTGACTTTTGGCCCGAGGTAGAAACCGCGCACCACGGGCCAAACGATGTCGTAGCCTTGCTCCTTGGCGGTCGGAATGTCTTTCATTTCCGGCTCGTCCAGGCGCTGCTCGGAGAACACCGCCAACAGGCGCATGTCACCGCTGAGGATATGTGGCATGGAGTCGGAGATGTCGGTACTGCCCACCTGGATGTGGCCGCCGAGCAACGCGGTAGCGATTTCGCCGCCGCCTTCGAGCGCGACGTAACGCAGCTCGCGCGGGTTGATCCCGGCCGCCTTGGCGATCAGCGCGGTTTGCATCCAGTCCTGGCTGCCGACCGTGCCGCCGGAACCGATCACCACGCTGCCCGGATCTTTCTTCAAGGCTTTTACGAGATCGTCGAGGCTCTTGTAGGGCGAATCACTTTTCACTGCGATGGCGCCGTAGCTGGTGCCCACCGCGGCGAGCCAGCGCACAGCGCTTTCATCGAAACGACCGAACTTGCCCTGGGCCAGGTTCAGCAACGAACCGCTGGACCAGGCCACCAGCGTGCCGGCATCCGCAGGGCGCTGAGCGACCACCGCGTTATAGGCCACGGCGCCCACGCCGCCTGGCATGTAGGTCACGCGCATTGGCTTGCTCAAGAGCTTCTGGTTGACCAGCGCGCTTTGCGCCAGTTTGCAGGTCAGGTCAAACCCACCGCCCGGGGAGGCCGGGGCGATGCATTCAGGTCGCTTGGGTTCGTCGGCGGCCAACAGGTGGCCGGCGAACAGCATGCAGCCGGCAGTCAGGGCCAGTTTACGCAGTGAAAGGGTCATGGTGATCTCCGTCTTGTTGTTATGAGTGGCTTACCAGGCGCTACTTAATCAGTGTGCGATGCCGTAGTTGACCCGCGGCGCGATGAGCCAGTACGGATCGTCATAGGGCACGGTGCTGTCGCCGGACAGGTGTAGGCCTGGCCAGGCGGCGAAAGGCCGGCAAGCGCGGCGGCACTGGCGGGAGCGGTGTGACTGAGGCGGGAATTATGAACAGGCGGGCAAGCCTGGGGCTGTGTCGACAGCATCGTGGTGCACTCCGTTATTGTTCTTATTTTGGCGAAAACGCGTCGAGGCGTTTTTCGGGCGCTACGGGTGAAGTAGCTCGGCGGGCATAAACCACCGTGGCTGGATGCTAAAGGGCGAAGCTTTCACTAACCTTTCAGTTGCCTTTCAATGTTTTCGGGCTTCACAGGGCAGGTTGCGCCTGTAAACTGCCCGCCAAAGCGTGGCGTCGACCACTCCTGAACGAGGTAGAAATCCATGCGCGTCCTCCTGGTTGAAGACCATTTGCAACTCGCCGAAAGTGTCGCCCAAGCGCTCAAGAGCACGGGGTTGACCGTCGACGTACTGCACGATGGTGTGGCCGCGGACCTGGCCTTGAGCAGCGAGGAATACGCGGCGGTGATCCTCGATGTGGGGCTGCCGCGCATGGAGGGTTTCGAAGTGCTGGCACGCTTGCGCGCCCGTGGAAAAAACGTGCCGGTGTTGATGCTGACGGCCCGCAGCGATGTAAAAGACCGCGTACATGGCTTGAACCTGGGCGCTGACGATTACCTCGCCAAACCGTTTGAACTGACGGAACTCGAAGCGCGGGTCAAGGCGCTGCTAAGGCGCAGCGTGTTGGGCGGCGAACGCCAGCAGGCGTGCGGCGTGCTGGTTTACGACCTCGATACGCGGCGTTTTACGGTCGGTGGCGAATTGATGACCCTGACCTCGCGTGAGCAAGCCGTGCTTGAGGCGCTCATTGCCCGGCCTGGTCGGGTGATGAGCAAGGAGCAACTGGCCTCCCAGGTGTTCGGTCTCGACGAAGAAGCCAGCCCGGACGCCATCGAAATCTACGTGCACCGCCTGCGCAAGAAGCTCGACGGCCAGCCCATCGCCATTGTCACCTTCCGTGGCCTCGGCTACCTGCTGGAAGCCCGCGATGCATAAGCCCAGCAGTCTGCGCTGGCGCCTGCTGTGGAACCTGGCGCTGCTGCTGGTGCTGCTGATGCTTGCCAGCGGCATGAGCGCCTACTGGAACGGTCGCGAAGCCGCCGACACCGCCTACGACCGCACGCTGCTGGCCTCGGCGCGCACCATTGCCGCTGGCTTGACCCAGGTCGACGGCACGCTCAGCGCCAACGTGCCCTATGTGGCCCTGGATACCTTTGCCTACGACAGTGCCGGGCGTATTTATTACCAGGTCAACGATATCCATCAGAAGCTGATTTCCGGTTATGAAAACCTGCCCGGCCCTCCACCCGGAACCCCGCGCACTGACGATTACCCGGCCTTGGCGCGGTTCTACGACGCTGTGTATCAGGGGCAGCCAGTGCGCGTGGTGAGCCTGCTCAAGGCTGTTTCCGAGCCGAACATGAACGGCATGGCGGAGGTGCGTGTGGCGGAAACCGACGAAGCCCGTGTCGCCATGGCGCGCAGCCTGATGGCCGACACCTTGTTGCGCCTGGGCATGCTTGGCATTGGCGCGTTGTTACTGGTGTGGTTTGCCGTCAGCGCGGCGTTGCGCCCGCTGGAGCGCCTGCGCACGGCGGTGGAGGAGCGCCAGCCCGACGACCTGCGACCCTTGCCGCTGGTGGAGGTGCAGGATGAGTTCGGCCCGCTGGTGCGGTCCCTCAATCATTTCACCGAACGCCTGCGCGGCCAGTTCGAACGCCAGGCGCAGTTTATTGCCGACGCCGCCCACGAGTTGCGCACGCCGCTGGCCGCGCTAAAGGCCCGCCTGGAACTCGGCTTGCGCGCCGAAGAGCCGGCCACGTGGCGCAGCACCCTGGAAACCGCGGCCCAGGGCACCGACCGTCTCACCCACCTGGCTAATCAGTTGTTGTCCCTGGCCCGTATCGAAAACGGTGCCAGGGCGATTGCCGAAGGCGGCGCGCAGCTGCTCGACCTCAGTCAACTGGCCCGGGAGTTGGGCATGGCCATGGCACCGCTGGCCCATGCGCGCGGCGTTGCCTTGGCGCTGGAGGCGGATGAACCGGTGTTGCTGCGCGGCGAACCGACGCTGCTCAACGAGTTGCTGAGCAACCTGGTGGACAACGCATTGGCTCACACACCACCGGGTGGCAACGTGATTTTACGGGTGACGGCGCCGGCGGTGCTGGAGGTCGAAGACGATGGCCCAGGTATCCCGCTGGAGGAGCGGGACCGGGTGTTCGAGCGATTTTATCGGCGCAGTCAGCAGGGTATGGGATCGGGCTTGGGGCTGGCGATTGTCGGGGAGATCTGCCGTGCGCATCTGGCGCAGATCAGCCTGCATGATGGCGCGTCGGCGGGGTTGAAAGTGCGAGTGAGCTTTATCGCCGGCGATCAATAGAACATTGAACGTGCTTCATCCAGCTCGAGGTGCAATTTCTCGCTGTCGGGGTCGACCCGCAGTTTTTTCATCGCCGGCACGTCCGTCATGTCGACTTTCGCCAGTGGATGTTCAGTGTTGCGGTGACAGAACAGCACGGCGATCTGCACCAGATCGATGTAATCGAGCTGGCCGCAGTCGCGTTCCAGGTTCAGGTACT
The DNA here is from genome assembly GCF_005233615.1 of Pseudomonas sp. CFBP13528. Lineage (NCBI taxonomy): Bacteria > Pseudomonadati > Pseudomonadota > Gammaproteobacteria > Pseudomonadales > Pseudomonadaceae > Pseudomonas > Pseudomonas sp. CFBP13528. The sequence continues at coordinate 92,799 of NZ_QGAJ01000016.1, forward strand.
GGCCCGGCAGTTTTGCCAGCATTTCCGGAAAGTCCCAGCCACTGAGCAACTTGTCGCCGAGTATCGGGTGGATGCTGTCGATCACGTGGTTGAGGCTGACCGGATCGGACAGCAACTCGTAATGGTCTTCGGCGTAGGTGAGGATCGGCAGCACGCCAATCTGGTGCACCAGGCCACCCAGGGCTGCCTGGTCCGGCTTGAGGTGGCTGTGCCGGCGACACAAGGCATAGCTGACGCCCGCTACCTCCAGGCTGCGGCGCCACACATCGCGCATTTTCTGCTCCACCACCTCGGAGCGGGCGTGAAAGATCTGCTCCATAACCAGGCCGATGGCCAGGTTGCTGCTGTAATTGGTGCCGAGCCGCGTGATGGCGGTGTGCAGGTCGGTGACTTCCTGAGTCGCCCTCAGCAACGGGCTGTTGACCACTTTGATCAGGCGCGCCGACAGGGCCGTATCGCGACTGATCACCTTGCTCAAATGGCTGATGCTGATCTCCGGGTCTTCGGCGGCCTGACGAATCTTCAGGGCCACCTCCGGTAACGTCGGCAGAACCAGGTCATCGTTGTCGATGGCCTTCACCAAAGCCTGTTGGACTTTTTCCGCCAGCTCGTTCATTCATGCTCTCTAGGGTGTTGCAAAAAAGGTGCGGCGATCAACGCTGGATCTCGCGATCGCGATCCAGCGCGTAGGGCAGGTCAAGCAACTGCAGGCCCGGGCCTTCCAGGCTGCCTAAGCGTACGTCGCCATTGTCGGCAGCTTCGGCTTGCAGCACGGCGAGAAGTTCAATTGACTGGTCAGCTTTTGCCGCGAGGACCACTTCGCCGATCGAACTGTTATGGCTGGGGGCAAACAGTGCGGTGCCTGGCTCCGGCAATTGGGCCGCTATCAGGCTCAGGCGGTACAGGCGGCGTTTGAGTTTGCCCAGGTACTGCATGCGCGCGACGATTTCCTGGCCGGTGTAGCAGCCTTTCTTGAAGCTGACCCCGCCCACGGCTTGCAGATTGAGCATCTGCGGGATGAACAGTTCGCGGGTCTGCGGCATCACTTGGCCGATGCCGGCGCGAATCTGGCCCAGCAGCCATTCATTCAGTTCGGCTTGCGGCAGGGTTGCGGCCAGTTGGCTGCGCAGGCTCTCGGTGTGCTCGGCGGGTGCCCAGAGTTCCGCGCGGCCCGGCGATACACGCAGGGCGATCAGTGTCTCGGTGCGCACTACGCTGTCGGTTTCGAGCGGTAAGGCCAGGCCAAGGGCGGACAAGGTCTGATCGGCATTCGCCAGGCCGAAACGCACCCAGGCGGCGCTTTCATCGGTGAGTTTGGATTTGGAGAACACCGCGTATTTCTTCAGGTCCGCCAGTTGCGGCTCGAGCAGTTCGCTGGCCATGGCCAGGAGCACGCCGTCACCTTGTAACAGGATGCGAAAACTCGACTGCATCCGGCCTTTTTGCGTGCAGCGCGCGCCCAGGCTGGCCTGGGTGTCACTCAGGTAATTGAGGTTGCAGGTCAATTGGCCCTGCAGGAACTTGGCAGCGTCAGCACCGCGGACGGCAAGAACGCCTTCGTGGGTCAGGGGGCAGAAGAAAGCAGAGTCGGCCATGGGTCATCGCAGGTTAAAAAGTCATAGGTGCATCATAGAGGGGCGCCCGGCAAATGCATAGTTTCCATGGGGCGCGACCAAAGCCGACTGTTCCGCTGCCGTCGGGCCTGTATACTTGCGCTCTATTTGAGGAGCGTTCCATGGTCGAAGCTGTAGAAATCAATCGCCTCTACTGGCACAGCCGTCGCGGCATGCTGGAATTGGACGTGTTGCTGGTGCCTTTCACCAAAGAAGTCTACGCAACGCTCAATCAAGTGGATCGCGACCTATACGTGCGACTGCTGACATGCGAGGACCAGGACATGTTCGGCTGGTTCATGGAGCGCGCTGAATCGGAAGATCCGGAGCTGCAGCGCATGGTTCGGATGATCCTGGATCGTGTCCAGCCCAAGTAATCGTTTCGAATGCCGCTGGCAGGCCTCGCGGCTGTTGCTGGCGGCTTATCTGCTTGCCCAGCTGCTCGCGCTGGGTGCCTGCCGGGTTGTCGACCTGCCTTTTGCGTCCCTTGGCCTGCTGGTATGCCTGGCCCATGCTGCGTGGGTGTTGCCGCGACATGTCTTGCTGACTCACCGCTCGTCGGTTCAGGGCCTGCGCCGCGATGAGGACGGCTGGCAACTGTTCAGCGCCGAGCGCGGCTGGCACAGCGTGCAGTTACGGCCCGACAGCCTGGCGCTGCCGCTGGTCGTGGTGCTGCGCTATCGCGTGCAGGGTGAGCGCTGGGTGCGCTCCATTTGCGTGCCTCGCGACTCGCAGACCGCCGATGTGCACCGGCGCCTGCGCGTACGCTTGAAGTTCAGTCGCCGTAGGTGGCTGGCACCAGAATAGTGTCGCGGGCCTCGGGCAGCATCTGCGGGTAGTCCAGGGTGTAATGCAGGCCCCGGCTTTCCTTGCGCTCCATGGCCGAGCGAATCATCAGCTCGGCGACTTGAGCCAGGTTGCGCAGTTCGATCAGGTCGCGACTGACTTTATAGTTGCTGTAGAACTCGTCGATCTCATCCAGCAGCAAACGCACCCGGTGCTGTGCCCGTTGCAGGCGCTTGTTGGTGCGCACGATCCCCACGTAGTCCCACATGAAGCGCCGCAGCTCGTCCCAGTTGTGCGCGATGATCACGTCTTCGTCCGAATCCGTCACCTGGCTGGCGTCCCAGCGGGGCAGGGCGGCCGGCACCGGGATGCGCGGCAGTTGTTCAAGGATGTCCGCCGCCGCCGAGCGCGCGTACACAAAGCATTCGAGCAGCGAATTGCTGGCCATGCGGTTGGCGCCGTGCAGGCCGGTGAAGCTGGTTTCGCCGATGGCGTACAGGCCTGGCACGTCGGTGCGGCCATGCTGGTCGACCATCACGCCGCCGCAGGTGTAGTGCGCGGCAGGCACCACCGGGATCGGGCCTTTGGTGATGTCGATGTTGAAGGTCAGGCAACGTTCGTAGACGGTGGGGAAGTGCGTCTTGATGAAGTCCTCTGGTTTGTGGCTGATGTCCAGGTAGACGCAGTCGATACCCAGGCGCTTCATTTCATGGTCAATGGCGCGGGCGACGATGTCGCGCGGTGCCAGCTCGGCGCGTGGGTCGAAGCGCTGCATGAAGCGTTCGCCATTGGGCAGCTTCAAGTGTGCGCCTTCGCCGCGCAAAGCCTCGGTGATCAGGAAGCTCTTGGCCTGGGGGTGATACAGGCACGTGGGGTGGAACTGGTTGAATTCCAGGTTCGCCACGCGGCAGCCTGAGCGCCAGGCCATGGCGATGCCGTCGCCGCAGGCTCCGTCGGGGTTGCTGGTATAGAGGTAGACCTTGGCTGCGCCACCCGAGGCAAGGAGGGTGAAGCGCGCGCCATAGGTGTCGACTTCGCCGCTGGCGCGGTTCAGCACATAGGCGCCGAGGCAGCGCTGGCCGGCAAGGCCCAGGCGTTTTTCGGTGATCAGGTCGACGGCGACGCGCTGCTCCAGCAATTCGATATTGGGCCGTTGGCGGGCCTGGTCGAGCAGCGTCTTGAAGATGGCGGCGCCAGTGGCATCGGCGGCGTGGATGATGCGGCGGTGGCTGTGGCCGCCTTCACGGGTCAGGTGGAACTCGAATCCGCCGTCGTCGTTGCCTGCATGCTCATCGCGCGTGAAGGGCACGCCCTGGTCGATCAACCATTGGATGGCTTCCCGGCTATGCTCGACCGTGAAGCGCACCGCGTCTTCATTGCACAGCCCGCCGCCGGCATTGAGGGTGTCTTCGACATGGGATTGGACGGTATCGGTGTCGTCCAGCACGGCAGCGACGCCGCCTTGCGCCCAGAATGTCGAACCGTTGGCCAGGTCGCCCTTGCTCAGTACGGCAATGCGCAGGTGGCCAGGGAGGGTCAGCGCCAGGCTCAAGCCGGCGGCGCCGCTGCCGATCACCAGGACATCGTGTTGAAACTGTTGGCTCATTGAATGGATTCCGCAAAAAGCGATCCGGAGAGGAGGCGCAAGCAGGACGCCTGGATCGGCGAATCAAAGGGGCACACGGGCCACTAGTATATAGAGGGGTGGAGCGGCACAATAGCCAGGCATTCGTGGCATTGTGAGATTACGGTGCACAGCTTCGGTTACACAGCCAGTCAGCGAGCGGGAACTTTTTGCATAGGCCCCGACTCAATAGCAGGTTGCCCGAAAGCTGGGAAGACGTCGAGTTTATTGGCCCGTCGGGAGCATTGGACGCGTCAGAAGACCGACGACAAGATTATTCGCGCAGCCGGCGTTGCCTGAGCTGCGTTTTTCGTGTGTGCCAAATCAGTGCGTGCCGGAAACTTGCTTGAAGGGGGAGAACTTTTGCGAAAAGCCCGAGTCTATGTTTGCAAGCCTGATCGTTTAGTTATGCAAGCCTCCTTCGAGTACAACGAGGAGTGTTCATGCTAACCCAGGAAGAGGATCAGCAGCTGGTCGAGCGCGTACAACGCGGCGACAAGCGCGCATTTGATCTGTTGGTGCTGAAATATCAGCACAAAATTCTCGGGTTGATCGTGCGGTTTGTGCACGACACCCATGAAGCGCAGGACGTTGCACAGGAAGCCTTTATCAAGGCGTACCGTGCACTGGGCAATTTCCGCGGTGATAGCGCGTTTTATACGTGGCTGTACCGCATCGCCATCAACACGGCGAAGAACTATCTGGTGTCTCGCGGTCGCCGCCCACCAGACAGTGATGTCAGTTCAGAAGATGCTGAATTCTATGATGGTGATCACGGCCTCAAAGATCTCGAGTCGCCGGAGCGTGCGTTGCTGCGCGACGAGATCGAGGGAACCGTTCATCGAACGATTCAGCAACTGCCAGAAGATTTACGTACGGCGTTAACTTTACGTGAATTCGATGGTCTGAGTTACGAAGACATTGCGAGCGTCATGCAATGTCCGGTGGGGACTGTAAGGTCACGGATTTTCCGGGCCCGGGAAGCCATCGACAAAGCCTTGCAACCGTTGTTGCAGGAAAACTAAAGACAGCGGCGACAGCCAAGAGAGGAACCGCCATGAGTCGTGATGCCCTGCAGGAATCGCTGTCCGCAGTGATGGATAACGAAGCGGATGAACTGGAACTTCGTCGAGTGCTCAACGCATTTGATGATGCCCAAACCCGTGATACCTGGTCTCGTTACCAAGTCGCTCGGGCGGTGATGCACAAGGATCTTCTAATCCCTCGTCTGGATATTGCTGCGGCCGTTTCTGCCGCGTTGGCCGATGAAGCCGTTCCGGCAAAAGCTGCACGTGGTCCATGGCGTAGCCTGGGTCGCCTGGCAGTTGCTGCTTCGGTGACCGTCGCCGTACTGGCCGGTGTTCGTTTGTACAACCAGGACGAAATCGCGGGTGCCGAACTGGCCCAGCAGACGCAGCAGCCGGTCATGGCCGGTCCGCAAGTCAAAGGTCCGGCTGTACTGGCTGGCTACAAGGAAAGCTCTGACACCGCCGGCCCTATGGCTAACGGTGTGCTTCAAGGGCAATCCGGCTGGCAGGACCAGCGTCTACCCGGCTACCTGCGCCAACATGCACAGGAAGCGGCGGGCAAGAATGCTGAAAGTGCCCTGCCATACGCTCGCGCAGCAAGCCTGGAAAACCGCTGAACCGTTAAGGAGCCCTATGCGCGCCATACCGCTCCTTACGCTTTTGCTCAGTAGTTGGTTTGCACTACCCGCCCATGCCGATGAAGCCCAAGACTGGCTGACTCGACTTGGGCGTGCAGAGCAGCAGCAAAGCTTTCAAGGTACGTTCATCTATGAGCGTAACGGCAGTTTTTCTACTCACGACATCTGGCATCTGGTCCAGAAGGGTCAAGTCCGGGAGCGGCTATTGCAGCTCGATGGTTCTGCCCAGGAAGTCGTACGGGTAGACGGCCATGCCCAATGCGTCAGCGGCACACTGGTGGCCGGCCTGGGCAATACCCGTGACGGGTCGTCACTTTCCCTGAACCCGCAAAAACTCAATCAATTCTATGAACTGGCTGTCATCGGCAAGTCCCGCGTGGCCGGTCGTAATGCGGTTATCGTGTCGATCACCCCGCGTGATCATTACCGTCATGGTTTCGAGCTGCATCTGGATCGTGAGACTGGATTACCCCTCAAATCGTTGCTGCTCAGTGAGCAGGGGCAACTGCTGGAACGCTTTCAGTTTGTTCGATTGAATACGTCCGTAGCCCCCACTGATCGTGATTTGCAGCCCAGCAGCGAATGCACCCCTGTCGCGATTGTCCATGGCAAGGCAGCGCGAACGCCCGCTTCCAATGCGTGGCACCTGGATTGGCTGCCACCCGGCTTTGAGCTGACCGGGAATACATCTCGCAAAGATCCTCAGACCCAAGCCACCCTCGACAGCTTGATGTATGACGATGGGCTTGCGCGTTTCTCGGTGTTCCTGGAATCCACTGACGGTGCGAGCGTGTCGCAGACTCGCACTCAGCTTGGGCCTACGGTTGCGGTGTCCCGGCACTTGAATACGGTGGACGGCGAGGTCATGGTGACGGTGGTGGGGGAAATCCCGATCGGCACAGCCGAGCGCGTCGCATTATCGGTTCGCGGTGAAAAGACCGCAGCCAAACCATGAGTCGTTAATCCGGTGTTCATCTTGATCTTTCACTCTGCCCCCATGCCAGGGTGCCTGCCGAGAGCATGAAATGTCTGGATCAGCATTTTCACTTGCAAAAAATCTTTATGTTTTTTATAGGTCAGGGCTTCTCGGCCCTGGCCTTGTCTGTTCGCGGAACAAAAAATGCCGGTCGCGATTTTTGGCTTTTTTTGAACCCTGTCGCTCAACCCTGCTCGTCGTAACGGGAGCTGTATGTCGATACCACGTTTGAAGTCTTACCTATCCATAGTCGCCACGCTGTTGGTGCTGGGTCAGGCCGTGCCCGCGCAAGCGGTCGAACTGCCTGACTTCACCCAACTGGTAGAGCAGGCCTCGCCTGCGGTGGTGAACATCAGTACTACGCAGAAATTGCCGGATCGCAAGGTTTCGAACCAGCAGATGCCCGACCTGGAGGGCCTCCCGCCGATGCTGCGCGAATTCTTCGAGCGAGGCATGCCGCAACCCCGCGCCCCGCGCGGTGGTGGCGGTGGCCAGCGTGAAGCGCAGTCCTTGGGTTCGGGGTTCATCATTTCCCCTGACGGCTACATCCTGACCAACAACCACGTGATTGCCGACGCTGACGAGATCCTCGTACGCCTGGCCGATCGCAGTGAGTTGAAAGCCAAGCTGGTCGGCACCGACCCGCGTTCGGACGTTGCCTTGCTGAAAATCGAAGGCAAAGACTTGCCGGTGCTTAAACTGGGCAAGTCCCAGGACCTGAAAGCGGGCCAGTGGGTGGTGGCGATCGGTTCGCCGTTCGGTTTTGACCACACTGTCACCCAGGGCATCGTCAGCGCCATTGGTCGCAGCCTGCCAAATGAAAACTATGTACCTTTCATTCAGACTGACGTGCCGATCAACCCGGGCAACTCCGGAGGTCCGCTGTTCAATCTGGCGGGCGAGGTGGTAGGGATCAACTCGCAGATCTACACCCGTTCCGGTGGTTTTATGGGGGTATCTTTCGCGATTCCGATCGACGTGGCCATGGATGTCTCCAATCAGCTGAAAGCTGGTGGCAAAGTGAGCCGCGGTTGGCTGGGTGTGGTGATCCAGGAAGTGAACAAGGACCTCGCAGAATCGTTCGGTCTCGACAAACCGGCGGGTGCGCTGGTCGCGCAGATCCAGGATGACGGCCCGGCTGCCAAAGGTGGCCTGCAGGTCGGCGACGTGATCCTGAGCATGAACGGCCAGCCGATCATCATGTCGGCCGACTTGCCGCATCTGGTAGGTGCGCTAAAGGCGGGTAGCAAAGCCAAGTTGGAAGTGATTCGCGATGGCAAGCGCCAGAATGTCGAACTCACCGTCGGCGCAATCCCGGAAGAGGGTGCGACCCTGGATGCCCTGGGTAACGCCAAGCCAGGTGCCGAGCGCAGCAGCAATCGCCTGGGCATTGCCGTGGTTGAGCTGACACCCGAGCAGAAGAAGACCTTCGACCTCAAGAGCGGTGTCGTGATCAAGGAAGTCCAGGACGGTCCAGCCGCCTTGATCGGCCTGCAGCCTGGCGATGTGATCACTCACCTGAACAACCAGGCGATCGATAACACCAAGGAATTCACCGACATCGCCAAGGCGTTGCCGAAGAATCGCTCGGTGTCGATGCGTGTGTTGCGTCAGGGGCGTGCCAGCTTCATCACCTTCAAGCTGGCCGAGTAACCTTCCAGCCCAATAAAAAGCCCCGCCATTGAAGGATGGCGGGGCTTTTTTGTGGGCGATGGGTTTAGCTCATCATCCCTTTCACCAGGCGTTCCTGTTCGATCAACTCACGCTGGCGTGCATCGATTCGCGAGGACAGCGGGAAGTTGTTGCCGGCGCGGCGCTTGGCAAAGTCCAATTGCTGGATGGCTTGCTGGAAATCGCCCACCAAGGCGAAGTATTCAGCGCGCGCCTGATGCAGGCCGATGATGTTGCCCGACAAGCCGCGCGTCTCGGCGACCTGATACCACACGTCCGGATCATCCGGGCGGGACTTGAGCAAGCCATCCAGGGCTTTTTCCGCATCGGCGGTACGGTTCTGTTTGAGCAGCAAATCGACGCGTACCTGGTTCAGCGGATAATTGCTGGGGTACTGGGTCAGCATGCGGTCGGTGCGTTGTTGGGCGTCCGGCATGCGATTGCTGGTGATGTCCAGTTCGATCTGCGCCAGGTTGTAGGTAATGTCGTTGGGCGCCTTGGCCAGCAGCGGTGCCAGGCTTTCCCGGGCTTCCTTGAGCTGGGTGCCCTTGATCTGGGCGATGGCCAGGCCATAACGCGCTACATCGTTCTTCGGATTCTCGTCCAGCTGTGCCTGGAAACGCTTGGCGGCGAGGCCGGGGGTATCTTCATACTTCAATTGCACCCGCGCGCGAATCAACTGATAGCGCAGGCTGTCTTCCTTGCCGCCAGGCTTGGCTTGTTCGGCGCGGTTGCGGGTGTCGGCGATCCGCGATTCGGTGACCGGGTGCGTCAGCAGGAATTCCGGTGGCTTGGCATCGAAACGGTACTGGCGCATCAGGCGCTCGAACATGGTGGGCATGGAGCGCGGGTCATAGCCGGCTTTCTCCAGGTTGAGGATGCCGATACGGTCGGCTTCCTGCTCATTCTGGCGAGAGAATCGACGCTGCTCCTGGATCGCAGCGGCCTGGGAACCGGCGATCGCGGCAATACCCGCATCGCCGGCGCCGGCTGCGGCGGCAATGATGCCACCGAGCAGGGCCGCCATCATCGGGATCTGCATGCGCGACTGCGCTTCCACGCCCCGGGCAAAGTGGCGCTGGGACAAGTGCGCCAATTCGTGGGCCAGCACCGAGGCGTATTCACCTTCGGTCTGGGCATTGAGGAACAGGCCGCCATTGACCCCGACGATCCCGCCGGGTGCGGCGAAGGCGTTGAGCTGCGGGCTGTTGATCAGGATGAATTCCAGGCGCCGGTCGTTGACCTGGCTGGTTTCCACCAGCTTGTAGACGCTGGTTTCGACGTAATCCTTGAGCTGTGGATCATTGAGCTGCGAGACCTGGCCGCGCAGATAAGCCAGCCATGCGCGGCCCAGTTGATATTCCTGTTGCGGCGAGACAATGGCAGAACTGGCGTCGCCGAGTGACGGCAGCTCATCAGCGAAGGCCGGGGAGGCCAGCAGGCAGGCCAGCGTCAGCAGGGTAGGGCGCAAAAAAGTCATGCACAAAGCCTTTCGACAAAGAGCTTACTGTAGCCGGACACTGAGCTTCGGACCAGATATTCTAAGCCGCTCAAATGTTTGCCTGGAGTAACACCATGATCGACGCTGTTGCCTTTGATGCCGAACTCGATGCCAGCGGCCTCAATTGCCCGTTGCCCTTGCTCAAGGCCAAGCTGGAACTCAACCGACTGGCCAGCGGCGCCGTACTCAAGGTCACCGCCACAGACGCCGGTTCCCAGCGTGACTTCCGCACCTTTGCCAGGCTGGCGGGCCATACGCTGGTCCAGGAAGAAGAGTCTGCTGGTGTGTACCGTTACTGGTTGCGCAAGGCCTGATGGCCTTATAAACGCCAATCAGGCCTGGTTCAGCGCCTGCGCCGCTGCCAAAACAGCGTCCACATGCCCCGGCACCTTCACGCCGCGCCATTCCTGACGCAGTACACCCTCGCTGTCGATCAGAAAGGTGCTGCGATCCACGCCCAGGTATTCCTTGCCGTAGAGCTTCTTGAGCTTGATTACATCAAACAGCTGGCACACCGCTTCGTCCTTGTCGCTGATCAACTCGAAGGGGAACGCCTGCTTGGCCTTGAAGTTCTCGTGAGACTTCACGCTGTCACGCGACACGCCGAACACCTCGGTGTTGGCGGCCTTGAACGCTGCGTACTGGTCACGAAACCCCTGGCCTTCGGTGGTACAGCCCGGCGTGCTGTCCTTGGGGTAGAAGTAGATCACCACTTGCTTGCCCTTGAGGGCTGCGAGGCTGAAGGTCTGGCCGCTGGTGGACTGGGCTTGGAAATCGGCTACAGGTGTGTCGATGGCTACCGGCATGAGTCCTTCCTTACATTGGGTTCTGTGGGCGCCATGGCTCGATCAGCGCGTCAAGATTCAGGGCATCGGCGAAATCCAGGAACTGGTCGCGCAACCAACTGATCTGCACGCCGGCCGGCAAGGTCACAGTGAAGGTGGCATTGAGCATGGTGCCGCCGGTTTGCGGCGCCTGATAGGTGTCGCAGGTCAGGTTTTCCAGCTCGACGTTGTGGTCGATGAAGAACTGGCACAGCTCGTTGACGATGTCCGAGCGGTAGGCCGAGCTGACATACGCCACATAAGGCAGGGCCTGTGGGCGATTTTCCAAGGCAGCGCTGCGCACTACGTTGACGGTGAAGTCGTGCTTCTTGGCCAGGCCCGGCAGGCCGGTCTCAAGGCGCGCCAGGGCGTCCCAGCTGCCGGAAATCTGCAACACCAGAGCGCTGCACTCGCCATGGCGGGTCAAGCGCGAAGTCACCACCGCGCAGCGATTCTCATGGCTGGCGCGGCACAGGACGTTGGTCAGCTCCATGGGGTTGGCGCCGAGGGCACTGATAACAAGGAATTGTTCGCGAACTGTGGGGGTGGACATGCAGCCTTCCTAAAGCGATGAGCGGTCGATACCGCCAGAGCTGTATCGATCAAAGGATCAAGGGTAGCGAAAACCGTCGCCAAGGGCTAGGAGGTGGCGTTTTCATTGCGTGAACGACCTGCTTCAGGCGCTGCTTTGGCCCAATGATGGCATTGCCCGTCGTTTAGTTGCGCCAGAACGCATCCTCGCACGGTACTTCGCTTGTACAAGCATCTTGGCGCCAGTACCATTACGGCTCTCTTTTTCCGGCAGGAGCGGTTGCATGATTGCGGGCAGTATGGTGGCACTGGTCACACCCATGGATGCACAAGGTCATCTCGACTGGGACAGCCTGGGCAAACTGGTGGACTTCCACCTGCAAGAAGGCACCAACGCCATCGTGGCGGTCGGCACCACCGGTGAGTCGGCCACCCTCGACGTGGAAGAACACATCCAGGTGATCGAGTTCGTGGTCAAGCGCGTTGCGGGCCGCATCGCCGTGATCGCAGGTACCGGCGCCAACTCGACGCGTGAAGCGATCGAATTGACCAGGAATGCCAAGAAGGCCGGCGCCGACGCCTGCCTGCTGGTGACGCCGTACTACAACAAGCCGACCCAGGAAGGCTTGTACCAGCACTTCAAAGCCATCGCCGAAGCCGTCCAGATCCCGCAGATCCTCTATAACGTACCGGGTCGTACCGCGTGCGATATGAAGGCCGAGACCGTGATCCGCCTGTCCACCGTGCCGAACATCATCGGCATCAAGGAAGCCACTGGCGACCTGCAACGCGCCAAGGACATTCTGGCCGGTGTCAGCAGCGACTTCCTGTTGTACTCCGGTGACGACGCCACCGCCGTGGAACTGATCCTGCTGGGCGGCAAAGGCAACATCAGCGTGACCGCCAACGTCGCCCCGCGTGCCATGAGCGACCTGTGCGCCGCCGCCATTGCCGGTGATGCCGTGACCGCCCGCGCGATCCACGAAAAGCTGATGCCGCTCAACAAGACACTGTTTATCGAATCCAACCCTATTCCCGTGAAATGGGCGCTGACTGAAATGGGCATGATGCCGGACGGTATCCGTCTGCCGCTCACCCGTCTCAGCGAAGCCTTTCACGAACCGCTGCGACAGGCCCTGCGCCAGTCCGGCGTCCTGGTTTAATTGAGGAAGCACTACGCATGAAGCGATTGGCCGGACTTTCCGCACTTGCCTTGATTATCTCCAGCACCAGTGGCTGCGGTTGGGTATGGGGCCCGGAAGGCTACTTCCGTGACCGCGGCAGCGATTACCTGGAAGCGCAAGCAACCAAACCCATGCAACTGCCGCCTGACGTGAATGTCGCCAAGCGTCTGGACCCACTGCTGCCGATTCCGCGCAATGTCGCCGACGACACCGTCAAGGGTGAATACGTGGTGCCACGTCCGCAGCCGATCACGGCGGTTGCCGATGCAAGCGACTACAGCCTGCAAAAGAGTGGCGACAACCGCTGGATCGTGGCTCAGCGTCCACCCGCCGAGGTCTGGCCGGTGGCGGTGCAGTTTTTCCAGGACAATGGCTTTCGCATCGACCAGCAGCGCCCGCAGACGGGTGAGTTCACCACGGCGTGGCAGCAAGGCCGTGAGTTGTCCGCCAACATGGCCCAGCGCCTGCTGGCTGGCGGTGTAGCCGCCGACAGCGAAGCCCGTGTGCGTGTGCGCATCGAGCCAGGCGTACAGCGCAATACCAGTGAAGTCTATGTGGTCAGCGCCGAGCGTCCTGCCGGTAGCACGGCGAGCGTCGATTTCACGCCGCGCTCGGTCAATACCGGTGTCGACGCCGCGCTGGTCGACGAGATGCTGGCCAGCATGAGCCGCATCTCCGAGAAGGGCGGCTCGGTGTCCCTGCTCGCCGCACGTGATTACGACACGCCTAGCCGCGTCAGCCTCACCGAAGATGGCAGCGGCAACGTGGTGCTGAACCTGGGTGAAGACCTGGACCGTGCCTGGGCCAGCGTAGGTCGCGCCCTGGAGCAGGGCCCTTGGCGCGTTGAGGACATCAACCGCAGCCTGGGTCTTTACTACATCAACGTGGCTGAAAAGGCCGAGAAAAAAGACGACGAGCCAGGTTTCTTCGGCAAGCTGTTCGGCAGCCAGCCGACCAAGGAAGAAGTCGAGACCCGCGCCGAGCGTTATCAGGTTCGTTTGAGCAAAGTCGGCGAGAGCGTGCAAGTCACCGTCGAGAAAAACATCAACACTGTCGCGCCAGCTGAAACAGCGCGCAAAGTGTTGGGTGTGATTCAGGACAACCTGGGCTGATCCGATGCGTTTTGCTGTTCTCGGTAGCGGTAGCCAAGGGAACGGCACGCTGGTCGCCCATGACGACACGTACATATTGGTAGATTGTGGTTTCTCATTAAGAGAAACCGAACGACGCCTGCTGCGCCTGGGGGTTCACCCCGCGCAGCTGAGTGCGATTCTGGTGACCCACGAACATGCCGACCACGTGCATGGCGTGGGTTTGCTGTCTCGACGCTACAATCTTCCGGTGTACCTGAGTCGCGGCACGTTGCGCGGGATGCGCAAACCCATTGAACCCGCAGGTTTCCTGGCCGGTGGCGAGCAACTGCAGATCGGTGCCCTGAGCATCAGTGTCGTCGCAGTCGCTCACGACGCCCAGGAGCCGACGCAATATGTATTCAGTGACGGCGAGCGACGCTTCGGTGTGCTCACCGACCTGGGTTCCTACTGCGCCAAGGTGCTGGACGGTTACCGCGACCTCGATGCCTTGATGATCGAGTCCAATCACTGCCGAGACCTGCTGGCTCGCGGTCACTACCCCTACTTTCTCAAGCAGCGGGTGGGCGGCGAACTGGGACATTTGAACAACCATCAGGCGGCGTACCTGGTGTATGAGTTGGGCTGGCAAGACCTGCAACACCTGGTCCTGGCCCACCTGAGCAGCAAGAACAACCTGCCGATGCTTGCCCGGCAATGTTTTGTCGACACCCTCGGGTGCGACCCGGACTGGCTGCAACTGGCCGATCAAGATTCAGGGCTCGACTGGCGCCACATCGCCTAGCCCACCTCACTCAAAGCGGAGCCCATCATGGAAAAACGTGAAGAACTCTACCGCGGCAAAGCCAAGTCGGTATACAAGACCGACGACGCCAACCGCCTGATCCTGCTGTTTCGCAACGACACCTCGGCGTTCGATGGCAAGCGCATCGAACAGCTTGATCGCAAGGGCATGGTGAACAACAAGTTCAACGCCTTCATCATGCAGAAGCTCGAAGAAGCCGGCATCCCGACCCAGTTCGACAAACTGCTGGGCGATAACGAATGCCTGGTCAAGAAGCTCGACATGATTCCGGTCGAATGCGTCGTACGCAACTACGCCGCCGGCAGCCTGGTCAAGCGCCTGGGCGTGGAAGAGGGCCTCAAGCTCAACCCTTACACCTTCGAACTGTTCCTGAAGGACGACGCCAAGGGCGACCCGTTCATCAATGAATCCCACGTCGTGGCCTTTGGTTGGGGCACCGCTGAACAACTGGCACGCATGAAAGAGCTGTCCCTCAAGGTCAACGACGTGCTGAGCAAGCTGTTCGACGACGCCGGCCTCCTGCTGGTGGACTTCAAGCTCGAATTCGGCGTATTCCACGATGGCTCCATCGTCCTGGGCGATGAGTTCAGCCCGGACGGCTGCCGCCTGTGGGACAAGGACACCAAGAAGAAGATGGACAAAGACCGCTTCCGCCAGGGCCTCGGTGACGTCATCGAAGCCTACGAAGAAGTCGCCAATCGTCTTGGTGTACCGCTGTAATCGACGCAAGCATCTGATAGCACGGAAAAAAATCTCATCAGAGCTTTGCTTCCACGAAACAGGCTGTTATGATGCGCGCCGTTGGAGAGATGCCAGAGTGGCCGAATGGGACGGATTCGAAATCCGTTGTACCTTCACCGGTACCTAGGGTTCGAATCCCTATCTCTCCGCCATTACATGAAAAAGCCCCGTAGCTGCCTAAGCTACGGGGCTTTTCCGTTTGGGGCGTTGGGCTATCAACCCACGGTTAGCTCAAGCGCTCATTCGCCTTGCGATAGGCTTGATCATGCTCCCGCTTATCCACGGCCACCGCGACGACGGTAATTTCCTGATCGATCACTTGATAGATCAGCCTGTAACCGCTACTGCGTCATTTGATCTTGTAGCAGTCAGGGAGTCCATGCAGGCGATTGGCTTCGTTGCGGGGTTGTTCAGAATCTCCACCAGCTTCTTCTTAAGCTGCTGGCGGAGGGTGTCGCCGAGTTTTTGCCATTCCTTCAATGCGCGCGCATCAAAATCGAGGCTATAGGTCATCTAACGAAACCTTCACTCGCTGGGGAGATGCCAAGCGTTCACGTACCGTGGACATCAAGGCTTCATCCGCCTGCGTCATCAGCACGGGCTTGAATGGCAGTTGACCACGCTCGGCGACGTACTGTAGCGCCTGACGCATCAGCTCTGAGGGCGTGACGCCGAGCTTCTCCAATTCGTGATAGGCGCGAGCTTTCAGGTCGTCATCGATACGAACGTTGATAGATGCCATGGAAAAGTCCTCCTGTAATGACGTTGGTCATTACACTGGATCAGGTGCGTCCCTTTGGCAGGTCTGTCTGGACATACGGCAATCGCTTTCATTCTTTGATCCTACTTTTTACCCTTCGGTTTTGCTGGCGACTTTTTATCCGTTTCCTTGACCGTCTCCCTCGGCCGTTTCTTTGCCTCACCTTCTGTCACGTATTCCCCTGTGACTGCATCACGATATCTCGTTGGCATATAAGCTCCCTGGCAAGTACGTCGCCACAGCGGCGACCCTTCTGAGGCTAGCTTAGAGGCTTGGATGCTCAAGTTTCACTGCGGGAATTCTCGTTACCAGGCCTTTCCGAATGGTCGCTTACGTTCTGCGGGATAGGTAGTTAGATAAATAACGGCCTGAAACAAAAAAGCCTGCCGAGCTCAATGCTCAGCAGGCTTTTCAGTGTGTTGTCTGGTCAGGCCGGTTGAGCGGCCAGGCGATTGCTGATGTTACGACCCAGCACCAACACGGTGACGAAACCTGCGCCCACCAGCGCTGTGGCCAGGCTTAACAATACCGAAGTACCCAGGTGGTCAACGATCTGTCCACCAAAGAACGAGCCCAGCGCAATGATCACCTGGAACAGCGCAACGAATAGCGGCATGCCACGTTCCACGTCCTTGGGCGCGACCACGAACATCCAGATACTGGCGCACGCCGGGAAGGCGCCAAAGGCGAAGCCCCACAGCGCGATCAGCATCGTGGCGCCGATCATGCCGGTGGCGAAGTAGGGGAACAGGGCGGTGCTGGTGCCGATCATCAGCGCGACCAGCAGCAGGGTGTGACGCACGCTGCGGTTGGCGGCGAAACCGGCAAAAATATTACCTGCCACACCGGCCACGCCAAACATCAACAACAGTGAACCGATCGTTGGCCCATCGAAGCCGGCGCTGTTCTTGAAGAACGGCGCGACATAGGTGTAGGCGGCAAAGTGCGCCAGGCCGATCAGCAACACGGCGATCAGTCCGACTCGGGCACGTGGGTTGATAAACAACGCCGGCAAGTCACGCACGAGGATGGCCTTCTCCGGGTAGAGTCGAGGCAACAGGAAGACCTGCGCCAGCAGTACCGGTACACCCAGCAGCGCGGTGACCAGGAAGGTCATGCGCCAGCCCATCAGGCCACTCAGCCAGGTACCGACGGGCACGCCCAGTACGGTGGCCAGCGTTACGCCCATCATGATGATCGAGGTGGCTTTGGCCACGTCCACTCCCCTGGGCGCCAGGCGACCGCTGAGGGCGATGGCCGTCGCCCAGAAACCACCGATGCTGATGCCCAGCAACACGCGGCCGAACAGCAGCAGGCTGAAGTCACTGGCCAGAGACACGACCAGGTTGGCGATGATCATGACCAATGTCAGGCCGATCAGCAGGTAGCGGCGATCCATTTTGCCAATGATCACCGACAGCAGCGGCGCCGCGAGGGCGGCCATGATGCCCGGCAGGGTCACCATCAGGCCCGCGTGGCCGGCGCTGATGCCGAGGTCGCTGGCAACGTCGTTGAGCACGCCCACCGGCAGAAACTCGCTGGTCACCAGGGCGAAAGCGCCCACGGCGACCGAAAGAATCGCCAACCACTGCTGTTTGACACTTTGCTGATTATGTTCGGGAAGGCCGCGAGGGGCCTGGTTGGCATTGGGCATGGCGTTCAGTTCCGGGGTAAACGTCGCCTGAAACAGGCGAGGGGGAGGGAATTCGGAGCGATTATAGAAACCAGTGGTGGTAATTGAGCAGGCGCTCGGTTCGATAGTAATCATCAGCGCAATCGATGCGTCGCCCTGGCAGGCGCTTGGAAAACAGTAAAAGCCAGCTGGCAGTCGCGAGGTGGCGCAGTTGGCGACTTGGCTGAACGAAGCGGTGGCGTGGTTCGAGCTGTTATCAACGACGCTAGGACTTTGCTTCCAGGCCTTGGCGTATCTTTTCGAGCAGTTCGTCAATGTGAAACGGCTTGGTGATCAGGTCCATGCGTTCACCCAGGAAATTTTGCCGATTCGCTGCATTCTCGGCGTAGCCGGTCATGAACAGGATCGGCAAATCGTTGCGCAGGCCACGGGCGAAATCAGCCAGTTCACGGCCGGTCATGTAGGGCAGGCCGACATCGGTGAGCAGCAGGTTGATCGTCAGGTCGGTTTTCAAGATAGCGATCGCTTCGTCACCGTCGGCTGCCAGGCTGCAGTGGTAACCGGCGTCTGCCAGCACTTCGGCGACGAAGCTGCGCACCGAAGGCATGTCTTCGACGATGAGTATATGTTCACCTTTGCTCTTGCCCGGCTTTGCCAACGATCGGGTGGTTACCGAGGCAGGACCTTCCGCGGCCGGGAGCATGATCGTCACTTCAGTGCCTTGGCGGGTGACGCTGCGGATCTGCGCATCGCCGCCGGACTGGCGCGCGAAACCGTAGATGGTCGACAGGCCCAGGCCGGTGCCCTGGCCCACTGGCTTGGTGGTGAAGAAGGGATCGAACACCTTGTCGATGACACTGTGCTCGATGCCTACGCCGTTGTCCCTTACCGATAGCGCGATGTAGGGACCGTCTTCCAGCTTGAGGTTGCCGTTGGAGTAGGCAGGGTAGGTGGTCACCCAGATATTGCCGCCTTTGGGCAGCGCATCGCGGGCGTTGATCACCAGGTTCAGCACTGCACTTTCCAGCTGGATCGGGTCGACCATCGCCACGGCGGCGTTATTGGTCAGCTCCAGTTTCAAGGTGATGTGTTCGCCGATGGTGCGTACCAGCAGTTCTTCCAGGGAACGGATATGCGCGTTGATATCGATAGGCCGCGTGTCCAGCGGCTGCTGCCGGGCGAACGCGAGCAGGCGGTTGGTCAGGCCGGCGGCGCTCAGGGCTGAACTGAGTGCGGCGTCGGCATAGCCCAGGACCTTATCGGTGCGCTGGCTTTCAATGCGCTTCTTGATCAACTCCAGGCTGGTGATGATACCGGTGAGCAGGTTGTTGAAGTCGTGAGCGATACCGCCGGTGAGTTTGCCCAGGGCGTCCATTTTCTGGGCCTGGAGCAGTTGCGCCTCAGTGCGTGCCAGGCGGGTCGCCGCGTTGGCGAGTTCGGCCTGTTGATGACGCTCGCGATGGCGGTATTCAGTCACGTCCTCGACAAATACCAGGCTCAGCTCGGCGCGGTCATAGGGCGAGATCTGCCATTCGGTTTCGCGCAGTTGGCCGTCGACTTTCATCTGCAGCGTGCCTTTCCAACGCTCGCCGGCCGCCAGGCGCAGGCACAGCTCCTGGATCACTGCATACTGGTCGCCGGCGAAGCATTCAAGCAGGGCATCGGGGTTGAGGTTGTCGTGAATCAACTGGGCGAATGCGTGGTTGCATTCGTGGACCTTCAGTTGCGCATCCAGCACTGCAATCGGCGCGCTGATATTAAAGAAGATCTCTCGAAAACGCGCCTCGCTTTGCCGTAGCGCGTATTCAGTGTCGCGCACGCGCAAAAGGGTGCGCAGCGTCGCCAGCAGCACTTCGGGGTCGATCGGGTGGATCAGGTAGGCGTCGGCCCCGGCGTCCAGGCCGGTGATGATGTCGCCGGTCTCGATGGACGCCGCCGACACGTGCACCACCGGCAGCAAGGCGGTGTTCGGGTCGGTACGCAAACGGCGCACGATGTCGAAGCCACTCATGTCCGGCAGGTTGACGTCGAGGATCAGCGCATCAATTTTTCCCGTGGCGATCAGGTCCAGCCCCTCCTGGCCCGTGCCGGCTTCGAGCACCAGGTAGTGATGGCGCTCGAGGCGTCTGCGCAGGGCGTAGCGCGTCGCGGCATTGTCGTCGACGATCAGCAGCTGGATCTCACGTTTCATCGACGTTCTCGCTGGCAATGGAGAGAGGGATAACTACAAAGAACAGCGAGCCTACGCCGGGCGTGCTTTCAACACCGACCCTGCCGCCCAGCAACTGGGCAAAACGCTTGCACAGTGACAGGCCCAGGCCGGTACCGCGCAGGCGTTTCTGCAGCGGTGAGTCGATCTGGGAAAAGTCTTCGAACAGGTTGTTGTGCAACTCGGCGGGTATGCCCAGGCCGGTGTCCTGCACCGCAAAACGGATCTCGTGTTCGCTCTCCATGCGCGCCGAGACCCGCACTTCGCCCTGCAGGGTGAATTTCAGGGCGTTGGAAATGAAGTTGCGCAGTATTTGCGCGAGTTTTTTGTCATCGGTATAGAGCTTGGGCAGGCCGGAAGGCTTCTCGAAGATCAGGTCGACCGATGATGCGTCCACAATGGGGCGGAACATGCCGCGCAGCGCCGAAAACATGTCGAACATATCGAACCAGGCCGGAGAAATAGTGATGCGCCCGGCCTCGATCTTGGCCAGGTCGAGCAAGTCGTCGACCATCTCGCGCAATTCGCGCGCCGAGCTGGCGATAAACCCGACCTGGGTGTGTTGCTCCGGGCTCAACGGGCCGTCCAGTTCGTCGGCAAGCAGGCTGGTGATACTCAGGATCGAGCCCAGGGGTGTGCGGAACTCATGGCTCATGTACGACAGGAAACGACTCTTGAGGTCTGACGCCTCACGCAGTTGGTCGGCTTGCATGTCCAGTTCGGCATACAGCGCCAGCACGCCCTGGTTGGTTTCATCCAACTCCGCGCGCAGGGCATCCGCTTCCTGGCGCAGGCGTTGGATTTCGGCGGCGAGCGAGGCAGTGGTTTCAGCCATCGATGGCCTCCAGGGCAATCACGAAGACAGTAACGTCGTCCCGACCGCGGCAGAAGTCACGGTGCAGGATGGCGGCAATCAGGGCGGGGTGGCGGTGGACGAGCCCCGGATAGTCCGAAAGATTCCAGCGTGATTGCAGGCCGTCGCTGTACAGGATCAGCAACTGATCGGCCACCTGAGCATAGTCGAAGGGTTGGGCCTTGCGAAACTGCACGCCGATGATACCCGGGTGTGAGGCCAGGCCGCGCGGCTTGCCAGGCCCGATCAGGCTGCCGCCGATATTGCCGATGCCGGTAAACCTGAGCGTCTCGGCCACGGCATCGTACTGGGCCACCGCCATGGCGGCGCCACGGGTGCCGTTCATGCCGATGTGCATATCGCTCATCAGTACCGTCGAATCCATGAAGGCATTTTGTGCAAACACCTCCTCTCCCGCTCGGGCTGCCTGCTCGGCGTATTCGCCATGGCCGAGCCCGTCGGCCATCATTACGCTGAACCGCCCAGGCTCGATCGCCAGGTGCCAGGCATCACCGCAGTGAGGGTCGTTATGCAGCGAGTGCTGGCTGACGCCATAGCGAATATCCCGGGTCGTTGCGGCACGCGGCGTCAGCCTGGCCAGTATCGCCGCGCCGCGCTGATCGGCATGGGCATCGAACACCTGCGCCAGGCGCGATATTGCCCCCAGCCCGATGCCCTGGGTGCCCCCGGTGGAAAAACCGTCCACCAGCCCGCTGTCGATATCAAAGCCTTGCCCACGGTCGATGGCGATCATTTCGACGCCGCCGTTGCCGGTGGCGCGCAGGTGCAACTCACCGTGCGTGGCATGTTTGAGGATATTGCTGGCAAGCTCGGTGGCGACCAGCGCTACGCGGCCCGCATCGGTTTCATCGAAACCCAGCGACTCGGATAAGTGCTGGGCCGTGCGCCGGGCGTGGCCGATCTGGCTGGTATCTTCAATCAACAGTACGTGCGTGAGCGCGCTGGGAATATTCAGGCCCATCGGGTTATCGTCACGCGGGTACCCTTGCCAGGCTCGGTGTCCAGTTCAAACTCGTCTACCAGGCGCTTGGCTCCGGTGAGCCCAAGGCCCAGGCCGCCGCCGGAGGTCCAGCCGTCGGTCATCGCCAGCTTGAGGTCGGGAATGCCCGGCCCCTCATCGCGAAACGTGAGGCGTACGCCGGGGCGGTGGTCTTTCTCGAGCACTGCCCAGTCCATGTAGCCACCACCGCCATAGACCACGGTGTTACGCGCCAACTCGCTGACCGCCGTGACCAGTTTGGTCAGGTCGATCAAGCGCATGCCGCAGTCCTGGGCCAGTCTGCGTACCAATTGTCGAGCCAGCACAACGTCCTGTTCTATCAGCACAGGGTGTGTGCCGCTGCTGGCTTGGTTCATGAGTGTTCTACCCGGTCGCGCAACAGCTTCATGCCGCGCTCGACGTTGAGTGCGGTCGCGACGCCGGGCAGGGTCATGCCCAACTCCACCAGGGTAATGGCCACCGCAGGCTGCATGCCGACCAGTACGGTTTGTGCATCCATGATCCGGGACAACCCGGAGATGGTGCCGATCATGCGCCCGATGAAGGAGTCGACCATGTCCAGCGCCGAGATATCGATAAGCACGCCGCGCGCCGAGGTGCGGCTGATACGCTCGGACAGGTCGTCCTGCAAGGTCAGCGCGAGTTGGTCGTGCATGTCCACCTGGATGGTCACGAGCAAAAACTCGCCCATCTGCAAAATAGGGATGCGTTCCATGCTTAAACAGCCTTGGTGATATTGACGCCCAGGCGTTTGAGCGCCAGGGCCAATGCATCGGCGAGGTTGGCTTTGGTCACTACACCCTGAAGGTCCAGGCCCAGGTGCACGATGGTCTGGGCGATCTGTGGACGCACGCCGCTGATAATGCAATCGGCACCCATCAAGCGGATGGCGGTAACGGTTTTCAACAGATGCTGGGCTACCAGGGTATCCACGGTTGGCACGCCGGTGATGTCGATAATGGCGATCTCCGCGCCGGTGTCGACGATCCGCTGCAGCAGCGATTCCATCACGACCTGGGTGCGTTGCGAATCCAGGGTGCCGATCATCGGCAGGGCCAGTACGCCATCCCACAGCTTGACCACCGGCGTGGAGAGTTCCAGCAGTTCTTCCTGTTGGCGCTTGATCACCGACTCACGGGATTTCTGGAAGGTGCGGATGGTGTGCATGCCCAGCGCATCGAGCAGCTCGGAAATCTCCCAGAGTTGTTCGCTCAGTTGCGCCGGTTGCTCGGCGTACTCGCGTTGCAGCAACGTAAACAGTGGCCCTTTAAGGGCGAAAATGAAGCTGGCGGTCTGTTGCGAGTCCTGCCCGGCCAAGGCACGACTGTGGGACAGTTTCTCCAGGAATACTCGCGTTTGCGCCCAGTTTTCGTGGTTGGTATTTTGCGAGCCGCCTTGGTGCAGGGCGGCGCTCAACAGTTCGAGGAATTCGCGTGTCTGCTGTTTGACATCGTCACCCTTCACGTTACGCGTGGCACCCGAAGCCTCAAGGCTGGTGTTCCATTCGTCAAGGAGAGCGTTACGATTTTCATGCAGCGCCTGGATTGTGTTCGTTTGCAGAGTTGCCACGGGTAACCTCCTTGAGTGCCTCGAATGAGCTGCACGCAATTTATACTAAACTGGAGAATTTAGAAGTATTTGGAGTGCTTTTCGTATCGAAGTTGCGCAGGTTTCGCCCGCGTCGAACCGTTGGATCCATGCGCATCAACCCTGCCGACGCTAAAGCAATCCTGCATAGCGTTGCCCGCCATAAAACACGCCGAGGATCGACACTGTTTTGTTCGCGGTGTTTACCTTAAATGCAATGACGGTGCTGTGTCGGTAATGCGTGATGCGCAAGTCAGTCAGCAGGTCGTCACGGCGCGTGCCACGCAAGGGACACAGAGAAAAGCGTTCGCAGTGGCTGATGAGCCTGTCGACAACGCGCGCAGCCACTGCCGTAGAGGCTGCATCGCACTATGTCCGCAGACCCGACCCGGTGCGCATGGCGTCCCACCCGCTCCCATACGATAATGCCCGCCACATCGTCCATCCTGGCTTGCCTTCCGTGATCATCAACTTCGACCTCAATGACCTCCAAGCCTTCCGCGCCGTGGTAGACAAGGGCAGTTTTCGCGGTGCCGCCGAGGCCATCCGAATCTCGCAACCCGCGCTCAGCCGGCGCATCGAAAAGCTCGAGTCGGCCCTGGATGTAAAGCTGTTCGAACGCACCACGCGGCGAGTCAGCCTGACCATGGTCGGCCGTGCATTCCTGCCTCAGGTCGAACGCATGCTCGACGACCTGGACATCGCCTTGATGGGCATCAGTAACGTCGCGTCCACGCGCATGGGCAATGTCACCATCGCCTGCGTGCCGTCGACTGCGTATTACTTCATGCCCCACGTCATCTCCGAATTCCACAAGCTGTATCCGAAGATTCGCCTGCGGGTGCTGGATGCCAGTGCCGGTGAAGTGTGCAATGCGGTAGAAAGTGGCGAGGCGGATTTTGGCGTGAGTTTCAGCGGCAGCCTGGCCGATGAAGTGGAGTTCGAGCTGTTGCTGCAGGAGCGCTATGTGCTGGCCTGTCGTCGTGACCATCCGTTGGCCTCGCGTGCAAGCGTGACCTGGACCGAAGCCTACGAGCATGACTACATCAGCGTGGACAAAACTTCGGGCAACCGCTTCCTGCTGGATCAGGCCCTGCGCGGTGTGCGGGTGAAAAAGCCGAGTATCTGCGAGACCCACCACGTTACCACGATGATCGGGCTGGTGGAGGCGGGGCTGGGCGTGGCGATGGTGCCGTCGATTGCGATGCCGGCGTGTGAGCACCCGATTCTGGTGAGTGTGCCGCTGGTGGAACCGCAGGTGATGCGCAATGTGGGCTTGATCAAGCGCCGCGGGCGGACATTGCCGCCGGCGGCGCTGGAGTTGGAGCGGTTGGTGCGGGAGATGCCGTTTCGGTCAGCGTGACACCGAGTCCAGGCCGGTGGATTGCACCACCGGTTGAGCTTCGGGCGACGCCATGAACTGCAGCAATGCCTTGGCCTCTTCCGGGTGTTCGGCGTTGACCGGAATGCCCGCGGCGAAACGCGTAACGGACTGCACGTCTTCCGGGATCTTGCCGACAAACGTCACGCCCTTGACCGGCAACAATTCCGCCACCTGCTGCAAGCCGACTTCGTAGTCACCCTTGGCCACCTGTTCGCCCACCGGCACGCGTTCGATCATGGTGCCCTTGGCCGGCATGCCGAGCTTTTTGAACAGCTCCTTCTCGACATACACACCGCTGGCGCTGTCCGAATAGGCAACGGATTCAGCCTTGCTCAGCACGGCCTTGAGCTCGGCGTCAGTATTGATCGCAGGTTTAGCCGCGCCTTCCTTCACTACCAACCCAATCCGCGAATCCGCCAACTCCACACGGGAAGCGGGGTCGACCTTGCCTTGTTTGATCAGCTCATCCAGGGCATAGCCGACCATGATCACTACATCGGCATGTTCGCCACGGGCCAGGCGGTTGGGAATCGCTTCCGGCGCCTTGCCCATGGACGGGCCGAGGACAGTGTCCAGGGTGTCACCGCTGTGCTTGGCGTATTGCGGGCCGAGCAGTTTATAGGCAGCGGTGAAGCCGCCGGAGGTCATCACTTTGAGCTCTTCAGCCTGGGCTGACAGCGCCAAGGCGCCAAGGACCACGGCGGTGAGGGTTTTGAACAACGGCTTCATTGCACGGCCCCCTGCATGACCTGGCCACGGGTGTTGGCGCGGCGATACAGCGCCAGGGTGGAACACAGGGCACACAGCGCAGCGAACATCATCCAGTAGGCGGGCGAAGCCTTGTCCTCGGTGATGTGAATGAACCAGGTCGAGATTGCGGGAGTGAAGCCGCCGAAGACAGCGGTTGCCAGGCTATAGGCCAGGGAGAAACCCGCCACGCGCACTTCCACCGGCATGATCTCAGTCAGCGCCGGGATCATTGCGCCGTTGTACATACCGTAAAGGAAGGAGAACCACAGCAGGGTTTCCAGCATGTGTGCAAAGCTTGGCGCGTTGACCACGTAGGACAGCGCTGGATAAGCCGTGAGAACGGTCAGCACTGTCATGGCGATCAGCACCGGCTTGCGGCCGAAGCGGTCGCTCAGGATGCCGCCGATCGGTAGCCAGACAAAGTTCGACACCGCCACCAGCAACGTCACCAGCAGCGCGTCGGAAGTGCTCAGTTGCAGCACGGTCTTGCCGAAGGTGGGTGCGTACACGGTAATCAGGTAGAACGCGGTGGTGGTCATTGCCACCATCAGCATGCCGCCAATGACCACGGTCCAGTTTTTCACCAGGGTGGCCATCACTTCACGCATGGTCGGGCGGTGCTTGCGCTTGGCGAACTCCTCGGTTTCCTGCAGGTTACGCCGCAGCACGAAGATAAACGGAATGATCACGCAACCCACGGCGAAGGGAATGCGCCAGCCCCAGTCTGCAACGACAGCCGGCTCCATCCATACGTTCAAGCCATAGCCCAGTGCGGCGGCAACCACGATGGAAATCTGCTGGCTGCCCGACTGCCAGCTGGTGTAGAAGCCCTTGCGGCCCGGGGTGGCCATCTCGGACAGGTACACCGACACACCACCCAGTTCCGCACCGGCCGAGAAGCCTTGCAACAGGCGGCCCAGCAGCACCAGCAACGGTGCCCACAGGCCAATGGTGTGATAACCGGGCACCAGCACGATCAACAACGTGCCGCTTGCCATGATCGACAGCGTCACGATCAGGCCTTTGCGACGGCCCACGTCATCGATATAGGCACCCAGAATGATCGCGCCCAAGGGCCGCATCAGGAAACCTGCGCCGAACACGGCAAAGGTCATCATTAATGATGCGAATTCATTGGCGGCGGGGAAGAAGGCGGCGGCGATGTAGGTGGCATAGAACCCGAACAGGAAAAAGTCGAACTGTTCGAGGAAGTTGCCCGAAGTAACGCGCAGTACGGCGCCTACTTTCGAAGGAGCAGCCGCAGGCCGGGAAGGGCTAGTCATGGTTTTGTGTCTCCAGCGTTCTTTTTAAAGTGCTTGTTTCGCTTAAGACTTGGGATAGTGGCTGACACATTTAGAAATGATAAGTGACAAATTTGGATGGATTGATGTGTGTTGGCTATCAATTCAAAAGGCTGCCCGCATTGCCCGCCCTGTTCTACGCTTGAAGCTGTGTCCAATGCTTACGAATGGGAGATGGCTATGGGTAACGAACACAAACAGCACAAAGAGTCAGAGCGTGAACAATCTCGGCAGCGGCCCGAGGAAGAAAAACCGCAGACCTGGAAGCACCCCGACGACGGTACCGAGCTTTCCGAGCAGGATCAGGAGCGCCCGCTCAAGCCCTGATTTCAAGGGTCAACATGATTCAAACGTGGGAGTGGGCTTGCCCGCGATTACGGTCAATCAGGCGACGTATGGGTTGACTGGCATACCGCAATCGCGGGCGAGCCCATTCCCGCATAAAAGCCGATGCGTCGACCGACATAGACGCCGCCCCCGTTGCCTTTCTAAACTGCGGCTTGTCTTGGGGGAGGGGCAGGCGCCGATGAATCGCAATGAATTACGCAAGGCCGATATCAACCTGATGGTGGTCTTCGAAGCGCTGATGCTCGAGCGCAACGTGACGCGGGTGGCGGAGAAGCTGTTTCTCGGCCAGCCGACCATCAGTTCGGCCCTCAATCGTTTGCGCACCTTGTTCAATGACCCGTTGTTCATTCGCGTCGGCCACCGCATGGAGCCCACCGCACGCGCGGAGGAAATTATCCGGCACTTGTCGCCGGCCCTGGATTCACTGTCGTCGGCCTTGAGCCTGACCCATGATTTCGACCCCTCCATCAGCACCATGACCTTTCGTATCGGCCTGTCCGATGACGTTGAGTTCGGTCTGCTGCCGCCATTGCTGCGGGCGCTGCGCCAGGAAGCGCCGCAGGTGGTGTTCGTGGTGCAGCATGTGGATTACTGGCGCATTCCCGACCTGCTCGCCTCTGGAGATATCACCGTCGGCATCACCCAGACCCGCGGCCTGCCGGCGAATGCCAAGCGCAAGCTGCTGCGGCATATCCGGCCTTGCCTGTTGCGCGCTGATGCGTCCGACACACCGCTGACCCTCGACGAATATTGCGCACGGCCCCATGTGCTGGTGTCCCACACCGCCAACGTGGCCGGGTTTGCCGATGAGTGGCTGGCCGAAATGGGGCGCAAGCGGCACGTGGTGCTGTCGGTGCCGCAATACAGCTCGCTGCCGGCATTGCTCGCCGGCACTGACATGATCGCCAGCCTGCCGGACTACACGGCCCAGGCCATGGCTGCCGGCGGGAACCTGTTTTGCGAGGCGTTTCCGTTTGAAACGCCGACCCTGGACTTGTCGATGGTCTGGCTCAGCCACGTCGACACCGACCCGGCGGAACGCTGGATGCGCTCACGGTTGGAGGCGTTCATGAGTGATCGAGCGCTTGCGCTCCCGGGGTAAAGCGCGTGGTGTATATTCAGCCGTCTTCCTATAAAAAAGCTCGGAGAAACCCATGCCGCATCTGCACCTTGAATACACCGCCAACCTGGCGCAACTGGACACCGACAAGGCTCTGTTGCGCCTCAACCATGCGCTGGTGGCTTCCGGTCAGTTTGGCGCCGAGTTCGACATCAAGAGCCGGGCGGTGAAAATCGAGAGTTTTCGCGTAGGCACCGGCTTGAATGAGCGGGGGTTTGTCGCGGTACGTCTGGCATTGCTCAGCGGGCGCTCGCCGCAGGTCAAGCAGCAACTGTCGCAAAGCCTGCTGGCGGTGCTGCAGGATCTGGGCCCGTGGCCTGAGGGCGTGCAGGTGCAACTGAGCGTTGAATTGCGTGATATGGACCGCGATGCGTATAGCAAACAAGCAGTGGGGAGTGACACGTTGCAAGCGCCAAGTTAAAGGCGACCGTGGCGCCTCTTGCCGTTTTTTAACTTGCCGCTTTTAACTTGCCGCTTGCCGCTTCATCCTCACACACCTTGACGACCTGCTCGCGAAGCCAGGTATTGGCGCTGTCCTGTTCGCTGGTCTGGTTCCATTGCATGTCCAGGGTGAAGCCCGGTAAACCCTGCGGGGCTTCGCAACACCCGTACGCCGAGGTCGACGCCAGCAGCTTCTGCACGCGGCGGGGCAACGTTACGATGAAATCTGTGCCGCTGATCATCTTCAACGCCGCGCTGTAGCTGTTGGCCCGCGCGATCACCTGGCGTTTGTGCGCCTGGCGCGCCAGCCAGCCGTCGATCATGTTGGTGGCGGAGGTCCACGGCGTGGGAAACACGTGGCGCCGCTCGACGAAGGCTTGCAGGCTGAGTGCCGTTTCCCGCGGCGCCGAGCGTTTGTCGAAGACGCACACCAGGTCGTCTTCGAGCAGCATCTGGCTCTTGAAGTCTTTATGGGCGCGGTGAAAGTTCGGGCCGAAGCAGATCACCAGGTCCAGGCGGCCTTCGCGCAAGTCATCGGCGGGAATGTCGGCTTCCAGCTTTTGCACATTGACGATCACCGGCAGGTCGGCGCGGTCGAAGGTTTTCAGCAGACGCGGCAGGATCAGGTGTTCGAAGTATTCCGGGGCGCACACATTGAACGTCACGGCCTCACGGGTCGGGTCGAAGGCCTGGCCACCGGCGTGGCACAGGTTGATGCTTTCGAGGATTTTCTGTACGTGGCCGTACATCGTGGTGGCCTTGTACGTCGGACGCATGCCCGCTCGCGTGTTGATAAACAACTCGTCTTCGAAACTGGTGCGCAGTTTCTTCAGGCTGTAGCTGACGGTGGACTGACTGACGAACAGCGTTTCGGACACATCGGTAACGCTGCTCTGGTCGTAGACAGCGATAAACACCATCAAGTCCTGCATATCGAGCTTTCTGAGCAAGTTACTGTTTAGCATCGGTTTCGTCCGTAAACCCTTTGTACCGAACTCAGTACAAGACTGAGCAAAATGTTAACGGAACGCTCGTACCAATAGAAAGCTCTGTAGGACTCTTCTATGTTTTGGGTGAGACAAATAGTGTTTACAACACGACCTCAGCGGATATGTCCTGCGTAATGCACCGGATTGAAGCGCGTAACCATCACCAGCATTACCGCCACTACCGCCGCCAATGACCACCAGGCCCCTTCGAAGCTGCCCAACTGGTCGCGGATCATTCCGGCGATCAGCGGCGACAGGCCCGCGATCAGGTAGCCGATACCCTGCACGAATGCGGTCAGGCCACCGGCACGGCGCGGGTTATCGAGGTGGTCGAGGGACAGGATCAGGCTCATTGGAAACAGGCCGCCAATACCCAGGCCGAGCAGGCACGGCCACAGCAGGCTCAGGTGCCGGGGGCTGAGGATCAGGCCGGCGAAGCCGATCATGATCAGCACCAGCAATACCGCAACCACGCCGCGCTTGTCCCGGCGGCGATTGGCGATGGCGGGCGTTACCAGGCCGGAGACTACTTCCATGGCGGTGAGCAAACCCAACAGCAAGCCGGCATGCTGTTCAGTCCAGCCCTGCTCGACATAATACGGCGCCAGCCACGCCAGCACGCAGGTGTAGCACGCCGTGCCGAAGCCGAAAAACAGGGCGAGCAACCAGGCCCGGTGATTGCCGAAAAAGGATGCCTGCGGGCCGTCGTCGACCCGAGGCAAAGCGGGTAACGTCGAGCGCTGGGCGTACCCGAACACCAGCGCCGGCAGCGCCAGCCCCGCCCACATCGCCAGGCCGATGCGCCAACTGCCGGTGTGCACTTGCACAAACGGTGCAAACGACGCGGCCAGTGCGGCGCCGCCCATGATCGCGGTGACATACAGGCCCATGAACAATGAAACGTTATCGCCCGGGCGCGACTTGATCAGCGCCGGCATCAGCGCCTGGATCAGCGCAATCCCGACGCCTGCCGCCATGGCGCTGACAATCAGCTCGAACGCCGAATCCAGCCACAACCGCGACAGTGTCGCCGCGCCAATCACCAGCAGCGACACCACGACACTGCGGTATTCGCCAAAGCGCTGGGCCAGGCCCATGCCGAAGAACATCGCCAGGCCCATGCTCATGACGGGCAACATGGTCAGCAACGCCGCGCTGCTGAAATTGAGCGGCACATCAGCGCGGATCGACGACAACAAGGGACCTACGGCCGCCATCGACGGGCGCAGGTTAAGGGCGACCAGCACTACACTGATCATCAGCCACACGGCGGTGGTGGGTTTTGCCTGAATGTTTTGCATGGGCCTGCCTTGGGTGAACAAGGGCGAATCAGGCCACGGGTGGGGGAGGCTGGGCAAATGAGAAAGTCATTGGCCCTATTGAAAAATTGCAGGCGCCGGATACGCCACCGTTCAAATGTGGTAGGGAGCAAGCCCTGATGCCAGTCTGTAGGAGCGAGCTTGCTCGCGAAAAACGTCAACGATAACGCGTACTTTCTGAATGAACGCGGTGCCTGTGAGTTTTTCGCGAGCAAGCTCGCTCCTACAGACGGCGGTGTACGCTCCCACAGTACAGATCCGGTGTATCAGTAGCCCACGGTGAAACGCTGACGCGAGTGCTTCGGCGTTTCCACTTCATCGATCATGGCAATGGCGAAGTCGGCAAAACTGATCGAGCTTTTACCATCACTGCCGACCAGCAGATCATCCTGGCCCAGGCGGAATTGACCGGTGCGCTCGGTGCCATCGAACAGGGCCGACGGCGACAGGAAGGTCCAATCCAGTGCCTGCTCTTGACGCAGCGCGTCGAGAAACGCTGCCCCTGCGCTGGCTTCAGCTTTGTATTCTGCCGGGAAGCCCGGGCTGTCGATCACCCGGCTGCCGTCCGGCAACAGCAACGAACCGGCGCCACCCACCACCAGCAGGCGTTTCACTCCGGCTTTTTTCACCGGGCCGAGCACGGCGCTGGCGGGCAAGGTGGCAAAGTGTGCGGCACTGATCACCACGTCGCTGCCGCTCACGGCCTGTTGCAGGGCATCGGCCTCCAGCGCATCCACTTGTTTGACCGTGACGCCTGGGCGTGCGGCCAGTTTGTCGGTATTGCGCGCGATGGCAGTGACGGTATGCCCACGGCGCAGTGCTTCTTCCAGCAGTTGGCTACCGGCACGGCCGGTGGCACCAATGATTGCGATTTTGCTCATGACGTTCTCCAGTAAAGGTCAGGGTTTAAAACCAGTCACCACTTCATTTCGCCCTTGGCGACTTTGGCGCTCAGTTCCAGCGAGCTTTCCTCGGCGAGGCTCGGGTAACGCTTTTTCATGGCCGCAATCAGGGCGGCGGAATCCTTGGCCCGGGCGGTCTCGATGTCGAAGGCCTTGATGTAGTCGGCGGTGAACGTGACCGAAGCGGGTGATGGGGTGCCCAGGTAGTGGCCCGGGATCACGGTGGTCGGCTTCAAGTCTTCAATACGTTGCAGGGTGGCCAGCCAATCCTTGTGGGACTGTGCCGTCTGGGTATCGGCCATCCATACGTGGATGTTTTGCGCGACCACCACACCACCGACCACCGCCTTGATCGACGGAATCCACACAAAGCTGCGATCCGGCTGCGGGCCGTCCAGGCCGATGACTTCCAACTGCTGCCCTTCCAGCGTCAGGCTGTGGCCCTTGAGCACTTGCGGCACGAGGGTCCTGGCCGGTTTGTCGGCACCCATTTTCGGGCCCCAGAACGCCAGCTTGCCGGCGACGGTGGCGTTGATATGGTCGACCACCGCTTGTGGCGCCAGCACGTTCGCGTCAGGAAAGGCGGCGGCCAGGGTGTCGAGGCCGAAGTAGTAGTCCGGGTCGCCGTGGCTGATATAGATGGTGGTCAGGTGCTTGCCGCTGGCACGGATTTTCTGCACCAGTTGCTCGGCCTGGCCCTTGCCGAATTGCGCGTCCACCAGGATCGCGTCCTTGGCGCCGCTGACCAGCACCGAGCTGACCGGGAAGATCGCGGCTTCGCCCGGGTTGTACACGTCAAGTTTCAAGTCTGCCGCCACCGCATGAGCAGTAAAGGCCAGGGCGGCAGTCGCCAGGGTCAAGCGTTTGAACGTCGCGAACATCGGGGCAGCTCCTGCCATCGGTAAGGGGTGTACAGAGCTTAGTTGCATAAAACACCACAAAAAATGCGATGCTGGGACATAGTTTGTTTCTGAAATCGGGCAAATCATGGATCGTCTCCAAGCAATGCGCGTGTTTGTCACCGTGGTGGATCTGGGCAGCCAATCCGCCGCCGCCGATCATCTGGACCTGTCGCGCCCAGTGGTCTCGCGTTACCTGGCCGAGCTGGAGGATTGGGTCGGTGCACGCCTGCTGCACCGCACCACGCGCAAGCTCAGCCTCACCGCCGCCGGCAGCGAAACCCTGCCACGTTGCCGGCAATTGCTGGAGCTTTGCGGCGATATGCAGGCCGCCGTCAGCGAGCCCGATGAGACCCCCCGTGGCCTGCTGCGCCTGAGTGTCAGCACCTCGTTCGGCCAGGCGCAGTTAGGCGCCGCCATTGCCGAGTACGTCAAACGCCATCCGTTGGTGACAGTCGACCTGCAAATGCTCGACCGCACCGTGAATTTGGTGGACGAGCGTATCGACCTGGCGATCCGCACCAGCAATGACCTGGACCCGAACCTGATCGCCCGACGCCTGACGGTGTGCCGCTCGGTGGTGTGCGCCACGCCTGCCTATCTGCGCGAGCATCCGGCACCGCAGAAAGTCGAAGACCTGGCCCGGCACAACTGCCTGACCCATTCCTATTTTGGCAAGAGCCTGTGGCATTTCGAAGAGAGGGGTGAACATGTGTCAGTGGTGGTGCACGGCAATATCACCGCCAATGAGGCCGGTACTTTATTGCGCATAACCCTGGCCGACGCAGGAGTTGCTATGTTGCCCAGCTATGAAGCCGGTGAGCTGATTCGCAGCGGCACACTGGTGCGCTTGCTGCCGGATGCGCAGCCGCGGCAGATGAATATCTACGCGGTATACGCCTCACGCAAACACATGCCCTCGGCGTTGCGCAGCCTGCTGGATTTCCTGGTGCAGCGGTTTCCCGAAGAGCCTGACTGGGACATCGGGCTCTGAGGCGATATAAGCGCGCTGAATGGCCTGCAATCATGGCAACTTGCCCTATCTGACCTATGCTTGAAACAGGAGCCGGTAGATCCGTTCAGAGGTCCGTGCCATGAGTATCAAAACCAGAAAATACCTGACGATTTTCAGCCTGTGCGCCTTGGCGACCGCGCTGTACGGTACAGCCGCTTATCGCGTTGAGCAGACGCGTATGCAGCCGGCGGCGTTCGCCATCAGTTGCCATCAAAATCAATGCGTCCCGCACACCGGCAGTTTCAGCGCCCTGCGTTGATTCTCAAAGCACTGCAGATCCAATGTGGGAGGGGGCAAGCCCTGACGTCAGTCTGTAGGAGCGAGGTTGCTCGCGAAAAACGTCAACGATAACGCGCGCTTCCTGAATGAACGCGGTGCCTGTGAGTTTTTCGCGAGCAAGCTCGCTCCTACAGTATTAGGGCTTGCCCCCTCGCACATTCAGCTCTGCTTCAACTGCTCGCGAAAAGCCTTGGGCGAAAATCCCACCCGGCGGCGAAACAGCCGCGAGAAGTTGGTGGGGTCGGAAAACCCCAGCACCTCGGACATTTCATTGATCGTCATGCTGGTGTAGGTCAGCAAACGCTTGGCTTCCAGCAACTGGCGGTCATGCATGATCTGCAGGGCCGGCTGCCCGCCCAACTCCCGACATGTGCCATTGAGATGGGAGACCGAGATGCCCAGTTTGTGGGCCAGGTCTTCAATTTTCGGGTGCTCGCGGTAATGCTGTTCGACCAGTTGGGTAAAACGTCGGAAATACTCACGGTTGCGTGGCGTCCTGGGGTGGCGGCGCTGGATCGCCTGGCGGCTGACCCATACCAGCAGCACGCTGACCAGGGCGTGCATCATCATGTCCCGTGCCGGTTGTTCGTCGGCGTACTCGTCCTGCAAACGCACGAACAGGTTATTGAGGTAGTCGCTGTCCTTGCCTGCGGGGTAGTTGCCGAGGGTGTGCAGGCCATCGATTGTGCTGCCCAGTTGCGCTTGTAAGTGGCTGACCAGGGGCGCCGACAGGGTCACCACGTACCCTTCGATCTCTTCGGAAAAACGAAATCCGTGCACACACAGCGGCGGCAGTACTTGCAGGCTCGCCTCGTTGAGCGTGGTGCGCTGGCCTTCGATTTCCAGGTGTGCCTGGCCTTTATGCACGTAAAGCAACTGGCACAAGTCCGCGTGCCGGTGGGGCTGGATTTCCCACTGGTATTCCCGACTGCGCCGGGAAATGGTTTCGCAGTGCAACAAATCGGGAGTCGGCCACTGTTGGCTTTCCCCGTAAAGCTTGAAGACCGGAATCGCGGTGTTGGTCATGTTTTCAATCCGATACTCAGGATAGTGGTGCGGTAATCGCCCCGATTGGCAAAAAGCGCAGGCTTTAAAGCAGTTTTCACCTTCTTATGCTGCTCGCTCAGGTGAAAAATGTCAGCCACACGTCCAATGACAACTCTTTCACTCGTTCGGTTCGGGTGAAGCCAGCAGGCCATAAAAATAATGAAAACGCTGAAAACCCAAGTCGCCATTATTGGCGCCGGTCCCTCCGGATTGCTGCTCGGCCAACTGCTGCACAACGCTGGCATTCAGACCCTCGTCCTGGAGCGCCAGACCGCCGACCACGTGCAGGGCCGCATCCGCGCCGGGGTGCTGGAGCCAGGCATGGTCGACCTGCTGCGCGAGGCCGGCGTCAGCCGACGCATGGACACCGAGGGCCTGGTGCATGACGGTTTCGCCCTGGCGCGCGATGGCCGACTCACCCACATCGACCTCAAGACCCTGACCGGTGGCCAGTCAGTGATGATCTACGGCCAGACCGAAGTCACCCGCGACCTGATGGCGGCCCGTGCGGCTGTCGGCGCCACGACGTTCTATGAAGCCTCAAACGTACAGCCCCATGACCTCAAAAGTGATCAGCCCTGGCTGACCTTCGAGCATCAGGGCCAGGCCTTTCGCCTGGAGTGCGATTACGTCGCGGGCTGTGACGGCTTTCACGGGGTGGCCCGTCAATCGATTCCGTCCGAGGCGCTGCAAGTGTTCGAGCGCGTCTACCCCTTCGGTTGGCTGGGCATGCTTGCCGATACGCCGCCGGTGCACCCGGAGCTGGTGTACGCCACGCACCCGCGTGGCTTTGCGCTGTGCAGCATGCGTTCGCTGACCCGCAGCCGTTACTACTTGCAGGTTCCCGCACAGGAGCCATTGGCCGACTGGTCGGACGAGCGCTTCTGGGCAGAGCTCAAAACCCGTCTGCCGGTCGACCTGGCTGAACACCTGGTCACCGGCCCGTCGATTGAAAAAAGCATCGCACCGCTGCGCAGTTTCGTGGTGGAGCCGATGCAGTACGGGCGCCTGTTCCTGCTCGGCGATGCCGCGCATATCGTGCCGCCTACCGGGGCCAAGGGCTTGAACCTGGCGGCCAGTGATGTGAGTACGTTGTTTCGGATCCTGCTCAAGGTATATGGCGAGGGGCGCGTGGAATTGCTCGAGCGCTACTCTGCCATCTGCCTGCGGCGGGTGTGGAAGGCCGAACGGTTTTCCTGGTGGATGACGTCGATGCTGCATCAGTTTCCCCAGGCGGATGGCTTCACCCAGCGCATTGCCGAGAGCGAACTGGACTACTTCATGGGTTCCGAGGCCGGGCGCACAACCATTGCGGAAAATTACGTCGGGCTTCCTTACGAGGCTATTGAATAGCCTGCTATCGTATTC
Source organism: Pseudomonas sp. CFBP13528 (assembly GCF_005233615.1). Lineage (NCBI taxonomy): Bacteria > Pseudomonadati > Pseudomonadota > Gammaproteobacteria > Pseudomonadales > Pseudomonadaceae > Pseudomonas > Pseudomonas sp. CFBP13528. The sequence goes on from NZ_QGAJ01000016.1 coordinate 129,037, forward strand.
AGCATTTCCGCAGGCTGCCGTTGCCTGCGGGCCTTGCTCGAAGGTTGTGCCGTGACCCCTCTCAATCAGTCCGCTCCCACTGTTCCCGCCGTGCGCAGCATTCTTGCCGCGCTGATGCTGGCGATCTTTCTTGGCGCCCTGGACCAGACCATTGTCGCTGTGTCGATGCCGGCCATTTCCGCGCAGTTCCATGACGTCAACCTGCTGGCCTGGGTGATCTCCGGCTACATGGTGGCGATGACAGTGGCGGTGCCGATCTACGGCAAGCTCGGTGACCTGTATGGGCGGCGGCCGATGATGCTGATCGGTATGGGCGTGTTCACCGTCGCCTCGCTGTTCTGCGGCATGGCGCACAGCATGGAGCAACTGGTGCTGGCGCGGATTATCCAGGGCATCGGTGCCGGCGGCATGATTTCGGTGAGCCAGGCGATCATCGGCGACATCATCGCGCCCCGTGAGCGTGGGCGTTACCAGGGCTACTTCAGCAGCATGTACGCGGTGGCCAGCGTCGCCGGGCCGGTGCTGGGCGGCTACATGACCGAGTACCTGTCCTGGCGCTGGGTATTTTTGATCAACCTGCCGTTGGGCGCTGTCGCCTGGTATGTGGCCCATCGCACCCTGGTGGGGTTGCCGGTGCCGCAGCGCAAGCCGATCATCGATTACCTGGGCACCGTGCTGATGATCATCGGCCTGACCGCCTTGTTGCTCGGCATCACACAAATCGGCCAGGGCCGTGCGTGGCGTGACGATCAAGTGCTCGGGCTGCTGCTCTGTGCGCTGCTGGCGTTGAGCGTGTTCGTCTGGCATGAGCGCCGTGCGCGCGAGCCGTTGCTGCCCATGCACTTGTTCGTCAACCGCAGCGCGGTGTTGTGCTGGTGCACGATATTCATCACCAGCTTCCAGGCGATTTCCCTGACCGTGCTCATGCCCCTGCGTTACCAGACCGTGACCGGTGCCGGTGCCGACAGCGCAGCCCTGCACCTGCTGCCCCTGGCGATGGGCTTGCCGATGGGCGCTTATTTCGCCGGGCGCATGACCTCAGTGACCGGCCGATATAAACCGATGATCCTCAGTGGCGCCGTGTTGAGTCCCCTGGCGATTCTCGGCATGGCCTTCAGCGCGCCCCAGGCCGTCGGGCTCACCTCGCTGTTCATGCTGTTGTGCGGCATCGCTGCAGGCATGCAGTTCCCGACCTCGTTGGTGGGTACGCAGAACTCGGTGGAGCAGCGGGACATTGGTGTGGCGACCAGCACCACCAACCTGTTCCGTTCCCTGGGCGGGGCTGTGGGGGTGGCCTGCATGTCGGCCTTGCTGTTGGCATTGTTGCGCGATGCCAGTTTTGCCCACTTGGCCAGTGGTGCGCTGCTGACCGAGGGTAGCACCGGTAATGTGCTGCTCGATGGGCTCAACGCTGCGCCGGGGGCGGCGCGGGATGCGTTGCGGGGGGAGTTGGCGATGACGTTTCGGCATTTGCTGATGGTGAGTGCGGGGGTGTCGGTGTTGGGGTTGGCGGCGGCTATTGCGATGCCTGACCGGGTGTTGCGGGGGCGTTAGCACGCCGGCCTTAGAGCCGACCGGTATCTTTTGCCGCTCCTGGTCCAAATGTGGGAGGGGGCTTGCCCCCGATGGCGGTGTGTCAGTTACGGATGCACTCACTGACCCTCCCTCATCGGGGCATAGGTATCTACACAACTCTGTAGCGCTCAACCGTAACCACGATGCGAAGCGAGTCGCTCTTGATCTGCTTTTGATCTTGATCTCAGGCGCCCCGTTAAACCACGGATTCAAGCCTGCGTTCGGGCACACCGAGCCTAAGCGAGGTGCCGAGTGGTGGGGCATGTACGGGTCAACCACATGGGTTACAAAAAAGTGCACTCACATAGGTGACACT
>NZ_QGAJ01000017.1:0-117805 GCF_005233615.1 Pseudomonas sp. CFBP13528
AGCTACAACGACTACCGGTCGCCGGTCGTGAAGGAAAGGTTGGCGGCGTGAACCTTAATCAGTGTCCAAGATTACTTGACCAGTTCAGCTTGCCTGCGATTGCGCCAGCCCCAACACCCTCAAACCACCTGCCTATACCTCAACCGAATCCCCCTCCTCCATCACCCCATTCGGCAACATCCCATTCGCCAAATCATCCACCACCGCCTTCGCCATCTCCCCCAAATAATGTGCTGCCCAGGCATAGCGATCTGCGCTGTTATCCATCGCTGCATCCAATGCCAGCATTTTTGAACAGTGCAGAAGCTCGGAGGCATGCTGCAGGGCATCGCGGATGGGTACGCCGGAATTGACGCGGAAAAGGCGGTGGAGGTTGGGGTGTTTGCCGCAGGTGGAAAAGGTGATGACGCCGAGAGTTTTGTTGAGGGGTGGGTTGATCATTGGGCACCTCCAAGGTGGGTGGAAGTGTGGGTTAAGGGATTGCGAGGGTACGATTGATCAGAAACACTCATTGATAAGCTCCTAAGTAAGTGAGCCTATTGTTTTCGGATTATCAGGTCCGGTCGCTGGGTTGGAAGCGACGGTGGAAGGTAGCGCAGGAGCGGTTGGGGCTGGAAGGTTGGATCTGTGGCGAAAAGTTTCCGGCGGGCAGCCCGAGATAAGGTTAGGGGACAGCGGAACCAAATCGTGGGCATCCCTGCCATGCCTCAACGGGTAAGGGGAACTCCGAAAGCTCCCCAATCGGCTAGAAGCTGTCCCTAACAAACATTAATATCGTGATCAGTGTTCGGTTTCTCAGTTCCGCTAAGCAAGGGTGCATCTTCATAGAAATCAAATACGACGTATATTAGCTTTCTACTCAAGGAGAATACTTAAATGAAGCCATTAGTCGAATACTGCTCTGGAGCAGTCAGATCGTTGAGTGCTCAGTATGAGATGACTAATGTATTGGGGCACTCAGCGACTGCAGGTTCAGCCCGAGAACGATTGATTCAAGACTTTCTCATTGCCCACCTCCCCGAAATGACTAGCGTCGTGAGTGGCATGATCATCGATTCATATGGTCAACGCTCAAAACAGCAAGATATTGTCCTTATGTTGAAATCGATGCCTCGTCTACCATTTGCTAGCGGGCATGATTTGATTTTCCAAGAGGCCACGATAGCAACATTCGAAATAAAGACTGAAATCACACCAGCGACACTTGAACATATCGCGTCAAATATCCAAAGCGTTAAGGCATTGAAATCAAGCACAGGAGAAGGAGTCCAACTTGGAAACCTTTCCTGGCCATACAGAAGAATACTTAGCGCCATTATAACTTACAAAGGCTCCCCGCTAATAAATATAGAAGAAAAACTAAGCACCCTTCCAGAAAGCTCCCAACCTGATATTTACTTAGATCTAACCAAGGGGATTTTGATCAAGAACGAGGGGACTTTGTTCGAACAAGAGGGAGAGAATACTTATCTTAAATTTGACGATCCTGCGATAGGACTCGCTCGATTGCTCGCGTTACTATCCAAGGTTACGGGCCGTCTAGTAATGCATGGAGTAAAATGGGAACAGTACATACTATAAAACGCAGGCACGAAAAGTAAAACTCAGTAATTCGTACCACCCACTGAAGCTAAAACGTGGAAAAACACTTAAAAGTGGATGGATTTTTTCTGAAATAAGCGGACAGAGGACAACAAATCCGCCCCCTTTTTTTTCCGCGCAGCTGCTATGACACAGACATGCAGACACAAAAAAAGCGCCAACAGCGCTAATGAATGGCGGCGCCTATGCGTCAAATTGTTTCGGAAACTCAGGCCCGTTCGTTGCTTTGAAAGCAACGAAAAAATATAACTCGAGTGGCTAACCGACTCTAAGACAGAGACTGGAGCACCACATTAGAGCGTTACCACAGCCGCCCTAACAGCTGAAGAAGAATCTAGAGCTAAAATCCTAAACCCCTTTCCTTGAAAAAAATAGCCTCAGATAAAAACAGTGCCCGTAGTAATGCATGCATAAACACAACAAAAAATCAATCAGAGTCTAATATCAAATTTTTATACTCGCACGCTTTCTTTACAAGATCAATATCTGAGTATTTTGGACAGGTCACCACAGGATACAACGAATATACCAACTCTATAAATTCATCATAGTTTTTTCCAGCCGTTAGATCAATTGCGAACTTAACACAATATTCAGAAACCTCACCTAGCTCTATCACATCACAAAAGCCTTTGGATAGACCGATAACATTTTTAATTGAACCGCTCTGCCCTCTAACAGGCATAACATTGAAATCACTATCAATTTTAGCTAGCTCAATAACATCCTCAACATATGGTCCATAATGATCAAAATACCATTCAATTCCTGATACTTTCCGCCCATCGACCAAACAACTTTTCCAGTCGATTAAAAAAATCAACTTGGTCAACCTTGAATTTGACAAATCTTCAGGAGAAGGATATTGCAACAATATACAAGCAATCAAATCTTTAAGCTTACTTCTAGAGCTCATATAGATTTCCCTTTCATAGCCGAAAGCCTTGGTCTCAAAACTTCAGCAACCTCCATCAAGAAAGACAGCTTTGTCAAATATCCAAACTTTTCAAGCTTATGATTTATGCTAGCAGTCAGACCATTCTCACTTAAAGCCTCTAAAACTAACACTCCGATATTTCTTGTATCTTTTGTGTCCCGAATAGGTGACGCAATATAACAACGAGATCTCATTCTAAGGCCTTGAGCTTTCTCTAGAGACAGGCCTAAATTCTGAGCATGATATTTAAAATAGGCTTCTTCATTTTCTCTCGGATCAGGAAGCTTCAGATGAACACCACTTTCTCTAGGTTTACAAGCAATGGCCAGCAATCCGACCCTGTCATAAAGATAATCTCTTTTATCTTTATAATCTTCATCGTAACAGTATCTCGCAAAGCAGCTAAATTTACCCTTTACGCCCTCATCTCTAAAAACAGTTGCCCGAACCACCTCATCCAGCCCCAAAGCCTGCAACCACTGCTTTAGTTCAATCTCAAACAAATAATCTATATCTACGCGGGGAACCGAATCAATCTCAAAGGTCTTTTTCTTCAATGCTCCAGTAAGTAGATTGACCTTTCTACGGTAATATGAAAAAGCTAGATAATTCAAAAAGCCTGCAGCGCCAGGCAATAGATTTATAAGCCAGAATGAAGAATTAAAATTGCTGTCTGCCAGAAACTCTCTCATTCTAGCCCGCATAAAGTCAGTAGGCATACCGTTGACTATTCGCTCTGATTTAGCAGCATCCAAATCAAGTAGCTTCCCTCCCCCCGCGGCTATAAGACTGAAGGCCACTGACATTATCAACAAAGAGCTCAACAACAGATCTTTCTTGCCAACGTAAAATTCCACCAAACTAGCCTTCACAGCCAACCAAAAAACACTTACCTTTTCGAAAGTTTTCCTAATCACTATATACAAAGAAAAGAAAGATATTGAAATCAAAACCAAAGCGGACGCAGCATTCATTGATGGTGCTGTAAGATCCATTTAATTCACTTCATCCCTTAACATTCAAAATACTAATCGCTCTAAATGAAGTAGCGCGGCGGAATTGCCTGGAATTTCCTGCTCATGATCTCAAAATAACATCAAGCGCGAAAGGAAAATAAGCGCGGGCGAAAATAAAATTACGTGCGGAGTGTAGGAGCAAATTCAGTAAGGTGAACGGCTTACACGTCCATGCTTAGGGGTCTAGACTCCATCCTCCTCGGTACACCCCCGAAAAACCTTAGCCACATCGATAGATCCCGGCGAACTGCGGGGTAGAAAGCACAGGCGCCGTACACCCAGAATAGTGAACACCTCATCCGGTATAGTCCCATCCCCTACTCTTAGGCCTGCTGCACCAGCGCTTTCATTGTTTCCTGACCTTCCTCAATAAGAGGGCACGGTTTATTTCTAGGAGAAATAAATCCGTGCCCTCTTCGTTCCGCCATCAGGGAATATCAACCTCCCAACCGGTACGGCAATCGGCGTGGTCATCCGCAATGATCAGGTATTGATCGCTCATGACGCCACCGTAATCAAGTAATTCGATCACGCCATAAAATGTTTCTCATAAATAGAAAATGCATTTGTGATGTAGCGCAAGCTGTTCAGATGAAATTGAGTTCTATCTGAACAGCTCGCTTTCTAACTGAACCTCCCACCCTTCCACCTGGTCAGCAACGCTCGTCGACCAAGCCGAATTCTCCCCGTGCGTATGCATCACAACCATACGTGTAAAACCGGGGTCAGACCCTGAGGGATCCCCACAAATTCACCCTAAGCTCTGCGCTTGATGGCGCACCTCATCACGCAGAGCCCGCTCCAATATTTCCAAGTGTTCTCGTCCTCCAAAATCTGTGCAGCTTCGCCAGTATTCCAAGCCTAGTCGCCACAATGAGAGCACTCACTTTTCTTTGATGCTGTTGCTTTGGAAGCGTCGTTCCAAACCGCTTTCCCGTGCCTGCCGACCTGTTAAAAAGAGCAGGTAGTTGGCCAAGGCAGCAATCAACAACAGCACCTCAATGCGCTTTGGACAGTGGCTTCGATGCAGATTCAGGCCTAATCCCAAGTGCTCACTTTTTACATCTCGAAAGCCTTCTTCGATCTGCATACGGTGCTTATAGATCGCCACGATTTTTGCTGGATTCCATTCGTCTTGTCTCAGATTGCTGGCAAGCAACCAGGGCTCCCGTTCACACCTGGCACACTGTCGGCTGAGCTTACTTTTGGCGATTGAGCCGGTCACTCGTTGATGCTTTCGGCCCTTGGCTGAATGTCGCACGCAGCACAAATTGATCAAGTGCGCAGCGCTACGCGTCATCTCGACCCGACCAAGCGAATTGGGTGACGAAGTGGCCAAAGCATAGAGATTTTGCACGGGCAGCCACTCATTTTCGTCACCACGATAAAGCTCCCGATTTCGTATACGAGCCACGTAGTACCAAACCTGTGGGGCCACTGCTTTCATCCATGGGCGCCGGAAACCTGCATTAGTAGCCATCACTGGAACACATCCATCGGACAGTAGTTCAGCCAGTGTTTTGAGCAGGCGGTCTTGGTATTTGGGGCAACACTCGCGTTCATGAATACTTTCATAAATAGGGAATGAGCGCCCCTCTAGAGGTATCGCGGCCCTCAACAAAAAAGCGTTGCCGGGAGCATCAATTCGGGACCAGTCAACCAAGATTAATGGGTGCTTCACCGACCCCAGCAATGCCCGCAGGATCACCCAGTAGAACAGCGGGCGCTCTGCTCTGAGGTGTTGATTGCCCAGTAACCGATCAACCCGCTTGATTGCATGTTTTGGGAATGCCTGACCTGGCATAAAACGTCCGAGCGCTGTCAGCGTCAGGCGGCGGCCTTGCAGTAACGAACTGACACAACTCATCAGTGTTGTCAGGCGACGAGAGTGGATTGAAGGCAGTGCTTGAGCGAGCGCTCTGTGTAAAAATCGGATGGCCTGCATGGGTTTGGGATCTTGTTTTTGTGTGGTGCAAACCAAGTTGCCGACTCATGCAGGCTTCTTCAACAACTCCAACATCTTGATTTTTCTTAAGAAAATCGGGGATCCCTCAGGGTCAAACCACCATTATTTCAAATGTAATCTTCCCCTGATTCCACTAGACCTTTCAGCCACAGTAGCAAGTTCTAGTCCCCCCACCACGGCGGCAGCTTTTTTGGCGTCAATGATCGCCTTAGTCTGCCCCAAGATTTTAGTGAATACCTCGGAAGCCGACGCAACCTAGGACGGGTCGCTCAATGAATCAAAGCCGCAGCCAGGATGGGCCGTCATCTTACCTTTCTCGGGGAGTTTCAGTGTCTGCACATAATTCGGGTCGGCAACAACAACTGAGAGTTGCCGCTCGCGCCCGGCAGCAACCGGCCAGAAACGCTCACTCGGCGACGTCATGAATCCTGGGACGATTCACTTCACGCATTACGTTGAACACAGCACCAGAGCCTGACTCCAAAACCGACCGAAGGCACCTCCAGTTTTTTTTATAGATGGCTGTGCAGCAGGCATGAATGACATCATGCCTGCTCTATTCTCGCAGCGTATTGGCCACCTTTTGGCCGAGGGAGCTTTCAAGTACATGGTTTCGTTTGACCTCCCTGCCGGTGGCGGAGATATGGGGCGCCTCATACGCGAAACGGATTGGTCTGCAACCCCTCTGGGGGCCAGAGAATCTTGGCCTATGGCGCTCAAAAGTTCACTCAGTCTGATGCTGAACTCCCCCGACAGCATGTACCTCGTGTGGGGAGACACGTTACAACTGTTCTTCAATGACGCTTACCTCATCAATCTCCCGTGCGCGCCAGAAGTTGCCTTAGGCGCGCCGATTCATTTGATTTGGGGCCAAGCATGGGAGCAAGTACGCACCATTGCGCAAAGCGCGCTTCAGGGGCAGGCGAGCCGCTTTGAAAACCATCCGATTACACTTGTTCGGGAGGGGGTGACCGAGCTGACTTTCTGGTCATTCTCGTTTTCGCCACTGCATGGGGATACTGGAAAGCCTGAAGGAATGTTCTGCCTTGTCCACGAAACCACGACGCAGGTTCACGGAGCGCTGAAACTGGAGGAGAACGAGGCATTCACCGACCGTGTTCTCGCGAGCATAAACGACTGCATCAAGGTACTGGATCTGGACGCCCGCCTGACGTTCATGAGCGAGTTGGGTAAAGAGATCATGGAAGTCAGCGATTTCAATGAAATACGGGGCTGTCCATGGCCTGACTTCTGGCAGGATCAAGGAAACGTGGATGCCAAGGCTGCGGTGCAATCTGCTCGCGAAGGTAAGAGTGCCAGCTTTATGGGATCTGCTTTCACCATGGGTGGGACGCTGAAATGGTGGCACGTTCAAGTCAGTCCTATTTTTGGCTCGGATGGGAAACCCGAAAAAATCCTTAGCGTTTCTCGCGACATGACAGCCCTGCGTGATGCCCAAAATGCATTGGCCCAACTCAACGAGTCGTTGGAGCAGCAAGTTGTCGAGAAAACCCAGGACCGTGATCGAATTTGGCGGCTTTCCGCAGACCTCATGCTGGTCGCTCATTTCGATGGGAAAATCTCGGCGGTCAACCCTGCGTGGAGTAAAACGCTGGGATGGCCTGAAGAACACCTCATAAATAGCCAATTTCTTGACTTCGTTCACCCTGATGACTTGGAGCGGACGATTGATGCGATGACCGATCTGAAACGAGGGGAGCATTTCCCTACTTTCAAGAATCGCTACCGGCATTCGGATAACTCATATCGCACCATCTCCTGGACGGCTGTGCCGGATAAAGACTTTATCCACGCTGTTGGCCGGGATACTCAAGCGGAGGAAGATGCCAACGAGGCATTGAAGCGTTCAGAGGAGGCGCTGCGGCAATCGCAGAAGCTGGAAGCTATTGGGCAGCTCACGGGTGGTGTCGCCCACGATTTCAATAATCTACTGACGGTTATCAAGTCCTGTACAGATCTTCTCAGCAGCCCAGTCCTATCAGAAGATCGCCGCGATAAATACATCAAAGCGATTTCAAGTACGGTAGAGCGCGCGGCGCGGTTGACCAGCCAGTTGTTGGCATTTGCACGACGACAAAAGCTGCAACCGGAAATCTTTAACGCTGGCGAGAGTGTTGTGCGAATAGGCGAAATGATGGACACGCTCACTGGGTCACGGATCAGTGTGACCATCGATATCTGTGATGAGCCGTGTTTTATCAATGCCGATTTAAGCCAGTTCGAGACCGCGCTGGTAAACATGCTCGTTAACGCTCGGGACGCAATGGGCGGTGTTGGGGAGCTTTCAATCAGCGTTAATACGAATACATCGCTCCCCGCAGTACGCTCACACCCCGAACGTCCTGGAAATTTCGTGACGGTTTCTATATCCGATACCGGCACGGGAATTTCTGCAGACAAATTAGAGCGCATCTTTGAGCCGTTCTATACGACCAAAGGTGTGGGGCAAGGCACCGGACTCGGTCTGTCTCAAGTCTTCGGGTTTGCAAAGCAATCAGGCGGAGAGGTCCTGGTCAGTAGCTGTGAGGGTGTTGGCAGCACGTTTACTCTGTATCTGCCACGGGTCGAGGCATTCGTGCAAAAGACCATTGATGCCGCACCTGCAGTTACGGAGTGCGGCGAGGGATATGCGGTGCTGGTTGTAGAGGACAATGAAGATATCGGGACTTTCACTTCTGCTACTCTGCAGCAGCTGGGTTATACCGTCCATTGGGTACCTGGCGCGCGGGAGGCGCTTACCGCGCTCTCAACTAACCCGGAAAATTTTCATGTCGTCTTCTCAGATATCACGATGCCCGGCATGAGCGGGATCGAGTTGTTCGAACGTATCGAAGTACTTTATCCATGGTTGCCAGTGGTCCTCACCACAGGCTACAGCTCCGAGTTCGCCAAAATTGAAGCGGGTGGTCAGCGGTTCGAGCTATTGCAGAAACCTTATTCAATCGAATCGCTTTCCAGCTTGCTTGCCAACGTGGTAAAGCGCAGGGCTTCACTGCGATCGAAATAAATTTCGATTGCGTCCAACGGCCTTTCGACAAAGTGAAATAGGAAAATCATGGCACTCATCGCCACCTGTCTTGTTTCCCTATTTTTTTGGACTGTTGTTTCAACAGTCACGGGGACTAAAGAGCCATGGGACCTAGCTAATTATTGGACCCTCATCTACCCCGCCGCGCTTGCTCTGTCGGTGATTCTTGGAGCCCTGCAAAAAAGCGCCCAGTGGTCCGCAGGTGCCGTCGTAATGCTTGCTCAGATCCCAGTGATGTTGGTCACCTCAGGTGCTTCCCCGTTGCTGGGTGTCGGCATCCTGTATGCGGCTTTTCTCTCGATTCCGGCGATGGCGCTATCTTGGCTCGCGGGCAAATTGCGGCAGGCTTGAATTCGGAACAGCGCAATGACGCCTATTGCATGATCGTTCAAGCCCTGCGCCATTCTTCTGGCTAACCTGACTGTCCTCACCTACCCGAGTATCCGTCATGGCTCAGCCTCCCGCCGCCCCCATAAACCTCACCCAAAAAGCCGCCCTCATCGATCAACAATGGAGCCCGCGCGTCGTCGCCGAGATGAACGACTACCAATTCAAAGTGGTACGCATCGAGGGCGAATTCATCTGGCACGCCCATCCCGAAACCGACGAGGCATTCCTGGTGCTGGAAGGCACGCTGCGTATCGACCTGCCAGACGGCCCGGTCTATGTGGCGCCAGGCGAACTGTATGTGGTCCCTCGTGGCGTAGTGCACCGCACGGCCGCCGAAGGCGAAGCCAAGCTGATGATGATTGAGCCTAAGGGCATTTTAAACACTGGCCATGAAGGTGGGGACCGTACCGCCTTGAATGATCAGTGGATTTGAACACTGCCTTTGGGTCTGGACACGATTATCATCAATGCACCGCAATGACACCGTCTTCATACCCAACGTTGAAACTTATGAATAAACCCGAATGGCAAGCCCTGAAGCTCAGGCTCAAAAAGTACCTGGCGATTATCTCCGCGCTCTGCCTTGCGGGGTTTCTCATTTATGCCTATGTGCACAAACCCGAGCTTCCCCCCCAAATAGTCCTGAAGCAAAACTTCATACCGGGGGAATGGCTTTATATCGTCGAGGAAGCCAGGGACCGTTCGGAGCCCAAGACGCTGAAGTTCTATATGGATTACCGTGAATCGACAGACGCAACCATGAAGGTGTACCTCGGCAAAACCCCGCCGTTCCTGGTCTCGGACACCGACTTGCAAGACGTGGTCATCCAGCGCGTCGCCAACGGCCTGCACATCAAACTCAAGGGCGCCGTCAGCCGTTATCGCAGCGATCTTTACCTGAGGGATGGCGACACTTACACCACGTATCGCATAAGCCTCGAACAAGTCGAAACCCGACCGCCCTTGCCGAGCGGTCGGTAAGCTTATTTCAACAGGGCGATCAGCGCGCACACCAGCGTGATCGCCAGCGCCGGCCATTGCATGGGCATGAAAAAGAAGTGATGACGCACGCCGTCGGCGTGAACCTCTCGATTCAATACAAAGCCCAGCACAACGTTGATCGCCGAGCCAATCCCGAACCCCATCAACACTTGCGTAAGCGACGTATTGCCAGGCTTGACGCTCGGATCCGGCCACAGCCACATCACCAGCAGCACCATCGCCACGGGTGTAAACAAGGTGAGCCAGCCTGCACCGCGATAGATCATCGTTGAGTCCTCATCCTTAACGCTGCCGGCTCACGCCAGCTCGCGGGTTTGTTCTTCGACCGCCAATACCGCATCGAGGGTGTTGAGGAACAGGTCGTGGCTCAGGATGCCGGTGGCGATGGTGGACAATACGGCGTTGCCACTCTCGTCCTTGATCACCACTTTTTCGGTCCAGGCATTGAGGTCCACGGTGCGCAGCGAAGACATCGGCACTGTGCGGCCCTGGTATTGCAGGAATGCGCGGCTGACCACAATCGGCGAGGTGGTGATGTTCAGGAAGTTGCCGCTCATGCGCTTACCCCAGACCTGCCCCGAGCTGATGCAGTTGAACGTCACCGACCCACCCGTTTCCAGCGTCGCGATCACCACCGGCATGCGCGCGCGTACATGCAGCTCGCGCACCAACTGCTGGAACTGGTAAAAGCCCTTGAGGGTTTCAATCACTCGGTGAAACGGCTCCGACGCGTTACGACGATAGGCCAGGTTGGTGATCATGCCGGTCATCACGGTTTGCCCGGAGCCGAACAGGTACAGGTCTTCAATGTCAGCGAAGGCGGTGTAGTCGCGCTGGTCGTTGATGAAGCGCTCGATGCCGTGCTCATACACGTTGTAACGCGGCGCACGCAGTTTTCTGTGCCAGGCGTAACCGGCAAACACGCCCAACGCAAGAACGGTGAGCAAGGCGCTGGTGAAGTAGATTAGGGTTTGGGGGCTGCTGAAGCTGAATGACAGGCCGCGCGACGTCTGGCCGACGACGGGGCCGTGACTGCCCGCCGGCAGGATGGTGCCCAGGTACAGCACAAATACCGCGAGCCCCAGCAACGCGACGCCAAATATCAAACTGAAGATCAGGAAACCCTTGCCGTGGCGAAAACTGGCGATCAGTTCGCCAGTGGCGGATGGCGTTTGGGTGGGGGATGACTGCATGAGTGTTTGCATCCTTGTAGTGGGTTAGGTCTTGCACCCTATCCTTCTGGCGACCGGGTGCACTTGGCACGCCGAGTTGGAGCATGGCTAATTAATATCGTTCCTTGGGCAGCCGACACTACGGCTGCGCAAGCCAACCGGTTCACACTATTGGGTCTTTTTTTTCCCGCGCAGAACAGTGATCATCGCCCTCCCCCAAAACCGCAGGAACCAAAACCATGGAATTGACGCTGGAAGCGGTTGCGCTCTTTGCCCTGAAGCTGGTGCACGAGACGGACGGCGGCAGCCCGGTTTTGCGCGATGATCCGGTGATGGAGGCGTACGACCGCGAGGTGTTTGGGTTGTTGGTGCGCCAGGGGGATTTGGCGGGGATTCGGTTGAAGCTTGATGAGTGCCTGACCTCAGCACTCGAATCACTGGGCGGCGCCACGACCGTGATGGGGCGCGAGCTGCAACGGCTTACGCGGGACATGCGCCAGGCGCCGACACTGGAAGACCTCAATGCCCCGCTCGACGCACTCAAGAATTACCTGAAGGCCATTCTGTAACCAGCCACTACCGCCGCCCTTCCACCACCATCCGCACCGCCAACCCCATCAACACCGACCCCATCAGCCAGCGCTGCACCACCTGCCACCCCGGCCGGGTGACGAAAAACACGGCGATAGACCCCGCCAGGGTGGCAATCACTGCGTTCACGCTCACGCTGATAAGAATCTGCGTGAAGCCCAGCACCAGGGATTGCATCAGCACACTGCCATGGCCGTTCGGGTCGATGAACTGGGGCAGCAACGACAGATACATCACCGCCACCTTGGGGTTCAGCAGGTTGGTCACCAGGCCCATGGTGAACAATTTGCGCGGGCTGTCCTGGGGCAGGCTTTGCACCTGAAACGGCGAACGGCCACCCGGCTTGACCGCCTGCCAGGCCAGATAGGCCAGGTACAGCGCCCCGCCAAAGCGCAGCGCGTCGTAGGCGAAGGGCACCGCCATCACCAACGCGGTAATACCCAAGGCGGCGCACAGCATATAAACCAGAAACCCCAGCGCCACGCCGCCCAGGGAGATAAACCCGGCGGTGCGCCCCTGGCAGATCGACCGGGAAATAAGGTAAATCATGTTCGGGCCGGGCGTCAGCACCATGCCCAGTGATATCAGCGCATAGGCAAGCCAGCTGGACAGTTCGGGCATGGTGGGGCTCCCTGGACGGTTGTTCTGTCGACGCGAAACATCCGCTCAACGTTGTAGAGTTGGACACCATGGTAGGGCGTTCAAAATGCGCGCGTTAGATACAGATCCGTGATCAAAACGTCATACACCGATCGCACCATTCACCCGAGGGCAGGCACATGATCGACTTCAACAACAAAGGCTTCTTCAAGCTCAAACAGAACAACGAATACGCCGAACGCGTGGCTTCATTGCTGCTCGACGGCGAAGAAGTGGTGGACGCGTACAAGGCCATGCGCGACGGCGTGGTGTTCACCACCAAGCGCATCATCGCGGTGAACGTGCAGGGGATTACCGGCAGCAAGAAGGACTTCACGTCGCTGCCGTACAAGAACATCGTGGCGTATTCAGTGGAAACGTCGGGGACGTTCGACCTGGATTCGGAGTTGGAGATTTACTTTTCGTCGCTGGGGAAGGTGAAGTTTGAATTTACCGGGAAGACTTCGATTGTGGAGATTTCACGGTTGATTTCAAAGCACTTACTCTGAAAAATTCGAAAGGGTTGGTGGCGCGAACGCTGATCAGTACTTATAGCATGGTCATACGTCCACGTCACCGCAGCGATTAGCTTCACAATAGCTTGCAGATCACATCAAGGTCATCAAAAGCAAAGCTAACGTAGGCCCTTCGATAAATATCGTAGTGCTCCCTCATTTGCTTTCCGCTTTGCGAATCATTGAAATAAGCTTCTACCATCTCCTGCGGCCGGTGCAAACGTGGTTTGCTAATGACCCGTTCCTCTGCGATGTTTCGGTTTTTACGAATCTGTACCCGCCCACCCTGTAGAATATTCCTGAGCAAGTTCCACTCGTAGAAGAAAATTCCATCAAGCTCATAGAAATTCAAGAAAGGGACGTTATGCAATAGTATGAAGTGGGTATTATCCGGGCGAGCGCCGGCCAATCCATGTTGACTGAGCTTGCGCCTGATACTATCGTCAGAAAGGTTATCTTTCAGAACGCCTAATTGCTGAATAAAACCCTTACGAAAGTTCGCATTTAGAAACAACTCGCACTGCTCGGAAAGATAGGTAGGAATTTCCGACAGCTGATGCTTAACCTGCACGAAATAATAAATATCCTCATCTACATCTTGAATAATCAGATCAACATCATACCCCTTGATTTTCGCATTATTACCTGGTTTGAACTCCTCATAAATTTTCAGGCGAGGGTCATTGAGACTGCGAATATAATTTAAAACATAGTCTTTTTCGAAGCCAACACCCAGTAGATGGCCAAAGTCAGGGCCCTTCTGATTAACCAGCACCTCACCGAGCAGATACCTGACAAATTTTCTCAGCCCGTACTTGAAATTCAGCGCGCCCCTTAGATACATGCCGCCCTTGTACTCAACAAAACTGCTGGCCGAATCAAGCGTCGGTAATCGTCCAGCGAGAGCGCTATTAATCATATCTACCGTTGCCGGGCTGACGATACTTCTCATGTACTCCTCGCTGGTCGAGCGTTCACCTGACATCGCACGTAGCTCAAGGTGAATTGCAAAATCAACAACCTCTCGCAAATATTGATACTTAGGATGGTTCGTCATGGTCGGCGACAGGTAGTTCGAATGTATGGACAGACATTTATCCAACGTTTGATCCACCAACAGCTTGCGTAATTCTGGTGTCAGACGACCTCGTTCATGCAGCATAGGTACAATGTCATGCCGACTTAAAATATCACCGATATTAGAATTAGCTTCAGTGACCTCCGCTAGCCAGTAAGCCTTTAATCGCACCTGTAGCTTGGCGGTAGGCACTATCTTTAGCGTTTTCCCGTGCAGCTTGGCGCTCAAGAGCCCATGACCTATCAGAAAATACACTTCACTCAGGTAGTAACCCAACCACAACCTTTCATTCGCCAAGATCGATAAGTTGTGCACTGCACGAAGCTCAAGATTCTCGGAAATTCTATTACAGGTATATTCAAGCGCCGCCCAGGCATAAGATTTACTAAAGGCAGCGAGCATTTCATTTTGCGATGCCGACGTAGCATCACACGGTAAAAATACAATTCTGAAATATCGATACAACTCATCAGTAAAACGATGCACCGTGTCCTGATTGAGCGGCACATGATCTTCAAAAATTAATTGAGGCAGAGCGTTTTCAGCCTTCTCCAAATTATTCCTAATTTTCTCCCACAGCAACGCCTGTACCTGCTCGGCACTGATAAACCTGCGCAGCATCGTAAACTTGTAAAGCATTCGCGCATGCCATTTCAGGCTTTTGCCTGCGGGCGGAACGGGCGATGTAAACTTCATGGGATTCTGCAAAAAGGCGAGCAGTTGCGGATCAACATTTTCATAAATCATCGTCGAACATCCTATTCAATATTACTGTCCGGATTCATATATCCACCTTGCTAATTATCAGGCAACCGAGAGAAGGCTTTTTTCATCGGATCCTAACAAAACCAGAACCGTCCTACCTCTTCATCAGCCTCCCCCGGCAGCCACCCCCTACATCCCGCCCCCTCATGCCCGCCGTGGCTTACACAACAATGACCTGTGATGGTAGGGTTCAAATATCAATTTTAAGCGTCGCGGGTAGCTGGCTGACTTTTCCCACGCAGGCCATCGAACAAGCCGAATTTCTCCCGCTCATTCGCCCCCGTAGGCTCATTTCCTCGCACAAGGAAGTGAGCCGGTCATGTCAGAACGTTCTTATCCACCTACTGAAGAAGCGCTACGCAGACAGCGAATCCTGACACCGCAACCGTCGCAGGCGCCTTATTCACCGGCGATTGATCTATACGAACCCTCTCCTGCCACAGCACCTACGCTGGCCAAACCTGTCGGCTGCGTCTTTATCAAGCCCTGCCAATTGCCGGACGCCATATGGGTGCGTTCAACCATCTAACCGGCGAGCAGCTAAAAGGGCCAAAAAAGAAACGAAACATCAGAAAGTATCTGCGAGGGTTACATGGGACTCAAAGTGAGATTGGAATGGTTCGACAGAACCACAGAGTGGCTAATCGGAACTGAGGATTCGGCGGACTTAGGAAACGATTACTCCGTGATTTCTGAGCTCGGATTGTCGGTAGACGAAGACGTCAATAACGGCATGTTTGAACTGCGGCGGGAGTGGCTATCGCAGGTACAGGCCTACTTCTCCCACGAGATTGCTCTTTCAGAGAGCGACTACTACGTCGCGTTTGATTACGAGGAGGCACGCGATTAATCCAAGCTAAGAGAATGCATGGGCGCAATTGATCACAACTCCACCGAACGTCGAAGACTGCAAATCCAAGGCGTCGAATGACAGGTAAAAGACGAGCTCAGGAAAAATAATCATGAAAATCAGATTACGGTGGTACGAAAAGCACAGCAATAACTTGAAGGCGGATGAGTATTCAGCGGATATCGAAGACACAGACAGTGTTCTCGAAGCGTTGGGTTTTAGGTGACGAAACCGCGATATACGCCGATGTATTCGACATGTTGCCTGACTGGATAACGACTCTTCAGCCGTATTTCCAGCACATGATTGAGCCCGAACACCTCGACTACCAGATTTCCTTCCGCTACCAAGGCGCGTGGCCACCCTCTCCAAAGCAACCTAAGAAGGACTCTTGACGCAATGTATGTGAGAACGGATGAGAACAGCTATTACAGCGGCTTGTGGGTGGACGAGGCCGGCCTGTTACAGAAGGTCGACCCGCAATTGACGCCCGAGCTTATGAAACCCTTTTACGACTGCTGCACCCATACCTTCAACGGTGTGGTATTCGCCCAGGCTTTACCACGCGCAACGTAGAAACGATCAATGCGTACAGGTGCCTGCCAACGTCGAGGCGATAAGGTCGCGCAGCCACATATGAGCGGGATCCCGGTGCAGTCGTTCGGGCCAAAGCATGAGCATTTCAAAGCCCGGAATGGCCAGTGGAGGCGCTTGTACGTGCAGTGCGGGCTCATCTCGCACCAGCCTTTCCGGCACCACCGCAACCACGTCGCTGTGCGCCAATGCTGAGATGAGCGAGTTGAAATTAGACACTGATAATACGACTCGTCGCTCCAGGCCTTTAGCTGCCAGTGCCTGGTCAGTGCTGCCAACGAACCCGGCGCCATTGGGTGACATGACGGCATGTTCAAGGCCGCAGAACGCTTTGAGCGAAAGCTTGGCTGTCAACGCGGGATGACCGCGCCGCCCTGCCAGCACATAGCGTTCATGAACCAGAGACCGTTGACGCAGTTTTGGCGGCGCGTCATCGCGAGTATGCAACGCCAGATCAAGCTGGCCGTTTTCCAGATCACTGGCAAGACTGACGGGATGTTTGTTCAACAGCGCCAGGCGCGTATTTGGCGCCAGGCGCCTGAGCAGCGCCAGCGAGGGCCAGACTAAGGCAGTTGCTGCGTAATCACTGGCAGCCACCCTCCACGTCTGATTGGACAATGCGGGCTCAAAAGCGGCACTGGGACTCAGCGCGCCTTCCAACGCGACCAGGGCTTCGCGCAGCGGCCCGCGCAATTCACGGGCTCGCTCGGTAGGCGACATGCCTCGGGGACCGGGCAACAACAACGGATCGTCCAGAATTTCTCGCAGCCGCCCCAGTTGCAGGCTGACGGTCGGCTGAGCGAGGTTGAGCAAGCGCGCCGCCCGAGTAACGTTTTGCTCAGACAGCAGTGCATCCAGCGTGACCAACAAATTAAGATCCAGACGGCGCAAGGTATTGTGCATGTAAATACCATATGTTTCGGAAATTCATTTCTATCATACCGGGTTCGTCGTTACGGTGAGGCCTACACCCACTCGGAGCGCCTCATGAAGCTACTACTGATCTACGCCCACCCGGAACCCCGTTCGCTCAATGGCTCGCTCAGGGACTTCGCGATCGCTCACCTGAAAAGCGCGGGTCACGAGGTCAAGGTTTCCGATCTCTACGCCATGCGTTGGAAAGCGCCCATTGATAAGGACGACGCTCCAGGCTATGACGATGGAAAACCTTTCAACCCAGCGCTGGAGTCGCAACGTGTATTCGCCGCCGGCACCCAACCGACAGACATCGAGCAAGAGCAGGCCAAACTGCGGTGGGCGGACGCGGTGATCTTTCAGTTCCCACTGTGGTGGTTCTCGATGCCGGCAATTCTCAAGGGCTGGGTCGAACGCGTCTACGCCTGTGGTTTCGCCTACGGTGTCGGCGAACACAGCGAACGCCACTGGGGCGATCGCTACGGCGAGGGCAGCATGGCAGGAAAGCGGGCGATGTTGGTGGTGAGCATGGGCGGGTGGGAGTCCCATTACAGCGGTCGAGGGGTAAACGGGGCGCTGGATGACCTGCTATTTCCTATCCAGCATGGCGTGCTGTTCTACCCTGGGTTCACTGTCATGCCGCCCTTCCCCATCTATAAAACCAGCAAAATGGACGCCGCTCGATTCGAACAGCTATGCGCGGCCTACGCTGCTCGGCTGGATAACCTGTTCGACGACAAACCTCTGCCATTTCGTCGCCAGAACGCCGGGGACTATGAAATTCCGGCGTTGACCCTTAAGCCGCAGCTTGCCCCCGGTCGTCACGATTTGCGGATCCATATCGTTGAGGACATGGCGTCTGAAGGCTAGACGTGCGCCGACAAACCCAAGCGACGGCTGGAGACAACCGTTTACGCCATCACTCGGGTTGAAACGTCTCAAGGTACGCGAGGATATTTTCAATCTTCTGCGGATCACTGATGCCCCAGAAAATCATGCGCGTCCCCTTCACAACCGATTTCGGATCTTCAATGTAGGCCGCCAGTTTGTCCCGGTTCCAAACCACCCCCGAGTTCTTCATCGCATCTGAATACTGATAGTCCGCAGTGGTGCCGGCAGGCCGATCAATGATGCCGTTCAGTTGCGGCCCAAAGCCGCCACGGGCGCCTTCGCCAACGCTGTGGCAACCGCCGCAGGTCTTGGCGAAGAGCTTGCCGCCCGCTTCTGCGTCGCCGGCGGCGGCAACCTGGGCGGTGGTGAGCATCAGGGCGAGGGTCAACAAGGCGAACTTCATCGTACGGCTCCGCATCGAGTGTTGCGCTCGATTATGCCTGTTTAAGCGGCCGCTCCCCAGTCGCTCCACCCGGCATGCTCAACATAATCGATTCTCATGACCGCGCCACCCAACCACGCTCCTGCACACCGCCAAACGACCACCCATCGTTTAGAAAACATCCAATCGAACCTATGCGCCAAGCCTCCACTCCACCTTACTGAACCCTGATGGTGGAGTAAGGATCATGGCTCAGCCATCGATTTTAGTATTGGAAGACGACGAGATCATTCGGGCGTTAATGGTGGATGTGTTGGAAGACTTCGGCGCATCGGTGACGTCGTTCCCTTCGGCGGATGAAGGGATGATCTACCTGGAACGGGGCGATGACCCGGTGGACCTGATTGTCAGCGATATTCAAATGCCGGGTTTGCTCAATGGCTTTGATCTGAGCAAGGTCGTGGCGCACCGCTGGCCGACGGTGCAGGTGGTATTGACCTCCGGCAATACCCATCTGGCAGCGCAATTGGGCAGTTCAGTGCGGTTTCTGCCCAAGCCGTGGAGAACCCAGCATTTGATTGAGTGTGTGCAGAACGCGCTCAATCAGCAGGGTTTGGCTATGCACTGATAGCCTCGCAATATCACCTTGCGCGAACTTCCCGGTAAACCCGTTGGTCCATTGTGACGCAAGGAGCGACATTTCTGATCCGTTAGTCAGCCTTTTCGCCTTGCGCGTTTAGTTACTGACCGCGAGTTGTGTAGAATCGTCGCCCATTTGCGCGCGTCATTCATGGCCGAGAGGCCCACAGTTCGAGCTTACTGAATGCATTCTCAGGCCCATGACGTCGATGCGAACACCTTGTTGGAAGCGTTGCGCACAGGCACGGCCTCGCTGCATGCCGCCCTGGAAAAGCGCCTGCCGTTTTTCTCTGAGCGCCTTGATGCGCAGTGGTACCGACGCCTGCTCCAGGCGTACTGCGGTTTTTATCTGCCTATGGAAGCGGCACTGTACGCCAGTGGCTTGATTCCCGAAGGGTTCGATACGGCAATGCGTGTGAAAACACCGACACTGGTCAAAGATCTCTACGCCTTGGGCCTGGATGCTAACGCCATCGACACCCTGCCCCGTTGCACGCAACTGCCAACGCTCGACACCCCCGCCGCCTGCCTCGGTGCCCTGTATGTACTGGAGGGCGCGACGCTGGGTGGCCAGGTGCTTCGCCGTGAAATGGCTCAGCGCCTGGACGTCAATGCCGACAACGGCGGCGCTTTTCTCGATATCTACGGGGTAGAGACCGGGCGGCGCTGGAAAGACTTTCTTGTTTACCTGGGCGACCAGCCGCTGGACGCGCCCGCCAAACAATACGCCGTGGACGCCGCCCGCTCGACATTCAGCTGCTTTGAGCAATGGCTCGACAGCCAGGAGGTACTGCTATGAAACCCGAAGATTTTGAAGAGCTGCTTGCCAACTGTGCCAATGAGCCCATCCGTTTTCCAGGGGCGATCCAGCCTCACGGTGTGCTGCTGACCCTGTCGGAACCCGGCCTGAAGATCATCCAGATCAGCGCCAACGTCGGCACCTTGTTCGGCCATGCGCCGCAAACGCTGCTCGGCCAGCCGCTGCACAGCTTGATCGGCACCGAACACGCCCAGGCCGTGCAGGTCATGGCCCAGACCGATACCTTTTTCGACATGCCACCGTTGCACGTCACCCTGAACGGCGCGGACTTCGAAGGCTTGCTGCACCGCCACCAGAACGTGCTGGTGCTGGAGTTCGAACCGCGGCTCAAGGACTTTCGCCCACGCGCCGTGAACGGTCGCACCAGTGACCTGGGCAAGATGCTGCAACGTTTGCAGGCGGCGAAAACCCTGCAGGCGTTGTACGAAATCAGCGTGAATGAAATCCAGGCCATGACCGGTTACGACCGCGTGCTGATCTACCGCTTCGAAGATGAAGGCCATGGCCAAGTGATCGCCGAAGCGTCGGCGCCGTCCATGGAGCTTTTCAACGGGCTGTTCTTCCCCGCGTCCGACATCCCGG
The DNA here is from genome assembly GCF_005233615.1 of Pseudomonas sp. CFBP13528. Classification (NCBI taxonomy): domain Bacteria; kingdom Pseudomonadati; phylum Pseudomonadota; class Gammaproteobacteria; order Pseudomonadales; family Pseudomonadaceae; genus Pseudomonas; species Pseudomonas sp. CFBP13528. The sequence goes on from NZ_QGAJ01000017.1 coordinate 20,396, forward strand.
AGCAGGCTCGCGAGCTGTATCGCACCAACTGGCTGCGTATTATTCCCAATGCGGCCTACGAGCCGGTGCCGTTGGTGCCCAAGCTGCGGCCGGACACCGGCGAACCGCTGGATTTGAGCTTCGCCACCCTGCGCAGTGTGTCGCCGATCCACTGCCAGTACATGCAGAACATGGGCGTGCTGTCGTCCATGAGCATCTCGCTGATGAATGGCGACAAACTCTGGGGCCTTATCAGCTGCGGCAACCGTGAGCCCCTGCTGGTGCCCAATGACCTGCGCATCGCCTGCCAGACCATTGGCCAGGTGTTGTCGTTGCAGATCAGCGCCATGGAAGCGCTGGACCTGAGCCGCCAGCGTGATGAAAAGCTTGAAGCCCTTGCGCGCTTGGATCACGCCATGAAGGCCTCGCAGATCGACGTATTCGATGGCCTGGCCCAACAACCGCAACTGCTGATGAACCTGACAATGGCCGGCGGCGTGGCGATCATTGAAGACAAGCAGTTGCACCGCTACGGCAACTGCCCGGAGCCGGCGCAGATCCGCGCGTTGCACAAGTGGCTGCAGCAAAGCGCCGAACCGGTGTTTTCCAGTCATAACCTGGTGTCGGTGTACCCACCGGCGGCTGCGTTCCAGCAGGTGGCCAGCGGCGTCCTGGCTATGCAACTGCCCAAGCCTGTGGACAACGGTGTGCTGTGGTTCCGCCCGGAAGTCAAAGAAAACATCAACTGGAGCGGCAACCCGCAAAAGCCGCTGGACCTGGAAGACTCCGACGCCGGCCTGCGCCTTCGTCCCCGCACGTCATTTGAAATCTGGAAGGTCGAAATGGCCGGCATCTCCACCAAGTGGAGCCACGGCGACCTGTTTGCCGCCAACGACCTGCGTCGCTCGGCCCTGGAAAACGACCTGGCCCGCCAGGTGCTGCGCGAACAACAAGCCGTGCGGGCGCGTGAAGATCTGGTGGCGGTGGTGTCCCATGACCTGCGCAACCCCATGACCGTGATCTCCATGCTCTGCGGCATGCTGCAAAAGGCTTTCAGCTCCGACGGCCCACATACGTCACGGCGGATTTCCTCGGCCATCGATACCATGCAACAGGCGGCCGGGCGCATGAATGTGCTACTGGAAGACTTGCTCGACACGTCGAAAATCGATGCCGGGCGGTATGTGGTCAAGCCGGTGGCGCTGGATGTCAGCCAGATGTTCGAAGAGGCCTACTCCTTGCTCGCACCGCTGGCGTCGGATAAAGGCATTGACCTGTCGTTCAACGCCGAGCCCGGCCTGCAGATCAACGCCGACCCGGAGCGCCTGTTCCAGGTCCTGTCGAACCTGATCGGGAACGCCATCAAGTTCACGCCCCGCCAGGGCAATATCGGCATCAGCGCCATGAGCAATGGCGCGGAAATCGTGTTCTCGGTACGTGATTCCGGCGACGGCATTGCACCGGAGCAATTGCCGCATGTGTTTGATCGTTACTGGACCCAGACCGAAAACAACCCCACCGGCAGCGGCCTTGGGCTGTACATCACCCAGGGCATCATCCAGGCCCATGGCGGCAAGATCGTAGCCGAGAGTGAGGTGGGCCGAGGGAGCGAGTTCCGGTTTACGGTGCCCAAGGTGATTGAAGATTCGTACACCTGATGCGGTAAAGCATGTGCGTGAGGTTTCCAAAAAACGCTCGTCATCTGCAGTCATATCTTGCAGCAGCGCGTTTATAGCGGCCCCCCTGGACCGCTATTAAGGTAGGCCTTACTTCGCTCCGACAGGCGAAGTCATCCTCTACTCATAGAAGGAAACATCCATGGTCAGCGGAATCAACCACTCACTGAGCAGCTTTCAATACCCACCTCTGCTGCAAGATGATGCAGCGTCCCAACGCACGAAGCGCAGCATCGATCCCACCTCCACGCAACGCAATGCCGTCGAGCCTGAAGGCATGGCGGCCAATGACCGAAGCAAAAACAGGGGCGGTGGCCTGGACGGCCTGGGTCGAGGCAACGTGCTTTAACCCGGCGCGTACGAGGGGCAGTGTACGGCCCTTCGTACCCCCGATAACAAAACCATGACATTCACTCGCTTAGACTTACCGGTTCAATCCAGCCTGGGACCACTGCCTGCATGCCGCCTTCCGACACACTGCCCGCCGTTCTGGCCGGCCCTCTGCTGCGACGCCTCGAAGCTCGGCGCCTGGTGTTGTGGCTGGTAGGAAGTCGAGCACTGGAACTGACGCTGAAGCTGCATCTGCCCACGCAGACACTGGAGATTCCCCTTGACTGCACCGTCGTAACCGTCGGGCGTCATGCATTTATTCACTTGATCGATGTGTCGCTGGACGAAGCGCTGCCGCTGGACGTGGCGATCGGCTACGACCTGGTTTTTGCCAATACTGGCATCGCCGAATGGGCACCTCACCTCCTGTACGCCAACGATCACTACCCTAGTTTCGTACTGCATAGCCGTATCCATCAGTTGGTGCACGGCTCATGCCGCAAACCCCATCACAGTGCCAACGAAGGTTTGCTGTGCATCGACCGTCTGCTGGCCGACGCCCAGACCCCGGCCGAGCGTCCGGCCTTATTGATGATGAGCGGCGATCAGGTTTACGCCGACGATGTCGCCGGGCCGATGCTGCGCGCGATTCATGGGCTGATTGCACGGCTGGGCCTGTTCGATGAATACCTGGAAGGCGCTGTGGTCGATGACAGCGCAAGCCTCTACCGGCATCCTGCCAGTTATTATCACCGTGCCGATTTGCTGCCGGCACTGGACAGCAATGAGACATTGCGCGAACGCTTCTTCGGTGGTGTGAAAAAGCCGATTTTTACCAGCAGCACCGCCGATAATCATCTGGTGACCTTTGCTGAAGTCATCGCGATGTACCTGCTGGTGTGGTCGCCCACGCCCTGGGCGCTGATCACGCTTCAAGGCCCGCCCTTGAGCCTGGAACGACAGCAGCGTTACGCCAGCGAAGAGCTCCGGGTCGAGGGATTCCGCGACGGCCTGCCGGGTGTCGCGCGAGTATTCGCCCATCTGTCGACCTTGATGATCTTTGACGATCACGACATCACCGATGACTGGAACCTCAGCGCTCAATGGGAGGAAACCGCTTACGGCCACCCCTTCTCCAAACGTATCATCGGCAATGCCTTGCTTGCCTACATGCTGTGCCAGGGCTGGGGCAACCAACCACAGGTGTTTGACGAACTGGTGAAGCGAACCCAGGCCCTGACCGCAACGGCACGCCACAATCACCTCGACGCCGGCGCGCAGGATGACCTGGTGCAAGCGCTGTTGAAATTCCAGCATTGGCACTACGTACTGCCGACCACACCCGCGCTGGTAGTGCTCGACACCCGCACCCGGCGCTGGCGCAGCGAGTTCACGCTCAAGCAACCCTCCGGCCTGCTGGATTGGGAAGCCTTGAGCGAACTGCAGCAGGAACTGCTCGATCACCCTTCGGCCATCATCGTCTCGCCCGCGCCAATCTTTGGCGTGAAGCTGATCGAGACCGTGCAGAAAATCTTCAGCTGGTGCGGCCACCCCTTATTGGTGGACGCCGAAAACTGGATGGCCCATCGCGGCAGCGCCCAGGTGATTCTCAATATCTTCCGCCACTCACGTACACCCGGTAATTACGTGATTCTGTCGGGTGACGTGCATTATTCGTTCGTCTACGAAGTGCTGATTCGCCACCGCAATGCGGGTCCCAGGATCTGGCAGATCACCAGCAGCGGCATCAAGAACGAGTTCCCGCCGCGCCTGCTGGAATGGTTCGACCGTCTCAACCGCTGGCTCTACTCCCCGCGCTCACCGCTCAACTGGTTTACGCGGCGCCGTACCATGCAGGTGGTGCCGCATATTCCGGAACATGCCGAGGCAGGCGAGCGCTTATGGAATTCTGCCGGGATCGGCCAGGTATTTTTCAACGAAAAGGGCCAACCTGAAACGATTTATCAGCACAACGCGGATGGCAGGCCTCGTACGAAAATGACGGCGCCAAGCCCCTGAAACAACACATCTGCCCTATTCAAAGCGCAACGTCCGCGTTGTACAGTAGCGTCAGCCACGGAGTATCGGCGTCAACCACAGCTGGCCTTGGAAGCCAGTTCACGCAGGAAGCGCGTCGATGGACGATACAGCCGGCAACGAAATACCGCGTAATGACTTTTCCGACCTCAACGCCGACCTGCTGCATGCCATCATGGAGCTGGTCAGCGACGGGATATGGGACTGGAATGCCAATACCGGGTTCGTCTACCGCAACCCCGGTTGGTACGAAATGCTGGGCCACTCGCGCCACTCCCTGGAAAACAGCGTATTCACCTGGGAAAACCTGATCCATCCTGAGGATTACCCCCGGGTGATGGCCGGATTTGACGACTATATCTGCCAACGCGCGCCCCAATACCGGGCCGAATACCGCTGTCGAAAATACGATGGCAGCTACCTCTGGATCGAAGACCGTGGCTACGTCATCGCGCGCAATCCAGCCAACTCGGTCGCGCGCATGGTGGGTGCGCACCGCGACATCCACACTCGCAAATGCTCCATGGAACGCCTGCAAAAGCGTAACCAGTCTCTTGAAGCGCTGGTGGTCGAGCGCACCCTTGAATTGTCGCGCGTCAATCAGCAGCTGCAACTGCAATTGGACGAAAACCGCTCCCTGGCCGAACGGGACGCCTTGACCCGCATCGCCAACCGTTATCGCCTGGAAAAAGTATTGCTCGAGCAGTGCAGCCGCGCCGAACGCTTTCGCCTGCCACTGGCGCTGGTGGCCATGGATATCGATGACTTCAAGCCGATCAATGACCGACATGGCCATGGCGTAGGCGATCAGACGCTGATACGGGTCGTTGAAGGCCTGGAAGCGTGCGTGCGAGCAGATGACTTACTGGCGCGCTGGGGCGGTGATGAGTTCATGCTGGTCTTGCCCAACAGTACGCTGGAGACGGCCAAGGAACTGGCCGAACGGGTGCGTTATAAAATCCAGGAAATGCCTGCCGTGAGTGATGCCAGGATAACCCTGAGCCTGGGCGTGGTGGAACGGCGGCTCGGTGAGTCACCGGCAGCCCTGATGACACGCGCCGATCAGGCGCTGTATCGGTCCAAGGCGGCGGGGAAGAATGGCGTGTCGGAATAAAAACGGTAACCTGAGCGCCCATTTCTTATCACGACTGACCGGTCTCACCGCCGGGAGTTGTCTTGACCTGACTCCCCTGCCCCCTGAAAATGCCCGACGCTTTTTTGTCTCTCCCCGTTTACTGAAGTAGTGAAATTTCAATGTCCGATTCGTACACCGCTGAATCCGCCGAAGCCTCCGTAACCGCCTTGCACGCCAAAGCCGAATACGAGAACGCCATCAATCTTTCACAGCATGTGCCAGCGGCCAAGATCATCAGCGAAATGGTGCTGGACGCGTTTCACACCTCCAAGGAAAGCGACCAGATCCGCGAGTTGCGCATGGCTATCCGTCAGGCCCATGACGCCTTCGACGATGACAAGGCCTACGATCTGATGGGCCAGCTCAAGCAATTGAAGGACGCCGAGGCTGCCGATAACGCCGCCCTGGAAGACCTGAACAGCAAGTTCTCCATCAGCCGCATCCTGTCCAGCTTCAAGGACGATCCCGAGTTCCAGGAACTGGTCTATGGCCTGGCTCTCAAGGTGTTGAACCAGTCGCACCAGGCCATCAGCAACCCGAGCGCCGGCAAGGGCAAGGCCGCGCGAGTCAAGAAAGAAGCCGAGGTGTTTGTGATCAGCAAGGAGGGCAGCAGCGTCACCCTGCCCCTGCGTACGCCGCGCTCCAAACTCAACGTCGACCGTGAAGCGTTCGAGTTTCTGGGGTTCAACTTTGTCGGTGAGGGTGATGAGGCCGAGCCGGAGGTGGAAAGCTTTGTGGATAATGCCGGTACTGAACAGCCGCTGAGCCGCAAGAACGTGATTGCTGCACTGCAACAGCAGACAGCCTTTGATGGCTACAGCATCGCCCAACAGTAAGCCGTTGGCGGTCGCGCAACAGGACGCGAAGGTGGGAACAGGCTTGCCCGTTCCCACTTTTGTATGTTTTTTCAGCCGCCACCCACGATCTGCGTGGCGAATACCTGGCGAAACCGCTCCATCTCCTGCCGGTTACCCACCGTCACCCGCACCCACTGCGGCCAGTTGCTCCATACCCGCCCCACCAGTACATGCTGTGCAGCCAGCCGCTCGATCACCTGCTCCGCGGGTTGCTTGACGTCGATCATGAAGCAGTTGCTCTGCGACGCCGTGCACCTGAACCCCCGGTCCGCCAACCAAGCGATCGTCTCATCACGCGCTGTGGCATTGAGCGCTTTTCGCTGAGGCAGCAGCTTGACGTCTTCCAGGCTGGCATGGGCACCCAGCAGGCTGGCACCGGCCGGCACATTGTCGCCGCCGAACACCGCCAGTTGCTCCAGCAATGCCGGGTGGCCGATTGCCAGGCCCAGGCGCGCACCGGCCATGCCGTAGATTTTCGAGAAGGTGCGCAGCACCAGCAGGTCGTCGTGGTCCTTGGTCCAACTCACGCAACTGGGGGCATCGCAGAAATCGATATAGGCTTCGTCCACCACCAGCACGCAGCCTTTGGGTTTGTTCGCCAGCGCCTGGCGGATGGCCTCGGTTGGCGTCACAGTGCCCGTCGGGTTGTTGGGGTTGCACAGGTACAGCATGCCGGCCTGGGGATCAGCCACGAGCATGGCCGGTACATCATGGGCATGCCCGGCATCGAGGTTCACCTCGCGCACCGGCGCCTGGTTCGACGCGGCCGCCTGGCGCGGCACTTCGTAGGACGGCGTGGCCATCACCAGGCCACGAGTTGGGCTGGTGAATGCCAACACGGCATAGCGCAGGGCGGCCATGGAACCGGCAAACACCGCCACGCTCTCCTCGGTAATGCCTTGCTGCTGGGCGAACAGCGCAGCCAACGCGTACATGTGCCGGTAAGGATAACGCCCCGATGCCGCACTGCCCCGCTGCATCGCCTCAAGCGCCGCAGTCGACGGCCCGTAGGGGCTTTCGTTGTAGTTCAGCAATACCTTGTCAGAGGTCGCCGGTGCGGCGCTTGCGACTGCCCACTCCAGATGCCCCAGTACGGGCAAGGCCGCGCCCAGGGCGAGAATAGATCGACGACTGACGCTGACCATGGCAACTACTCCTTGTAGACGGACGAGAGATTCGTACGGGTCGTACAGAGAAGTATGACGAGAAAAACGCGGTCTGATTTAGCGCTTTATTGTTGAGCGGCACGCATGTAACACTCGCGATCGCGACGCTGAAAAGCCGCGTGGAAGGCTCTAAATCCACGGTTTCGCAAAAAAGAATGGACGATTATGACTAAATGGAAGTGGTGAGCATTTGATGCACAGACGGGAAAAAACCGAGCACCTGAAGAGCAACATCAGGTACTTGATCAAAAGTCGCGGCGAGACCCAGCTTTCGTTAAGCAGCGCCGCCGGCCTGACCAGGACCACCATCTACAACATCCTGGAAGGCAAGGTCGCCAACGTACAGCAGTCGACCATCCGGAAAATCTCCGACTTCTTCGGCGTCTCCTACGAAGAAATCGAGACGATCAGTTTTGAAGCCAAGGAAATCATCGAGAGCAATGTTTCTCCCCTGGGCAACATGAACCCGGCGGCGGTGCCGGTGCTCAAGGAAAGCCAGGTCATGCAGCACCTGGGTAAGCGTATCGGTGAACTGTCCACGCTGTTCCCGCTGACTTACTACTTCGGCATGTCCTGCAACTTGATTGGCGTACTGCTGGAACACGCCATTGCCGGCCTCAATGAGCCAGGCGATCTGCTGATCGTGCAAAAAGGCGCGTGCAGCGACGACAAGGAAAAGCTGGTGTACGACCGCACCACCAAAAAACTCTTCATTACCCTCGAACCCTGCGCGAACTCAGATCGCCTGTGTGTCATCGGCGATATCCTCGAGGAGCGTTTCAATGACCATGCTTGAAGCACCGGTTGAAAACAGCAAATACAAGCTGCTGGGGTTCGAAAATGACAAACGCCTGGCGGTGATCATGGTGATTGCCACGGGCAAGGTCATCAGGATCAAGCTCAGTGAAGTGCTCAACAGCGAAATGATGGACAACTTCAACAGGATGGAAATCAAGAACCTCTACAAGAAGTTCTATTCACAAGGCGGTGCACTCACGGCCTACGACATGAACGACCGCAATGAAAACTCATGGATGATCTACATCATCCTGAATCTGCTGCTGTTCACGTTCTATATCTTTACCAGTATCGCCGCGACCAAACCGATCTACCTGGAATCGATGGGCATCATTGTGACGCCGGGCACGTTCCTGTATCCCCTGACCTTTCTGATCGTGGACCTGCTGAACGAAAACTTCGGGCTGCGCCTGGCGCGCAGGGCGATTCTGTTTGCGTTTGCCAGCAACGCGATGATCATCATCCTGCTCTACGGCTCGACCTTTCTGCCAGGGCTGCCGGGCTGGAAACTGGACGGACCGTACAACGACGTGATCCTGCAAGTCTCGTCGGTGCTGATCGCCTCGTCGGTGTCGTTCCTGGTGTCGGAGAACATCAACTCTTATCTGCTGTGCAAAATCAAGGAACTGACCAACTCCAGATACCTGTATCTGCGAATTTTCCTCAGTACGTTCTTTGCGGTCATTATCGACAGCGTCCTGTTCTGCTTTATCGCCTTCTATGGCGTCATGCAGACCAGCGATATCTTGAGCATGATCTATGTGCAGATCGCGATTAAAGTCGGCTTTGCGTTTTTCAATATCCTGCCGGCCTATGGGGCCCGGTCGTTGTTCAAGCGCTATCTGACCAGTGCATGAAACTCACTGGTTCACCGCTATCTCTGTGGGAGGGGGCTTGCCCCCGATGAGGCAGTGTCAGTCAGTGCATTTTTAACTGACACACCGCCATCGGGGGCAAGCCCCCTCCCACATTTGGATCTCACTTGGCTCTTGATCGAGTTATTTCAACTGTAACTTGTGCTTGAGGCTCTGCATGACATCCGCTTTATTCTGCAGATACTCATTCAACCCCCGGGCGCGCAGGTTGCATGCATCGCAGTTGCCGCAGCCAGTGCCCATGACGCCGTTGTAGCAGGTCAGCGTCTGCTCGCGTACCAGCTCAAGCTGCCCGTGGTAATCGGCCAGGGCCCAGGTCTCGGCCTTGTTCAGCCACATCAGCGGGGTATCGAGGCGTACGTCGTATTCCATGCCCAGCTTGAGGGCCTGGTTCAGCGCCTTGACGAACTCGTCGCGGCAATCCGGGTAACCCGAGAAATCGGTTTCGCACACGCCGGTGATCACGCTCTCGGCCTTCACTTGATAGGCGTAGATCGCGGCCAGGGTCAGGAACAGGATGTTACGCCCCGGCACGAAAGTGCTCGGCAGGCTTTCACCTGAGCTGTTAACGGTGGGCACGGGGATGTTGTCACGCGTGAGGCTGCTGATCGCCAGCTCATTGAGCAGGGACACATCCATCACTTTGTGCACGGTGGCGCCCAACTGCTTGGCCAAGGTGCGGGCCACTTCGATCTCCGCCACATGGCGCTGGCCATAATCGAAGGTGATGCAGTGCACTTCGTCATACTGCTTCAATGCCTGGATCAGGCAGGTGGTCGAGTCCTGCCCGCCACTGAAGACCATAACGGCTTTTTTACTCATTGCTTTGCTTCCTGCATTCGAAGAATTTGGGTGTAGGAGCGAGGCGGGCGGCTAGCCCTTGCTCGCGAAAAACGTCAACGATAACGCAGCGTATCCGGTTTGGCGCAGCGCTCAATAAAAAACCCCGCGCTTCTTGCGAAGGCGGGGCCTTTACTGCTCGGACCACTCAGTGCGCGTAGGTCAGCAGCAGCTCTTTCGGCACTTGGAAATCCAGGGACATCATCACGCTGAGCGCGGTGATGGTGAAGATCGAGAACACGAACAGCTTGCGCGCCCAGACGGTGTCATCCACCGCTTTGTAGCCGGTCCAGGCCATGTACAACCAGTACATGCCCATGGCCGCGGCGACGGCGAGGTAGCTCATGCCGGCGTAGCCACTGAAGGTCAACATCAATGTCGCCACGAGGAAGGCCAGGATGTAGAGCAGGATGTGTTTCTTGGCCACCTGGATGCCACGCTTGACCGGCAGAACCGGAATCGACGCAGCCAGGTAGTCATTGAAGCGGAAAATCGCGATGGCGTAGGAATGCGGCATCTGCCACAGGCTGAACATCACCAGCAGCACCAGCGCGGCCATGTCGAAGCTATTGGTTACAGCCACATAACCAATCACCGGCGGCATCGCCCCCGACAGACTCCCCACCAGCGTGCCGTGCACCGACTTGCGCTTGAGGTAGAGGCTGTAGAGGCCGACGTAGATGACAAAGCCGATCACGGCAAACAGCGCCGCCAGCGGGTTGGCCACCTTGTACAACAACACCACGCCCGCAACACCCAGGACGGTCGCGAAGATCAGTGCCAGTTTCAGGGAGATAAGACCCTGGACCAGCACGCGATTCTTGGTGCGTTCCATCTTGATGTCGATGTCACGGTCGATGCAGTTGTTGAACACGCATCCGGAAGCTACCACCAGGGAGGTGCCGATCATCGCCGCCAGGAAGATGGCCAGATCGACATGTCCCTTGGAGGCCAGGAAGAAACCGCCCGCCACAGAAAGCACGTTACCGAAAATGATCCCCGGTTTGGTGATTTGGATAAAGTGCTTAAGCGACATCGGGTCTTACCTCACTTCGCCATCATGTAGGTGTGGATGCTGAACATGATCCACAGCGACAGACCAACCAGCAGAACGATCACCAGGCCTGCAAACACGAACGCAATCACGTTCTCGCGCTGCTCTTTGGAACGATCCAGGTGCAGGAAGTACACCAGGTGAACCAGGACCTGAATCACCGCGAACGCCAGGACGATCATCAAGGTGATCGACTTCGGCAGGGTTGGGTACATCACCAGGCCGAACGGGATCAGGGTCAGGATGACCGACAGGATGAAGCCGATGGCGTAAGACTTTACGCTGCCGTGGCTTGAATCGTGGCTGTCATGGGAGTGTGCATTAGCCATTACAGAGTCCCCATCAAGTAAACGACGGTGAATACGCAGATCCAGACCACGTCCAGGAAGTGCCAGAACAGGCTCAGGCAGCTCAGGCGGGTCTTGTTGGTGTTGGTCAGGCCGTGCTTATTGACCTGATACATCATCACCGCCATCCACAGCAGGCCGGCGGATACGTGCAGACCGTGAGTGCCGACCAGCGTGAAGAACGCCGACAGGAAACCGGAACGGTGCGGGCCGTAGCCTTCGGAGATCAGCAGGTGGAACTCGTTGATCTCCATGCCGATGAAGCCAAGGCCGAACAGGAAGGTCAGGCCCAGCCAGCTCAGTACGCCTTTCTTGTTGCCCTTGTAGAAGGCCAACATGGCGAAGCCGTAGGTGATCGAACTGAACAACAGCAAGGCGGTTTCGCCGAGCACGTACGGCAGTTCGAAGATGTCGTGGCCCGACGGGCCACCCGCTACGTTGTTTACCAGTACCGCGTACACCGCGAAGATCGACGCAAACAAGATGCAGTCGGTCATCAGGTAGAGCCAGAAACCGTAGACGGTTATTGGCCCCGAGTCGTGGTGATGGTCATCGTGCCCATGGTCATCGACATGGGCGTGTCCAGCATTGGTCACTAAGTTCGACATGGTTTAAGCCTGTTCCAACGAGGTTTCTACACGGTTGGCCGGGATTTTCTTCTCGGCTACCAGGCGAGCGTGCTGCTCGGCTTCGATGCGTTCGATCGTTTCGACCGGCACCATGTAGCCTTGATCATCACGGGCAGCGTGAATGATGAAGTAACCGATGGTGCCTACCAGGCCCACGATTGCCAGCCACCAGATGTGCCAGATCATCGCGAAACCGAACACGGTCAACAGCGCACCCATCACCACGCCAGTGGCGGTGTTGTTTGGCATGTGGATCGGCTCGTAGTGCTTGGGTTGCTGGTACGCAGTACCGTCTTCCTTGGCTTCGGTGAACGCATCGATGGTGTTCGCAGTAGGGATCACGGCGAAGTTGTAGAACGGTGGTGGCGACGAGGTCGACCATTCCAGGGTGTGGCCGTTCCATGGGTCGCCGGACTCGCACATGTTCTGCTTGCGGTCACGCACGCTGACGTACAGTTGGATCAACTGGCAGGCGATGCCCACGGCGATCATGATTGCACCGAACATGGCGACGTACAGGTACGGCACCCACTCAGGGTTGGTAGTGGCGTTCAGACGACGGGTCATGCCCATGAAGCCCAGTGCATAGAGCGGCATGAACGCGACGAAGAAGCCCGAGATCCAGAACCAGAATGCAGCCTTGCCCCAGCCTTCGTGCAGCTTGAAGCCGAACGCTTTCGGGAAGTAGAAGCTGAAACCTGCGATGTAGCCGAATACCGCGCCGCCGATGATCACGTTGTGGAAGTGAGCGATCACGAACAGGCTGTTGTGCAGGACGAAGTCAGCACCCGGGATGGCCAGCAGTACGCCGGTCATGCCGCCGATGGCGAAGGTCACCATGAAGCCCAGGGTCCACAGGACCTGGCTGGTCATGCGCAGACGACCGTGGTAGATGGTGAACAGCCAGTTGAACAGCTTCACCCCCGTCGGGATCGAAATCAGCATCGTCGCCAGGCCGAAGAAGGCGTTGACGCTGGCCCCCGAACCCATGGTGAAGAAGTGGTGCAGCCACACCATGAAGCCCAGTACCGAGATGGCGCCCGATGCATAGACCATCGAGTGGTGACCGAACAGGCGCTTGCCGGTAAAGGTCGAGATCACTTCGGAGAAGATACCGAACGCCGGCAGGATCAGGATGTACACCTCAGGGTGACCCCACGCCCAGAACAGGTTCACGTACATCATTGGATTGCCACCAAGTTCATTGGTGAAAATGTGGAAATCCAGGTAACGGTCAAGCGACAGCAGCGCCATGGTAGCGGCCAGGATCGGGAACGAAGCCACGATCAGCACGTTTGCCCAGGTGCAGGTCCAGGTGAAGATCGGCATGTCCATCAGTTTCATGCCGGGGGCGCGCATCTTCAGGACGGTGGCCAGGAAGTTGACCCCCGTCAATGTCGTCCCGAGTCCTGATAACTGCAGGGCCCAGATGTAGTAGTCCACACCCACGCCCGGGCTGTATTGCAGGCCCGACAATGGCGGATACGCAACCCAACCGGTCTTGGCGAATTCGCCGACGCCCAGGGACACGTTGATCAGTACCACGCCCGACACCAGCAGCCAGAAGCTCAGGGAGTTCAGGAACGGGTAGGCAACGTCACGCGCACCGATCTGCAGCGGCAAGGCAAGGTTCATCAGGCCGGTGAAGAAAGGCATCGCCATGAAGATGATCATGATCACACCGTGGGCGGTGAAGATCTGGTCATAGTGCTCAGGTGGCAGGTAGCCAGGCGAACCCTCGGTGGCCATGGCCAACTGGGTACGCATCATGATGGCGTCGGCAAAACCACGCAGCAGCATGACCATGGCCACGATGACGTACATGACGCCGATTTTCTTGTGGTCGACCGACGTCAGCCATTCGGTCCACAGGTAGGTCCACTTCTTGAAGTAAGTGATACCTGCAAACAGTGCCAGACCACCCAGCGCGATCATGGCGATGGTAATCATCACAATCGGCTCGTGGAATGGGACCGCGTCCCAACTTAATTTACCAAACATCGTTTACTCCTCTGCCCCAGCAGTTGAATGCGCGCCTGTGTCAGAACCTTCAACCACGGCCACTTCTTTCTTCTCGTGCTTGACCGGCTTGCCTGGCTTCATACCTTCGTACTTGTCGACGATTTTCTGAAACAGGTTCGGTTCAAACGCGGAGTACAGCGCGACAGGGTTGTTCTGGCTTGGTTTGGTCAGGGCGTCGTATTCAGCTTGATCAAGCTGTTTAGGTGCGGCCTTGACTTCGGCTACCCAGGCGTCAAATTCTTCCTGGCTCGTCGAGATCGCTTTGAATTTCATGCCGGTGAAGCCAGCGCCGCTGTAGTTGGCGGAGATGCCTTCCATTTCAGCTTTCTGGTTGGCGATCAGGTGCAGCTTGGTCTGCATGCCTGCCATCGCGTAGATCTGGCCGCCCAGGGCTGGGATGAAGAACGAGTTCATCACGGCGTCGGAGGTGATCTTGAAGTTCAGCGGAGTGTGTTCCGGGAACCGGATCTGGTTCACAGTGGCGATACCCAGGTCCGGGTAGATGAACAGCCACTTCCAGTCCAGCGCGACCACTTCGATGTTGATCGGCTTGACGTCCGATTCCAGCGGACGGTACGGGTCCAGCGCGTGGGTGGACTTGTAGGTCACATAACCCAGGGCAATGATGATGAGGATCGGGACCAGCCACACCGCGATTTCGATCTTGGTGGAGTGCGACCACTTCGGCGCGTAGGTGGCGCTGGTGTTGGACGCGCGGTATTTCCAGGCGAAGGCGAAGGTCATGATGATCACAGGGACCACGACCAGCAGCATCAGCAGGGTGGCGGTGATGATCAGGTTTCGTTCATCCAGACCGACCTGTCCTTTTGGGTCGAGCAAGGTCCACTTGCAGCCTCCCAGCATTAACATCATGCCAAGCAGCGGCAAAAAGCCTAGTAATCGGGGGTACCTGTTTTTACTCATCTCACGACCTCTAAAGCAGCTTGCGCAATGCAGTTGGGTTTTGATCGCCAACACTTCACCCTGCCAAGGGTTGGCATTTCTCTTCGATTGAATAAGAGCCTGCCCGCCACGTCATAGCTGTACGTTTCACGGACCTGCGGTGAGTTCTTATTCGATTTCGTGGCTAAAGGCCTTGTTACAGACCAATTCCATTTGGTGCGGATAGTTGAAAGGCTGCCGGAACCTGGGATCGCACAGAGCCTTCCATCTGCTCCTCGACCGCTCCAATGCTCAAATATTGAACAGCACCGGACATTCAGTGCGGGCGATTGTAGTTAGCTAGCGATGTATAAACCATGTCTGATAAAGAAATAATTTTTATCGATTACAGCAATAATCCTTCACCATTCTTGCAATGGTTCGCGATCTTATCGCGTTCAATTCTCAACAAAAACCACAAAAATTGCTGGGCTATTGGGCAGATTGCCACTCCCCTTACAACCTGTAAGGGCATGGTAAACGCAGTAAAGTCCCCATAAAACAAGGCATTTACTCACCCCGCGCGTGCCGAACCCTTGAGCGTTTCGCGGCGCCGTTCAAACCCCGAACTGACAGCACAGTTTGCGCACCAGATGCAAATCCAGAGGCCGGTCCGGACGGTTACGACCCTCCTGCGACAGCCTCCGTGTGACAACATGTCGCACGCTGCGCGCCGCTTTTGTTGCCACTCGTCACAGCTCTTTCACAAATCCCTGCGAACAAAAACGCCCCGGCCTGCACTCAAGCAGACCGGGGCGTTTCGTGAGCGGGCTCAGGCTTTGGGGTGGCGATTACGATAGATGCACAGGGGCACCAGGATCACGGTCAGCACGAACGCCACCAATGCCCATTGCGCCAGGGACAGGCCGAGGATCGGCGGATAGGGCGTGCTGCAGAAGCCGTCGACCTGAAAGCCCAGGGGAAACACTTTGGCCAGGGGCAGGTCATCGACGATCGGCTGCAGCACATCGATGCCGCAACTGACCTGAGGGAAGAACTGGGTATACACATGGTGACCGGCAGCCGCCACACCGCCCAGGGCGCTGAGCACCACCAGCCCTTCAAAGAGCGTGACGGCCCCTTTGGTGCGCATCGCGGCGCCGATGAACGCAAAGAACGCGATCAACAGCAAGGCGTAGCGTTGCAGGATGCACAGTGGGCACGGCGCTTCGCCCAACACCACCTGCATGTACAGCGCGCCGCCGATCAGCGCCAGGCAGATGATGCCCAGCAACACCAGAAAGCGCCGCTCCCTGCCCAAACGCATTTCGTCACTCATCTCCGGTTTCCTTTGTTTGTTTGCCTGATGGCAACAAGTTTACACACAGGCACCCGTTAAAACAGAGAAGGGTTAACGCCGGATTAATCGAGAAAAATGCAGAGCTAATGTGGGAGGGGGCTTGCTCCCGATGCGATGTATCAGCGAAAGACAAGCTGACTGACCCACCGCTATCGGGGGCAAGCCCCCTCCCACATTGGACAGCATGGCTGCTGAGGGATTATTCCAGCGCCGCAGCGGGGCCGAAGAACTCGTAGCGCGCCTGTTTCTCAGGTACACCCAGCGCCTTCAGATGCCGCTTGATCGCAGCCATGAAGCCTTTAGGCCCCAGGAAGTACGCATCGATGTCGCGCTGCTCGGGCAACCACGCCGCCAGTTGATCCTGGCTCAGCAGGCCGACCTTGTCCGCCGCCGGGCTCACGCCGTCGTCCTCGGCATAGCAGTAGAAGCGCTTGAGTTGCGGGTGCCTGGCCGCCAGCGTATCCACCCAGTCACGGAACGCGTGCACGCCGCCGTTACGCGCGCAGTGGATAAAGTGCACCGGGCGCTGGGTGGCCAGGGCCGCTTCGAGCATCGGCAGGGTTGGCGTAATGCCCACCCCGCCGCTGATCAGTACCAGCGGCTTATCGCTGGCGGCCAGGGTGAACTCGCCCGCCGGCGGGAACAGGTCGATGGTCGCGCCGACGTGCAGTTGGTCATGCAGGTAGTTGGATACCCGCCCACCGGCTTCGCGCTTGACGCTGATGCGATACAGGCCCGCATCACTCAAGGCCGACAGGGAATAGTTGCGACGCACTTCCTCGCCATCGAGCACCAGTTTCATGCCGATGTACTGGCCAGGGGCAGCGTTGAGAATCGGGCCGTGGTCCACCGGGGCGAAGTAGAACGAGATGATCTCGTCGCTCTCCTCCACACGCTTGACCAGCAGGAACGGCCGCGCACCGCGCCAGCCGCCGGGCGCCTGGGCCTTTTCGTCGTAGATAGCCGCTTCGGCGCCGATCAGGATGTCCGCCAACTGGCCGTACGCCGCGCCCCAGGCACTCATCACCTCAGGGGTGGCTATCTCGCTGCCCAGCACCTCGGAAATAGCCCGCAGCAGGCACGCACCGACGATCGGGTAGTGCTCCGGCAGGATCTGCAAGGCCACGTGCTTGTTGATGATCCTGGCCACCAGGTCGCCCAGTTGGTCCAACTGGTCGATATGCCGCGCGTACATCAATACGCCATTGGCCAGTGCGCGGGACTGGTCGCCGCTGGCCTGGTGGGCCTGATTGAACAGTGGGCGAACTTGCGGGTATTCCGACAGCATCATCCGGTAGAAATGGGTAATCAGCGCTTCGCCGCCGCTTTCCAGCAGGGGCACGGTGGATTTGACGATGGCACGGTCTTGGGCACTCAGCATGGCAGACTCCTGGGTCTTTTTACTCATTACCCTTAGGTAGTCAGTATTCATGCCAACAAATAAAACGTTATTTTTCATAGAGTTAAATATTATGTAGTCAGTATGACCTCCTACAACTTATAGTCATAAGGACTACAAGGAGTCATTATGACTGCACAGCCGTTGCTCACCACCCTGCTGCCGCTGGTCGCCGACCTGTCACGGGAACTGCCCGAGGGCGAGCGTTATCGACGCCTGCTGCAAGCCATGCGCGCCCTGCTGCCGTGCGATGCCGCCGCGTTGCTGCGCCTGGATGGCGAGTGGCTGGTGCCGCTGGCCGTGGATGGCTTGAGCGCCGATACCCTGGGCCGACGCTTCAAGGTCAGCGAACACCCGCGTTTCGAGGTGCTGCTGAGCAGCCCCGGCCCTACCCGCTTCGACAGCGACAGCCAATTGCCCGACCCTTACGACGGCCTGGTGGACGGCCTGCACGGGCATCTGCAAGTACACGATTGCATGGGCTGCCCGTTGTTTATCGACGACCAGCCCTGGGGCCTGCTGACCCTGGACGCCCTCGACACCGAGCGCTTTGAACGGGTCGAACTGGACGCCCTGCAAGCTTTTGCCAGCCTTGCCGCCGCCACCGTCAACGTCGCCGAGCGCATTGAACGCCTGGCGTTGCGCGCCGAGGACGAGCACCAGCGTGCCGAGATCTACCGTCAAGCCAGCGGCCAGCAACACAAGGAAATGATCGGCCAGAGCAAGGCGCACAAGCATCTGGTGGAGGAAATCAAACTGGTGGGCGGCAGTGACCTGACCGTGCTGATCACCGGTGAAACCGGGGTCGGCAAGGAACTGGTCGCCCAGGCGATCCACGCCGCCTCGGCGCGTGCCGACAAACCCCTGATCAGCCTCAACTGCGCCGCACTGCCCGAAACCCTGGTGGAAAGCGAGCTGTTCGGCCATGTGCGCGGCGCCTTCACCGGCGCGCTGAATGAACGCCGGGGCAAATTCGAATTGGCCAATGGCGGCACGCTGTTCCTGGATGAAGTGGGCGAACTGTCGCTGACGGTGCAGGCCAAGCTGCTGCGGGTGCTGCAAAGCGGCCAGTTGCAGCGCCTGGGTTCGGACAAGGAGCATCAGGTGAATGTGCGCCTGATTGCCGCCACCAATCGTGACCTGGCCTTTGAGGTACGCAATGGCCGCTACCGCGCCGACTTCTACCACCGCTTGAGCGTCTACCCTCTGAAAGTGCCTGCGCTGCGTGAACGCGGGCGCGATGTGCTGTTGCTGGCCGGCTTCTTCCTGGAGCAGAACCGCTCACGCATGGGCCTGGGCAGTCTGCGCCTGACCAGCGATGCCCAGGCGGCGCTGCTGGCCTACGACTGGCCGGGCAATGTGCGCGAGCTGGAACACTTGATCGGACGCAGCGCGCTCAAAGCCCTGGGCCACTGCCGCGAGCGGCCGAAAATTCTCAGCCTGAGCGCCGTGGACCTGGACCTGGACCTGCCGGATGTCAGCGCAACGGCCATCGAAACACCGCCCGCTACTGCCCCCGACGCCACTGGCGACCTGCGCCAGGCCACCGAGCACTTCCAGCGCCGGATCATCAGCGCCTGCCTGGAGCGCCATCAACACAACTGGGCCGGCGCCGCCCGCGAACTGGGGCTGGACCGCGCCAACCTCGGCCGCATGGCCAGGCGGCTTGGACTGAAATAGACAGGCCACCTGGTATCAAATGTGGGAGGGGGCTTGCCCCCGATAGCAGTGTGTCAGTCAATGCATGTGTCAACTGCAAGGCCGCTATCGGGGGCAAGCCCCCTCCCACATCAGATTTGTTTCGCATGAAAAGTCGGTGCTACCGTCCGGGGTTTGCGAAACACCAGCACATTGCCCAGCATCACCAGCACCAACCCCGCCAGCGCCGGTGCGGTCCATTGATAGCCCTCGGCAAATGCCGATACGTTCAGCGCCACCACCGGGAACAACACCGTGCAATAGGCCGCCCGCTCCGGCCCCATGCGCCCGACCAGCGTCAGGTAGGCGGTAAAGCCAATCACCGAACCCGGGATCACCAGGTACCACAGCGCGCCGATATACCGCGCGCTCCAGTCCATCTCGAACGGAATACCGCGCACTGCGCAATAGGCCGCCAGCATCACCGCACCGTAGGCCATGCCCCAGGCATTGGTGGTCAACGGCTTGAGCCCGGCTTTCTGCTGCAGGCTCGACAGCATATTGCCCGCCGAAAAACACATCGTGCCCAGCAAGGCCAAGCCCAGGCCCAGCAAGGTCTGCGGGCTGGCGGTGTGCCCGACCACCTCCGGCCAGAACAAACAGCACAGTCCCAGCAACCCAAGCGCGCCGCCCATCAACACATTGCGTGCGACCCGCTGAGCGAAGAACACCCGGGCATTCAGGGCGTTCCACAAGGTCGCCGTGGAAAACACCACCGCCACCAGCCCGCTGGGGATCCACTGGCTGGCGGTGAGAAAACACATGAAGTTGAGGCAAAACAGGCACAGGCCCTGCGCCAGGCAAATCAGGTGCCCGCGCCGGTTCATCACCTGCAGTCGGCGGCTGAGCAGCAACAGCACGAACAGCACCAGCGCCGCCAGGCCGAAGCGGTACACGATCGATACGGGAATCGCCACCACGCCCAACTGCCATTTGAGCGCGATCCAGGTGGTGCCCCAGATCAGCACCGTGAGTAAATACAGGAAAAGGTTCATAGCGGGCTCCGGCGAGTGAGTCCCAGTGTCGCTTTTACCGCGTGCAGTTCTCTTGCACATTCTTGCGCTTTTGTCGGCCGCGGGGCTCACAGCGCCATGACGGCGGAGTAGGATGCAAAACGTCGGAGAACACAGCATGCCAGCACTGGAATCCCTGCAAGTCTTTCAAGCCCTCAACCGCTCGCCCAACGCACGCCTGCAAGCCTGTGCCGAGCTCGGTGACGGTCTGTCCGCGGCATTGTGGAGCAACCACCACGATTCCCAGGATTACCAGGCGCCCAGCCATCACACGTTGTCGTGCTACATCGGAGGCGGCACCGGCACCTTTCGCCGTGACCAGCCGGGCATCAAGGGCGGCCCGGACAAACTGTGCATCCTGCCGGCCGAGCATCAATCGGCGTGGGTGATCAATGGCCAGATTCGCCTGGCCCATGTGTATTTCAGCCCCGAACAATTTGCCCTCGGCTGCGTCACCCTGCTCGACCGCGAACCCCGTGAACTGCAATTGCGCGAAGGCACCTTCCTCGAAGACGCCCATCTGTCCGGATGCTTTCACCAGTTGATTGCCCTCAACTGGCACGAGCCCGGCGAGCGTCTGCTGACCAGCAGCCTGGCCCACGAAATGCTCAGTCACACTCTGCTCAGCCAGGTCGGCGCCCGCGACGGGCTGCGGGTAAAAGGTGGGCTGGCCGCGCACCAGCGGCGGCGGTTGGTGGAGTACATCGACCAGCACCTGCAGGACGCCATCAGCCTCGGCCAACTGGCCGGCCTGTGCGCACTGTCGGAGTACCATTTCGCGCGCATGTTCCGCCAAAGCTTCGGCCTGCCGCCCCACCAGTACCTGCTGGCGCGCCGGCTGGCCCGCGCGCAGAGCCTGCTGCGCGGCAGCACCCTGGCCGTGGGGGAGATCGCGTTGAGGTGCGGTTTCTCCAGCGCCAGTCATTTCAACCAGCGCTTTCGCCAAGCCATGGGCGCGGCGCCTGGGGACTATCGCCAGGCATTGCGCGCTTAGCCCATCAAGCCCAGCGTCTTGGCCTTGGCCACCGCCTGGGTGCGCCGCTCCACCCCGAGTTTGCTGTGGATACGCCGCGCATGGGTCTTGACCGTGTGCAGGGAGATATACAGGCGGTCGGCAATTTGCAGATTGGAGTTGCCCAGGGCGATCAACTGCAACACTTCCAGTTCGCGCTGGCTCAGCAGGTTGTGCGTGACGCCGACGGGCGACGCTTGCGGTTCGAGCCCCAACTCACTCAGTAAGCCCGGTGCGCGTAGACGCAACTCGCGCACCGCCTGCTGCACCTGGCAACGCGCCGCCAATGCCAGGCCGGCTTGCAGGGCCAGGCGCGCCCGGGCCGGCTCTGCCAGGCGCCAGGCCACCTCGCCCAGCACCAACTGCAATTCGGTTTCCAGGCACAGCATGCCGCGTTGCCGAGTGCTGTCGAGCAAGGCGCCGAGGCGCTCGAGCGGCTGTTCGGCGCAGCCCAGCCTGACCTCGGCCAGCACCAGCAGGTACTCAAGACGCGGGATCAATTCCAGCGTGGCCGGCGGCGCCTGCTTGGCGCAGGGCCCATGAAAGTGACGCAGCACGCGGCGCACCGCTTCGACCGTCAATTCCGCGCGCCCCTGCTGCAACCAGAAATGCCCGCTGATCAACAACAGTACCGCGCGGTACACCAGCACGGGAACGTGGCGCTGCTGCATCAGCCGCTCGGCATCGCGCAGCTGGATGAACGCCTGGGCGTAATCACCGCGATTGGCCGCCAGCAGCGCCAGCCCGAGAAACCCGTAGAGCACGCGCTTGTCCTGGCTGTGCAGGCAGATGTTCATGCCGACCTCGAAACATTCGCCCGCCAGGGCGTCCTGCCCTTGACGCAACGCCAGATGCCCGCGTCGCAGGGCGATACGCCCCATCAATGGCCCCGCCTGCAAGCGCTGCTCGGCCAGCATCGCCTGCACGCTTTCCAACAGGCTTTGTGCCCGGTACGGCGCGCCGCGCTGTTCCAGCAATTGGGCGTGATCCAGCTCCAGCAAGGCCTCCAACACCAGCGAACCGTGGGCGCGGGCCAGGCACAGCGCTTCACGATTCAAGGTCTGGGCGACATCCAGTTCACCGCGCAGCAGGGCTTGCTGGGTCAGGCCCGACAGGCACATCAGGCGCGATGTCCAGGCATCTTCGGGCAAGGCTTGCAGCGCCTCGAGGAAATGCGCGCGGGACCCCTCGGCATCGCCGCTCAGGTGCAGCAGCCAGCCGGCTTGCGCCTGCCAGCGCGCCACCAGATGACGCTGCGCCACCGCCGTGGGTCGCGGTGCGAATCGAGCCAACTGGTCGATGCACACCGCCGCCTGCTCGAAGCGCCCGGCAAACAGCAGTGCAGCCGTGACCAGCCCGACCAATTGCGCCGAGCCGAGCATCAATTCATCGCCCTGCTGCTCATGCAGGCGCAACAGCAGCACGGCATTTTGCCCGCGAAACAAGTCTTCGAAACTGAAGTGCTGCAACAGGCTCACCGCCGCCTCGTATTCCTGCGCCAGCAGTGCCTGCTCGAAGGCGGCCTGCCAGTCCTGCTCGGCACTGAACCACTGGCAGGCGCGCCGGTGCCAGGCGCGCTTGGCCGGCCAGGGTTCTTCGCGCAGCAGGCGCGCCAGGGGTGCAAATATCTGCAGCCAATCGGTGCTGCCTTCCCAGGGCTGGATAAACGCACCGAGCGCTTGAAGCTCGCGCAGGTACTGAGCACCGTCACCAAAGCCGAACAGATGTTCACACAGGCCCGCATTGAAGCGCGGCAGGTTGGCCAGCACCCGCCAGGCTTCGGCCAACTCCGCCGGCAAGCTGTTGAACACTTCGTGTTGCAGGTAATCGAGCAAGGTTTTATCGGCATGGCCGTCATTGAGTAACGCGATGCGCACCCCGGCACACCAGCCCGCGCTGAACTGCATGACGCTCTCGACACTCTGCCCTGGCCCAAGCAACGCCTGGATTTCCGTAGCGTTGAAGGCCAGTTCGGTGCTGCCGCACGCCAACAATTCGTCATCGAGCAACAGCCGCGGCCAATTGCACGATGGCCGGCGCCGCGCACCCAGCCACCAGGTCAGCGCCGGGCTGCTGACGGTGAGCAACCGATCCAGCAAGGCGTCCAGCTCGGCAGCGGGCATGCGACAGAAATCATCCAGGCACACCCACGCCGGGTGTTGCCAGCGCCCAAGATCCAGCAATAACGTGGCTTCATCGGTATAAGACAGGCCCAGGCTGTGCGCCAGGCGCCGGGAAAAATCACCAGGGCACGCCACGCCACCATTGAGCGCCAACCAGTACACCTGGCACCCGGGCGGCGCCTGCAGTGCACATTCGGCGAGCAACGCGCTCTTGCCACTGCCGCCCGGCGCGCACAACAACTTCACACGTGCCGGCGCCGCGAGCAACGCTGCGGCCAGACGCGGGCGCAGCACATGGTGGGCGGACAGCCGAGGCATGAATCCAGGACGGTCCAGGCAGCGTGTCAGGGCGGTCATTGCTGCATCCTGCTTTTTTATTGTGATGCAACCCTAGTCCTGTGGTGGGCGGTTGTTGAAGAAGTATTCAGCGGGGTGATTAAGGACCATGCACAGAACCCGATGTGTACACAGCCCGATGTGGGAGAGGGCTTGCCCCCTCCCACAGGTTGATTGCAGTGTCAGTTGAAGATCAGCGCACGCCTTCGGACCTGAGCGCCGCCGGGGTGTAATCCGCCGCTTTGGCTGCGAAGCCGAACACGAAGCTGCTCTTCTCCTCGTTCTTCATGCCCAGCGCGAGGTAGCGCCCGGCGATCAGGTCGTACAGGGTTTCCACGGTGTAGGCCGGCACCTGGTGGTCGTAATAGAACTGTGCATGGCCTTCGGCGACACGCCACAGTTGGCCGCGACCGTCGTAGTGGTCCACCAGGGCGACCTGCCAGCTGTCTTCGTCGATGTACATGTGGCGCTTGGCGTAGATGTGCCGCTCGCTCGGCTTGACGGTGCCGACCACTTCCCAGACGCGATGCAGCTCATAGCGGGTCAGGTCCTGGTTGATATGCCCGGCCTTGATGATGTCGTCGTACTTGAGGGTGGGCGAATCGAGCTTGTAGCTGTTGTACGGGATGTACAGCTCCTTCTTGCCCACCAGTTTCCAGTCATAGCGGTCGGGCGCTCCAGAGAACATGTCGAAGTTATCCGTGGTGCGCAGGCCGTCGGAGGCGGTGCCCGGCCCGTCATACGACACCTGCGGTGCCCGCCGCACACGGCGCTGGCCGGCGTTGTAGATCCAGGCCAGGCGCGGCTCCTTCACCTGGTCGAGGGTTTCGTGCACCAGCAGCACGTTGCCGGCCAGCCGCGCCGGCGCCGTGACCGACTGCTTGAAATAACTCAGCACGTTGGCCGCCTTGGCCGGGTCGATATCGGGGATAGCCTGTGGCACCGCGACTTCTTCCTCGAAGCGGATCGGCGTGTAACTGCCGTTGGTCTGGGGCGTGGCCTGGGTGATGATGCGGCGCAGGTTGCCGCCGTGGTAGCGAGTGATGTGATTCCACAGTACTTCCACGCCGTTCTTGGGGATCGGGAACGCGTAGTAACGGTTACCCGTGAAGTTCTCCAGACCGTTGCCGTCGTTGATCGCCTTGACGTTGAGTGCGCTGCGCTTGATCGACGCGTAGATATCCGCCGGCAGGTTGACCGTACGGTGGCTCGGGTACACCGGGATCTTGTAGGTCTCGGGGTAGCGCTTGAACATCGCCACCTGGCCGTCGGAGAGCTTGTCCTTGTACTTGTCGACGGTGGCGGCGGTGATCACGAACAGCGGTTTTTCACCGGCGAACGGGTCGGCGAGAAAGCCCTTGCTGTCCACCGCGCCGGCGTTTTTCGGGATGCCGCCGGTCCAGGCCGGGATCGAGCCATCGGCGTTGCCGGCTTTTTCGGCGCCGACCGGGGTCAGGGTGGTGCCAAGCTTGTCGGCTTCTTGCGGCGATACCGCTGCCATCACGTGGGCGGCCAACAGGCTCAGGGCCAGCACTGCAATTGTCTTACGCATAGGTTCTTGTCCTTCTTTAAGCCAAATCAGAAGTTCACGCCGAAGCTGAGGGCGAGGAAGTCGCGGTCGGTCAGGGTGTTGTAGTCGCCGCCAAAGAAGTCGGTGTAACTGAGACTGGCGGTGTAGGTGCTGCGGTAGTCCGCGTCCACGCCGACGCTGATGGCCTTGGCGCCTTTGTTGAAAATCCCGTTGGGGCCGTAGCCGGCGACGTCATGGGACCAGGACAGGTTGGGCTTGAGGTTCACCCCGGCAATTGCGTTGTTGTAGTCAAGGATTGCCCGTGCGCGGTAGCCCCAGGAGGTGGAAGTGACGAAACCGTCGGTGTCACCCTGGAACCCGTAGGCGCCATACACCGAGTCGCGGCCATAACGCAGTCTGGTTTTGTCTTCCAGGCCGGCGACGTGCACCACGGCCGCTTCGCCCACCAGTGTCAGGCGCTCGGCGCCCAGCACCTGGTCGAAGAACTGGGTCATGGTGCTTTGAATCTGGGTGATTTCCTTGCGGCGGTAGCCTTTGTTGTCGGCGCCGAATGAGCTGCGGATAGGCGACGCGGTATTGCCGGCAATCGGGTTGACCAGCGCCAGGGTCAGGTCGGTGGTGTTGAGTTGCACGGGCGCATTGGGCCGATAGCTGATCTCGCCGGTCCACGCCGTGCCGGTGGGCAAGGTGGTGGAGAAGCTGGCGCCGAACAAGCGGATATCTTCCGGGTAGTCCAGGTAGTACTGGCCGCGACCGAGCATGGTGCTCTGGGCCAGCGCCCCACCAAAGCCCGCCGGGGCGGCGGCGCCAATGGCGCCGATGGTCGCCAGGTTGGTATTGGCGGTAATCGTGCCCACGGTCGGGGTGCGGCTGTGGTAGTTCATGAAGTACAGGCCGTATTCGGTGTCATCGCCCAGCCAGCGCAAGGCGGCGCCGAACTGGCCGGAGTCGCGCGCATCACGGTCCGCGGCGCGCTGCACCACCACGCCTTCGCGGGTCACCACAAAACCCTGGCCGCGTGCCGCCGCGATGGGTTGCAGCGGCGCAATCCCCGGGCTGCCCACCGTGTAGTTACCGGTGCAGCCGTCCGCCGCCACGTCCCCGCCGAAGAAGGTGCCGCAGTTGTCCAGCACGGTCTGGTCCCACTCCAACTGGTAGAAACCTTCCACGGTCAACTGATTGGTCAGGCTCTGGGAAGCGAACAGCATGTTTACCGGGATCAGGCCTTCCTTGATCTCGGCGCCTGGACGACGGAACGCCGACACGTCGATCGGGTTGATGCTG
Source organism: Pseudomonas sp. CFBP13528 (assembly GCF_005233615.1). Taxonomy (NCBI): domain Bacteria; kingdom Pseudomonadati; phylum Pseudomonadota; class Gammaproteobacteria; order Pseudomonadales; family Pseudomonadaceae; genus Pseudomonas; species Pseudomonas sp. CFBP13528. The sequence continues at coordinate 46,779 of NZ_QGAJ01000017.1, forward strand.
TTGATGGAGTTGCCGATGAAAGTACTTTCGCCCCAACTGACCACCTGCTTGCCGGCGCGTACGGTGCCGGGCAGGTCGCCCAGGGAATAGTTGTGGTAAACGAACGCATCGAGAATCTGCGCACCGCTGGATTTGGCGCCTTCCTTGCGGTTGTGGTCGCTGATCGGCTTGAACTCGCGGTCCTCGTCCTTGAGCTCGAAGTCGTACCAGTACTTGCCACGCACGAACACACCGGTGTCGCCGTATTTCAGTTCAAGGTCGTGCAGGCCCTTGAAGATTTTGGAGAAGGTTTCGCCTTTCTTGAAGTTCAGACGTCCGTCATCGCCGGTGGACGCCTGACCTGTGCCGCCGTTGACGGCGCCGACCAGGCTTGTGTCGGCATCCCGCGTGCCCCAGCTTGCACCGACCGACAGCGAGGAATCGAATTGCCCTTCGATCTCGCCAATGTTGAACGAAACAGCCTGTGCCTGGGCACAGCAGCCCACGGCAACCGCAGCGGCCAGCGCCTGTGGCGTGAAGATGGCGCGCATTGTTGTTTTTGTCATGCGTCTTCCCCGGTGAGTGACAGAAGGCCCCACCCTACTGCCGCCCATGAAGAGCGATAAGCGCACCAAGGAGGTATTCGTGTTGTCGCTCGAAAGGATGACGAGCCGCGCCGGCCAAGGTTTCGGCGCGGTCATGGATTGGATGGATGGTGGCGTATCAGAGGAATCGATGACGACCAGGTCATTATTGTCGTTTTTGTAACAGTCCTTGTCCTGAACTGCTATTACTCATTCTGTTACAACCGACTATTCTTACCTCGCTCTCAGGGCAAACAGCCCGCTCCCGAGTGGGGGAGAAAAGCTCGAATTCAACCGATTGTGACTACTTTCAATCTGTTACCCGTGTTCACTGACGTTGATTTATCGCTCCTTGATCCAACGTCTTACTTCGGCCGCTGCCTATGCAGCGGCCTTTTTTATGCCTCGAATAAAAACGGGGCGTCGTCGACGCCCCGTGGGATTCACCATTTTTATGGCAACGATCAGAGGCTGAACTTCTGCAAGTTGGCCATCATCTCTTTCAGCGCCTCGATATTGTCCCCGGGGTGCGCCGCGCCGTCGAAGTCGCAGATTTGCTGCCAGTGTGCCGCCACGTCATCCGGCGAAAAGCCCGCTTCGGGATCGAAGCCCATGCCCAGGCTGCGCTCCCAGCGGGTCTTGCCGATCCAGCCGCCGCCCACCTCGAACAGGCCGGAGGTTTCCTGACAGGCTTCGCTGCCCAGGTACACCACCAACGGGCTGACCAGTTCCGGCTTGAGGCGCTCGAACACCTGCGGCGGGATCAGCCCTTCAGTCATGCGCGTGCCGCCGGTGGGCGCAATCGCGTTGACCAGGATGTTGTGCTTGCGCCCTTCCAGCGCCAGGGTTCGGGTCAAGCCATACAGGCCGAGCTTGGCCATGCCGTAGTTGGACTGGCCGAAGTTGCCGTAGATGCCCGAGGTGGACGCGGTGAAGATCACCCGGCCATAACCCTGCTCGCGCAGATGCGGCCAGGCGGCGCGGGTGACTTTGTAGGCGCCTTCGACATGCACCCGGTAAACCAGGTCCCAATCGCTGTCGTCCATTTTGTGGAAAGTCTTGTCACGCAGGATGCCGGCATTGTTCACCACCACATCGATACGGCCGAACGCGTCCAACGCGTTCTGCACGATTTTGTCGCCGTCGGTGACGGAATCATGGTTGGCTTCGGCAGTGCCGCCGGCTTCGCGGATTTCGGCCACCACCCGGTCGGCCGCCGAGGCATTGGCGCCTTCGCCCTGGGTCGAACCACCGAGGTCATTGACCAGTACTTTGGCCCCGTGCCGGGCGAACAGCAGCGCATGGGCCCGGCCCAATCCGCCGCCGGCACCGGTGACGATCACGACCTTATCCTGCAACTGCACTGACTGATTCATACCCAACTCCTCTGGCGACAATGGCAATGGCCAGAGTGTCGGGCACAGCACCTTGGGTCACAATAAATACGGGCAACGCTGAATGGTGCTCGATAAGGCAGCGGGATGATGCGTTACGCAGACACCAGACTCAGGAATAAGCCGCACGCGTCGACTGCTGGCCAATACGCTCACGAAACGCCTGGTAATGCCTGAGCACCTGGACCGGCACCTCGATCTGCGGGTAATGGCCGATGCCGGCCAGCGATACGGTATCGGCATGCGGCACCAGCTGGTGGTAGCGCTCCACCATATGCGCGCCGGAAATGGGATCGACCTCACCGTCGATGACGCGCAACGGCACGTCGTCGCGTTGCATCGCTGCCACCCAGCGGTCGCGCAGGCGACGGCGCTGAGGGATATAGCTGATCAACTTGTGCAGGATGCGCGTGCCATCATTGCGTTCAATCAGGCTCCAGAAATCATCCAGGGCGCTTTCGCTGGGCCGCGTCCGTGGGCCAAAGATCTGGTTGAAACTGTTGGCCAGGCCGCTTCTTCCAGAGGCTCGGCCGATCATCCAGCCCAAAGGGCTGAGCAATAACTTCTGCACCAACGTTGCGCGATGGGTTTCGGGGAACAGCCCACCGTTGAGAAACACACAACTGGCCATCTGAAACCGGCCTTCATAATGTCGGGCCAGCAGTTCCTGGGCCACGCTGTCGCCATAGTCGTGGGCCAATACATGCACCGGCTTGACGACCTGCAGGTGTTCAAGCAGCGCCTGTTGCAGGTCCGCTTGCTCCAGCAGGCAGTACCCATGATCCAGCGGTTTGGCCGAGTCGCCAAAACCGAGCATGTCGCAGGCAATCACCAGATTGCGCTGGGCCAGGGGCTGCCACAGGTAATGCCAATCCCAACTGGCCGTGGGAAAGCCGTGAATCAACAGCAGCGGCTCGCCCTGCCCGGCCACCCAATAACGAATGGTGTGACCGCGGAAGACGAAGTCCTGGCCGCGTTTGCGCCAGACGCTGAGTGGTATTTCGGCAAGTGGCATCAGCTTTTATACCCGGGGTCCTGGTGATCCAATCTGCGCAGCAGCGCCGGCCAGGCCAGCGCACCGCCCATACCTTGGGCACTTTTTGTGACAGCCGCCACCATCGCCTTGGCGCCGGCCAGAATCTGCGGCTCGATGGCAATCAACTCGGCCGCGCCGTTCTGCGCCAGCACCTGGATGTCACAGGCACGCTGGAACGTGAACATCATCAGAAAGGTATCGGCGATGGTGGCGCCGCACGTCAGCAAGCCATGGTTGTGCAGCATCAGAAAATTGTTTTCACCCAGGTCCGCCTGCAGGCGTGCCTTTTCATCGTGATTGAGGGCCACGCCTTCATAGGCGTGATAGGCAAGGCTGGACAGCACAAACAGCGATTGCTGGCTGATCGGCAGCACGCCCTGCCGTTGCGCAGACACCGCGACGCCGGCGGCGGTGTGGGTGTGCAGCACACAGCTCACGTCGTGGCGTATTTCGTGGATGGCGCTGTGGATGGTGTAGCCCGCGGGGTTGATCTCGTAGGGACTGGCCATGCGTTTGTTGCCGGCCTGGTCCACCTTGACCAGGCTCGAGGCGGTGATCTCGTGGAACATCAGCCCATAGGGGTTGATCAGGAAATCATCGGTGCCCGGCACCTTGGCCGAAATATGCGTGAAAATCAGATCGTCCCAGCCATGCATCGCCACCAGGCGATAGCAGGCCGCCAGGTCGATACGCGTCTGCCATTCGGCCGCACTGACCTGGTCTTTGACATTCTGTGGCGATGAAACCGGGGCTAGACTCACGATGTTGACCTCCTTGGCGCACTTATTATTGTTTTTTAAGTGATGGGCCAGTCTAGTCAGACGCCCTGGCTTGCGGAGTTGCCTTCGCAGCCAGCTTGATGACTGAACGAGTCAGTCTAGAGAATAGTACAAATCGGTGTCAGAGAAGCGCCGTCAATAAAAGCACGCTGGACAGTGTGCCCACAGTTGCCGCGCCCACTCGCTACGGTTGAAGGGCCGTCACAAACTCGGCCAACCACGGCTCGGCGTCGCTCTCCGGGGTCACGCTTTCGCTGGCGTCCAGGCGCAGCATCGGCAGCACTTCGCGAACGCCCAACTCACCGAACAATTCGCGCAGTTGCTCGCCGCCGCCGCAGAAGGTGTCGCCGTAGCTGGCGTCGCCCAGGCCAATGACCGCACCGGGCAGGCCGCGCCAGGCGGCCGGCAGTTGGTCGCGAATACTCGAATACAGCGGCTGCAGATTGTCGGGTAACTCGCCCATGCCGGTGGTCGATGTGACCGCCAGGAACGCCTCGGGGGCGAAGGCCTGCACGTCCGCCAGCGTGGCGCGCGGATCGTGCCAGGCGTCAAAACCCGCAGCTTTGAGGATGTCCCGGGCGTGGCGGGCGACTTCTTCTGCCGTGCCGTAGACCGAGCCGGAAAGGATGGCGACTTTCATCAATCTGATCCTGTCATTGAACGAAAGCGTAGAATATTAGCAGTTGCACCGTGGTTTCAGGGCGAGCCGTGCAACATTCAGGATTTGCCATAAACTTGCACCATCAGAACAAGCCATGGAACGCTCAATGATTAACGCCAAGTTGCTGCAGATGGTTGTCAATGCGTCCAACGACGGCATCGTCGTTGCCGAACGCGAGGGCGAAGAGAAGCCGCTGATCTACGTCAACCCCGCGTTCGAACGGCTGACCGGCTATACCCTGGACGAGATTCTCTATCAGGATTGCCGCTTCCTGCAGTCGGGCGATCGTGACCAGCCGGCCCTGATGGCGATCCGCGAGGCGCTTGACAGTGGCGGCGCCTGCCGAGAGATCGTGCGCAACTACCGCAAAGACGGCACGCACTTCTGGAACGAGCTCTCGGTGTCGACGGTGTACAACGCGGCCGACCAGCAGACGTATTTCGTCGGCGTGCAAAAAGACGTCACCCTCCAGGTCAAGGCACAGCAACGCGTGGCTCAGTTGGAAACCCAGATAGCCGAGCTTAAAGCCGAGCTGGCGGCGCTCAAGTCGAACAGCCAAGTTAACAAGCTGTAACAAATGCGTTCTTTAGAGCGATAATGGCCTTTTAATGCCCAACCTTTGAGCTATATCAATGCGCCGCGATGCTCTATTGACTCAGGACGAGCTGGATTTTATCCAGAACATGCAGCACAACCCGCAGCTCAACCTGCGGGACGCATGGTCGAGCCTGACGGTTAATGGCGGTGCACAGATTCGCGATCTGCTGACCCGGTTGGCCGCTCATGATCAAGTCACCATCCAGGCGCAGTTCGACAATCAGCAGCTCACCTTCCCTCTGCATCTGGTCGAGGATGAGTTTCATGCGGTGCATCTTCGGCTGGGCGTGCCGAGTATTTTTGAAGACGGACCGATGATTCGCCCATGGCGCCTGGCCCTTGAAGCGCCGGTGGCCCTGGAGAACATCAAGGGCTCCGCCAGCGCGCTGTGGGTGCATGAAGTGTCATTCAAAGGTGTGCTCGTAGAAGGGCGTGGCCGAGCCAGGCCGCCGAAATCCTTCTCGTTGTGGTTCAGCCCGTCCGGTTACGAACGCATTGCGCTGCGCGGCACGCTGGAGCGGGAAACCGCCCGGGGATTGTTCGCCTACCGCCTGAATCAGAGTGACGCGGATGAAATCGAGCGCCTGCGCCAGTTCATCCTGCACCAGCATCGTCTGGTGCATCCGCATGTACATGCCTGAGATCAGGTATCCAGGTCGCCACTGAGAAACTGCTGCAGACGCTGGCGCATCTGGCGCCCTTCGCTGCCCAGGCAACCGATGGGAGTACCGGCCAGATCGGCCTGCAACAGCTGCGATGCAGCGCCTGCGAGAAACAGCGGGCAATTGAGGGTCAATGCCAGGCGGTTCAAACGCGCTTTCAGGTCCTGCTTGTGTGAATGGTTGGAGAAAATCACCAACGCCTGGGGGCGGATCTTTTCACAGACCAGGGTCAACTCATCGACCGGCTGGCCCAGGCCCAGTACCTTCACGGTCAAACCCTCCCCGCTCATCAGCAGCGCCGCCACCAATAGCTCCAGTTTTCGGCACTCACCAGGCATAGCGCTGAGTAACACGCGGGGCGCCGGCGACGCGCTCGCTATCTGCAGGCGCAGGAACGTCTGCACCCGAAGGAAGGCGTCGAAAAACAGCCACTCACTGACCTGACCGAAACGGCCCTGATGGCGCAGCAAGTCGTTCCACAGCGGCATCAGGATGTCCTGGAACGCGACGTTCAGGGGATAGGCCGAGAAAATCTGGCCATAAACGCTTTCCAACTGGCGATCGTCGAAAGCACTGATGGCCTGCAGCAGTCGAGCCCGCCACTGCGGCCACTCGCTGTCTTCAACCGCGTCGCGCTCGGCACGAATCGCGTCGGCCTGTTGAGCGTCACGGGCCAGAAGCCTGCCTACCTTGCTCACCGCGACGCCACGTTCAGTCCACTCGAGAATACGACTGACCGTCTCGATATCGGCCCTGGAGTACAGGCGGTGCCCACTTTCGGTGCGTACGGGCAGGATCAGCCCGTAACGCCGCTCCCACGCCCGCAGAGTGACGGGATTGACGCCTGTCAATCTCGCCACTTCCCGAATGGGGAAGCGTTGCTCCGAATCAATCGATTCCAGCTGCAAAGTGCTATCAGTCGGTGCAGTAATCACGGGGTTTCTGACAAAAAGACAACGGAAATGGGATCCCATTTAACGCACTTAAACCTGTCTTTTTCAAGGCCCCCGGACTTCGGACCAACGTCACTGGCGTATTTTCGCAAAACAGGAATAATCCTTGCCTGTTTTTTCAGCGCAGTGGCAATACCCGCCACTGCGCTCGTGCGCCGCCTACCCGGTCAAGCGCATCCGTTTATCTGGAGATACACAATGTCTACCTCCCCCGTCACCTTGATGGTTGCGCGCCGTGTGGCCAAAGGTCGCTACGAAGAACTGATGGCCTGGCTGCGCGAAGGCGAGCAATTGGCCACGGACTTTCCCGGTTACCTGGGCTCGGGCGTGCTCGCACCGCCCCCCCATGATGATGAATTCCAGATCATCTTCCGCTTCGCCGATGAAAAGACCCTGCATGCCTGGGAGTTTTCCGCGTCGCGCAGTGCCTGGCTGAGCCGTGGCAGCGAGCTGTTCGCCGACCCGTCCGAACATCGCGTGAGCGGCATCGATGGCTGGTTCGGTGCCGTGGGCGCACGTCCGCCGCGCTGGAAACAGGCGGTGGCGATCTGGCTGGCGTTTTTTCCGGTGTCACTGTTGTTCAACTTCGGCCTGGCCCCCTTGCTCGGCGAGCTGGACCTGTTCAGCCGGGTGCTGGTCAGCACCTTGGCGCTCACACCGCTGATGGTTTACTTCTTTATCCCGTTATCGACTCATCTGCTGGCGAACTGGCTGCATCCGACGCCGTCGCGCAAGACCGGCGAAGCCGCCGCCTGAGTACAGGGGAGACGGGTCGCTGGTATAGTTTGCATCTGCCAGCGACTCGAGCCTCCCATGACTGCAACCAATGCCCCGATCCTGATCACCGGTGCCGGCCAGCGTGTCGGCCTGTATTGCGCCGAGCGCCTGCTGGACGAAGGGCAACCGGTGATCTTCAGCTACCGCAGCGAACGTCCAGGTGTGCAGCAACTGCGCGAACGCGGCGCGGTCGGTGTATTTGCCGATTTCTCCAGCGAGACGGGAATTCTGGCGTTTATCGCTGAGCTGAAGACGCAGACCAACGCGCTGCGCGCGATCATCCACAATGCCTCGGCCTGGGTCGAGGAAACCCCGGGCGACGAAAGCCGTGCCTTTATCGACATGTTCAGCGTGCACATGCTTGCGCCGTACCTGATCAACCTGCATTGTTCACCCCTGCTGCAGCGCTCGACGCCGGCCGACATCGTACATATCAGCGACGATGTGGTGCGCAAGGGCAGCCGTCAGCACATCGCCTATTGCTCCACCAAGGCCGGGCTCGACAGCCTCACGCTGTCGTTTGCCGCGCAGTTCGCGCCGTTGATCAAGGTCAACGGCATCGCGCCGGCCATGGTGATGTTCAATGAAGGCGACGACGCGGCGTATCGCGCCAGGGTTCTGGCCAAGTCGGCACTGGGTATCGAGCCCGGGCCGCAGGTGATCTACCAGAGCGTGCGTTACCTGCTGGACAACCCCTATGTCACCGGGACCACCCTGACCGTCAACGGCGGGCGGCACATCAAGTAAGCCGTTTGTGAGGATGTTGTATGACTTTGTCCCTGCCCCACCATTACCGCGAGATCCTCAAGGGCCTGGGTGAAGATCCTGGGCGCGAAGGCCTGCTCGATACGCCCAAGCGCGCCGCCAAGGCGATGCAGTATCTGTGTCATGGCTACGAGCAGAACCTGCAGGAAATCGTCAACGGCGCATTGTTCGCCTCTGACAATGACGAGATGGTGATCCTAAAGGACATCGAGTTGTACTCGCTGTGCGAGCATCACCTGCTGCCCTTTATCGGCAAGGCCCATGTGGCCTATATTCCGACCGGCAAGGTGCTAGGCCTGTCGAAACTGGCGCGCATCGTCGACATGTTCGCGCGGCGCCTGCAGATCCAGGAAAACCTCACCCGGCAGATCGCCGACGCCATCCAGGACGTGACCCAGGCCGCCGGCGTGGCGGTGGTGATCGAAGCCAGGCATATGTGCATGATGATGCGCGGCGTGGAAAAACAGAATTCAACCATGAACACCTCGGTGATGCTCGGCGCGTTTCGCGAATCGAACACCACGCGCATGGAGTTCCTGCAACTGATTGGACGGAGCAAGTAGCAATGCCACAACTTCAACCAGGCATGGCGCGCATCCGCGTCAAGGACCTGCGCCTGCGCACCTTTATCGGCATCAACGAGGACGAAATCCTCAACAAGCAGGATGTGCTGATCAACCTCACGGTCCTGTATGCGGCCCAGGAAGCCGTGCGCGATAATGACATCGACCATGCCTTGAATTACCGCACCATCACCAAGGCGATCATCGCCCACGTCGAAGGCAATCGTTTTGCCCTGCTCGAGCGCCTGACCCAGGAGCTGCTGGACCTGGTGATGAGCAACGAATCGGTGCTCTATGCCGAAGTCGAAGTGGACAAGCCCCACGCGCTGCGCTTTGCCGAGTCGGTGTCGATTACGTTAGCTGCAAGTCGTTAGCTGTAAGTCGTTAGCTTTAAGCTTCAAGCTGCAAGCTGCAAGCTTGAAGCCAGACGTGTTCCAACTTGCAGCTTGAAGCTTACCCGCTTGAAACTATCTCAGAGAGATTCCATGACCGACCAACAACGTCTCGAACTTGAAGCCGCCGCCTTCCGGCGGCTGGTAGCACACCTGGACAGCCGCAAGGATGTTCAGAACATCGACCTGATGAACCTGGCCGGCTTCTGCCGCAACTGCCTGTCCAAGTGGTACAAGGCCGAGGCCGATGAGCGCCGGATCGAGTTGAGCCTCGATGACGCCCGTGAAGTGGTGTACGGCATGCCGTACGCACAGTGGAAAGCCCAATACCAGCAAGAAGCCAGCGCCGACCAGCAAGCGGCGTTTGCCAAAGGAAAACCCCATGACTGACCTGAACACCCTGCGCGCCCGCCTCAACAGCGGCGAGCACGCTTTTGCCGATACCCTGGCCTTTGTTGCCGAAGGTTACGACTATCAGCCGCAAGCCTTCACCAACGGCGATGTGGAAAATGCCGCCGGCCAGAACGAAGGGTCGTGCAAGACCCTGGGGTTGGCGTTGCTGGAAGGGTTGAGCGATCAGGAAGCGTTGCTGGCGTTTGGCGAGCATTACCGTGCGGTGATGGCGACGCCTGAAGGCAGTGACCACGGGAATATCCGCGCGTTGATTGCCCATGGTCTGGCCGGTGTGAAATTCACCGCACAGCCACTGACCCGCAAATCCTGAGTCAGACGCGGATCAAAATGTGGGAGGGGGCTNGCGAGCATTATCGTGCGCGGGTGGCGACGCCCGAAGGCAGTGACCATGGGAATATCCGCGCGTTGATCGCCCATGGTCTGGCCGGTGTGAAATTCACCGCCGAACCGCTGACCCGCACATCCTGAGTCAGACGCGGATCAAAATGTGGGAGGGGGCTTGCCCCCGATAGCAGTGTGTCAGTCAGTACATCTGGTACTGAACCACCGCAATCGGGGGCAAGCCCCCTCCCACATGTGTTTTGCCGCGTTGCTTAGTTCGTGCAAGAGCCTGAGATTGGCGTTGCAGGAAGGGTTGCTGGCGTTTGGCGAGCATTATCGTGCGCGGGCGGCGACGCCTGAAGGCAGTGACCACGGGAACATCCGCGCGTTGATCGCCCATGGTCTGGCAGGCGTGAAATTCACCGCCGAGCCACTGACCCGCAAATCCTGAGTCAGACGCGGATCAAAATGTGGGAGGGGGCTTGCCCCCGATAGCGGTATGTCAGCTAATAAATACTTGGCTGGAAGACTGCTATCGGGGGCAAGCCCCCTCCCACATTTGTTTTGCCGCGTTGCTTAGTTCGTGCAAGAGCCTGAGATTGGCGGTGCATGAAGCGTTGCTGGCGTTTGGCGAGCATTATCGTGCGCGGGTGGCGACGCCCGAAGGCAGTGACCATGGGAATATCCGCGCGTTGATCGCCCATGGTCTGGCAGGCGTGAAATTCACCGCACAGCCACTGACCCGCACATCCTGAGTCAGACGCGGATCAAAGTGTGGGAGGGGGCTTGCCCCCGATAGCAGTGTGTCAGTCAGTACATCTGGTACTGAACCACCGCAATCGGGGGCAAGCCCCCTCCCACATCTGTTTTGCCGCGTTGCTTAGAACGAGGCGTCTTTCAAACCGTCGAGGTAACGCTCGGCATCCAGGGCCGCCATGCAACCGGCGCCGGCCGAGGTGATGGCCTGGCGGTACACGTGGTCAGCCACGTCACCGGCAGCGAAGATACCTTCGATGTTGGTAGCCGTTGCATTGCCTTCACGGCCGCCCTGCACCACCAGGTAACCGTCTTTGGCTTCCAGCACGCCTTCGAACAACGACGTGTTCGGGGTGTGGCCGATGGCAATGAATACACCGTCGACTTTCAACTCGTCGAAGCTGCCGTCGTTGTTCTTCAGGCGAGCGCCGGTCACGCCCATGTTGTCACCCAGGACTTCGTCCAGCGTGGCGTTGAGCTTGAGGATGATCTTGCCTTCAGCGACACGGGCGTGCAGCTTGTCGATCAGGATCTTCTCGGCGCGGAAGGTTTCGCGGCGGTGCACCAGGGTCACGGTGCTGGCGATGTTGGCCAGGTACAGCGCCTCTTCCACAGCGGTGTTGCCGCCACCGACCACCGCCACCGGCTTGTTGCGATAGAAGAAACCGTCGCAGGTCGCGCAGGCGGAAACGCCCTTGCCCATGAACGCCTCTTCCGAGGGCAGGCCCAGGTAACGAGCGCTGGCGCCGGTGGCGATGATCAAGGCGTCACAGGTGTACACGCCGCTGTCGCCCGTCAGGCTGTAAGGCTTCTTGGAGAAATCGACCTTGTTGATGTGGTCGAACACGATCTCGGTTTCAAAGCGCTCGGCGTGTTCTTTCATACGCTCCATCAGCACCGGGCCGGTCAGGCCATGGACATCGCCCGGCCAGTTGTCGACTTCAGTGGTGGTGGTCAACTGACCGCCCGCCTGCATGCCGGTGATCAGCAGCGGCTTGAGGTTGGCCCGGGCAGCGTAGACGGCAGCGCTGTAACCGGCAGGGCCGGAACCGAGAATAATCACTCGCGAATGACGGGTATCAGACATGACTCACTCCTATCGACCGTCCGCACAACAAGACGGCTGGAATAAAAAAGGGACCACGAAGCACTTGGGGAAGGCTTGAACTCGCAGGCCCTGAAAATAATGGGTGCAGCGTATCGAGGGGGGCAAGATTAAGGAAATACGCAATAACAATCCAGCTCATAGGTGGTCTCTATGCAGTCGGCTCGGCCAATCGAGGTGATTGTTACCGCTGATGTCGCCGCTTTCCCCCGGAATACAAAGCCGGTAAGGTCGGCCCGTTCGTCACTATGCTCGGAGTTTTCCATGCCCGCCCCCGCTCTTTCCGGCCCGCAATACCTGCGCGAAGGCCTCAAACTGGTGCTGAGCCCCGGCCTGCGCCTGTTTGTGCTGCTGCCGCTGGCGATCAACCTGCTGCTGTTTGTGGGATTGATCTATTTTGCCGGGCACCAGTTCAGCTTATGGGTTGACCACCTGATGCCCACCCTGCCGAGTTGGCTGAGCTTTCTGAATTACCTGTTATGGCCCTTGTTTGTCGCGCTGGTGGTGCTGATGGTGTTCTTCACCTTCACCATGCTCGCCAACATCATCGCGGCGCCGTTCAATGGCTTTCTATCGGAGAAAGTCGAAGTGGTGGTGCGTGGCACCGACGACTTCCCCGCGTTCAGCTGGGCCGAATTGATCGCCATGGTCCCGCGCACCCTGGCCCGGGAAATGCGCAAGCTGGGCTATTTCCTGCCGCGGGCTGTCGGCCTGTTCATCCTGTCGTTCATTCCAGTGGTCAACCTGATTGCCGCGCCGTTGTGGCTGCTGTTCGGCGTGTGGATGATGGCGATCCAATACATCGACTACCCGGCCGACAACCACAAGCTGGGCTGGAACGAAATGCTCGCCTGGCTGCGCCAGAAACGCTGGCAGAGCATGAGCTTCGGCGGCATCGTCTACCTGGTGCTGCTGGTGCCGGTGGTCAACCTGCTGATGATGCCGGCAGCGGTCGCCGGGGCCACGTTGTTCTGGGTGCGCGAGCAAGGTGCCGAGGCGATGGCGGGCCAGCAGGTAGCCCGGTCATAAATCCATCATCCCGGTGACACAATGACGACATGGCCCGCAGCGACACTGTGGGTCATGACGACAGCCTCGCTTCACATCACCCTGATCACCGAAACCTTCCCGCCGGAAATCAACGGGGTGGCCAACACCCTTGGCCGCCTGTGCGACGGTTTGCGCGCGCGCGGCCATCAAATCGAACTGGTGCGCCCGCGCCAGGGTGCCGACCAGAGCCGGCCGAGTGACGATGAGTTGCTGCTGTGCCGTGGCTGGCCGCTGCCCGGGTATCCAGGCCTGCAATGGGGCCAATCGTCGATGCACAAGCTGCTGCGACGCTGGACCCGTCAGCGTCCGGATGTGTTGTACATCGCAACCGAGGGGCCGCTGGGCCTGTCGGCGTTACGCGCCGCGCGACGCCTGGGAATCAGTGTGGTCAGCGGCTTCCATACCAACTTTCAACAGTATTCGAACCAGTACGGCTTGAGCCTGTTGAGTCGCCTGGTCACCCATTATCTGCGCTGGTTTCATAACCGGTCGACGTTGACGCTGGTTCCCAGCGCGAGTCAACGCCTTGAGTTGGAACGTCGGCATTTCGAGCGTCTTGGGCTGCTGTCCCGGGGGGTCGATAGCCGCCTGTTCCACCCGGCGAAACGCGACTACAGCCTGCGCGAAAGTTGGGGGTTGGAGAGCGACGATATTGTGGTGCTGCACGTAGGACGCCTCGCCCAAGAGAAAAATCTGGGGCTGCTCAAACGCTGTTTCGATGCTTTGCAGAGCACTTACCCCTCGCGGCGGCTGAAGCTGGTCATTGTCGGCGACGGCCCGCAGCGCGGCCTCTTGCAGCGCGACTTGCCCGAAGCAGTGTTCTGCGGCGCCCAGCGCGGCGAGGAGCTGGCACGGCATTACGCCTCGGGCGATCTGTTCCTGTTTCCCAGCCTGACCGAAACGTTCGGCAATGTGGTGCTGGAAGCCATGGCGTCCGGGCTGGGTGTGGTGGCGTACGACCAGGCGGCCGCCACCCAGCATGTTCGCCACGGCTACAACGGGGTACTGGCGATGCCAGGGGATGAGAACGCATTTTGCGATGCGGCCGTGTGGCTGCTGGAGGAACGCGAGACCTTACGCCGAGCACGTTTGAATGCCCGACAACATGCCAGCCGTCAGGGGTGGCCGGCCATCATCGAGCAGTTCGAGCGTCAGTTACGCGGTGCGTGCAATGACGGGCAACCGGCGCCCGTCTTGTCGCCGCTTACACCAGGCTCGTCAACGCCTCACGACTGAAGGGCAGAATGTCCGCCTCACGCCCCTCGCGTACCTTCACTGCCCAATCCGGGTCCACCAGCAGCGCACGGCCCACGGCGACCAGATCGAACTCATCGTTATTCAAGCGTTCCAGCAGTTTCTCGAGGCTGGCCGGCTGCGCGACTTTGTCGGTATTGACCATGAACTGCAGGAATTCGCCGTCCAGGCCGACACTGCCCACGGTAATCGTCGGCTTGCCCGTCAACTGGCGGGTCCAGCCGGCCAGGTTGAGGTCGGAACCTTCGAACTCCGGTTCCCAGAACCGGCGCGTGGAGCAGTGGAAAATATCCACGCCGGCGTCGGACAACGGCTTGAGGAATTCACCCAACGCCTCGGGGGTTTGCACCAGGCGCGCCGTGTAGTCCTGCTGCTTCCACTGGGAAAAACGCAAGATGATCGGAAAATCCGGGCCAACCGCCGCGCGGGTAGCCTGGATCAGTTCGATGGCGAAACGTGACCGATTGACCAGGCTGCCGCCGTATTCGTCGATGCGCTGGTTGCTGCCTTCCCAGAAGAACTGGTCGACCAGATAGCCGTGGGCGCCGTGGATTTCCACACCGTCCATGCCGATGCGCTGGGCATCTCTGGCCGCCTGGGCGAAGGCATTGATCACGTCCTGGATGTCCTGGGTGGTCATGCCGTGGACAACGACGCTGCCCTCCTTGAGTTTTTCCATCGGGCCATAGGCAGGCACGCTGGCGTCAGGTTCGGTCCCGATACGGCGCACACTGCCCACATGCCACAACTGCGGAACAATCTTGCCGCCTTCGGCGTGCACCGCATCCACCACTTTCTTCCAGCCGGCCAACGCCGCTTCGCCGTAGAAGTGTGGAACGTTGGGGTAGCCGTTGGAGGCTTGATGCCCCACCACTGTGCCTTCGGTGATGATCAGGCCCACACCGGCGGCGGCGCGGCGGCGGTAGTACTCGATAACCTTGGAATTGGGTACACCGCCGGGTGAAAACGAACGCGTCATGGGCGCCATCACCACGCGGGTCGACAGTTGCAGTGCACCGAGCTGAAAAGGTTTGAACAAGGCTTGGACAGGCATGGAGCACTCCACATGAGGCGAATTTATGATGTGGATAATATGCACGCCAAAGCTTGCTGGGTAGCACTATTGATCTGAGTGATTAAGGCGATAAAAACAACCGAATACCTGTAGGAGCGAGCTTGCTCGCGAAGAGCCGGAGGGCAGCGCGTAAATCCAGAGTGTACGCGTCACCGTTGGCGATTTTCGCGAGCAGGCTCGCTCCTACAGAGGGGGGATTCAGGCCAGGGCTTTTTCGATGGCCTGAACGATTGAAGGATCTTCCGGCGGCGTACGCGGCGAGAAGCGCGCAAGCACACGGCCATCTTTGCCGAGCAGGAACTTCTCGAAATTCCAGGTGATATCCCCGGGAAATTCGGCGCCCTCGCCCGCCAGCAGGCGGTACAGCTGGTGACGATCAGGGCCATTCACCTCAAGCTTGCTGCCCAGGGGGAACGTCACCCCGTAATTGAGGCTGCAGAATGCCTGGATCTCCTGCTCGGTACCCGGCTCCTGGCCTGCAAACTGATTGCAGGGAAGGCCCAGCACGGTGAAACCCTGATCCTTGTATTGCTGGTAGAGGTTTTCCAGGGCCGCATACTGCGGGGTCAGACCGCATTTGGAGGCGACGTTGACCACCAGTACGACGTGGCCCTTCAAGGGCGCCAGCGGCAGCTCTTGTCCGTCCAACGCTTTGAGTTTCAGGTCGTGGAAAGCACTCATGACGAACTCCAGATATCCCATGTTCTTCGCATTGCGGCCGTTCGAGATTACAGACCACAGGCCTGCAATCATAGATGCCTGTTGAAAAACTCGCCCGCCGGTTACTGAGCGGTTGGCCATGGCAAAATCGGGATCGCCGTCACCGCGTTCTGCGGGCTGCCTTCGATCAGGCGGTCGCTGTAGACCAGATACACCAGGGTATTGCGCTTCTTGTCGAGGAAACGCACCACCTGCATGGTCTTGAACACCAGCGAGGTGCGCTCCTTGAACACTTCGCCGCCGTCCTTGAGCTCGCCCTTGAAGTGGATCGGGCCGACCTGGCGACAGGCGATCGAGGCTTCGGCGCGGTCTTCGGCCAGGCCCAGGCCACCTTTCACGCCGCCGGTCTTGGCGCGCGACAGGTAACACGTCACGCCGTCGACCTTGGGGTCATCGAATGCTTCGACGACGATCCGGTCATTGGGGCCGACAATCTTGAACACCGTCGACACCTGGCCAACTTCTTCGGCCGAGGCCAGCAGTGGCATGGCCAACAGCAGGCCGAGCAATCCCTTCACTAAACGCATCGTGTATTCCTTTGGTTAAACCAGGATCAGGTTGTCGCGGTGAACCAGTTCCGGCTCGGCCATGTAACCCAAGAGTCCGACAATCGCGTCGGACGATTGTCCAATAATCTTCTGCGCTTCCAGGGCACTGTAGTTCGCCAGGCCGCGGGCGATCTCACGACCGTCCGGCGCCACGCAGACCACCATCTCGCCTCGGCGGAAGCTGCCTTGCACCCGCTTGACGCCCACCGGCAGCAAGCTCTTGTTACCCTGGGACAGCGCCGATACCGCGCCTTCGTCCAGCACCAGGGTGCCACGGGTTTGCAGGTGCCCGGCCAGCCACTGCTTGCGCGCCGCCAGCATGCCACGCTCCGGCGACAGCAGCGTACCGATGCGCTCGCCGGCCTTGAGGCGATCCAGCACGCGCTCCAGGCGCCCACCGACGATGATGGTGTGGGCGCCGGAACGCGCGGCCAGGCGCGCGGCGCGCAACTTGGTCTGCATGCCGCCACGGCCCAGGGCACCGCCGACGCTGCCGGCCACGGCGTCCAGCGCCGGGTCATCGGCCCGGGCTTCGTAGATAAGCTGGGCGTCGGGATTGTTCCGCGGGTCAGCGTCGAACATGCCGTCGCGGTCGGTGAGGATCACCAGCAGGTCGGCTTCCACCAGGTTGGCTACCAGCGCCGCGAGGGTGTCGTTGTCGCCGAAACGGATTTCGTCGGTGACCACGGTGTCGTTCTCGTTGATCACCGGGATGACCTTGAGCTCCACCAACGCACGCAAGGTACTGCGGGCGTTGAGGTAGCGCTTGCGGTCGGACAGGTCGTCATGGGTCAGCAGGATCTGCGCCGTGTGGCGGCCGTGCTCGGCAAAGCTGGACTCCCAGGCTTGCACCAGGCCCATCTGGCCGATGGCGGCGGCGGCTTGCAGTTCGTGCATCGCGCTGGGTCGCGCGGTCCAGCCGAGGCGGCTCATCCCGGCGGCAACCGCCCCGGACGAGACCAGCACCAACTCGACACCGGCCTCATGCAAGGCCACCATCTGCTCGACCCAGACGCTCATGGCTGCACGGTCCAGCCCCTTGCCATCCGCTGTCAGCAACGCACTGCCGATCTTCACGACCCAGCGCTGCGCACCTGTCACTTTGCTCCGCATCATCTTCAACCTTAGAGTGAGGGCTGCGCGACCCAGCGCCGCCCATAACGTTATACCCGGATACCAAAACGCCGCTCTATAAGGAGCGGCGTTCAAGTTTATCGCAACGAATCAGTCGCGCACGTAAATGATTTCCGGACCGTCTTCGTCATCCACGTCTTCTTCGTCCCAATCATCGTCACCGATGTCGTGCACCGACTTCACGCCGCTGCGGCGCAGGGCGCGCTGGTCGTCCAGGGCTTGCAGCTGGGCGCGGGCTTCGTCTTCGATCTGCTGGTCGAGTTCGGCCAGCTCGGCCTTGAATACCGGGTCGGCCGCCAGGCGGTCGGCGCGGTCTTCCAGGTAGCGCATGATGTCGCGGGTCAGGCGCTCGGTGCCTTCTTTGGCGATGGCCGAGATCACATAGACCGGACCTTCCCACTCCAGGCGGTCGACGATTTCCTTGACGCGCTCTTCGTGCTCTTCTTCAAGGATCTGGTCGCACTTGTTCAGCACCAGCCAACGGTCACGCTCGGCCAGGGCCGGGCTGAACTTGGTCAGCTCGCTGACGATCACTTCGGCGGCGTCGGCTGCACTGGTGTCATCCAGTGGCGCCATGTCGACGAGGTGCAGCAGCAAACGGGTGCGCGACAAGTGCTTGAGGAAGCGAATCCCCAGGCCTGCGCCGTCGGAAGCACCTTCGATCAGGCCTGGGATGTCGGCGATCACAAAGCTCTTCCAGCGGTCGACGCTGACCACGCCCAGGTTCGGCACCAGGGTGGTGAACGGGTAGTCGGCAACTTTCGGCTTGGCGGCCGAGACCGAGCGAATGAAGGTACTTTTGCCGGCGTTCGGCAGGCCCAGCAGGCCTACGTCGGCGAGTACTTTCATTTCCAGCTTGAGGTCGCGCTGCTCGCCCGGCTTGCCTGGGGTGGTCTGGCGCGGTGCACGGTTGGTGCTGGACTTGAATCGGGTGTTACCCAGACCGTGCCAGCCGCCCTGCACCACCATCAGCTTCTGGCCGGCCTTGGTCAGGTCGCCGATCACTTCCTGGGTAGCGGAGTCGATAATCGTGGTACCGACCGGTACGCGCAGTACCAGGTCTTCGCCTTTTTTACCGGTGCAGTCGGTGCTGCCGCCGTTGGAGCCACGCTCGGCATCAAAGTGCCGGGTGTAACGGTAGTCGACCAGGGTGTTGAGGTTTTCGTCGGCCATCATGTAGATGGAACCGCCGTCACCGCCGTCACCGCCGTTTGGGCCACCGTTTTCAATGAACTTTTCGCGACGGAAACTCATGCAACCGTTACCGCCGTCGCCTGCTTTTACTCGGATGGAAACTTCATCAACGAACTTCATAACAAAACGCCTCTCGCCGCACGGACGAGCTTAAGAAACCAAGACATAAGACTCTTGCAAAAATGAGCGCAGCGACCTCAATCAGCGACCGCAAATCCAGCCCCGGAGCCCATCACAAACAGCTTTGCAAGAGACTCACCCCATAAACGAAAAAGCCCCGTCGCGAGACAGGGCTTTTCCAGCGATCGCGCAATTAAGCGGCGACAACGCTCACGTAACGGCGGTTGAACGCGCCTTTTACTTCAAACTTGATCACGCCTTCGATTTTAGCGAAGAGGGTGTGATCCTTACCCATGCCAACACCGTAACCGGCGTGGAATTGGGTGCCGCGCTGACGCACGATGATGTTGCCCGGAATAATTTTCTGGCCGCCATACATCTTCACGCCAAGGCGTTTGGCTTCTGAGTCGCGACCGTTACGGGTACTACCACCAGCTTTTTTGTGTGCCATGAGTCAATTCTCCTAGTGAGGAATTAGGCTGAAATTAAGCCTGAATACCGGTGATTTTGATCTCGGTGTACCACTGGCGGTGGCCCATACGCTTCATGTGGTGCTTACGACGACGGAACTTGATGATGCGGACTTTATCGTGACGACCTTGGGAGATCACTTCAGCCACAACGGTAGCGCCAGCAACAACTGGAGCGCCGATGTTCACGTCATCGCCATTGGCGACCAACAGAACGCGATCAAACGTCACGGATTCGCCAGTGGCGATTTCCAGTTTTTCGATCTTCAGGTATTCACCTGGGGCGACTTTGTATTGCTTGCCACCAGTAACAATTACTGCGTACGACATGGTATTTCTCCGATAATCCTGCTCACCCAGCGCTTTATAAGAAGAGGTATTGGCTGGCATGGCTGCATGGGATGGACGTCCCGAATGCAATTGCGTAAGGCAGGTGCTGCCCAGGAAGTTCAGGGTGCGCGATTGTACGCAAGGTAAATGGGTGTTGCAAGGGGCCGTCTATCGCGCCTTGACACTGCGGGGTCAGGGTCCTAGCATGCCGCGCAACCCTTCTGGAGCGACTGTCGCTGATGCAACCCCAAGCTTTCTACCGCGCGGTCGCGGACGATTTTAGCGCCGTCGACGGCATCATCAAGCAGCAGCTGACGTCAAAAGTGCCGCTGGTCTCCAAAATTGGCGACTACATTACGTCGGCCGGCGGTAAGCGTCTGCGTCCTTTATTAGTGTTGCTGTGCGGCAAGGCCCTGGGCCGCGAAGGCGATGACCTGCGCCTGCTGGCCGCCACCATCGAATTCCTGCACACCGCCACCCTGCTGCATGACGACGTGGTCGACATGTCCGGCATGCGCCGTGGCCGCGAGACCGCCAATGCCATGTGGGGCAACGCGCCGAGTGTACTGGTGGGCGACTTCCTGTACTCGCGCTCGTTCGAAATGATGGTTGAACTGGGCTCGATGCCGGTGATGAAGATTCTTTCACAGGCCACGCGCATCATCGCCGAAGGCGAAGTGCTGCAGCTGTCGAAGGTCCGCGACGCCAGCACCACCGAAGAAACCTACATGGAAGTGATTCGCGGCAAGACCGCGATGCTCTTCGAAGCCTCCACCCACAGCGCCGCGGCACTGTGCGGCGCCACCGCCGAACAGGCCGAAGCCCTGCGCACCTTTGGCGACCACCTGGGCGTGGCGTTCCAACTGGTGGACGACCTGCTCGACTACAAGGGCGACGCCGAGACCCTGGGCAAGAACGTCGGTGACGACCTGGCCGAGGGCAAGCCGACCCTGCCGCTGATCTACACCATGCGCGAAGGCACGCCGGAGCAGGCTGCACTGGTGCGCAAGGCGATCCAGAAAGGCGGGATCGAAGACCTGGAGGCTATCCGTGCCGCCGTGGAGGCGTCGGGCTCGCTGGAGTACACCGCACAACTGGCGCGTGACTACGTGGCCCGTGCGATCAAGTGCCTGGAAGCCTTGCCCGCCAGCGAATACCGGGATGCCCTGGTTGAGCTGAGTGAGTTTGCGGTCGCCCGCACTCACTAAAATCACCAGCGACGCAGGGCAATATGGGAGGGGGCTCGCCCCCGATAGCAGCAGGTCAGCCAACGTATAAGGTGGCTGACACGCCGCAATCGGGGGCAAGCCCCCTCCCACATTTGGATGTCATACAGCCTGCAAGACCACAAAACCCTATATAATGTGCGACTTTTAGCCATCCTGACTCCCAAGGAGCTTTAGTGAGCACGTTGCCACCCTGCCCGAAATGCAATTCCGAATACACCTACGAAGACGGCACCCAGTTGGTCTGCCCGGAATGCGCCCATGAATGGTCCGCCAATGGCGAGGCCGAAGTCGCGGGCGATGAAACCGTGAAGAAAGACTCTGTGGGCAACGTCCTGCAGGACGGCGACACCATCACCGTGATCAAGGACCTCAAGGTCAAGGGCACCTCCCTGGTGGTCAAGGTCGGCACCAAGGTCAAGAATATCCGCCTGTGCGACGGCGACCACGATATCGACTGCAAGATTGACGGCATCGGTCCGATGAAGCTCAAGTCCGAGTTCGTGCGCAAAGTCTGAATCTGCTGCATCCATCCCGCGCCCGCCGCGGGATGGCGCTTGGCCCTCCTGTTGACCTGTCTCAAATACCCACACAAAAAAATCGCAAACCGCCAATAGATACTTGCTATTCTACGAATAAGAATTATTCTCATTGAAACCCATCAAGGAGAACGACCATGACTTATTTGATAGATGCCTGGCTGGACCGCCCCCATCCTTACCTGCGGATCCTGCATCGGGAAACCGGCGAAGTCTGTGCGGTGCTTGAAGAAGAAGCGCTGAATGAACTGCAGGACCAGGGCGACCTGGACGTGAATGGCCTGAGCTCCAGTGAGCCTGGTGTGCTGAAGGAAGTGGTAAGGAATCTGTTTTTGTTCTGCTATGCCCGAGCGTTGCGCCCGGCGACGGAGCTTAATGGCAAGTTCCATCCATGAAGAAACCGGCAAATCCCTGTTGGGGCGAACGTGTTCGCCCCAACAGGTAATCAACAACAGGTCTTACAGAACGTCGAGCAGCTCGACGTCGAATACCAGAACACTGTGCGGAGGAATGCTGCCAACACCTTGCGCGCCGTAAGCCAGTTCGCTCGGCACGTACAGGCGCCATTTGCTGCCGGCATTCATCAGTTGCAGGGCTTCGGTCCAGCCGGCGATCACGCCGCCGACCGGGAATTCTGCAGGCTGACCGCGCTCGTAGGAGCTGTCGAACACAGTGCCGTCGATCAGCGTGCCGTGGTAGTGAGTGCGCACTTGATCTTCACGGGTCGGCTTGGCGCCATCACCGGCAGTCAGTACTTCAAATTGCAGGCCGGAAGCCAGTGTGGTGATGCCGTCACGCTTGGCGTTTTCAGCCAGGAATGCCAGGCCCGCGCCTGCTGCGGCTTCAGCCTTGGCAGCGGCTTCGGCCTGCATGATTTCGCGGATCACTTTGAAGCTGGCCGCCATCTGTTCCTGGTCAACACGGCTTGGCTTGCCGCCGAACGCGTCGGTCAGGCCGGCCAGGATCGCGTCCAGGCTGACGCCCGGCGGTGGGTTGTCGCGCAGTTGGTCGCCCAACTGACGGCCGATACCGTAGCTGACGCGGGTTTCGTCGGTGGACAGATTAACTTCGGACATGAAGAGGCTCCGCTGTAGGACAACGCTGTTTACTGCGCCATCCAGAACTAAAAGGGCCCGCAGACTAGCACACAAGACCGGCCCATGATCAGCCCCCTCCCCGGCTACCAGAGCGCCAGGTCGTAGGTCAGGTACAACCGGTAGTTGTCCCGGTCACTGGCATAAGTCGAGCGATAAGTGGCCTTACGCAACTCCACACCCAGGCCTTTGAAGGTGCTGTCCTGGACCACGTAGCGCAGATTCGTGTCGGACTCCCATTCCCGCGCCTCCCGTCCCTTGAACTCGCCGTTTTGCCCTTTGTAGTAACGGGTCATGAAACTCAAGCCCGGCAGTACCGCCGCGAAGTCATAGTCGTAGCGCAGCATCCAGGTGTGTTCCCCGGCCTGAATGAACTTGCCCACGCCGGCGTTACTGAAGGAATACACGGTCGAGACGCTGGCATACGGCAACGCCGTCTCGCCGCTGACTTTCTGATAGCCAACACCCAGCGCCTGCGCGCCCAGGCGGTAAGTGAACAGACCGCTGAACATATCACTGTCGACCTCGCCGTTACGCGCTTCACCCGCTTGGTTGCTGATGAAGTAGCGCAAGTCACTGGTCAGCGTGCCGCTACCCAGCGGCTGCTTATGCACCAGGCCAAAGAATTGCTGGCGATAGAATTGGCGCATTTCACCGTAGTACCAGGTGCCGCTGAGCTTCGGCGTAAACGCGTAGCTAGCGCCGGCAAAATCGAAATCACTCCCCTTTTTTCCGCTGTAGCCCTGAGGATAAATATCCACACTGTCAGTGGAGTTACGCAACTTGAATTTGTCCAGGTGCCCAGCGTGCAGGTACAGGTCACGAATACCACTGTATTCCACTTGTGTGCCTTGGAAGGTCTGCGGTAACAAGCGGCCATCGTTGTGCACCAGCACCGGGATTTTCGGCAGCAACGTGCCGGTTTTCACCACCGCATCGCCCCAGCGCATTTTGGCCGTGACACCCAGGCTGGAAAATTCACTGGCCGCATGACCGTCGTCGTGCACGGGTAACAAGCCAGTACCGGCATGCGTCGGGCTGGAGTCCAGACGCAGGCCCGCCAGCCCCAAGGCATCCAGGCCAAAGCCCACGGCACCCTCGGTATAGCCTGACTGGAGGTTGAGCAGAAAACCCTGGGCCCATTCCTTGCGGTCTTCACCACCGTCGCGGTAACCGTCGTTGAAATAGACGTTGCGCAAGGTCAATCGGCCATGGGAATCCTCCCAGAAACCCTGGGCCATCAAGGCCGGTGACAGGCTCGTCAGCAGCCCCGCCGAGACCATTCCTCCCTTCGTGAAAAACTCACGCATACACCCTTCCTCAATGCCATGTTGTGTTTTTTTATGGGCAGTTGCACCGCGCGCCAGGCTGGACGGCATGTCGCGTTGGAGAGGACACTAACGGCTCGTCGACAGCCCCACAACGTTATGCGAGAAGCGCATCAGGCTATGCGTGAAGCACCGGCCGCCCTTCCCAACCGACAGGAAAAACACGGTGAATCTCAAGCAACTCGAAGCCTTCAAGGCGATCATGTCCACGGGCTCGACCATCGGCGCCGCGACGCGCATGGGCCTCTCGCAATCGGCGGTCAGCCGCTTGCTGAGCCAGCTGGAAGAGCACTTGGGTTTTGCGTTGTTCCTGCGCAAGAAGGGCCGCCTGATGGCCACACCGGAAGCCGAGGAATTGCTCGCCGAAGTCGCCGGACTGGTGGATGGCATGCAGCGCATCCAGCGCCTGGCCGATGAAATGCGCGTAGGGCGCTCACGCAAAAGCCTGCTCAAGGTCGCGGTGCCCACCAGCATGACCCAGGAACTGTTGCCGCGCATCGTGGCGCAGTTTCTCAAGGGCCATGACGACACTGTCGTTGAGTTGTTGACCGGCTCCTACGACATGATCGAGCGTGCAGTGCTGGACCGTTCCGCCGACCTGGGTTTTGTGCGCCTGCCCACGCAAATCCCTGATTTCGATGTCGAGCCGGTGCTGCAAACCGAAGGTGTCTGTGTAATGCCCGCCGAGCATCCGTTGACCCGTCACGCCTGCATCGAAGTGCAGCACCTGCGCAACGTGCCGCTGGTGATGCTCGGCCGGCAACGGGCGCTGCGGGCCGAGCTGAACCAGGTGTTTCGTGCCGCCAATCTCACGCCGCAGGTGCGGGTCGAGGTGCACTCGGTCGGGGCTGCGTGCAGCTTCGTGGCCGAGGGCCTCGGGGTGTCGATCGTCAATGGTCTGCTGGCCAGCCACTTCCTGCATTTGCCCATCGTCACCCGCCCGTTTCGCCCGGCGCTGCCCTACGCATTCGGCCTGGCGTTTCGCGCCAATGAGCCCAGGTCGCAACGGGTGAACGCGTTTGCCGAACACCTCAAGCAGCGTCTGGCCGCACAAAACGCATAGCCCAACCCACCTCACGCATAACATTGTCGTCGTAAAAACTTTGCCCTAGTGTCCGCCCCACACGTGTCACCCCTATAACAATAACGGCGCACGCCGGGGCCACCAGCATGAGCGAATCCCAGAGCATCCCTACCCAAGCAGCGGTGGGAAATACCACGCAACGCAAGCAGATCAATCCCGCCATCATCCTGCTGAGCATCGTCCTGCTCGCAGTGGCGTTTACCTACGCGGTGAACTCGGGCACGTTCCAGCGTCAGAATGGCCTGGTGATACCGGGCTCTTACCAGGTCCTGGAAAAGCACGATTCCCTGGGCCAACTGTTCGCCCTGGAGCCGCGCAAAGCCGGCGATAGCGTGGCCCGCCCGGTGTCCCTGGTGGAAGGTTTCATGGCCATTCCCCAGGGCATCGAGAAGCGTGCTGCGCTGATTTTCATGGTGCTGTTCATCGGCGGCATGTTCGGCGTGCTGAACAAGGCCGGGGTGATCGACGCCGGGCTGGAGCGCATGCTGGGTCTGACGCGGGGCAATATCTATGTGCTGGTGCCGTGCCTGATGCTGGTGTTTTCCGCCGGCAGTACCTTCATGGGACTGGCCAAGGAATTTATCCTGATCGTGCCGTTGATGGTCGCCATGGCCAACCGGCTGGGGCTGTCGAACCTGATCGGGCTGGCCATCGTCACGATCTCGGTGAAGATCGGCTACCTGGCCTCAATCTCCAATCCGGTAGCGCTATCCGTCGCCCAGCCAATGGTCGGGCTACCGATCTTCAGTGGCCTGAGCATGCGCGTGCTTGCCTACTGCAGCTTCCTGCTGGTGGGAATCGCCTTCGTGCTGTGGAGCATTCGCAAGCACGGTTTCGATGCGACGGCGCAGATCACGTTCGAAAGTACACCGTTGCCCCTGCGCCATCTGATCAACCTGATCGTGCTGCTGACGGGTATCGCTTTGCTGGTCTACGCCTCCAACCGCTGGGGCTGGAAATACCATGAGCTGTCGGCGTTCTACCTGCTGCTGACGGTGGCCTTCAGTGTGATCGCCGGGCTCGGTGCGAGCGCTGCTGCCAGCGCCTTTGTCGATGGCATGAAGAAGGTGCTGATCGCCGGCGTCCTGATCGGCCTGGCCACCGCGGTGGAAATCATCCTCAGTACCGGCCAGGTACTGGACACCATCGTCAACAGCCTGGCCAACCTGGTGGGTGACCACGGTCCGATTGTGTCGGCCTACGGCATGTTCTTCGCGCAGTTGGGGCTGGATGTGCTGATCCCGTCCACCTCAGGCCAGGCGGCGGTGACCATGCCGATCTTCGGACCCTTGGGCCAGCTGTCCGGCGTCAGCCCACAGACCACGGTGTTCGCATTCTTGATGGGCAATGGCCTGACCAACATGATCACCCCTACCTCCAGCGGCCTGCTGGTTCTATTGGCCACCGCCAATGTCGGCTGGGGCCAATGGGCGCGCTACATCCTGCCGCTGTTCCTGATCTACGCCGTGCTGGCGATGGCGTTGCTAGCCATTGCGGTGACGAGCGGGTACTGAATCGATGAGTGTTATCCCCATGCACATCCTGCGTAACCAAATGATCCCGATGCGTGACGGCATCCACCTGGCCACCGACATCTACTTGCCGGCGGCAGGCGGTGGACCGTTTCCGGTGGTGATCGAGCGCACGCCTTACGACAAGAGCAAACCCTCGCGCTCGGAAAAACAGCTCGACGGCCACCACCTCTCCCGCGAGCAAATGGCCGCACGGTTTACCGAGCAAGGCTTTGTCGCGATCTTCCAGGACTGCCGTGGCCGCTACGCCTCCGAAGGTAGGTTCATCAAGTACACCGCCGAGGGCGAAGACGGTTTCGACACCCTGGCCTGGATCGTCCAACAGCCCTGGTGCAACGGCAAGGTCGGCAGCATGGGCCTGTCCTACGCGGCCCACACGCAACTGGCGATGGCCTGCCTGCACCCACCGGGCCTGAGCAGCATGGTGCTGGACAGCGGCGGCTTCGCCAACGCCTACCAGTGCGGGATTCGCCAGGGCGGCGCCTTCGAGCTCAAACAGGCGACGTGGGCCTATCGCCAGGCCAAGGAAAGCCCGGCAGCCCTGGACGACCCGCTGATTCGCGAAGCGTTGGAGCAGGAGGATATTCATCAATGGTTCACACGTATGCCGTGGCAACCCGGGCAATCGCCCCTGCGCCATGTGCCGGAATATGAAGCCTACGTGCTGGAGCAGTGGGCCCAGGGCACCTTCAGCGAATATTGGCGACAGTCGGGAATTTACGCCGAAGGCCACTACGCGCAACTGCCCGATATCCCCGTGCTGTTCATGTCCAGCTGGTACGACGCCTACGTCAGCTCGACCCTGGCCAACTACCGCGCCTTCACACACAACCGTACGGCCCGCCAACGCCTGGTGATGGGCCCGTGGCTGCATGGCGACCGCAATATCAGCCACAGCGGCGATGTGGAATTCGGCCCGCAAGCTGCCTTTGACGGGCAGATCGATCAGGACTGGCTCAGTTGCCGCCTGGCCTGGTTCGAGCAATCCCTGAAGCCTTCGCCCCGCACCGCAACGGCCTGCGTGCAGGTGTTTGTGATGGGCGGCGGCAGCGGCCATCGCGACGAAAACGGGCGCCTGCACCATGGGGGCCGCTGGCTGCACACCTCGCAATGGCCACTGCCCGGCAGCCAGACATTGACTCTCTACCTGAATGCACACAGGCAGTTGAGCCGCACGGCACCTGTCGAGGCTGACGCCCACTTGAGTTACCGTGCCGACCCGGCCCATCCGGTCCCGACCATCGGCGGCGCGCTGACCTCCGGCGCCCCTGTGTTTGCCGGCGGTGCCTTCGACCAACGGGAGCGTCCCGACTTTTTCGGCACCCTGGGGGATAACCGTCCCCTGGCCCAGCGTGATGACGTGCTGGTGTTCCAGACCGATCCCCTCGACGACGACCTGATCGTCGCCGGTGACGTGCAGATCGAACTGTGGATCGACAGCGACACGCCCGACACTGATTTCACCGCCAAGCTGGTGGACGTGTATCCACCCAGTGCCGACTACCCCGAGGGCTTTGCGATGAACATCACCGACGGCATCCGCCGCTGCCGTTATCGCGACTCATGGGAACAGCCGACGGCGCTGACGCCGGGTGAGCGAGTAAAGGTGCTGATCGAGCCGTTCGCCACCTGCAACCTATTCAAGCGCGGCCATCGGTTGCGCCTGGATATCGCCAGCAGCAACTTTCCGCGTTTTGACGTCAACCCCAACAGCGGCGAGCCTTCTGGCCAGGCCAGCCACCCTCGGATTGCCCACAACAGTGTGCATCTGAGCCACGCCGCCGCCTCCTGCCTCCGGCTTACCGTGGTGCCCAACACCGCGCTGTCCTGAGCCCACTGAGTCGCCATTGCCCAAGGGTGATGGCGACCCCACGTCGCCGAGCAAGAAAAGCACTTCAGAATTTTCCCTTGCCGCCGATACAGCCCTACACATCTTGGCTGGCTCAAACAACAACACACCGTCCAGCAGACAGACATCACTCTTCAAGGAGCTTTCGATGAACAGCTGGTTCGGTAACATCAGCGTCAATCTCAAACTCGGCCTGGGCTTCGGCCTGGTGCTCGTTCTCACCTCGATCCTGGCACTCACCGGCTGGACCAGCCTGGGCGGCTTGATCGACCGCAGCAACTGGATGAGCGACATCACCCAGCTCAATGCGTCGTTGACCAAACTGCGCATCGTGCGCCTGCAATACATGCTGGCCAACGGCGATGAAGCCGTGGCGCAGAACGTGCAGACCAGTCTCGACGCCTTCGCTGCCCAGCAACAAAAACTGCTGGACAGTTTCAAGAGCCCGGAAAACCTCAAGCTGCTCAATGAGCAGAAAGCGGTCATCACGGCCTATCAGCAGTCCCTGAACAAAATGCGCGAGGCCTACCGCAACGGCAACGCTGCGCGCGAGGTCATGGGCGACAAGGCCGACATCGCCAACGCGCAGATCAACGCACTGGACGCCAGCGTGCAGCAGATGCCCGACAGCCCGGAGCGTTTCGCACAGTTCCAGGCCGTGACCAATGCCAAGGAAGAGTTCCTGCTGGCGCGTTACGACGTCCGTGGTTACACCAACAACGTCAACGCAGAAAACGAAGCCCGTGCCGCCGCACAAATCGAGAAAGCCATCGCCGGCTTGAAAAGCCTCACTGCCGTCTTCGGCAGCAGCCAACAGACCGCGCTGGGCTCGCTGGAAACCGCACTGGGTGCCTATCGCAGCGCTGTACAAAGCTATAAAGCCGCCAACGCCAACATCGTGACCGCCCGCGCCGAAATGACCACCCAAGGCGCCGACATCGTCACCATCAGCGACAAGCTCTACGACATCCAGCTGGAACGCCGCGACGCCGAAAGCGCCCAGGCCCGCAGCCTGCAATTGATCAGCACGTTGCTGGCCCTGCTGGTGGGCATCATCGCGGCCCTGGTCATCACCCGCCAGATCACCCGCCCGCTGCAAGACACCCTGGCTGTCGTCGAGCGCATTGCCTCCGGCGACCTGAGCCACAATATCCAGGTTACCCGCCGTGATGAACTGGGCGTGCTGCAACAAGGCATCCAGCGCATGGGCACCACCTTGCGTGAACTGATCAGCGGGATTCGTGACGGCGTGACCCAGATCGCCAGCGCTGCCGAGGAGCTGTCAGCCGTTACCGAGCAGACCAGCGCCGGGGTCAACAGCCAGAAGATCGAGACCGACCAGGTCGCCACGGCGATGCACGAAATGACCGCCACCGTGCAGGAAGTGGCGCGTAACGCCGAACAGGCTTCCCTTGCAGCAGCCGAGGCCGATGGGCAAGCCCGCGCGGGCGACAAGGTGGTGGCAGAAGCCATCGCTCAGATCGAGCGCCTGGCCGCCGAAGTGGCACGCTCCACTGACGCCATGGCTCACTTGCAGCAAGAGAGCAACAAGATCGGCAGCGTAATGGACGTGATCAAGGCCGTCGCCGAGCAAACCAACCTGCTGGCCCTTAACGCTGCGATTGAAGCGGCACGGGCCGGTGAAGCCGGTCGCGGGTTTGCCGTGGTGGCCGACGAAGTGCGCGGGCTGGCCCAGCGTACGCAAAAATCCACCGAGGAAATCGAAGGCCTGGTTGCCGGTTTGCAGAACGGCACCCAGCAAGTGGCCAACGTGATGAACAATAGCCGCAGCCTCACCGACAGCAGCGTGGACCTCACGCGCAAGGCCGGTGTGTCGCTGGAAAACATCACCCGAACGGTGTCGAACATCCAGTCGATGAACCAGCAGATTGCAGCGGCCGCCGAACAGCAGAGCGCCGTGGCCGAAGAGATCAGCCGCAGCATCGTGAATGTGCGTGATGTGTCCGAGCAGACCGCTACGGCCAGTGATGAGACGGCCAAGTCGAGCGTAGAGCTGGCGCGGCTGGGTAGCCAGTTGCAACAGATGGTCAGCCATTTCCGGGTGTAAACAACAGAAAAGCTCGCCCCGGACGCAGCCCCAGTCACTGACTGGGGCTGCCATTCATTCAATCCTCCCCTTCCTCGACAAACACCACCCGATTCCCAAACGGGTCCTTGATGCTCATCTCCCGCGAGCCCCAAGGCGTGTCCTCTACATCAGGCTTTGCGTAACGGTAGTCCTTGGCCTGCAATTGCTGCTGGTAAGCGTCTATTCCTTGGGCCTGGATCCGCACCGCAGCGCCCGGCGACGCATCGCCATGATGCTCGGACAGATGCAACACGCACTCACCCAGCGACACCTGCAGGTACAACGGAAAATTGGCCTCGAAGCGATGCTGCCAATCGACCTTGAACCCCAGGAAGCCGACATAGAATTCCAGCGCCTTGGCCTCGTCGAACATCCGCAGAATGGGGGTGACTTTTCCTAAGTGCATCGCAATCGCTCCATGTTCGAAAGCAGCCACTATAGTGGTGAAAAGCCTCGACGCAAATCCCCGTTACGCGCCAGGAACCGGCCCGCTCGTTGGCCGTTCGCCTGCCCTGCGCTGTAGCTCAACACCCCGTTGACCCACACCCCCTCTATCCCTTCGGCTGCACGCTGCGGCGTCTTGAAATCCGCCATATCGCGCACCCGCAACGGGTCGAACAACACCAGGTCGGCCCAGTGCCCTTCACGGATTTCGCCGCGTTCTGCCAGGCCGAAGCGTGCCGCAGAGAGCCCGGTCATTTTGTGCACTGCGGTATGCAGCGGGAACAATCCGACATCGCGACTGAAATGTCCCAGCACCCGCGGGAACGCGCCCCACAATCGGGGATGGGGAAACGGGTCTTCCGGCAACCCGTCGGAACCCACCATTGACAGCGGATGCGCAAGGATACGGCGCACATCCGCCTCATCCATTCCGTAATACACCGCACCGGCTGGTTGCAGGCGGCGAGCGGCGTCCATCAGCGCAATGCCCCACTCGGCGGCAATGTCCTGCAAGTCACGTCCACCCATTTCAGGATGGGGTGTGGACCAGGTGATGGTGATGCGGAACGCGTCAGTGACCTGCTTGAGGTCCAGCGTCGACGAACTGGCGGCATAGGGATAACAATCACAGCCCACCGGATGGGTTTTCGCCGCGGCCTCAAGCGACGCCAACAATTGCGGGCTGCGCCCCCAGTTCCCCGCACCGGCGCACTTGAGGTGAGAAATAATCACGGGCGCCCTGGCACGTCGGCCGATCAGAAACGCTTCGTCCATCGCGTCCAATACCGGCTCGAACTCACTGCGCAAATGCGTGGTGTATACGGCGCCATAAGCCGTCAGCTCTTCGCTCAGTTGCAGCACCTCATCGGTCTCTGCATTGACTGCGCTGGCGTAGGCAAGGCCAGTGGATAAACCCAGGGCACCGGCGTCGAGACTCTCCTGCAACTGCATGCGCATGGCCGCGATTTCATGCGCTGTGGCCGTGCGGTGCAGGTCGTCCATATGATTACTGCGCAGTGCCGTGTGGCCGATCAGTGCGGCGACATTGACTGCGGGCTGGGCGCGTTCAACCGCCGCGCGATAATCGATAAAGCGCGGGTAGGCAAAAGCCTCGGCATTGCCCAACAGGTTCATCGGATCGGGTGGATTGCCACGCAGGCTCACAGGTGAAGCGCTGATGCCGCAGTTGCCGACAATCACCGTGGTCACGCCCTGGCTGAGCTTGGGCAGCATCTGCGGGTGGCGGATCACCACGGTGTCGTCGTGGGTGTGCACATCGACAAAGCCCGGCGCCAGTACATAGCCGGTGGCGTCAACTTCATGCACGGCCGTCGCCGCCGACAGGTCGCCGATCGTCTCGATACGCCCGTTGCGCAACCCCACGTCGGCGAGGTACCCAGGCGTGTCACTGCCATCAATGATCAGCGCCTGGCGAATCAGCGTGTCGTACGTCATTTCAGTCTCCAAGCGGCAGGCTGTCAGGGCCGCCGCGATAATCGTCCAGGGCGAGTTTGATCCGGCGCAGGCGTTCCTGGTTGGCGTCGGGCATGGCCAGCGCCAGCTCGGTGGCCAGCAGGTCGATGGCCAGCAGCATGCCGTAGCGCGCAGCCGTAGGCTTGTAGATAAAATGGGTTTCAGCCGGTTGCAGCGGCAGCAACACGTCCGCCAGCCCGGCCAGCGGGGAATCAGCAAGGGTGATGGCGACAACGCGCGCGTCGTAGTTGCGCGCCAGTGTCACCACATCCAACAGTTCGGGGGTAAGTCCGCTCAGCGAGCAGACGATCAGCGCCTGTTCCGGCCCCAGGGTCGCGGCCGTCACCCGCATCATCACAGGGTCGTGGCAGGCCGCAATCGGATAGCCCAGGCGCACCAGCCGCACCTGCAATTCATCGCTGCACAGGCTTGACGGGCCGCCCATGCCGAACGCGTGGATCATCCGCGCCTTGCCCAGCAGGCTCACCGCATCGACAAAGCTGTGCTGATTGAAGCCAGCCAGGTGCTGGCGCAACGTCGCTTCGATATCACCGAGAATCTGCCGATGGAACGCCGACTGTTCCGGCAGCCCGGCCGGGTCCAGGAAGCGGCTGCCAACCCCGCTGGCCTGGGCCAACTGCAGCCGCAGGTCACGCAAATCACGACAACCGACACTGCGGGCAAAGCGCGACAAGGTGGCGGTACTGACCTCGGCCCGTTGCGACAGTTCTTCCAGGCTGGCCGACGCGGCAAAGCCCACGTCGTCGAGCATCAGCCTGGCGATACGCCCTTCGCCGGCGCTTAAGGAATCCTGGCGGGCGCGGATCTGGTAGAGGATGTCCATGGCGGTTCCCGGTTACAAAAGGCAGGACAGACCGTAGGTCAGACCGAAGGCCACCACCGAAATCAGGGTTTCCAGCACGGTCCAGGTCTTGAAGGTCTGGATCACCGTCATATTGAAGTATTCCTTGATCAGCCAGAAGCCGCCGTCGTTGACGTGGGAAAAGATCACCGAACCCGCACCGGTCGCCAATACCAGCAATTCAGGGTGTGGATAACCCATGCCCAGGGCGACCGGGGCCACAACACCGGACGCCGTGGTCATCGCCACCGTGGCCGAGCCCGTGGCGATACGCATCAGCGCGGCGAACAACCAGCCCATCACCAGTGGCGACAGCTGGAATGCATGGGCCAGACCGAGGATTTCGTTTGTGACGCCGGCATCCACCAGGATGCGATTCAAGCCACCGCCCGCCCCCACCAGCAGCGTGATGCTTGCCGTGGGCGCCAGGCATTCATTGGTGAACTTGAGGATCGACTCACGGTTGAAGCCCTGGGCCAGGCCCAGCGTCCAGAAACTTACCAGGGTCGCCACCAGCAGCGCGATCACCGAGTTGCCGATAAATAACAGGAACTGGTTGAAGCCGGTGCCAGGCGTGGAAATCACATTGGCCCAACCGCCAATCATCATCAGCACGACCGGCAACAGGATGGTGCCCATGGTCAGCGCGAAGCTCGGCAAACGGGTACGCGGTTCGCGCTCGATAAACTGGCGTTCCAGCGGGTTTTCCGCCGGCAGGTGAATGTGCGGCACGATGAACCTGGCATAGACCGGGCCGGCGATGATCGCCGTAGGAATACCGATCAGGATCGCATACAGCACGGTCTGCCCGACCGAGGCGTTATACGCCAGCACCGCCATCATCGCCGCCGGGTGCGGCGGCACCAGCGCATGCACCACCGACAGGCCGGCGACCATCGGCAGGCCGACCATCAGGATCGACACGCCCACGCGCCGCGCCACGGTAAAGGCGATCGGCACCAGCAAAACGAATCCCACCTCGAAAAACAGCGGCAGCCCCACCAGGAACGCGATGCAGACCATGGCCCAGTGGGCGTTGCGCTCGCCGAAACAGTTGATCAACGTACGTGCCACCTGCTCCGCGCCACCGGACTCGGCCATCATCTTGCCGAGCATGGTGCCCAGCGCCACGACCAGGGCGATATGCCCCAGGGTCTTGCCGACGCCCGCCTCGTAAGAGCCCATGATGGTGTCCGCCGGCATCCCGGCCATCAGCGCCAGGCCGATGGACACCAGGGTGATGACGATAAACGGATTGAGCCGGTAACGTGCAATCAGCACGATCAAAGCAATGATGGCGATGGCGGCGTATGCCAATAGCCCGAAGCCCGGTGATGCGGCCATGCGGTACTCCTCGGAAAGGGTCACGTCGAATAGGTTGTGAAACTCATAAATCATTACCAAGGTGAGTTTTCAATTTTTATGAAAGTAATTACCGCGCAGGGATAAGCGCTGTCGCAGTGGGATATGCCCGACGCGGCCGCATGAAAATTCAGGGGGTGTTCTTACATGACCTTCGGATAAAGGCTGGAAACTCAACGTGCGCGGTCGAGTCATACACTGCACACCCATCGATGCCAGGAACACACTGATGATTCGCACGACACTCGCCGCCGGCGCCCTGCTTCTTGCCCTCTGCGGCACTGCTGCCGCCGCCGATAACCCGGCGCTGAATAAATGCATGGACAGCGCAGACACCACCGCCGACATGGTCGGCTGCAACGTCAAGGAGGCCAAGGTGCAGGATGCGCGGCTGAACAAGGCTTACAAGACCGCGCTGGCCGCCCAGGAAGGCAACCGCAAGCAGCAACTGCAGGATCTGCAACGCCTGTGGATCAAATACCGCGACGCCAATTGCGCCTTTGCGGGCAGCGCCACCGGCGGCACCATTGATCAGGTCAACGGTTCCGGCTGTGTGCTGGACATGACCCAGACCCGTGCGCAGGAACTCGAAAACCTGGTCGGGCCATAGGCTGCTGCAGGTCAGTCGTGCTGAACCCTGGCGCGCTTGAGCAGTTTCTTGCAGCGCTCCGAGAGGTGCAGCACGCGCAAATGCTTGCCCGCTTTGCTGTAGCGCTCGCGCAGGGTCATCAGCGCGGCAATTGCTGAATAATCGACGAAGCTCAGGTGACGGCAATCGAGCGTCACCTGGGCCGGGTCGTTGGCCGGGTCGAATTGATTCAGGAACGGCGTGGTCGAGGCAAAGAACAAGGTGCCGTGCAGGCGATACAGTTTGCTGCCGTCGGCTTCCAGGTGTTCATCGGCATACAGCTCGCGGGCCTGTTGCCAGGCGAAATTCAGCGCAGCGATCACGATACCGCACAGCACAGCGGTCGCCAGGTCGGTGAACACGGTGATGACCGTCACCGCGATGATCACCAGCACGTCATTGAGCGGCACCTTGTTGATCACCCGCAACGACGCCCAGGCGAACGTCTGCTGGGACACCACGAACATCACCCCCACCAGGGCCGCCAGCGGAATCCGCTCGATCAGCGGCGACAGAAACAGAATGAACAGCAGGATCATCACCCCGGCAAACACGCCGGAGAATCGCCCACGTCCGCCGGAACTGAGGTTGATCACGGTTTGCCCGATCATCGCGCAACCGCCCATGCCGCCGAACAGGCCCGAGACCATATTCGCAGCGCCCAGGGCCACGCTTTCGCGGTCGGGGTAGCCACGGGTTTCGGTGATTTCGTCGGTGAGGTTGAGGGTCAGCAGGGTTTCCAGCAGGCCGACCATTGCCATCAGGAACGCATAGGGCGCGATGATCCCAAGGGTTTCCAGGGTCCAGGGGAGCTGCGGCAGCGCGAAGGTCGGCAGGCCGCCTGCGATGTGCGCCATATCGCCGAGGGTGCGGGTGGGCAAGCCGAGCAGGTACACGGCCAGGCCTACGCCGAGGATCGCCACCAGGGCGGGCGGCACGGCGCGGGTCAGGCGTGGCAGCAGGTAGACGATGGCCATGGTGACCGCGACCAGCCCGACCATCACGTACAGCGGTGTACCGCTGAGCCAGGCTTCACCGCTTTTGAAGTGCTCCAACTGCGCCAGCGCAATGATAATCGCCAGGCCGTTGACGAACCCCAGCATCACCGGGTGGGGCACCATGCGCACCAGCTTGCCCAGGCGCAGCAGGCCGAAGGCGACCATGATCAACCCGCCCAGCAACACGGTCGCCAGCAGATACTCCACGCCGTGTTGCACCACCAGCGCCACGATCACCACCGCCATGGAACCGGCCGCACCGGACACCATGCCGGGCCGGCCGCCGAACAACGCGGTGAGGGTGCAAATGATAAAAGCGCCGTAGAGCCCCATCAACGGGTTGAGATGGGCCACCAGGGCGAAGGCGATGCATTCGGGCAGCAATGCAAATGACGTGGTGAGGCCGGCCAGGGCGTCGGCGCGCAGACGGGTGAGGTTCATGGAGTACCAGGGAGTTGCGGGGGATAAGGCGGGGAATGGTACGGAATTGAGCGGCGCGGGGCTAGCCTTTGGGACCGAGGCGCGGCCATCGGGGGCAAGCCCCCTCCCACACTCTGAATGTATTCACAGTTCAAAGGTGGGAGGGGGCTTGCCCCCGATTGGCCTCACCTCGGTATCAAGCGAACATCACACCATCTCGTTGCGAATCCACTCCACCACCGACGTACGCTTGGGCACCCAGCCCAGCCGTTCACGGGCCTGTTTGCCGCGTACCCGGCTGTTGGAGCCCAGCCCGTAGTTGGCCATTTCATACCCCCACTCGGCCTCAGCCTCAGCCAATGGCCAATCCTGCGGCTCACCGAGGTTCAGCGCCTGGGCAATCGCAGTGGTCATGTCGATAAAGGCCGCTTCGCTGCTTTCCACGAAGTAGAACGTGCCCGGCACATTCTTCGTCAGCGCCAGCAGGTACAGCGTGACCACGTCTTCGATATGCACGTTGGACCAGATGTTCTGCCCCGGCCCCACATGGCGTACCACACCACTTTTGCGGGCCTGCTTGAGCAAGCGCGGCAATTGCACGCTGTCACGCTTCACGCCCAGGCTGTGACCGTAGATCAGGGTGTTACAGATCACCGCCGAATTCACACCCTCCCTGGCGGCGGCCAGGATCAGGTTATCGATCGCCACGCGAGCGGCCTTGTCGGCGGTCGGCTCCGGCAGATGGTCCTCGAAGTAAATGACATCACTGGCCTTGCCGCCCGACGCGTCGCCGACGATACTTGAGCCGCTGGTGTGCAGGAACGGCTTGTGGGAGCCTTTCAAGGCAGCCAGCAGGGTTTCGACGCCAGCGCGGTGGTCGCTGCTGGCGGCATTGATCACTGCATCGGCGTGCTGCGCCTGTTCGGTCAATATCACCGCGTCATCGAGGGTGCCGATCACTGGGGT
Organism: Pseudomonas sp. CFBP13528; assembly: GCF_005233615.1. NCBI lineage: Bacteria > Pseudomonadati > Pseudomonadota > Gammaproteobacteria > Pseudomonadales > Pseudomonadaceae > Pseudomonas > Pseudomonas sp. CFBP13528. The sequence continues at coordinate 84,306 of NZ_QGAJ01000017.1, forward strand.
AATGCCCAGTGCCGTCATTTCAGCGGCTTGCTCGGCGCTGCGCACCAGACCGGTGACAGCGTGCCCGGCCTTGACCAGACCGGTGGCGATGGAGCCGCCGATAAAACCGGCGGCGCCGGTAACGAATACATTCATGGAGAGTGCTCCTGGCTGGGTAAGTGATGAGCCCAGTATCCAGCAGCCCCCGGCGGCGAATAACCCCGCGTTGCCCAATTCACTCTTGCGCGGCAGTCACGAATCAGCCGGCGTAACGTGCCAGCTTGGTCTGGATAAAGTCCAGGAAGCATTGGATACGCAACGCCAGTTGGGAGTTGCGGTAGTACACCGCATGGATCGGCTGGCGGTAGCCACTGTTGAAGGTGTCCAGGAGTGGGACCAGGCGCCCGGCATCGATGTCTTGATGGGTCATGAAGTTGGACAGGCAGCAAATGCCCTGCCCCTGCAATGCCAGGTGGCGCACGGTTTCACCACTGGACGCGGCAACGCCCGGCTGGATCAGCCAGCGGTCACCTTCGGCATGGCGCAGCGGCCAATGGTTGAGGGTGTCGGTGTGGCTGAAACCCAGCAGCGTGTGCTCGGCCAATTCGGCGACCGTGGTCGGCGTGCCGTGTTGCCTGAGGTATTCGGCGCTGGCCAGAATGTGCAGCGGCGTGCTGCCCAGGGCACGGGCATGCAGGGTGGAGTCGGCCAGGGTGCCGATACGAATCGCAATGTCGGTGCTTTGCTCAAGCAGGTCGATGATCAGGTCGTCGCTGTTCAGCTCCAATTGGATGTCCGGGTACAGACGACGAAATTCGCCAATATAGGGCATGATTGCGTGCAGCATGAACGGCACCGCCGCATTGATACGCAGTCGCCCGGCCGGTTTTTTCTGGCGTGACGACAGACGCTCTTCCAGCGCCTCCATTTGCGCCAGGATCACCTTGGCCTGCTCGAAGAAGTACCGGCCCTCCTCGGTCAGGTCCATGCGCCGCGTGGTGCGGTTGATCAGGGTGGTGTCGAGCTTGGCCTCCAGGCGCGACAAGGTACGGCTGACCGCCGACGGCGTCTGCCCGACCTGCTCGGCGGCGGCGGAAATCGAGCCGCACTCGATTACGCTGACAAAGATCTGGAGTTCATCGGATCGGGCTTTCACGGGCTGTCCTGGTTATCGGCTCGGGCTCATTATTGACCACTGAGCAACAAATGGCCTCCCAATAGCGCCATCCCGCCGAAAAATCCCCGCTTGAACCACAGCGCGCTGATGCGCTGGCGCACCACCTGGCCCAACCACATCCCCAGCAATGCCGGCACCAGCGCCAACAACGATGCGCCGATTTCACCGCCACCGAGCGCGCCGCGCCAGGCCAGCCCGCCGGCCAGGGCCAGGGTCGATACGCTGAACGACAGCCCCAGCGCCTGCACCAGTTGATCGCGGCTCAAGCTTAATGCCTGCAGGTAGGGCACTGCGGGAATCACGAACACGCCGGTGGCTGCAGTGATGACGCCTGTGACAACCCCGCACAACGGGCCCAGCCAGCGCTCGGTTCGGGGTTGCACCGTGAAGGTCGGCAGGAATAATCCACTCAGCGCATACACCAGTAACGCCGCGCCCAACGCGCGTACCACCCACGGCCCACCGTCCATGCCCAACCACAGCGTGCCCAGCCCGGCGCCGAGGACAATCAGCAGCAACATCGGCCACAGGCGCTTGAGCAAGGTACTCAGGTGACCGCCCAACGCCAGTTGCCAGAGATTGGTGACCGTCGAAGGGATGATCAGTAACGCCGCAGCCTGTGCCGGCAACATAGCCAGGCCGAGCATGCCCATGGCCACCGTGGGCAGGCCGAGACCAATCACGCCCTTGACCGTACCGGCCAGCAGGAACGTGGCGATCACCAGCAATGTCAGGGCTGGGCCGAGGGTTTGGTAGAACGTCAGGACAGTCATCATGCCGAAAGTGTGCAGTTTTGCCGAGCGGTTGAAAATTCGCCATATACTGAGGCAGCCTCTTGTTTTGGATGAGGCTGAGGAAATCTTGAGCCATGCACTTTGACCTGATCGACCTGCGCCTCTACCTGCACATCCTCGACACCGGCAACATCACCGCCGGCGCCGCCCGCAGCCATTTATCCCTGGCCGCCGCCAGTGCGCGCATTCGGGCGATGGAGGCCTCGATGGGCATCGAACTCCTGGAGCGTGGCCGCCGTGGCGTCGCTCCGACACCTGCCGGCAAAGCCCTGGGCCGACACGCCCGCCTGCTGCTGCAACAGGCCGAGCATCTGCAACAAGACCTGGCGGAATACGCCAAGGGCGTCAAAGGCCAGGTGCGCCTGCTGTGCAATACCACCGCGCTGAGTGAATATTTGCCGGAGCTGCTGGCCGACTTTCTGCGCGAACATCCCAACCTCGATATCGACCTGCAGGAGTTGCCCAGCCTGCGCATTATCCAGGCCTTGCGCCAAGGCACAGCCGACCTGGGAATTATCTCCGATGCAGTGGATACCCACGGCTTGCAGACACTGGCATTTCGCGACGATCCGTTGGTGCTGATCATGCCCCTCGACCATCCGTTGAAAACCGCGAATTTCATCGACAGCCTGCAATACGACTACGTAGGTCTGCCAGCCAATAGCGCGCTGGCGGTGTACCTGGAGGAACAGGCCTTGCACGCAGGCTATCGCCTGCAAACGCGCATCCGCGCCGAGGGTTTCGATGGGGTGATCCGCATGGTCGCCCGTGGCGCGGGCCTGGGCATCGTGCCCCAGGCCGCCCTGGACCGCAGGCCGCAGGAAGGTCGCATCAAGGCCCAGCCCCTCAAGGAGGACTGGGCCTGTCGCCAACTGTTGCTCTGCGCGCGCTCGTTCGAACACCTGCCGGGTTATGCCAGGGCCTTGTTCGATGCCTTGGCCCTGCCCTTGCGGAAAAACCCGTAATACACCGCGCTCAGGATCAGCAGGAACGGCACGCCAAACACCAGGGTCATCTTGAACGCGTCAGTGAAATACGTGGTGATCATCACCGCGCCCATCAGCACCAGCCCCAGCAAGGTGCTGTACGGAAACAGGCGCAGCTCGAAGGACAGCTTCGGCCCGCCATGACGCTTGCGGTAGCGCCGGAAAAACAGGTGCGTGAGGAAGATCATGAACCAGGTGAAAATCGCCCCGAACATCGAGATCGCCATCATCAGCGTGAACGAACTTTCCGGGTACACCACGTTGAGCAGGGTCGCCAATGCGATACCGGAGCTGGACAGCAGCAAAGCATTGAGCGGGATGCCGCTGTTGCTCAACGCGCCCATGGACCTGGGCGCAAAACCTGCGCGGGACAGGCTGAACATCATGCGCGTGGTGATGTAGAGCTGGCTGTTCATCGCCGACAGCGCCGCGATCAGAATCACGAAATTCATCACCCCGGTGGCGCCGGGAATACCGATGGTCTGCATCACCGTGACGAACGGGCTCTGGGCCTGACCCGCCTGGTTCCACGGCACGATGGCGAGCATCAATGCCAGGGTCAGCAGGTAGAAGACCACCAGGCGCACAATGGTCGCGCGAAAGGCTTTCTTCACTGCCCGCTCCGGATCGGCTGCTTCACCGGCAGCCACTGCGATCATCTCCACACTCAAGTAGCTGAAGATCGACACGATCACCGCGATCCACATACCGCTCACCCCATGGGGAAAAAACCCCTCATGAGCGGTGTAGTTCTGCACGCCATACTCCGGGTTGCCCGAGCCGAACACCACGTACACCGCCAGGATGATGAAGCCGACGATGGCGCTGATCTTGAGGGTGGAGAACCCGTATTCGAAGTTGCCAAACGTCTTCACGCTGATCGCATTGAGCAGGATCAACACGCTGGAGAACGACACGATCCATACCCATTCCGGCACGTTGGCGAACCAGTACTTCATGTACATCGCCACCGCCGTCACCTCGGCCCCGACTGCCAGCACGATCGCCGCCCAGTAGGCATAACGCACCAGGAAACCGGCCAGCGGGCCGATGTAAAACTCGGCATAGGCGCCAAAAGAGCCGGAGGTGGAATGGGCCACCGTCATCTCTGCCAGGCACCCCATCAATATCAGCGTAATCAACGCACCGATGGTGTAGCTGAGCAACACACTGGGCCCGGCATAGCCAATCGCGTAGGCGCTGCCCATGAACAGCCCGGTAGCAATGGCGCCGCCGATGGCGATCATGCTCATTTGCGCGGAAGTGAGCTGGCGTTTGAGGCCCAGTTCGCGGTGGGTGATTTCTGCAAAGCCGTTGTCTGGCGTGGTCACGTGGCGTGCCCCTTTATTATTGTGATTGCTGCTGTTGTCACAGATCCCCTGTGGGAGGGGGCTTGCCCCCGATGGCGGTGTATCAGTAACAGATAAAACACTGACACCCTGCTATCGGGGGCAAGCCCCCTCCCACAATGGTTTTGTGGTGCTATCAGGTCACGCTGTTACGCACCTTGAATTGCGGCTGGTCCCAGGTGGTGTTGTCGAGAATGTCACCGAGGATTTCCACCGCGTCCCAGACGTCGGTGAAGCTGGTGTACAGCGGGGTAAAACCGAATCGCATGATGCGCGGCTCACGGTAGTCACCGATCACCCCCCGGGCGATCAGCGCCTGGATCACCGCATACCCTTCAGGGTGTTCGAAACTCACATGACTGCCGCGCCTGGCGTGTTCACGGGGGGTGATCAGCTTCAAGCCATGGACGGCGCAGCGTGCTTCGACTCGCTCGATAAACAGATCGGTCAACGCCAGGGATTTAGCGCGCAGGCTGGCCATATCCGTCTGTTCAAATATCTCCAGCCCGCATTCCACCATGGCCAGCGAGGTGATCGGCTGGGTGCCGCACAGGTAGCGGGCGATGCCGGCACTCGGCGCGTAGTTCGATTCCATCGCAAACTGACGGGTATGCCCGAACCAGCCCGACAGCGGCTGGCGCACCAGGTCCACCAACGCCGGGCTGACCCACACGAACGCCTGGGAGCCCGGGCCGCCATTGAGGTATTTGTAGGTGCAGCCAATCGCATAATCGGCCCCGGCCGCGTGCAGGTCGATGGGCACCGCACCGGCCGAATGCGCCAGGTCCCAGAGGCTCAACGCGCCGCACTCATGGCTCAAGGCGGTGAGTGCGTGCATGTCATACATATAGCCGGTCTTGTAGTTGACATGGGTGAGCATCACCACCGCCACATCCTGGTCGATGGCGCGGGGCAGTTCGTCCGGGCTGTTGACCAAGCGCAGGGTGTAACCCTGTTGCAGCAGCTCGGCGAGGCCCTCGGCGATGTACAGGTCGGTGGGAAAATTGCTCGCTTCGCTGACGATCACTTTGCGCGCCGGTACACGCTCGCGCTGTACGCTCAGCGCGGCGCTGAGCACCTTGAACAGGTTGATGGACGTGGTGTCGGTAACCGCCACTTCGCCCTCGCCTGCGCCGATCAGCGGTGCCAGGCGATTGCCCAGGCGCAGGGACAGGTCCGCCCAACCGGCGCTGTTCCAGCTGCGAATCAGGCCGTTGCCCCACTCTTGGGCGATCACCTGTTGCGCCCGCGCCAGCGAGGCCACCGGACGCGCGCCGAGGGAGTTGCCGTCAAGGTAGATGACGCCCTCAGGCAGGGCGAACTGAGCGCGCAAAGGCGCCAGCGGGTCCTGGGCGTCGAGGGCTTGGCAATGGCTTAGGGTGGTCATGGTCTGTCCTGGTTTTTATAAGAGAAGATGGAGCAAATAATGAACGAAGCTTTAGAGAATTTTCGTGCAAAGTGGTAGGTGAAGCGCTATTTAAGCTGTAGGAAATTCGAATTTAACTCCCAAACACGCGGATTTATTCAAACCATGATTCTTGACGCCACCGACCTGCGCCTCCTGCATTTCCTGCAACAGGATGGCCGTATCAGCAACCAGGAACTGGCGGAAAAAGTCGCGCTGTCGCCCTCGGCGTGCCTGCGCCGTTTGCGCCTGCTGGAAAGCGAAGGCGTCATCAGCGGCTATCGGGCGGTGCTCAATGCCGAGCAGTTGGGCATTGAGCTTGAGGCCATCGTGCACCTGTCCTTGCGCCAGGATGTGCAAGACTGGCATGAGACATTCATCGAGAAAGTGCAGGGTTGGCCGGAGGTGGCCAGTGCCTATGTGGTCACCGGCGCCAGCAACTATGTGCTGCGGGTACAGGCGCGCAACCTCAAGCATTTCTCGGACTTTATCGTGAACCAACTCAACCGCACGGCGGGGGTCATGGATATACGTTCGGAGATTGTGCTGCAGAAGATCAAGGATCGGGATGAGGTGCTGGATCTGGTGGTGCGCAAATAACCAAATCCAACACCGGTGCAATGTGGGAGGGGGCTTGCCCCTCCCACATTTTTTAACCGTGTTCAGTCTTCGAGCGCGCGTACGCGCTGCATGCGCTGCTGCTCCGCGGGGGCAACAGCCACCTGCAACTCAAAGTCAAAATCAATCTGCGCCAATCGCCCCTGCACGCCGAACTCCTGTGCCAGCTGCGGATCGTCACTGAAGCGGATCTGGGCGATCAACTCATCACGTGTGGCATAGGCAAAATCATCGTGCAGGTACGGGTCGTCCGACAGGTTGATCTGGGTGGTCAGGTGCCGATGGCCGGGTGCCGAGATGAAGAAGTGAATGTGCGCCGGACGCTGCCCGTGGCGCCCCAACTGATCGAGCAACTGCTGGGTCGGCCCGGTCGGCGGGCAGCCGTAGCCCGACGGCACGATGCTGCGAAAACGATAGTGGCCCTGGGCGTCGGTCTCGATGCGGCGGCGCAGGTTGAACTCCGATTGCGTCGGGTCAAACCACGAATAGGTGCCGCCGGTATTGGCCTGCCACACATCGACAATCGCCCCCGCCAGCGGTTTGCCCTGGGTGTCGCGCACCTGCCCGCGCATGAACAGCGGCACGGCGTCGTCGTTGCCATCATCCAGTCGCGCTTCGTATTTGCACAGCGGTGCACCGGCCACATACAGCGGGCCTTCGATGGTGCGCGGCGTGCCACCGGATTTGCCGGCCTCGATGTCGGCGGCATCCATCAACAGGTCCAGATAATGCTCCAGGCCCAACCCGGCGGCGAGCAAGCCGGCTTCCTGGTTTTTCCCCAGTTCGTTGAGGTAGTTGACCGCCGTCCAGAACTCTTGCGGGGTCACGTCCAGGTCTTCGATGATATTCACGGTGTCGCGCAGGATCCGATAGATCAGCGCCTTGGTGCGCGGGTTGCCGCCTTCACTGCGGTGACCGCTGGCTTCTTCGAGAAACTGCTGGGCGTGGGCAGTCTGGGACAGTCGGATGGACATGGTGCAATCCTCATCTTGTAATTATTGGGTGCAAAACAGGCTCAGCGGTCGTCCGCGTGGATCGACGACGGATGCCGACACAGCGCATTGACTTCGATGGCCATATAGGGGAACAACGGCAGTTGCATCAGCAGGTCGTGCAGCGCCTGCACACTCTCGACATCGAACACGCTGTAGTTGGCGTAGTGCCCGGCAATGCGCCACAGGTGGCGCCATTTCCCCTCTTGTTGCAGGCGCTGCGCCAGGGCCTTCTCTTCGGCCTTGAGACTGGCGGCGCGCTCGGCGGGCATGTCGAGCGGCAGGTTCACGGTCATCTTTACGTGGAACAACATGGCAGGCGCCTCTTAGTGTTTGTCACGACGCAGGAACGCCAGGCGTTCTTCGTCGATCGCCAGGCCCAGGCCCGGTGCGGTGGATACATGCAGGTGGAAATCACGGTACACAGGCGGCTCGGTGAGGATGTCTTCGGTGAGCAGCAACGGACCGAACAGTTCGGTGCCCCACGCCAGCGTGTTCAGCGTGACAAAGGCATGTGCCGAAGCCAGGGTGCCGATGCCTCCTTCGAGCATGGTGCCGCCGTAGAGGCCGATGCCCGCCGCTTGAGCAATCGCCGCCGTCCGCAGCACCGCACGCGGGCCGCCGTTCTTGGCGATTTTCAGGGCAAACACCGAGGCCGCGCCTTCGCGAGCCAGGTTGAACGCATCCTCGACGCATTCAATCGATTCATCGGCCATGATCGGCGCCGGGCTCGACAGGTTCAGCCGCGCCATGCCGCCTCGATTGTTGCGCGAGATCGGCTGTTCGATCAGGTCGATTCCGTTGTCCGCCAGCACCCGGCAGGCGCGCAGGGCCACGGCCTCGTCCCAGGCCTGGTTGACATCGACACGCACGCTGGCGCGATCACCCAGCGCGCGCTTGATCGCGATCACGTGGGCCAGGTCACGGTCGACATCACCGGCGCCGATCTTCAGTTTGAAAAGGCGATGGCGGCGCAGGTCGAGCATCTTCTCGGCCTCGGCAATGTCCTGTGCGGTATTGCCGCTGGCCAGGGTCCAGGCCACCGGCAAGGCATCGCGCACACGGCCGCCGAGCAGTTCGCTGACCGGCAGGTTCAAGCGCTTGCCGAGGGCGTCGAGCAACGCGCTCTCGATACCCGATTTGGCAAACGTATTGCCGCGGATGCAGCGTTCCAGGCGCACCATGGCGGCGTTGATATTGCTTGCGTCCTGGCCGATCAGCAGCGGTGCGAAGTGCCGGTCGATGTTGACTTTGATGCTCTCGGGGCTTTCGTTGCCGTAACTCAGGCCACCGATGGTGGTGGATTCACCGAGGCCTTCGATGCCATCGGCGCAACGCAGGCGGATGATCACCAGGGTCTGGTGTTGCATCGTATGCATCGCCAGCGTGTGCGGGCGAATGGTGGGAAGGTCGACGATGATGGTCTCGATCGACTCGATGGGGCAAATCGGCATGGCAATACCCGTTGGGTTCTTTATAGGTTTGCGTCGATTCTGTGCTGCGTGGCTGGTGGGTTCCAATATAGAATTGGTCTGGTTCGATACCTTGAAGGTATTAAAGGAGGCAACATGGAACTGCGTCACCTGCGCTATTTCCAGGTTCTGGGCCAAACCCTCAACTTCACCCGCGCTGCCGAACGCCTGCACATCGCCCAGCCGCCGTTGAGCCGGCAGATTCAACAACTGGAAGACGAATTGGGCGTGGTGCTGCTCGAGCGCGGTCGACCGCTGCGGCTGACCGAGGCCGGGCGGTTTTTCTATGAGCACGCCAATGGGCTGCTCGAGCAGTTGGGCAAGGTCTGCGACAACACCCGGCGCATCGGCCTGGGCCAGAAGACCTGGCTGGGCATCGGCTTTGCGCCGTCGACCTTGTACGGCGTGCTGCCGGAACTGATTCGGCGACTGCGCACCCATGAGGCGCTGGAGTTGGAGCTGGGGTTGTCGGAGATGACCACCTTGCAGCAGGTCGAAGCCCTCAAGGCCGGGCGCATTGATGTGGGTTTCGGGCGAATTCCCATCGACGACCCGGCCATCGTCCAGCGCGTACTGGTGCAAGACCGCCTGGTGGCGGTGTTGCCCAGCGGTCACCCGTTGCTGGGCGCACCCGCCAGCCTTGCGCAGTTGGCCGCCGAGCCCTTTGTGCTGTATCCGGGCAATCCACGCCCCAGTTATGCCGACCATGTCATCGCCTTGTTCGACGCCCACGGCTTGAGCCTCAAAGTCGCGCAGTGGACCAACGAATTGCAGACCGCCCTGGGCCTGGTGGGCGCAGGCATGGGCGTGACACTGGTGCCGGCGTCGGTGCAGGTGCTGCATCGCGCGGATATCGGTTACGCGCCGGTGGTGGAAGCCACCGCGACCTCGCCGATCATTCTCAGCCGGCGGGTGAATGATCAGTCGCCGGGGCTCAGTCATTGCCTGCAACTGGTTGAAGAACTGATCTGAATGCTCTTAAACACTGCAATTCCCTTGTGGGAGGGGGCTTGCTCCCGATAGCTGTGGATCAGGCAACTTACTCATTGACTGACACACCGCTATCGGGAACAAGCCCCCTCCCACATTTTAATCGCCATGGATTCAAAGACTGCGCAGGCGCTTGCGCTGTAAGGTCTGGCTCGGCGTCTCATCAAATGACTTGCGATACTCCGCCGAAAACCGCCCCAGGTGAGTAAAGCCCCAGCCCAGGGCGATCTCGGAGATGGTCCGCGGGGCGCCATGCTCAAGCATTTCCTGGCGCACGGCGCTCAGCCGGTACTTCTTCAGATAGGCCATCGGCGACAGTGCAAAATATTTGCGAAAGGCATCGAACAGTTTGAACCGCGACACCCCTGCGGCCGCTTCCAGGTCTTCCAGGTGCACGGCTTCGCGGGCGTTTTCGTGGATGTACTGGCGTGCACGGATCAAATAGTGGGGCAGTTTCACGCCCAGTACATCGCGCAGTTCTTCGGAGTAATTGTTCGGCTGGGCCAGGATCAGCCCCTTGATCAACGAGCTTTCCAGGTCGCGGGTAAACGCGGCCTGCTCGTACAACTCACTGCCGTGCTCCAGTTCGGCAATGAAGTAACGCGCCATGCGCCACCACGACGCTGAAGCGCCGTCCACCGCGTCCATCACCGACTCAAAGCGCAACGGCGCCTCGATGGGGCGCTGCAGTAAACCTTCCAGTGACTCACTCATTGCTGCGCGGGTAATCACTACCTGCAACTTGCGGCAGTCGCCGGAAATCGCCAGCACCTGATGCTCGTTGGGCGAGATGATGACGCCCTGCTCGCGATTGGAGCGCAGCCGTTCTCCGTTCTTGCTCAGCTCCTGCTCGCCCACCAGGGGCAGGCTCAGGCTGTAACTGCTGAAGTGCTCGGCATCTTCGATGTCGATGGTCACGTCCGTGCCGTATTCGATCACTCCCAGGGTGGTCGCGCGGGACTTGAAGCTATTGGCACTGTGGTGAAAACGCAGGCGTTCGGGTGTGGCGGTGACCAGGCGATGGGGCCCGCAGATGCCGGACATCCAGCTACGTGCGCCTTCCAGGTCGAAGCGTTGAATCGTTTGGCTGCTCATCAGGTGCACCCACGGCGGTTAGGCGTTTGCGCGCTCTGACGGCGCGTCGTTAGGGTTGGACAGCAAGTAATGCGCCATGCCGGCGAAATGGCTACCGGGTGGATAGCAATCGCCGACTAAGTGGATAAGCAGCCGGGTTTTTCGCCCGATGCCCTGCAAGACAGTAGCGCATCCCGTCACCGCCCCGCACCGGGTTGGGTATTTGCTGCCCAATTATCCGGCCTGCCTTCCCCCATTAAGCGGATAGCCCACGCCCTGCACCACTGCCTCTAATGCATCACCGATCAGCCCCAATCAAAAAGGTGCCTCCCATGAGTGGTGCAAGAAACGTCGAACAGTGGAAAACCTTTATCGACAGTTGCCTGGACTTTCGCCCGGCGGATGAAGTGTTCCGCATCGCCCGCGACATGTTCACCGAACCCGAACTGTTCGACTTGGAGATGGAACTGATCTTCGAGAAGAACTGGATCTACGCCTGCCACGAAAGCGAATTGGCCAATCACCACGACTTCGTGACGATGCGCGCCGGGCGCCAGCCGATGATCATCACCCGCGACGGCGAAGGCCGGCTCAACGCGCTGATCAATGCCTGCCAGCATCGCGGCACTACACTCACCCGCGTGGGCAAGGGCAACCAATCCACGTTCACCTGCCCGTTCCATGCCTGGTGTTACAAAAGCGATGGCCGGCTGGTGAAGGTCAAGGCGCCGGGGGAATACCCGGAAGGTTTCGACAAAGCCACGCGGGGTCTGAAAAAGGCGCGCATCGACAGCTACAAGGGCTTTGTGTTTATCAGCCTCGACGTGAACGGCACCGACAGCCTGGAGGACTTCCTGGGCGACGCCAAAGTGTTCTTCGACATGATGGTGGCGCAGTCGGCAAACGGCGAGCTGGAGGTGCTGCCGGGCAAGTCCGCCTACACCTACGACGGCAACTGGAAACTGCAAAACGAAAACGGCCTGGACGGTTATCACGTCAGCACCGTGCACTACAACTACGTGGCCACGGTGCAGCATCGCCAGCAGGTCAATAGCGAAAATGGCGCAAGTGCCGGCACTACCCTGGACTACAGCAAGCTCGGCGCCGGCGACGCCAACACCGATGACGGCTGGTTTGCCTTCAACAACGGCCACAGCCTGTTGTTCAGCGACATGCCCAACCCCAGCGTGCGCTCCGGCTACGCCACCATCATGCCGCGCCTGGTGGCAGAACACGGCCAGCAGAAAGCCGAATGGATGATGCACCGCCTGCGCAACCTGAATATCTACCCGAGCCTGTTCTTTCTCGACCAGATCAGTTCCCAACTGCGCATCATTCGCCCGCTGGCGTGGAACAAGACCGAGATCATCAGCCAGTGCCTGGGGGTGAAGAACGAGTCCGACGCCGACCGCGAAAACCGTATTCGCCAGTTCGAAGATTTCTTTAATGTCTCAGGCATGGGCACGCCGGATGACCTGGTGGAGTTTCGCGAGGCCCAGCGCGGCTTCCAGGGCCGCCTGGAGCGCTGGAGCGATATCTCACGCGGCAGCCATCGCTGGGAGACCGGGCCGACACCGAACAGCGAAGCCATCGGCATTCAGCCCGCCATGACCGGCACCGAATTCACCCACGAAGGCCTTTACGTCAACCAACACCGCAACTGGCAGCAGTTTTTGCTCAAGGGCCTGGACCGGCAGGCGCTGCAACTGCGGGAGGTGAAGTGATGAATGCGCAATTGCAGTACCGGATCGAGCAATTCTTCTACCGTAAATCCGAACTGTGCGACGCCCAGGACTGGGATGCCTATGTGCAGTTATTCGACCCGCAGAGCGAGTTCCACCTGCCGCAATGGGACTCGGAACATGTCTACACCCAGGACCCCAAGCGCGAAATGTCGTTGATCTATTACGCCAACCGCTCGGGGCTGGAGGACCGCGTATTCCGCCTGCGCACCGGCAAGGCGGCCTCGGCCACGCCGATGCCGCGCACGCTGCACTTGATCAATAACGTGCGCGTCGCCGAACAGGCCGACGGCACGCTGGCGGTGAAGCTGAACTGGCACACATTGTTCTATCGGCTGGCGACGTCCGAGCAGTTTTATGGGCACGCGACCTACCGTCTCAAGCCGGATGGCGACAGCTGGTTGATCACCCGCAAGCACGCGCTGCTGCTCAACGACACCATCAACTCGGTGCTGGACTTCTACCACCTGTAACGGTGGCGCATTGCCCTGTAGGGGCGAGCGTGCTCGCGAAAAACTCAAGTACACCGCGTGCATCCAGGCTGGATGGCGTCATCGTAGACGTTCTTCGCGAGCAAGCTCGCTCCTACAAGGTTCATACCTATCCACGGAGTCATGTGAATGAACCACAAAGTGGCCTTCAGTTTTGCCGATGGCAAGACCCTGTTTTTCCCGGTGGGCGCCCATGAAATCCTGCTGGATGCCGCCCTGCGCAACGGCATCAAGATCCCGCTGGACTGTCGCGAAGGCGTGTGCGGTACCTGTCAGGGGCGTTGCGAATCCGGCGCTTACACCCAGGACTATGTCGACGAAGAAGCGCTGTCGAGCCTCGACCTGCAACAGCGCAAAATGCTCAGTTGCCAGACGCGGGTGAAGTCCGATGCGACCTTCTACTTCGACTTCGATTCAAGCCTGTGCAACGCGCCGGGGCCGGTGCAGGTGCGCGGTACGGTGAGCGAGGTACGGTTGGTGTCGGCCAGTACGGCAATCCTGCAGCTTAAAATGGACGCACCGCTGGAGTTTCTGCCCGGCCAATATGCGCGGTTATCGGTCCCCGGCACTGACAGCTGGCGTTCCTATTCCTTCGCCAACCTGCCGGGCAATCAGTTGCAGTTTCTGGTGCGCCTGCTGCCCGACGGGGTGATGAGCAACTACGTGCGCGAGCGCTGCCAGGTGGGTGACGAGGTCGTGATGGAGGCGCCGCTGGGGGCGTTCTACCTGCGGCACGTCAGCCAACCGCTGGTGCTGGTCGCCGGCGGTACCGGGTTGTCGGCACTGCTGGGCATGCTCGATCAGTTGGCGGCTGGCGGCTGCGACCACCCTGTGCACCTCTACTACGGCGTGCGCGGTGCAGAAGACTTGTGCGAAGCGGCGCGCATCCGCAGCTACGCGTCGAAGATCGCCGATTTTCGCTACACCGAAGTCCTCAGCGACGCCTCAGCGCAATGGACGGGCAAGCGCGGCTACCTCACCGAGCATTTCGACCTGGCCCACTTGCGTGACAGATCGGTGGACATGTATGTCTGTGGTCCCCCGCCGATGGTCGAATCGATCCAACAATGGCTGGCGGATCAGGCACTTGATGGCGTCCAGCTGTATTACGAAAAGTTTACGCAGAGTAATATCTGACCCTCAGCACTTCTGAGGGGCTGATGCGCCTGCACTCACCCTTAAGAAAAACAAGTAGAAGGGAACGTTAATGGCGGATGACATGGTAAACCCGGTGGGCCTCAAGCGCGGCCTGAAGAACCGGCACATTCAACTGATCGCCTTGGGAGGGGCGATTGGCACGGGACTGTTCCTCGGCTCGGCCGGGGTGCTCAAGTCGGCGGGGCCGTCGATGATCCTGGGTTACGCGATAGCCGGTTTCATCGCCTTCCTGATCATGCGCCAGCTCGGCGAGATGATTGTCGAAGAGCCGGTGGCCGGCTCCTTCAGCCACTTTGCGCATAAATACTGGGGCGGTTACGCGGGCTTTCTCGCAGGCTGGAACTACTGGGTGCTGTACGTGCTGGTGGGCATGGCCGAACTGACGGCGGTGGGCAAGTACATCCAGTTCTGGTGGCCACAAATCCCGACCTGGGTCAGCGCGCTGGTGTTTTTCGTCGCGGTCAACCTGATCAACACCCTGAACGTGAAGTTCTTCGGTGAAGCCGAATTCTGGTTTGCGATCATCAAGGTGGTGGCGATTGTCGGCATGATCGTGCTCGGCTGCTACCTGCTGTTCAGCGGTACCGGCGGCCCGCAGGCGTCGGTCAGCAACCTGTGGAGCCACGGCGGTTTCTTCCCCAACGGTGGCATGGGGCTGTTGATGTCGATGGCGTTCATCATGTTCTCGTTCGGTGGCCTGGAGCTGGTGGGCATCACCGCCGCCGAGGCCAGCGAGCCGCGCAAGGTGATCCCGAAGGCGATCAACCAGGTGGTGTACCGGATCCTGATTTTCTACGTCGGCGCCCTCACCGTGCTGCTGTCGCTGTACCCGTGGGATGAACTGCTGCAAACCCTCGGCGCGTCGGGCGACCCCTACAGCGGTAGCCCGTTCGTGCAGATTTTCTCGCTGATCGGCAATGACACCGCTGCGCATATCCTCAACTTCGTGGTGCTGACCGCGGCGTTGTCGGTATACAACAGCGGCGTGTACTGCAACAGCCGCATGCTGTTCGGCCTGGCCGAGCAAGGCGACGCGCCCAAGGCGTTGATGAAGCTCAACAAGCAAGGCGTGCCGTTGCGGGCGCTGGCGATTTCGGCGCTGGTGACGATGCTGTGCGTGGTGGTCAACTACGTCGCGCCGCAGAGTGCCCTGGAGTTGCTGTTCGCGCTGGTGGTTGCCTCGCTGATGATCAACTGGGCGCTGATCAGCATCACCCACATCAAGTTCCGCAAGGCCATGGGCGAGCAAGGCGTGACGCCGTCGTTCAAGACCTTCTGGTTCCCGTTCAGCAACTACCTGTGCCTGGCGTTCATGCTGATGATCATCAGCGTGATGCTGGCGATTCCAGGGATTCGCGAGTCGGTGTATGCGATGCCGGTGTGGGTGGGGATTATCTATGTGGCGTATCGGTTGCGCGTCCGAAACGCGAAGGTCGTGACAGCGCAGTAACCCATGTGGGAGGGGGCTTGCCCCCGATTGCAGTGGGTCAGCCACTGATATGTCTACTGGCCCACCGCTATCGGGGGCAAGCCCCCTCCCACATTTTTAACTGCATTCCAAATGAACAGCCCCGGTAGTCCGGGGCTTTTTTGTTCAGAGGGTAGAACGCACTCGCCACAACTCGGGGAACAGCACCGTGTCGAGCATCTTGCGCAGATACCCCACACCTTCAGTGCCGCCGGTTCCCGGCTGGAAGCCGATGATCCGTTCCACCGTGGTCACATGCCGGAAGCGCCACTGGCGGAACGAATCCTCCAGGTCGATGAACTTCTCGGCCAACTGATACAAGTCCCAATAACGGCTCGGGTCGCGGTATACCTCACGCCACGCAGCCTCCACCGATTCATCGTGAACCGTTGCCGCCGTCGGGTCGCGCTCGGCCCGTTTCGGATCTATCGCCAGACCGGCCTTGACCATCAGGTTGATCGCTTCGTCATACAGCGACGGCGTGGCAATCGCCACCTGCAATTGCTCCAGCAACGCCGGGCGATGGGCATGGGGCCGCAACAGCGCCGGGCTCTTGTTGCCGAGGATAAATTCAATCTCGCGGTACTGGAACGACTGGAACCCCGACGACTGTCCGAGGAACGGGCGGATCGCCTTGTATTCCGACGGTGTCATGGTCGCCAGCACCGCCCAGGCGTGTACCAACTGGTCGAAGATCCTCGAGACCCGCGCCAGCATCTTGAAGGCTGGCGGCAACTCACCAAGGCGCACGTGTTCGCGGGCGGCCTTGAGTTCGTGCAGCATCAGTTTCATCCACAGCTCCGAGGTCTGGTGCTGGATGATGAACAGCATTTCGTTATGGTCCGGCGACAGCGGGTGCTGGGCGCTGAGGACTTTGCCCAGGTCCAGGTAGTCGCCGTAGCTCATGGACTCGGAAAAATTCAGCTCGGCGTTGTGCCATTCTTCCGGGGACTGGTGGTCGGCAGGCTTATATTCTGGCGAGAAGGGACACTGGCTCATCGCGTGGGCTCCTTGAGCGGGCGCAGGATTGCGCGGACAGGGCTGGCGTCCAGGTTGGCAAAACGCAGCGGCAGCGCGATCAGCTCATAGTCGCCCTCCGGTACATCGTCGAGCACGATGCCTTCAAGGATCGCCATGCCATGGCGCGCCACGGCGTTGTGCGAGTCCATGGTCTTGGACTGTTGCGGGTCCAGGGAGGGCGTGTCGATACCGATCAGGCGCACGCCGAGGCTGGCGAGCAGCTCGATGGTTTGCGGGGCGATGGCGGTGAAGTCTGAATCCCATTGCGTCAGTGGCGCTTGTGGATAAGTGCGCAGCAGCACGCGCTCGGGCAGGTTATCCACACGCCCTTGCAGTTGATGCGGTTGCACCAGGGCGCCACTGCCCAGGCAGTGCAACACGCGGCACGGGCCCATGTACACGTCCAACGACACCTCGCCAATCGGCGCGCCGTCGGCGCTGTAATGCAGCGGCGCATCCACATGGGCGCCGGTATGTGGCGACAGCGTCACGCGCCCCACATTCACCGGGCACTCCGGCCCGAACTGCCACACGCGCTCTTCCTGGAACGGCGTATCGCCCGGCCAGGTCGGGGTCGCCGCACTCAAGGGCGGGCTGATATCCCACCACGTTGTTATTGGGTTCATTTTCAAGGCTCTCACTCATTCCTGGGTGAATGATACGAGGGCCGCACGTGAATTTTCTTGCGAATTCTGGCGCCGCAAGGGAATTCTTTCGCAGTTACTGCGAGAAAACGCTTGGTTTGCGCGCAGAAGCACCTCTCAACACAGGGGTGCGGCCACCAGCAATCAATGTGGGAGGGGGCTTGTCCCTCCCACATTGACCGCGCTTCGTACTGGGCTGCGCTTCTGGGCATACCGATGTCGAGTCCAGACCACCAGCCCCCGCTGTGACGCTATAGGGTTCGACTCTTATTCCCATGCCTCGGAGTCATCATGTCCAAACCCATCACCGTACTGCGCGACACCCATCCCTTGCCGGTCCTGGATGCCTGCAAATGGGAAAAGCTCGAAGGCGACCCGCACACCGTCAACCTCAACGCCTACACCAGTGATGACGGCAGCAAGATCATGGGCACCTGGATCTGCACGCCGGGCAAGTGGTACGTGGAATACGTGAAATGGGAATACTGCCACTTCCAGGAAGGCTATTGCGTGATCACACCCGAAGGCATGGCGCCGATCCATCTGCGTGCTGGGGATATCTTCGTGGTGGAACCGGGGATGAAGGGCACGTGGGAGGTGGTCGAGACGGTGCGTAAGTATTTTGTGTTTGCCTGAACTGCCAAACCTGAGGCGAGGGAGATTGCTCCCTCGCCACCGTCTTTATTTGAGCTTTCGATAACTGTTGATGATCGCCGAGAAGTCCTTGCCCCCTTCCCCACGCTGGCTCATCGATTGATACAACTGCTGGGCCACCGCACCGAGGATCACCGGCTGGTGTGCCTGGCGCGCCGCTTCAGTGGCAAGCCCCAAATCCTTGAGCATCAGGTCGGCACCGAAACCACCGGTATAGCCGCGCGATGACGGTGCCGTTTCAATCACACCCGGCCACGGGTTGTAGGTGTCGGAACTCCAGCAACGCCCGGTAGAGCTGTTGATGATGCCCGCCAGCACTTGGGTATCGATGCCCAAGGCATCGCCCAGGGCCATGGCCTCACTGACGCCGACCATGCTGATCCCGAGCAGCAGGTTGTTGCAGATCTTGGCAATTTGCCCGGTGCCCACATCGCCGCAGTGCACGATGTTGCGGCCCATCTGCGCCAGTACCGGTTGCAGGGTGGCGAACAGTTCCGGGTTGGCGCCGACCATAAAGGTCAGCGTCCCGGCTTGCGCGCCGCCGGTGCCACCGGAGACCGGCGCATCGGCCACTGCCACGCCCTGTTTTGCCGCCGCTACTGCTACATCGCGGATGGTCTGTGGGTCGATGGTGCTGCAATCCACCGCGGGCACGCCTTTGCCGATACCGGCCAAAACGCCATCTTCATTCAACCAGACGCTGCGCACATGGGGGGCGGCCGGCAGCATGGTAATCACCAGTTCAGCGTCTGTCGCCGCATCACGGGGCGAACTGCTGATGGTGCCGCCCAGTTCGGCCAACTCCTTGAGCACGGTCTGGTTCAGGTCGAACAGGTTCAGTGCGTGCCCGGCCTTGATCAGGTTGCGGGCCATGGGCGCGCCCATGTTGCCCAGGCCGATAAATGCAATCTTCATGGTCGTCTCCCAGGTTTCAGCGCAGGTTGATGGTGGTGTTGACGCCATCGTTGACCGTGTCGTCATCGAACCAGCGGCTGGTGACGGTCTTGGTCTGGGTGTAGAACTGCACCACCTGCTTGCCGTACGGGCCCAGGTCACCCAGCTTGGAACCACGGGAGCCGGTGAAGCTGAAGAACGGTACCGGCACCGGGATCGGAATGTTGATACCGACCTGGCCTACATCGATTTCACTCTGGAACTTACGCGCCGCAGCCCCACTCTGGGTGAACAGGCCGGTGCCGTTGCCGAACGGGTTGGCGTTGACCAGTGCAATGGCTTGATCGAGGGTGTCGACCTCCAGCACCACCAGCACCGGGCCGAAGATTTCCTGGGTGTATATCTGCATGTCGGTGGTCACGCCGGAGAACAGCGTCGGGCCAACGAAGTTACCTTGCTCGAAGCCCGGCACCTTGATGTCGCGCCCGTCCAGCTCCAGCGTGGCCCCTTCTTTCACGCCGCTTTCGATCAGCTCCAGGATGCGTGCCTTGGCACGTTTGGAGATCACCGGGCCGACATCCGTACCCGCCTCGCTGCCCGCATTGACCTTGAGTTTTTGCGCCAGCGCCTTGAGATCCGGCAGCCATTGCTTGGACGCGCCCACCAGCACCACCACCGAGGTGGCCATGCAACGCTGGCCTGCCGCGCCAAAACCGGCACCGACCAGGGCATTCAGAGTGTGCTCACGGTTAGCATCCGGCAGCACCACCGCATGGTTCTTGGCGCCCATCATCGATTGCACACGCTTGCCGTGTTTGCCGGCCAGGTCATAAACGTGAGTGCCCACAGCGGTTGAGCCGACGAAAGACACCGCCTTGATATCTTTGTGGGTGCACAGCGCATCCACCACGTCCTTGCCACCGTGCACCACGTTGAGTACGCCAGCCGGTACGCCAGCTTCCAGCGCCAGCTCCACCAGCAGCATGGTCGACAGCGGGTCCTGCTCGGACGGCTTGAGCACGAAGGTGTTACCGCAGGCGATGGCCATCGGGAACATCCACAGCGGAATCATTGCCGGGAAGTTGAACGGCGTGATGCCGGCGCAGACGCCGATGGGCTGGCGCAGGGTATAGGTATCCACGCCACCGGCGACGTTCTCGGCGAACTCGCCCATTTGCAGGGTGCCGATGGAACAGGCGTGCTCGACCACTTCCAGGCCACGGAAAATATCGCCCTCGGCATCGGCAATGGTTTTACCCTGCTCGTTGCTGAGGACCACGGCAATGCGCTTGGAATGTTCGCGGATCAAGGCTTGCAGCTTGAGCATGATGCGCATGCGCGCGCCAATCGGCGTCAGCTTCCAGGTCTGGAAGGCGCGCTGGGCCGCGTCGATGGCCGCGTTGACCTCATCGGCCGTGGCGAACGGGACCCTGGCCAACACTTGCTGGGTAGCCGGGTTGACGATGTCTTGCCATTCGGTGGTCTTGGACTCGACCCACTCACCGTTGATCAGCAACTTGACCTGTTGTATGGAAATATCGGCAGATGCGTTCATGAGGGTCTCCGGAATCTTGTTGTTATGCAGAGAGTGAATCGCCTTGAAGAAGGAGGCGTTCGGGCTGTTTTTGGAGTATAGATGTGCAAATCTCTAATAAGAACGCACATAAAAGCCGGTCCAATATGCAAAAAAACATCACATCATTGGGCTCCCTGAACTGGGATGACCTGAAGTTTTTTCTCGAAGTGGCCCGCACCCGCAAGGCCAGTGTCGCCGCCAAGCGCCTGGCGGTTGACTACACCACCGTGTCACGGCGCATCAGCTCACTGGAAGTGTCGCTTGGCACCCTGCTGTTCGAAAAATCCCGGACCAACGGTTTTGTCCTCACCGCCGAGGGCCAGCGTTTGCTGGGTTACGCCGAGTCCATCGAAAGCACCCTGCACATGGCGTGCGAACAAGTCTCCGGCTCCGGCGTGGCGCTGTCCGGGCATGTGCGCATGGGCTGTACCGAAGGCTTCGGCAGCTTTTTCGTCACCCCGCAACTGAGCCACTTCGTCGACACCTATCCGGCGATCTCGGTGGACATCCTGCCCCTGCCGCACTTCATCAGCCTGTCCAAGCGCGAAGCCGACATCGTCATCGCACTGGAACGCCCGGAACACGGCCCGTACGTATGCTGCAAGCTGTGCGATTACAAATTGCAGTTGTACGCCACACAGGACTACCTCGACCAACACCCGCCGATCCAACGCCCGACGGACCTGGCCGAGCATCCGTTTATCAGCTACGTGGACGACCTGGCGTTCAGCTCGGAGCTGCTGTACCTGGCGAACGTAGTGCCGGGCGCCAGCGCCAGCCTGCGCAGTACCAGTGTCATCGCGCAGTATGTGGCGGCGCAGCAGGGGCGTTCGATGGCGATATTGCCGTGCTTTCTGGCGGCGCAGGACCCGCGACTGCTGCCGGTGCTGGAGGAGCAGATCGCGATTACGCGGCAGTTCTGGATGTATTGCCGGGAGGATTTGAGGAAGCTCAAGCGAATTACGTTGCTGTGGGATTACATCCGGGAAGTGACAGAGCAGAATCAGGGGTTGTTGATGGGGGAGACGCGGGAGATGCGGTTTGCAGACTGAATGCGCCGCGCGGATAAATGTGGGAGGGGGCTTGCCCCCGATGGCGGTGTGTCAGTTGCCAGATGTATTGGCTGAGACACTGCTATCGGGGGCAAGCCCCCTCCCACATTTGAATGGGTTTCAGATTGAGGACGGTGAAGGCACTTAGTCCGCGATGACCACAATCGACACGCGTCGATTTTCGGTGCGCCCCGCCGCCGTTGTGTTCGCGGCCACCGGCTCGCTGCTGCCCAGGCCGCGCAGTTGGATGTTTTGTTCTTTCATGCCCACGCTGCTCAGCACCTTGCCCACACTTTCAGCACGGCGCAGGGACAAGGCCTGGTTGTAGAGTTCCTTGCCGGAAGCGTCGGTGTGGCCGTCGACGCGCACGCGTTCGATGCCGGCGCCCACCAAGGCCTTGCCGATGCGTTCGACGATGTCGGTGCTGGGCTTGTTGAGGGTTTCGACGTCGCTGCCAAACAGCACTTTGCCAGACAAGCCGAAGGCCCAGCCTTCGTCAGTCAGCTCGAAACCCTGCTGCTTGAGCACGGCCACTTGTGCCGGGCTCAGGCCTTTGGGCGGTGCGGTCTGGCAGCCGCCGAGGGCCAGGCAGGCGAGAAGCAAGCTGATGAATAGAACGCGTGAGTTAGAGAACAAAGGGTTAACTCCTGTGCTGGACGTTGACGACAGGGTGGGCGGGCTCCGCCGTTTGCTGACTGCCCGACGACAGCCGTTTAGCTTGGTACATCGCCACATCGGCGGCATTGAGCAGGGTGCCGGGCGTGGCGCCATGATCGGGATAAATGGCGATGCCGATACTGAGGGAGGTCAAGACCTGGGTGTTGCCGGGCAGCGGGATCGGTTGGTCCATGCTGGCAATGATCTTGTCGGCAATGCGTTGCGCATCGTCGACTTTGTGCAGCGGCGCCAGCAGGACGGCGAATTCATCGCCGCCCAGGCGGGCCACCAGGTCATCTTCGCGCAGCTGTGCACGCACGCGCTCGGCAACGGCCACCAGTACGGCATCGCCAGCGGCGTGGCCGAAGTTGTCGTTGATGTCTTTGAAACGATCGCTGTCGAGAAACAACACCCCCACCCGTTCGTTGACCTTGGCGGCGCTGCGCAAGGCACGAATCAACCGGCCTTCAAAGAACGCACGGTTGGGCAGGCCGGTGAGGCTGTCGTGGCTGGCCTGGTGCGCGAGGGTTTCGTTTTCGCTTTGCAGATGATTTTGCCAGGCCTCCATCTCGCCCAGCAGGGCATTGAAGTCACTGCCCAGGCTGTCGAGTTCGGCAATCTGGGCCGGGGGCACGCGGCGGTCGAAGTCGCGTTCGCTGCGGGCGGCGTGGGCCACGGCAGCAAGGCTTTGCAGCGGCCCGGTGATGCCGTTCAACAGACGCCGCGCCAGATGCAGCGCCACCCAGGCGCTGAGCGCGGTGCAGATCACAATGCCCGCCAGGCCGCTGAGCAGGAAGCGCAACAGGCTGCCGCCATGACCGGTCAGGTGGATGCTGCCCACCGTTTGCCCCTGGTGAAGGATCGGCTGGCTGATGGGTTGCTCGAGCAACGCATGCGCCAGTTTGAGTTCAACCTGCGACAACATCCCGGTGTTCGGCCGCACCCATTGCGCCAGCAGCTTGCCACTGGCATCGAAGACTTCGGCCTGGGCCACCTCTTCGGTTGAAGCAATCAGGCTCAAGGCTTCAGTGGCGGCGGCGCTGTCGTCGAACACCACGGCCGCTTCCACGGTGTAATTGATCGAGCGTGCGATCAGGTGCAGGTTGTGTTCGGCATACACCCGCAGCGCCAGCACGCCGAGCAGGGTCAGGGACACACTGGCCAGCGCCACCGCCACCAGGGCCAGGATCATGTGCCCTCTGCCGATGACCGACCTCAGGGTCGGTCGCGCCTTGGCCCGCGTCATGGCGCCGGCGCTCGACGGCGCGACAGTTGCAGCACGCTGGGGTGAATACGTACGCCGCTGCGGGCGACGGAGTCCAGGTTCACCTCGAACGACACTTGCGCATCACTCACCCGCAGGCAGAACAGGCTGCCCACGGTGCATTGGTCGCCGCCTTCGCTGATGCTGAGCACCGGATGGCCGATCAATGAAGCAAACAACGCGGTGCGTTCGTCAGCGCTGAGTTTGCCGATGTAGACGGCGTCGCAGGCGCTGACGATGTCCGGATGATTGGCCAGCAGGCGTCGCACTGCCACCGGTCGGCCGGTGGCCTGGGTAGTGCCTTTGATCAGGTCGTCGGTGTACTGGGTGGGCCCGACGATGCACAAGCGCAGTTGCGCAGGCTCCACCGGCCAACGGGCATAACTGAGAATCCCGAGCACGACCTGGGTCACCGCCTGGGCGCGCTGCTCGGCCAGGCTGGGCGTTTGAGCCCAGGCTTGCGGAGCGAGCAGGCATAGCAACGCCACCTGCAACAGGCGTCTCCAGCTCAAACTACGCTCTGTGAGCGAGACAGCCACGTTCATGCAGCAATTCTCTCAAGAAATTTCAGGGTGATGCCGCAACGATAGCACAGCAGCGGAAAACCCCATGACGCGAGGCTTTTCACAGTGCTGAGTATTTTTTCAGAAAAATCAGACATCTGAATCAAAAATATCGCATGACCGTTCAGTCAGTTTCTTCGGGTGAAGCGTCCAGCTCCAGCATCAGCCCGCTCAAGCGTTTGACCCGCCGCCGTACAGCTTCCTCAAAGACGCCGGCACGCGGTTCGATCAGGCTGAACCAGCGTTTGGCGCGGGTGATACCGGTGTAGATCAGTTCTTTGGTCAGCACCGGATTCAACGCGTCCGGCAAGATCAGCGCGGTATGGGTGAACTCCGACCCCTGGGATTTGTGCACGGTCATGGCATAGACGGTTTCCACATCGTTGAGCCGGCTGGGCAGCACGAAGCGCACGCCCCCCTGGCCGTCATTGCGCGGGAAGGCCACGCGCAGCACCTGAGGGCCGCCGTCGCTCTCGGGCAATTTCAAGGCGATACCGATATCCCCGTTCATCAGGCCCAGACCATAGTCGTTACGGGTCATCAGCACCGGACGCCCTTCATACCACTGCTCGTCGCCCTCGATCAGCCGCACCTTGCGCAAGGCCGCGGTAATGCGCAGGTTCAATCCTTCGACGCCCCAAGGGCCTTTGCGTACGGCGCAAAGCAACTGAAACGCGTCGAAGGCTTGCAGCAGTTGCTGCGCCCAATGGGTCCAGGCGTGATCGTCACGCGGGGTCTGCGGTGCAGGGCGCGCCGACTGCAGCAGGTTCAGGTAAAAGCGATAACCCTGGGCACCTTCGCCCTGCCCGTCCAGTACCAGGCGCTCAAGCGCGTGATCTTGCTCGCCCTTGAGGCTGAGACAGAACAGGTCGTCATGACTGCGCGCGGCCAACAGCGTGCGCGCCTGTTCAGCGTTCTGCTGGTTGACCCAGCGCGCCAGCTGGCCGATGCCGCTGCCCTCGCCGAAGCGCCGCGAGTGGCGCAGCATCACCACCTGCTGGGCCAGCGGATGACTGCCGTCGAGGTCTTCAAGCAAGCCGCTGTTGCTGAGGTCTTCGGCGCTGACCGCTTGCAGCCATTGGCGCGTGGCCGGGCTGTACCAGCCAGCCTCGGCATCGCGACACAGATCACCGAGCACCGCGCCCGCCTCCACCGACGCAAGCTGGTCCTTGTCACCCAGCAGCACCAGGCGAGCATGGGGTGGCAAAGCGTCAAGCAGATTGGCCATCATTTCCAGATCGATCATCGACGCTTCGTCCACCACCAGCACATCCAGCGGTAACGGGTTGCCGATGTGATGACGGAAGTGCCGAGTGCCCGGGCGGCTGCCCAGCAAACGGTGAACCGTGGTGACCTGGGTCGGGATTTTTTCGCGCACGCTATCGGGCACTTTCAGCGACAGCACTTGCTGACTGATGGACTCGGTGAGACGTGCGGCGGCTTTACCGGTGGGCGCGGCCAGGCGAATGCGCAAGGGATTGCCGCTTTCCACGGCAGGCGCCTGCAACAGCGCGAGCAGGCGCACCACGGTGGTGGTCTTGCCGGTGCCGGGGCCGCCGGTGACGATGCTGAATGCACCCCGGGTGGCCAGGGCGCAGGCGAGTTTTTGCCAGTCGATAACGCCATCGGGCGCCGGTTGATCGAATAAACCATTCAGGCGCTGCGGCAAATCGGCGGCGACGCTCTCGTGGCTGGCCAGCCGCAGGCGCAAGGCACTGTCGATGCGCCGTTCATAAGCCCAATAGCGGCGCAGATAGAGGCGTTTTCCGGACAGGACCAACGGGCGGCTCCGGGCCGACTCAGTGCTATCGAATGCCAGCGCGACCAAACGGCTGGTGGCCAGGGCATGACACCAGTGGGCGCCGTCCAGCCCCTCGAGCAATTGCGACGGCAGCAGCATCGCGCCGGTCTGCAGGTCGCCCTCGGGCGGCAGCGACAGGGCAAAATCCGGCGCCTGCAGGGTTTCGAACAGGTCGAGGCATACATGACCGTGACCCAATTGGTGGCTGGTCAATGCCGCCGCCAGCAGCACCAGGGGATCGGCCTGTGGGTCAAGCTCGTGCAGGAAGCCAACGAACGCTTTGTCCAGGGCCCGCAACCAGCCACGGTCGACCCAGCGCTCCAGCAGTTGCACCAGGTCGGCGGCGCGACTGAGCGGCGACAGTTCCTCCAGCAGCAGCGGCGACAGGCTCATAGCAGCACTCCTTGTTCCCAGGCGGGCTCGGCTTTTGGCGGGATAGGCTTGCCCTGGAACAACAGGTCCAGCCCTTCGATCAGCTCACGCGGCGGCCGGGTGAAGTACGCGCCCTGGGTCGCCGACTGCGTTCCGCGCAGGAACAGGTAGAGGGCGCCGCCGACGTGGCGTTCGTAGTCGTAATCCGGCAGGCGCGCCTTGAGTTGGCGATGCAGGGCCAGTAGGTAAAGTACGTATTGCAGGTCGTACCGATGCTCGAGGATCGACTGTTCCATGGCTTCCATGGTGTAGGCCGAATCGTCAGGCCCGAGCCAGTTGGATTTGTAGTCAGCCACGTAATAACGGCCATCGTGCTCGAAGGTCAGGTCGATAAAGCCTTTGAACATGCCGTTGAGCAACACCGGCTCGGCCGCCACGCGTGAGACGCCGTGGTGGGTGTACTGGCACACCAATTTGTCGAGGGCGAGCACGTCGACTTTATGGCTGGCGAACCAGAATTCCATTTCGATCTGGTAGTGCTGCAGCGCGCTGAGGCTGACCCGGTCGGCGTACAGGGGCAGCGGCGCGTGCAACAAGTGTCCAAGCCAGGCGCTGAGGGTGACGATCCAGCCTTCCCAATTGCGCCGATTGCAACGCGCTCCGACGGCCTTTTCAATGGCCTCGGGGCTGACGTTGAAAGCCTCTTCACCGGCCCACTCCAACAAGCCGTGAAGGAAAGTGCCTGGATTCGGACCGCGTGGGAATCGATGAATATCACCGCCGGACGCCACCACTTCACGCGGTGCGTCGGGATCCAGGCGTTCGTCATCGAACAGTTTCTGCGCCTGCGGGCTTTCAGGCGCCTCGAGACTGGCGGCGCTCATGCTGTCGCCAATGCGCAAGGCGCTGTAGGACGCAATCCACCAGTTCTCCGCCGCCTTGCGTTTGGGCAACAGCGCAGCCAGCAAAGTCGCTTCGTTGCGCGGAGGGTGGAACACGATGTCCTGCGCTGCGGGCACCTGGGCATAGCTGATGGCCGGGCAACCCTGCTGCACATCCAGCAACCAGCGCGCCAGGCCGGCGGACTCACCCAACAGCGCACCGGCGCCCAGCAGATAGCCCAACGCCGACAGGTGCAGCACGGAGCTGCTGCTATTGCCCCGCTTGAGGTCGGCGATGCCCAGCCAGCAAGCATGTTTGGCGCGGGTCAGGGCGACGTACAGCAAGCGCAGGTCTTCGGCCAGGCGCTCATCGTCGGCCTGGGCGATCAACTCAGCGGTAGGCCGCAGGCTGACGTGGGATTTGCCCTGCGCGTCGTGGTAGTGCAGCGGCAAGCGCGTGCCGTCCACCGGTTTGGTCGAGCAGATGAAGGGCAGGAACACCAGGTCGTATTCCAGGCCCTTGGATTTGTGGATCGTCACCACCTTGACCAACTGCTCGTCACTTTCCAGGCGCAGGATCTGCTCTTCACCGGCCTGGCCCGACAGCGCCAGGTGCTCGGCAAGGTGGCGAATCAGCGCCTGCTCGCCGTCCAGTTCCGACGCGGCCTGTTGCAGCAGCTCACTGAGGTGCAGCAGGTTGGTCAGCACACGCTCGCCATCGCTCCGGGCGATCAGGGTTTGCGGCAGCTTGAAGTCATGCAGCAGGCGACGCAGCATCGGCAGCACGCCTTGGGCGCGCCAGATCGAGCGGTAGCCCCGGAACTGCATCACGCGGCTTTCCCACGCCAGTTCATCCTGGTTCAGACGCTCCAGTTCCGTCAGTGACAGGTTCAAGGTGACGCAGGCCAGGGCCGCGCGCAGCGGGCGCTCGACGTCCGGCTCGGCGCAGGCCTTGAGCCAGGCCAGCAGGTCGTGGGCTTCCTGGGCGGCGAAGACCGAGTCCTTGTCCGACAGGTACACGCTGCGCACGCCCCGTGCAGCCAACTCGGCGCGCACGGCCTGGGCTTCCTTGCCGTCTCGCACGAGGATGGCGATGTCTGCCGGCAGCACGCCTGTGAAGGTGTCATCCGTTGCAAAGCCTGCGGTGCCCTGCTGGCCACCCTTGAGCAACTCGACAATGTGCGTGGCGCAAGCGGCGGCCAGTTGTTGGCGATACAGCACATTGGAAATCGGTTGGTCGGTGGCTAAATGCCAAAGGTTCATTGCCGGCAGCGTCTGGCCGTCGACCTGCAGCTGTTCTTTGCGGCCTTGGGACAGCACCGAGTGGAACGGCACCGGGTTACGGCCGTCGGGCTCACGAAACAGGAACGCGCCGCGGCCGGTTTCCGCGCGCTGGAACAGGTGGTTTACCGCTTCGACCATCGCATGGCTGGAGCGGAAGTTGGTGCCCAACGTATGGTGGCGACCGGTGGTGGACTGCCGGGCGCGCAGGTAGGTGTAGATGTCCGCGCCCCGAAAGGCGTAGATCGCCTGTTTGGGGTCGCCGATCAGGAACAGGCCGCTGTCCAGATGGTTTTCTTCGATGCGGTAAATACTGTCGAAGATGCTGTATTGCACCGGATCGGTGTCCTGGAATTCATCGATCAAGGCCACCGGGAATTGCTCGCGGATCACGCTGGCGAGGCGCTCGCCGCCGTCAGCCTGGAGCGCGGCGTTGAGGCGGATCAGCATGTCGTCGAAGCCCATTTCAGCGCGACGCCGCTTCTCTTCTTCGAAGCGCTTGCCCACCCAGGCGGCGGCGTGTTGCAACACCGCGGCGTCCGGGCTCGGCAGTGCGTCAAGGGCCGCTTTCAGACCGGCCATGGCGTCGATGCCGGGATGCCGTGGCGGCTCGCCTTTCCAGGCTTCGGCCATACCCTCGGGGGTCAGCCGGGTAAAGCCGGTGCCAATATCCAGTTGCTCCAGGGTTTCGTCGGCGGCCCAGGCACTGATTTTTTCAAACCAGGGCTCGAAATAACGCGCCTGCATTTTGCGTCCATCGACCGCTTTGGCGGCCACGGCTTGCAGGCACAGATCACGCAGCTCGACGGCCCATTGTTGCCAAGGCGCCTTGATGCTGGCCAATGCCTCGCGACGCTCTTGCAGGCAGGCAGAGATTATTTCGGCGGGCTCGCGGCTGTCTTCGGCGGGCCGCTCACTGCCGAACAACGCGCGCACCCGTGGCATCAAGGCGGCCGGTCCGCCCCAGTTGTTACGCACCCAGTTGAGCGCGTCGTCACGCATCGGGTAGCAGAACAGGCGCCAGTAGTCGCGCAGCACTTCACCGAGCAAGTCGCTGTGGTCGGTTTCCAGGGTCTGGGTAAACAGGCTGCCGCTGTCGAAAGCGTGTTCGCGCAGCATGCGCTGGCACCAACTGTGAATCGTCGAGACGGCGGCTTCGTCCATCCACTGCGCGGCAATGTCCAGCCGATTGGCGCAGGCGGGCCACTGTTCCACGGGGTATTGATGACGCAGGTCGGCGATCAAGGCATCGGGCTGCTCGATTTCGTCGCGGAAAAACCGCGCGGCCTCCGCCAGACGGATACGGATACGTTCACGCAGCTCCTTGGTGGCGGCGTCGGTGAAGGTCACCACGAGGATTTGCGGCGGTAGCAGTTCACGGCCGAAACCGGACTCATCGCCACCGTTGCCGAGCACCAGGCGCAGGTACAGGGCCGAAATCGTGAAGGTTTTGCCGGTGCCGGCGCTGGCTTCAATCAGCTGGCTGCCTTTGAGCGGAAAGGCCAGGGCCAAGGGTTTGCTGGTCATGCGCCGGCCTCCTCGCTGGACAATGAACGCCAAGGCGCGTTGATCAGCGGGCGATACAAGGTTTCGCACCAGCCTTCGAACTCTTCGCTGGCGACCAGCGTGGCGTAGTCGGGGAACTGGCGAGTGAGCGCGGGCGTTTCGCGGCGTTCGCCGTCGGTGGTGATACCGTCGCCCTCGTAGGCCTTGCTGGCAGCGGCCTGGGCTTTGGCCGGATCGGTCTGGCCGAGCCAGGCAAAGGCGGTTTTTACCGCGACGGGCAGCGGTTTACTCATGCCGGTGTGCCAGGCGAGCAGCAAGTCACCGAGGAGGTTCTGCGCGATGGCCGTGTCCAACGGGGCGAGCAGCAGGGTGTCGTCACTGGCCACCAAGCCGGTACTCAACGGCACGCCACAGGCACAGGCGACCACATGATTGACCCAGGGGCGAATCAGGCGGTGCCACTTGCGCGTCTTGATCGAGCCGATGCTGTTGGGGAGGGTGGTCACGCTTAACAGGCCGCCATCACTGCGCCGGTGCAGGCCGCTGATCCAGCCTTCGAGCTGAATGCCCTGGTACGCGAAACTGATCGGTTGCGCGCCAATGTGCGGGGTTGGCCAGAGCGCCAGGAGGTGTTGGTAGCGTTGCAGCAGGTCCGGCAACGGCTCGATCAGCTCGTGGCGCAGGCATTCGCCGAAGCCGACCATCGGCAGCAGGCCGCTGCCTTGCAGGCGCAAGGCTTGGGCGTTGAGCGCCTGATCAAGCTGGTCGGGCCGGGCCAGTGCAGCGTTGAGCAGGCTGTCGCTGAGGGTGTAGCGTTGCAGTGCGTCGAGGACGAAGGGTTCTTCGTCGGCCAGCGGTACTTCGGCGGCTTCAAAGAACACTTTCAGGCGTTGACTGAAGAAATGTTTGACCGGATTGCGCAGGAAATCCTGTAACTGGCCGAGACTCAGGGGCTCTTCCTGGTGGTGCGGTGCCAACGCCTGGTCATGTGCGATTGCAGCAGGGGCTTGATGCAGCAATTGCCATTCGCGGGCATAACTGAACAGCGGGTCGCCTTCATGGAAGTAGCGGGCGCTGAACGGTTGGAGCGGGTGTTCCTGGGTCATTGCGTCGATCAGGGAGTGATCGCTCTGGGCGTTATGCCAGCCGCTGGCGAGGTGGTCGCGCAGTTGGCCGATCAGCACCGAGGCCGGGCGATCGCTGTTGTCGCGGATGCTGCGGCCGACCCAACTGATGTAGAGCTGGTCGCGCGCGGAAAGCAGGGCTTCGAGCAGCAGGTAGCGATCGTCTTCACGGCGCGAACGATCGCCGGGACGGTAGTCGCTGCCCATCAGGTCAAAGTCCAGCGGCGGCTGGGCACGCGGGTAGTCACCGTCATTCATGCCGAGCAGGCAGACCAGCTTGAACGGGATCGCGCGCATGGGCATCAAGGTACAAAAATTGACCGCGCCCGCAAGGAAGCGCTGGGACAGGCGGCCTTGGTCAAGCCCCGCCAACCACGCCTCACGGACCACGGTGAGGGGTAATTCGTCTTGCAGGCCGACGGATTCGCAGGTTTCCAGCCAGGTCTCTCTTAACTGTTCAAGCTGGCCAAGCAGGTAGTCATCGTGCTCGCTGCCGGGCAGGAAAAACAGCTGCATCAAGCGTTGCAGACGCTCGCCCCACACGTGGGGAGGTGCCGGTTGCGACAGCGCCTGGTGCGCGTCGTTTAAGGCGTCGAGCAAGGCGACCAGTGGACCAATCAGCGCCGCATCAAGCCCACCTATCTCGTCGTAAGGCTCGATGCCTTCGCACGCCACACCCGTACCGACGGCGTAGCCCAGCAGCATCCGCCGCAGGCCGAATCGCCAGCTGTTCTGCTCAAGTTCTGCGGGCAGCCCCAGGCCCGCACGCTGTTCGGCGTTGAGCCCCCAGCGGATGCCCGCGCCTTCAATCCAGCGATGCAGTGTAGGCAGGTCGCGCTCATTGATGGCGAAACGTTCGCGCAGGGCGGGGACATCCAGCAGGTCGAGAATTTCGCTGACTGGAAAACGGCTGTCGGGGAGTTTGAGCAGGTGCTCGACCGCGATCAACAGCGGGTCACGACCGCGTTGCCCCTGGTCTGTCAGGGTGAACGGAATAAAGCGTGGGTCGTTTCTTTCCAGTTGACCGAAAACCGCGCGAATGTGCGGCGCGTAGCTGTCGACGTCGGGGACCATGACGATGATGTCCCGAGGGCGCAAAGTGGGGTCGGCGCTGAAACGTTGGAGTAATTGGTCGTGGAGAATCTCCACTTCGCGTTGGGCGCTGTGGGCGATGTGAAAGCGAATGGATGCGTCGCGTGTCAGATCGACCGCCGGCCAGAACTCACGGGTCTCATCGAGTGGGCGCAGTTCGAGGATGTCGTCCTGAAGCTGGTTGAGCAGCGTGGTGGGTTGGCTGTCGCTGAACAGGTCGATACGACCGTCACGGAAGGCGGCGCGGTAGCTGTTGGGGTCGTCATAACTGTCCAACAGGCTGATGTAGTCACGGCCCTGCTTGCCCCAGGCGGCGAGCAGCGGATGAGCGTGCTGGTGCAAGGTGTGTGGGTCTATGGTGACGGGCATGCCTGCTTTGCGCGCCTGACGCTTGTACTCGTTACGCAGCAGGTCCTTGTCGGCCACGATGTCCGACCAATGATGGCGGCAAGGGTTGTGCACGCACAGCAACACTTGGCTGAAACGGGCCAGGCCTGCCAGTGCTTCGAGCGCCTGGGCGGGCAGCGATGAAATGCCGAAGACGATCACTCGGGACGGTAAGCCAGGCGGCGCTTGCTCAAGCGTGTTGATGCGTTCGATAAAGCGTTGGTGAACGCCGGCACGGCTCTCGGCCATGCCCTGCGCGCCCACGTCAAGCAACAGCGCGCGCCATAACTCAGCTTGCCAGCAGTTGGCGGGGTTAAGGGGTTTGGATTCGCCGCGCCCGTTGCGTAACTGATGGCGCCCTGCAGCCCAATCTTCCAGCCAATCGGCGCGATACACCTGGTATTGGTCGAACAAGTCGGCCAGGCGCTCGGCGAGCTGGTAGCGTTTGCGCAGGTCGGTGTCGTGGGTCAGGAAGCGTTGCAACGGCTCAAAATGGGGCTGATCAATAAGCTCCGGGAGCAGACGCATGAGTCGCCACGTCAGCGGGGCCTTATCAAGCAGAGACTTGGGGGGGATTTCGTCACGCCCTAGCACCATGCGATAGAGCTGCCACATGAAACTGCCGGGCAATTGCACATCGATTGCCGCTGCGATGCCACAGCCCCCCATATCGTCTTTCTGCGGATCTTCGGCCAGGGCAAGCTTGAGCCATTGGGCGATGCCATTGCTTTGGACCAGAGCAATTTCATTCTCCAAAGGCGCCAGGGGATAACGACGCATCCAGCTGACTACCAGGCTGCGCAGCTCGTCCAGGCGGTTACCGTGAACCACCATGAATCCTGCGCTGAGGGACGTTGCACCCGGCATAACGGTTTCCTTGGAAAAGCAAAAATCGAGGCGTGGACTTTAGCACTGAAGACCATGGCCATGAGCGCCTTGATAGTTTTCGAGCGCCCAAAACAAAACCCCAACTGCTTTCGCAATTGGGGTTCTGGAATTTAATCTTGACGATGACCTACTCTCACATGGGGAAACCC
>NZ_QGAJ01000018.1:0-104319 GCF_005233615.1 Pseudomonas sp. CFBP13528
GCCGGGTTGCCCACGGATTCAAGCCTGCGTTCGGCCAGCGTGGTTTAACGGGGCGCCTAAGATCAAAAGCAGATCAAGATCAAGATCAAGAGCGACTCGCTGCGCATCGTGGTTAGCGGGTTGGCGGGTTGGCGTTGGCCGCTGCAGATTTGGATAGTTTGTCCCCGGTGGCACAAGCAGCCGCCGGACATTGCTGATCCGGCGCCTGACTAAAACCGGACAATTCCTACAGGATCCATCAATGCCCATTGCTACCGTCTCGCGGGACCGCCCACCTCCTGTGGTGACGGCACGTGAACAGCAATGGAGTCGATTGTGCAAAAGCGTTTGATCGCAGAACTTCTGGGGACTTTCTGGCTGACCTTCTGCGGGTGTGGCAGTGCCATTCTGGCGGCGGCATTTCCACAGTTGGGCATTGGCTTTGCAGGGGTGTCGCTGGCGTTTGGTCTGACGGTATTGACCATGGCCTATGCCGTGGGCGGTATTTCCGGCGGGCATTTCAACCCGGCGGTGACCATTGGTCTATGGGCCGGGCGCCGTGTGTGCGGTGCGGATGTGCTGCCTTACATCGCGGCGCAGGTGAGTGGGGCCATTGTGGCTGCCGCGGCACTGTACTTGATCGCCAACGGCCAGCCCGGTTTTGAACCGGGCGGATTTGCCGCCAACGGCTATGGTCCGTTGAGTCCCGGCCACTTCGACATGAAGTCCGCAGCCCTGGCCGAGCTGATTGCCACGTTCTTCTTTGTGTTGATCATCATGCGCGTCACGGCCCCGGGCGCGGTGGCCGGTTTTGCGCCTATCGCCATCGGCCTGGCGCTGACCCTGATTCACCTGGTGCTGATTCCGGTGAGCAATACGTCGGTCAACCCCGCGCGGAGCACCGGGCCGGCGTTGTTTGCCGAGGGGCAATACCTGTCACAGCTCTGGTTGTTCTGGCTGGCGCCAATCGCCGGTGGGGTGATGGGGGCGTTGGCAGGGCGTGCGTTGGATGATCGCCCGGAAAACTGATGCTGGCGGGCCAAATGCAGGCGGGGGCGTGCTCCCGCCTGCACTTTTTGACCGCGTTCGGTCTTGCTGTTTCACAGCGCAGCCAGCACGGCCTCGAGTTTCTCCTGATCCCTGGCAAACTGGCGAATCCCTTCGGCCAGCTTTTCGGTGGCCATCGCATCCTCATTGGAAGCCCAGCGAAATTGCGCTTCAGTCAACCGCTGACGTGCTTCACCGTCGGCGCCTGGCGCCAGCTTGCGTTGCAGTGGGCCGCTATCCTCATCCAGCTTTTGCAGCAGTTCCGGGCTGACGGTCAGGCGATCGCAGCCGGCCAATTGCTCGATCTGGCTCAGCGTGCGAAAGCTTGCGCCCATCACCACGGTGTCGATCCTGTTGGCCTTGTAGTAGTTGTAGATACGCGTCACCGACTGCACGCCCGGGTCGTCCGCGCCGGTGTAGTCCAGGCCGGTGTGCTTGCGGTACCAGTCGTAAATGCGGCCTACGAACGGTGAAATCAGAAACACACCGGCATCGGCGCAGGCCTGGGCCTGGGCGAAGGAGAACAGCAGCGTCAGATTGGTCTGGATGCCGGCTTTTTCCAGGCGTTCGGCGGTGCGGATACCCTCCCAGGTGGACGCCAATTTGATCAGCACGCGGTCGCGACCGACGCCGGCCTGGTCATAGAGGGCGATCAACTGATTGGCTTTGGCCCACAGCGCGTCTTCATCGAAGGACAACCGTGCATCGACCTCGGTGGAGATACGTCCCGGAATCACCTTGAGAATGCCGCAGCCCACCGCCACGGAAAACTGATCGCAGGCCAGGCCCAGGTCGCCTTTGGACAGGTCGAGTGCGCTGCGCAGGATTTCGCCGTAATGCTCGATGGCCGAGGCCTTGAGCAGCAACGAGGGGTTGGTGGTGGCATCCACCGGGCGCAGACGGCTGATGGCTTCCAGGTCGCCGGTGTCGCAGACCACGGTGGTGAATTGCTTGAGTTGTTCGAGTTTGGACGTCATGCGTGCAGGCCTCCGATAAGGGTTGGCGCAAACCCCTGTTGTACCACTTCCCGAGCAGTAATCGATGCATTCAGACAGGCGACACAGGCCAAATGTGGGAGGGGGCAAGCCCCCCGATGACGGTGAGTCAGATACAGATTAATTGGTGACCCGTCGCATCGGGAGCAAGCCCCCTCCCACCGGGGTTATGGGGTGCTGGCGGGTCCGGGTTGCAGGCAATCCAGTGCGCGGCGCGGTCGGCGAGGGTGCTGGCCATGTCGCTCAAGATCAGGCGACACAGGCCAATGTGGGAGGGGGCTTGCCCCCGATGACGGTGGGTCAGATACGGATTGATTGGCTGACCCACCGCATCGGGGGCAAGCCCCCTCCCACATGGGTTATGGGGTGCTGGCAGGTCCGGGTTGCAGGCAATCCAGTGCGCGGTCGGCAAGGGTGCGGGCCATGTCGATCAAGTGGGCGGTGGAACAGGCCATGTCGCGTCGGGTGCCTTTGAGGCCTTCGGCGGTTTCGGTGGCCGTGGTGGCGGCGCAGCGTAGCAGCGAGGAAATGTTGGCGATGGCGTCTTCGAAACTCAGGTCTTCGTGGGCAACGAACACCGGATAGGGTGGATCGGGGACGATTTTGCTCATGCGTGAAGCTCCTGCCTGGATTGGAAGCCATTCTCTTGCCGATCTCACACGTCAAAAGGTGGCAGCTATGTGCGGGGTGAGATACCGGAAAGCAGGACCCGGCCAGACCGAAGTCTGCCCGCACATAGCCGCCATAGACGGTTGTAGCGCATGGCGCCTGCTCATACACGGGATCTCACACCCGTCGCTGATATGCAGCGACGAAGCGAGGGCTAGCCAGTGCATTGAGCAGGCGCAAGGCCGAAGGATTGCCTAGGAAACGTCCTGCAAATTAAAGGGATATGGCTTGCTGGCCTTTAACAATGCATGTCGAGCAGGCGATGCAGATAAGGGAAATGATTACTGACTGGGCCGTCAGCGATCTATCAGATGTTTACGACGAAAACCTCGGAATCGTCCGACTTTACCCTAAGTAAATCCCTCTCCAAAGTTTGGCTTGCCACTGACTTCCTCGTTCTCCTTTACCTCGATTGAAATGCGTCATGCATCAGGTTTCTTATCGAGACGAGCAGGGAAATTCGGACAAAAAACTTCATGGACAAAGGAAAAAACAATGAGCGTAGGTTATTTCATTGGCCTGGGTGACAAGACCACCTGCGGCGGGGAAGTGCTGGATGGAGATAGAAGAATCAACATCCATGGCCTTCTCCACGCGTGCGAAGGTGACCGCGTCACCTGTGGCAAGGATGGGCAAACTTATAAGATCTTCGGTGGCATTTCCTTCATGAACAGCCATGGCCGGCTGATGGCCGGTACGCTGGATAGTTACAGCGATTGTCCCTGTAAAGCCGAGCTGATTCCTTCGGTGTTGTCAGCTCAATATGGGAAAGATAGCAGCGCTACGAATTCCGCCAGAGAGGCAGCTGTGCCGGTCCGAGCAGCTACCAACGGATCAGCGCCCTCTCAAGGCGCTTATGCAACACCAAGCCGTTCAGTCCCGCCTGCATTTAACGGTCTATCCGGCCAGGACCCAGGTTTTTATATCGTGCCCAAAAGCATCAGCCGCGAGGTTTTGGAGGCGACTCTTTTTCCAGATCTCGATCCGGCCGTGATGCGTAAATTTCAAACGCTGAACCCCAACACAGGCAACGTCAAAGCCGGTTCGATGATCGTGCTCAGCGATCCGAATAACACCTCCTGCACCTATCAGGAAGCGCAATTGATGCAGGCCGCTCAGCAGGTCGATGCTTCCCTGCATTCCCTGACGCCGGGCGAGGCCGACTTTCTGTATCGCCATGGTGCCGAGATTGCCGGTTTCATCAGCCACACCTCAACCTGGCTGGGCGTCAGCGCGGTGATGATGGAGAAGCACCTGAGTAATCTGCGCGACACGCTCCAGGCCATGGAACGGCTGCATCAGCAAAACTATCGACAGTATGGGCATCTTAGATCACCGCAGTTTTTTGCTGATCGTCAGCGTCTTATGAGCCAGCTGGATGCCCATTTACTTAACTCAACTCGGTTACGCGGCCAAACAACCCTGGGCGATCACCCCAAGTTGAAAACGGCCCTTGGAATATCCAGTCGAAGTTTGGTGCATCACTGGGACAAGGCAGGTGGGCCAGGGCAGATTCCGGGGTATGCCGCTCATGTAGAAGCAACCAGCCGCGCACTCAGATACATGACGGCGGGTGGTTACATTGGAATTGGCCTTGGTGGCGTATCCTCCTCGTTGGCGATACAACAGGTTTGCAATAACGATTCCGAGGCGGCTTGCGAAAAGATCAAGTTCACAGAGGGTGGAAAGTTCACCGGTTCTGTTGGTGGCGGTGCATTTGGCGGATGGGCAGGTGGCATTGCCGGTAGTGCGGTCTGCCTTGGACTTGGTGTTACGACAGGTATCGGAGGTGTTGTCTGTGTCGCGGCTTTGGTTGGGACCGGCGCATGGGTGGGTACGACTATCGGTGGTAAAGGTGGCGAAATGGGCGGAGAGATTTTGTATGAGAAAAGTTTGCCATGACGACGGAAGAGTTTTGGAAATCCTGGCTGGCTTTCTGGATCGTCGCTGGCGGCCCGCTCCTGCTTGGATTTACTGGCCTCGCATTCAGCCTTTACCTCACCCACCGTCACTTGGACGCCATCAAGGAGGCTTTGAAAAACAGCCGTTATATCTACCTTTGGGGAGACAGCCTCGGGAAGCGAGGTTTGATTTGGTCTCTTTTGGAAATGTCAAAAATCGCTGGAATGATCTTGTTGCCAAAATCCCATATTCGCGTAGGCGACTTGGACCCTGTCGACTTTAAAAACTTTCCACCCTATCTAAAACGGTATCTCACAATCGTTACGACGATGATCTTTACCGCCATGATTTGGATGGCAGCTGTAGCCATTGCTTTGGAGTTCAGGTAGCTCAACTGGGCCTCACCCGAGGCCCGACATCAGCAAAAATCACGTGCGATTGCGTCCCCATAAAGGACGGAAATTTGCTTACGAACCGCACTGGCCCTGAGGTCACCACGAGCGGTCTTTGCCCTAAACCAACCTCCCCCCGGAACCATTCCCCACTTCCCTTGTCCCCGCTTCCCATGTCACTCCCCACCCCGCAAATCCCTTAATTTTCCAAGCCTGCCGGAAGCCTCTCCAGGCCCCCGGCTGCGCCCGTTGTTTTTTCAGGGCGCAGAGCAGCCGATTCAAGCGGCAAAACTGAATACGGACATTCTCTTCAACCGTGACTTATCAGGCAGGTTTCCCCATGCAGTTCAGCGAATTACTGGCAGCGATTTCCACCCATGCAATCCGTCTGCAAATGGAAGAGGGCGACCTGATTGTCCTTGGCGATGACGACGCGCTGGATGACGCGCTGTGGGACCAACTGATCGCGCACAAACCCCAACTGCTTGAGTGGGTCGCGGCGCATGGCGGCGACTGGTCGAGCCCGGCCTATCGCATCACCCCGGACATGCTGCCACTGGTCACGCTCGACCAACCGGCCATCGACCGCATCGTCGCGGCGATCCCCGGCGGAGCGGCGAATGTGCAGGATATCTACCCCCTGGCGCCGCTCCAGGAAGGCATGCTCTACCACCATCTTCGCGCACAGCAGGGCGACCCCTACGTGCTGCACGCGCAGTTCGTGTTCGACAGCCGCGCACGTCTGCACAACTTCGCCCAGGCGTTGCAATGGGTCATCGATCGCCACGACATTTTGCGCACGTCGATGGCCTGGGAGCGCCTCGACGAGCCGTTGCAAGTGGTGTGGCGCAACGCAACCCTGGCCTGTGAAGAAGCGCATCTTGACGGCGCCGACCGCCTGGCCCAACTGCTCGCACGCTACGA
This sequence comes from Pseudomonas sp. CFBP13528, assembly GCF_005233615.1. Taxonomy (NCBI): domain Bacteria; kingdom Pseudomonadati; phylum Pseudomonadota; class Gammaproteobacteria; order Pseudomonadales; family Pseudomonadaceae; genus Pseudomonas; species Pseudomonas sp. CFBP13528. The sequence continues at coordinate 5,909 of NZ_QGAJ01000018.1, forward strand.
TGCGCGCACCTATCGCATGGACCTGGGCCAGGCGCCGTTGCTGCGCCTGGTGTTCGCCGACGACCCGGCCAACGAGCGCGTGGTGGCGATGCTGCTGTTTCACCACACCATCCTCGATCACACCGCCCTTGACGGCGTGCGCGGGGAAATCCAGCTGTACCTCGCCGGCAAGCAGGCGCAGGCCGCGCCGCCGGTAGCGTTTCGCAGCTATATCGCCCAGGTGCGTCAGGGTGTGAGCGAGCAGGCTCACGAAGCCTTCTTCCGCGACATGCTCGCCGACATCGACGCACCGACGTTACCCTTCGGCCTGCAGGACGTGCAGGGCGATGGCCTGGGCATCGACGAAGCGCGCCTGCCGGTTGATCACACCCTCAGCCTGCGCCTGCGCAGCCTGGCGCGTCCGTTGGGCGTCGGTGTGGCAAGCCTGATGCACCTGGCGCTGGCGCGCGTGCTGGGGGTGGTGTCCGGTCGCGAAGCGGTGGTGTTCGGCACGGTGATGCTCGGCCGCATGGGGGCGGGCGAGGGCGGTGAGCGCGCCTTGGGCATGTTCATCAATACCTTGCCGCTGCGCGTGGATGTCGGTGCGCAAGGCGTGCGCGCCGCGATTAAAGCCACTCACGAGCGCCTCACCACCTTGCTTGAGCACGAGCATGCCTCCCTGGCACTGGCCCAGCGTTGCAGCGGGGTGGCGGCGCCGGCACCGCTGTTCAGTGCGATGCTCAATTACCGTCACAGCGCCGCCAGCGACATGCACGCGGTGATCGAGGTGGCCGAAGGCATCCAGGTGCTCGGCGCCCAAGAGCGCACCAACTACCCGCTGACGGTCAATGTCGATGACCTGGGTGAAGACTTTGCGCTGACGGTGATGGTCGATGCGTCCATCAGCGCGCACCGCGTCGCCGGCTACCTGCACACGGCCCTTGAAAGCCTGGCCGATGCCCTTGAGCAACGACCGGATATGCCGCTCAGCGGCCTGAACATCCTGCCCGACTCCGAACGCCACACCCTGCTGCACCGCCTGAACCAAGGCTCTGTCAACCAAAGCCCCGCGCACTACGCCGACACCGCCCTGATCCACCAGCAAGTCGAAGCCCACGCCGCCGCGCGCCCTGACGCGATTGCCGTGCGCTTCGAACGGCGCAGCCTGACCTACCGTGAACTCAACGAACGTGCCAACCAGGTCGCCCATGCGCTGCTGGCCCAGGGCGTGCGCCCCGACGCGCGCGTGGCGATCTGCGTGGAGCGCGGCCCGCAGATGATCATCGGCCTGCTCGGCATCCTCAAGGCCGGTGCCGGTTATGTACCGATCGACCCGGCGTACCCGCAGGAACGCATCGCCTACACCCTGGGCGACAGCACGCCGGTGGCGGTGCTGGTGCAGGCCGACACCCGGCACCTCGTCGGCAACCTGGCGCAGATCGACCTCGACGCCCTGCACCAGCAGGCCACGGTCAATCCGCGCCTGCACCTGAGCCCGGCCAACCTGGCCTATGTCATCTACACCTCCGGCTCCACCGGCCAGCCCAAGGGCGTGATGATCGAACACCGCCAGGTGGCGCGCCTGTTCAGCGCCACCCAGCACTGGTTCGGCTTCAATCAGCACGACGTGTGGGCGCTGTTTCATTCCTTTGCGTTCGATTTTTCCGTGTGGGAAATCTGGGGCGCGCTGATGCACGGCGGCCAGTTGCTGATCGTGCCGCAACTGGTCAGCCGTTCACCGGATGAGTGCTACGCGCTGCTCTGCGAAGCCTCGGTCAGCATCCTCAACCAGACGCCGAGTGCGTTCCGCCAGTTGATCGCGGCGCAAGGCAACAGCGACCGGGCGCATTCATTGCGCCAGGTGATTTTCGGCGGCGAGGCGCTGGAGCCGGGCATGCTCAAGCCCTGGTATGCACGGGCGGTGAATGCCGGTACGCAACTGGTGAACATGTACGGCATCACCGAAACCACTGTGCACGTGACGTACCGCGCGCTGGAAGCGGCCGATGCGCAGTTGGTCGGCGTGAGCCCGATTGGCGTGCGTATTCCGGACTTGCAGTTGTACGTCCTTGACGCACAGCGCGAGCCGCTGCCGTTCGGTGTGGTCGGTGAGTTGTATGTGGGCGGCGCGGGGGTGGCGCGCGGTTATCTGAACCGTGACGCGCTCAACGCCGAACGCTTCCTGCACGACCCGGCCACCGGCCTGCGCATGTACAAGACCGGCGACCTTGGCCGCTTGTCAGCCGACGGCAGCGTCGAGTACCTGGGGCGCAACGACGACCAGGTAAAGATCCGCGGTTTCCGTATCGAACTGGGTGAAATCCAGGCCCACCTGGCCACCGCCGACGGCGTGCGCGACGCCGTGGTGATTGCCCGGGAAGACACCCCCGGCGACAAACGCCTGGTGGCCTACGTGATTGCGGACGGTGCGCCCAGTGCGGCCGCCTTGCGCGACCATCTGCTGCTGAACCTGGCCGATTACATGGTGCCCGCAGCCTTTGTGCTGCTGGAGCGGTTCCCGCTGACCACCAACGGCAAACTCGACCGCAAAGCGTTGCCCGCACCCGATGCCGACGCATTGGCCCGGCGCGGTTATGCGCCGCCGCAGGGCACGGTGGAAACCACCATCGCCGCGCTCTGGCAGGACTTGCTCAAGGTCGACCGCGTGGGGCGCGAGGATAATTTCTTCGAACTCGGCGGCCACTCGCTGTTGGCGGTCAAGCTGATCGAGCGCATGCGCCAGGTGGACTTGAGCGCCGATGTGCGCGTGCTGTTCGGCCAGCCGACATTGGCGGCACTGGCGGCGGCGGTCGGCGGGCACCCTGAAGTGCAGGTGCCGGCCAACCTCATTGAAGAACACAGCGCGGCCATTACACCGGACATGCTGCCCCTGGTCGACCTCGACCAGGCCGCCATCGACCACATCCTCCAGGCGGTACCCGGCGGCATTGCCAATGTGCAGGACATCTATGGCCTGGCGCCGTTGCAGGCCGGGATTCTCTACCATCACCTGGCAACCGCAGAGGGCGACCCCTACGTGTTGCAGGTGCAGTTCAGCTTTGATGACCAGACGGCGCTGGACGGGTTTGTCCAGGCGCTGCACAGCGTGATCGAGCGCAATGACATCCTGCGCACCGCGATTCTCTGGGAAGGTCTGGATGAACCGGTGCAGGTGGTGCTGCGCCAGGCACCGCTGGCGGTCGAGCGGGTCGAGGCCACGGGCGACGATGCCCTGGCGTCTCTGCAACAACGCTTCGACCCCCGTCACTATCGCCTGGACCTGTCACGCGCGTCGCTGATGCGCCTGGCGTACAGCGAGGAACCGGACCGTCTGGTCGGCATCCTGCTGTTGCACCACATCCTGCTCGACCACACCGCCCTGCAAGTACTGGTGCAAGAGATGAGCGCCAGCCTGTCCGGCAGCAGCGCGCAATTGCCAGACGCGGTGCAGTACCGCAACTACGTGGCCCAGGCCCGCCTCGGTGTGAGTCAGGCGCAGCACGAAGCCTTCTTCAGCGAGATGCTTGGCGATATCGACGAGCCAACCCTGGCCTTCGGCTTGCAGGATGTGAATGGCGACGGCAGCGGCATCGTTGAAGCGCATCTGCCGCTGGATCCGGGGCTGAGCCTGGCCCTGCGCGAACAGGCGCGGCAGTTGGGCGTAAGTACCGCGAGCCTGGTGCACCTGGCCTGGGCGCAGGTGCTGAGTCAGGTGTCCGGCCAGCGCGACGTGGTGTTCGGCACCGTGTTGCTGGGGCGCATGCAGGGCGGCGAGGGCGCCGATCGGGCGCTGGGGATGTTCATCAACACCTTGCCATTGCGGGTCAGCCTTGGCGCCACGGGCGTGCAGGCCGGTGTGCGCGCCACCCACGCACGCCTGGCGCAATTGCTCGGGCACGAGCATGCCTCGTTGTCCCTGGCCCAGCGTTGCAGTGGCGTGCCGGCATCGTTGCCGCTGTTCAGTACCTTGCTCAACTATCGCCACAGCGCCCCGGATGAAGCGCCGGGTGACAGCCCCTTCGCCGCGTCCGGCATCCAGGTACTCAGTTCCGAAGAGCGCAGCAACTACCCGCTGGTACTCAACGTCGATGACCTGGGCGCAGGTTTGGCCCTCACGGTGCAGGGCGTCGCCACGCTGGACGTGCAGCGCGTGGCGGACTACATGCTCACCGCGCTGCGCCAGCTGGTGACGGCCCTGCAACAGGCGCCGACCACCGCGCTGCAGGCACTGTCGATCGTACCGCCGGCAGAGCGCCAGCAACTGCTGGTGGAGTTCAACGCCACTTGCCGCGATTACCCGGCGCATCTGAGCGTCGCCCAGCTGTTCGAAGCCCAGGCGCTGGCACGGCCTGAAGCAGTAGCGGTGGTGCAGGGCAAACTGTCCCTGAGTTACCGCGACCTCAACCGCCGCGCCAATCGCCTGGCTCACTGCCTGATCAGCCAGGGCGTGCAACCCGGCGAGCCGGTGGCCCTGGCGCTGCCGCGCAGCATCGACCTGGTGATCAGCCAACTGGCCGTGCTCAAGTGCGCGGCGGTGTACGTGCCGCTGGACGTCAACGCGCCGGCCGACCGCCAGGCGTTCATGGTGCAGGACAGCGGCGCCCGTCTGGTGCTGGACGATCTGGCCGGGCTGAACCTGGACGGGCTGCCGGCCGACAATCCCGAGCGCGAACAGTCCGCCGACAGCGTGGCCTACATCATGTACACCTCCGGCTCCACGGGCACGCCCAAAGGCGTACTGGTGCCCCAGCGCGGCATTACCCGGCTGGTAATCAATAACGGCTACGCCGACTTCAATGCCCAGGACCGCGTGGCCTTTGCGTCGAACCCGGCGTTTGACGCGAGCACCATGGACGTATGGGGCGCGTTGCTCAACGGTGGCCAGGTGCAGGTGATCGACCACGCCACCGTGCTCGACCCGCAGGCGTTCAGCGCCGAGCTTGCGGGCGCTACGGTGCTGTTCGTCACCACTGCGCTGTTCAACCAGTATGTACAACTGATCCCTGACGCACTGGCCGGCCTGCGCATTCTGCTATGCGGCGGCGAACGCGCCGACCCAGCCGCCTTCCGCAGCCTGCTGGCCCAGGCCCCGGCATTGCGCCTGGTGCACTGCTATGGCCCGACCGAAACCACCACCTACGCCACCACCTACGAAGTGCGCGCGCTTGCCGATGACGTAGAAAGCGTGCCGGTGGGTCGGCCTATTTCCAACACCCAGATCTATGTACTGGACGCGCAGTTGCAGCCAGTGCCACTGGGCATCACCGGCGAAATCTGCATTGGCGGCGATGGCGTGGCCAAGGGCTATTTGAACCGCCCGGACCTGAGTGCCGAAAAATTCGTCCACGATCCATTTTCCGAACAGCCCCACGCCTTGATGTACCGCACAGGCGACCTGGGACGCTGGTCGGTCGACGGCTTGCTCGAGTGCCTTGGACGCAATGACGACCAAGTGAAAATCCGTGGTTTTCGTATCGAACTGGGTGAGATCGAGGCGCGCCTGGCGAGCTGCCCCGGCATCCGCGACGTAGCGGTGCTCGCGAGGGAAGACGTACCGGGGGACAAACGCCTGGTGGCCTATTTCACCTGGACCGACGCCGCGCTGGGCATCGACGAGGTGCACGCGCACCTGCAAGGCCTGCTGCCGGACTACATGCTGCCCTCGGCCTATATGCCGCTGGCCAGTCTGCCCTTGACCAACAACGGCAAGCTCGACCGCAAGGCCTTGCCCGCGCCGGATCCGCAAGCGCTGCTCAGCCGTGCCTACGAGGCCCCCCAGGGCGAGGTGGAAACCCTGCTGGCGCAGATCTGGCAGGACGTGCTCAAGCTCGAGCGCGTCGGCCGGCATGATCATTTCTTCGAACTGGGCGGGCATTCGTTGCTGGCGGTCAGCCTGATCGAGCGCATGCGCCGCGTCGGCCTGAGCGCCGATGTGCGCGTGCTGTTCAGCCAGCCCAGCCTCGCGGCATTGGCGGCGGCGGTGGGCAGCGGGCGTGAAATCGTGGTGCCGGCCAATGGCATCCCGGCAGGCTGCACGCACATCACCCCGTCGATGCTCAGCCTGGTGCAACTGGACGCGGCTGCCATCGAACGCATCGTGGCCAACGTGCCGGGCGGTGCGGCGAACGTGCAGGATATCTACCCGCTGGCGCCGTTGCAGGAAGGCATCCTCTATCACCATATCAGCGCCGAACAGGGCGACCCGTACCTGCTGCAATCGCGCATGGCGTTCGACAGTCTCGAGCGCTTGCATGCTTTCATGGGCGCGCTGCAACAGGTGGTGGCCCGCCACGACATCCTGCGCACCGGGGTGGTCTGGGAAGGCCTGGACAGCCCGGTGCAAGTGGTGTGGCGTCAGGCGCAGCTGGTGGTGCAGGCCGTCAGCCTGGACCCGGCCGACGGCGGCATCATCGAACAATTGCATGCGCGCTTCGATGCGCGGCACTACCGGCTGGACATCACCCAGGCACCGCTGCTGCGCATGGTCTATGCCCAGGACCCGGCCAACCGGCGTGTCGCGGCGATCCTGCTGTTCCACCACCTGGCCCTGGACCATACCGCCATGGAAGTGGTGGGCCAGGAGATGCGTGCCTTCATGCTGGGGCAGGCGGACGACTTGCCCGAGGCCGCGCCGTTTCGCAACTACGTGGCCCAGGCGCGCCTGGGGGTCAGCGTGGCCGAGCATGAACAGTTCTTCCGCGGCATGCTCGCCGATGTCGACGAGCCGACGCTGCCGTTCGGTTTGCACGATGTGCAGGGCGACGGCCGCACCATCGAAGAAGCCGAACGGCAGCTGCCGGCCGAGCTGGCGCAGCGGGTGCGCGAGCAGGCACGCCACTTGGGCGTCAGCGCCGCGAGCCTGATGCACCTGGCCTGGGCGCAGGTGCTGGGGCTGGTGTCCGGGCGTGACGACGTGGTGTTCGGCACTGTCCTGATGGGCCGCATGCAGGCCGGCGACGGGGCGGACCGCGCCCTGGGCATGTTCATCAATACCTTGCCGCTGCGGGTCGATGTGGCGGCCGCTGCTGCCGACGCGGTCAAGGCCACCCATGCACGCCTGAGCGCCTTGCTCGGGCATGAGCATGCCTCGCTGGCCCTGGCTCAGCGTTGCAGTGGGGTGGTGACGGCCACGCCGCTGTTCAGCGCCTTGCTCAATTACCGCCACAGCAGCCCCGGCGAAATGGCCCGCGACGGTCACGGGATCTGGGAGGGCGTACAGCTGCTCGGCGGCGAAGAGCGCAGCAACTATCCGCTGACCCTGAGCGTGGATGACCTGGGCGAAGGCTTCGCACTGGCCGTGCTGGCGTTGCCGCAGATCGGCGCCCAGCGCCTGTGCGACTACATGCACAACGCCGTGGCGCAGTTGGTGGACGCCCTGGAGAACGCGCCGGACACCCGCTTGTACCATCTGCCGATTCTGCCGACGGCGGAACGCGACACGCTGCTGCGCGAATTCAACGCCACCGCCCATGATTTCCCACGCGGGCACACCCTGCACGGCGCCGTTGAAGTCCAGGCCGAGCGTCAGCCCGAGGCCATCTCGGTGATGCAAGACGGTTTGGCGCTGACCTATCGACAGCTCAACCAACGCGCCAACCAGCTGGCGCATCACCTGCTGGAGCTTGGCGTGCAGCCGGATGATCGCGTGGCGATCTGCTGCCGTCGCGGCCCGCAGATGCTGGTGGGCCTGCTCGGCATTCTCAAGGCCGGCGCGGGCTATGTGCCGATCGACCCGGCGTACCCCGCCGAGCGGATCGCCTATCTGTTGCAGGACAGTGCACCGGTGGCGGTGCTCTCTGAAGCTGGCACTCGGGACCTGCTCGGCGGCGTCGCCAGTGTCGACCTGCAGGACCCGCGTTTGCAGCAACATCCCCTGAGCAACCCGCAACTCGGCGCACTGACCCCGGCGCACCTGGCCTACGTGATCTACACCTCCGGTTCCACCGGCCAGCCCAAGGGCGTGATGGTGGAACATCACCACGTGGAAAACCTCGTGCACTGGCATTGCGAGGCCTTTGGCCTGGGGGCTGCCAGCCATACCAGCAGCGTCGCCGGTTTCGGTTTCGATGCGCTGGCCTGGGAAGTCTGGCCGGCGCTGTGCGTGGGCGCGACCCTGCACCTGCCACCCGCCGAGGTGGGCAATGAAAACATCGACGAACTGTTGGCCTGGTGGCTGGCGCAGCCGCTGGACGTGAGCTTCCTGCCCACCCCGGTGGCCGAGTACGCCTTCAGCCTGAACCTGCAACACCCGACCTTGCGCATGCTGCTGATCGGCGGCGACCGCCTGCGCCAGTTCAGCCAGGAACGACGGTTTGCCCTGATCAATAACTACGGCCCCACCGAAGCCACGGTGGTCGCCACCTCCGGCCGCGTACGTGCCGGGCAGCCTTTGCATATCGGCCGGCCCATCGCCAATGCCACCAGCTACGTGTTGGATGCCCACTTGCGTGCGGTGCCCGTGGGCGTGGCCGGTGAACTGTATGTCGGTGGCCGCGGCGTGGCGCGCGGTTACCTGAATCGTCCGGACCTGACCGCCGAGCGCTTCCTGCAAGACCCGTTCAACCCCGGGCGCATGTACCGCACCGGCGACCTGGTGCGCTGGCTGCCCGATGGCAACCTGGAATATCTGGGGCGTAACGATGACCAGGTCAAATTGCGCGGGGTGCGGGTTGAACTGGGCGAAATCGAAGCCCGCCTGGCCGCGCTCGACGGTGTGGCGGAAGCCGTGGTGCTGGTCCGCGAAGGCCGCTTGATCGCGTGGTTCACCGAGCGCCAGGCGCTGTCGTTCGACACGCTGCGCGCGCAACTGCAGAAGGAGCTGCCCGAGGCACTGGTGCCGGTGGCCTACGTGAAACTTGCGGCCTTGCCCCTGACCGCCAACGGCAAGCTCGACCGCAAGGCCCTGCCGGCCCCCGATCAAGCCGCGCTGCTGACCCGTGATTACGAAGCGCCCCAGGGCGAGGTGGAAACCCGCCTGGCGCGGATCTGGGCCGAGGTGCTGCAGGTGGCGCAGGTGGGGCGCCATGACCACTTCTTCGAACTGGGCGGGCATTCATTGCTGGCCGTCAGCCTGATCGAGCGCATGCGCCAGGTCGGCCTGAGCGCCGATGTGCGCGTGCTGTTCAGCCAGCCGACCCTGGCCGCGCTGGCCGCCGCCGTGGGCAGTGGCCGCGAAGTGCAGGTGCCGGCCAACCGTATTCCTGACGGCTGCCAACGCATCACCGCGGACATGCTGTCGCTGGTGACGCTGGAGCAATCGACGCTCGACCAGGTGATCGACCAAGTCCCCGGCGGCGCCGCCAATGTGCAGGATATCTATCCGCTGGCGCCGTTGCAGGAAGGCATTTTCTACCATCACATCAGCGCCGAGCAGGGCGACCCGTACCTGCTGCAATCGCACCTGGCGTTTGACAGCCTTGAGCGCCTGGACGCCTTTGCCCAGGCGCTGCAGCAGGTGATCGATCGCCACGATATCCTGCGCACCGCAGTGGTCTGGGAGGGCCTGGTGCAACCGCTGCAAGTGGTGTGGCGCAAGGCTGAACTGGCCGTGCAATGCGTATCGCTGCAAGGCAACGTCATCGAGCAGTTGCACCAGCGTTTCGACCCGCGCCATTACCGGCTGCCGATGTCCCAGGCGCCGCTGATCCGCCTGGTGTATGCCGAGGACCCCGGTCAGCAGCGGGTCGTTGCGATTTTGCTGTTCCACCATATTGCCCTTGATCACACGGCACTCGACAGCGTACGTCAGGAGATGCAAGCCAGTTTGCTCGGGCAACCCCGTATCGCTGAAGCAGCCATTCCTTACCGCAACTATGTGGCTCAGGCGCGCCTGGGCGTCGAAGAGCACGAACATGAAGCGTTCTTTGGCCAGATGCTGGGAGACATCGACGAGCCGACGCTCCCGTTCGGCTTGCAGGACGTCCAAGGTGACGGCAGTGCAATCGAAGAGGTGCAGCAGAGCCTGGCCCCGGCCTTCAGCCAGCGTCTGAGGGCGCAGGCCCGCCTCTCGGGTGTCAGCGCCGCCAGTCTGTTTCATCTGGCGTGGGCCCGGGTGCTGGCCAGCACCAGCAGCCAGCACCGCGTGGTCTTCGGCACGGTACTGCTTGGCCGTATGCAGGGGGGCAAAGGCAGCGACCGTGCACTGGGGATGTTCATCAACACCTTGCCGTTGCGCGTGGATATTGATGGCACCGGTGTGCGCGCCGCCGTCAAGCACACCCATGAGCGCCTGACGGCACTGCTCGGCCATGAACATGCCTCCCTGGCTCTGGCCCAGCGTTGCAGTGGCGTCGCCGCGCCGCTGCCGTTGTTCAGTGCAGTGCTCAATTACCGCCACAGCGCCAGCCAGGAGGCGACGGTGTCGCAGGCATGGCAAGGGATTCACACCCTGGCCAGTGAAGAACGCACCAATTACCCCTTGACCTTGAACGTCGATGACCAGCGCGATGGCTTCCGCCTGACCGTCATGACCCCCGCGCACATTGGAGCGCAACGCGTCTGCGGTTATATGCAGACGGCTTTGCTTGGGCTGGTCGAGGCGCTGGAACAGGCGCCGCACCTGCCGATCAGCCGCGTGTCGATCCTGGGGCAGCAGGAGCGCGAAAGACTCTTGCACGGCTTCAACGCGACCGCAGTCGATTACAACCTTGACCAGACCTTGCACGGCTTGTTCGAGGCGCAGGTCTTACGCACGCCGGATGCCGAGGCCGTGAAAGCGGGGGATCAACGCCTGAGCTATCGGCAACTCAACGAGCGGGCCAACCGTCTGGCCCATCACCTGCGTGAACTGGGCGTACGGCCCGAGTCACGGGTTGGGGTGTGCCTGGAGCGTGGCCTGGACATGGTCATCGGCTTGTTCGCCATCCTCAAGGCCGGCGGCGGTTATGTCCCGCTTGACCCGGCCTATCCCCACGAGCGCCTCGCCTACATGCTGCACGACAGCGCACCGGTGGTGGTGCTGGCCCACGGCGCAACCCGCGACTTGCTGGGTGAGATACCCACCCTTGATCTGGACTGCGACACCTGGCAGCACCAGCCGAGCACCAATCCCAGCGTGCCGGAGCTTACTGCCCGGCATCAGGCTTATGTGATCTACACCTCCGGCTCCACCGGCCAACCCAAGGGGGTCATTAATGAACATGCCGGGGTGGTCAACCGCCTGCTGTGGATGCAGGACGCGTACGGCCTCAACGCGCAGGATGCGGTGTTGCAAAAAACACCCTTCAGCTTCGACGTGTCGGTGTGGGAGTTCTTCTGGCCGCTGATGACCGGCGCCCGCCTGGTCATGGCACGTCCGGGCGGCCACAAGGACCCGGCGTATCTGTGTGAAGTGATTGAGGCGCAGCGCATCACCACGCTGCACTTTGTGCCGTCGATGCTCGACGTATTCCTGGCCCATGGCGATGTCAGCCAGGCCGCCGGGCTGTTGCGCGTGATCTGCAGCGGTGAAGCGCTGCCGGGCAGCCTGGTGCGACGCTTCAAGCAGCAACTGCCGGGCATCGGGTTGTACAACCTGTATGGCCCGACCGAAGCCGCAGTGGATGTGACCGCATGGAACTGCGCACGCAGCGACGTGCCGGACAACACGCCGATCGGCAAACCGATTGCCAACACACGCATGTACGTTCTGGACGCCCAATTGCAGCCGGTGCCGCTGGGGGTGGTCGGTGAGCTGTTCATCGGTGGCGTGCAGGTGGCGCGGGGGTATCTCAACCGTGCGCAACTGACCGCCGAACGCTTCCTTGAGGACCCGTTCAGCGCGGGTCGGATGTACCGCACGGGCGACCTTGGCCGCTACCTGCCGGACGGCAATCTCGAGTACCTGGGCCGCAACGATGACCAGGTGAAAATTCGCGGCCTGCGCATCGAACTGGGGGAAATCCAGGCGCGACTGATCGAGCATCCAGCGGTGAAAGATGCCGTGGTCGTGGCCTGCGAAGATCGCCTGGTCGCCTACTACACCGGCGCGGCCACCGCCATCGACGCCCTGCGCAGCCAGCTCTTGCAGCACCTGCCGGACTTCATGGTGCCCGCGTTGTTCATGCACCTCGACGCGCTGCCCCTGAGCCCTAATGGCAAGCTCGACCGCAAGGCGTTGCCGGCCCCGGGCACGGCGTCGTTGAGTGTGCGTGAGTACGAAGCGCCCGAAGGCGACTGCGAAATACTGCTGGCCAGACTCTGGGCCGAGCTGCTGAAGGTGGAGCGAGTAGGGCGCCATGACAATTTCTTTGAACTGGGCGGGCATTCGCTGCTCGCCGTGAGCTTGATCGGGCGCTTGCGCCAGGAAGGCATGGAAGCCGATGTGCGAGGGCTGTTCGAGCAACCGACCCTGGCCGGCTACGCCGCAATGACCGAACGAATGGAGATCGTCCTGTGAACATCCAACAATTGCTGGCAACCCTGAAAACGAAGGATGTGCAACTGGCGCTCAAAGGCGAGCAACTGTCCGTACAAGGCAACAAGCAAGCCTTGAGCGACCCGGCGATCCTCGCTGCGTTGCGCGAACACAAGCCGGCCCTGATGGAACGGATCAAGGCGGGTGAATACTCGGCCGGCAAAGCCGGTGAGGTGCAAGTACCGGCCAACGGCATCGCCCCGGGCGCCGAGCGCATCACCCCGGCCATGTTGACGCTGTCCACACTGAGCCAGGATGAGATCAACCGCATCGTCGCCACCGTCGAGGGCGGCGTGGCGAATATCCAGGACATCTACCCGCTGGCGCCGTTGCAGGAAGGCATCCTCTACCACCACGCGAGCACGGAGCAGGGTGACCCGTACATCATGCAGTCGCAGTTCGCCTTCGACAGCCTGGCGCGCTTCGAGCAGTTTGCCAACGCCTTGCAGAGCGTCGTGGATCGGCACGATATCCTGCGTACCGGGGTGGTTTGGGAAAGCCTCGAACAGCCCTCGCAAGTGGTCTGGCGCCAGGTCCGGTTACCGGTGCAAGCCCTTGAGCTGGATCCGGCTGAGGGCGATATCGCAGAGCAGTTGCGCCAGCTGTTCGATGTTCGCCATTACCGCCTGGACGTGACCCAGGCGCCGATGTTGCGCCTGGTGCGCACCTGGGACGAACCCGGCCAGCGCGTGGTGGCAATGCTGCTGTTTCATCATATGGCCCTGGACCACAGCGCGCTGGACGTGGTGCGCCATGAACTGCAGGCGCTGTTGCAAGGCCGTGGCGAACAATTGGGCCAGCCCATCCCGTTTCGCAATTACGTGGCGCAGGCGCGACTGGGCGTCAGCGAGCAGGAGCACGAGGCGTTTTTCCGTCAGATGCTCAGCGATATCTGCGAGCCGACCTTGCCTTTCGGTCTGCAGGATGTGCAGGGCGACGGCCGCGATATCGTCGAAGCGGACCTGCCGCTGTCGGCAGCGCTCAATCAACGTGTACGCGAGCAGGCACGCCATCTGGGCGTAAGCGCGGCGAGCGTGTTCCATATGGCCTGGGCCCAGGTGCTGAGTGTGTTGGCAGGCAAGCAAAGCGTGGTGTTCGGTACGGTGTTGATGGGGCGCATGCAGGGCGGTCAGCAGACCGACAGAGCGCTGGGGATTTTCATCAATACGTTGCCGTTTCGTGTGGACGTCGGTCATGCGGATGTGCGCACCGGCATCAGGGACACCCATGCACGGCTGACGACGTTGCTGCGCCATGAGCATGCCCCTTTGGCGTTGGCGCAGCGCTGCAGTGGAGTGACTGCGCCCACGCCACTGTTCAGTGCGTTGCTCAATTACCGGCACAGTGGTTCCGGCAATCAGGCCGAGGCGGTGGCGGCATGGAACGGCATCGAAATGTTGAGCTCGCAGGAGCGTACCAACTACCCGCTGACGCTGAGCGTGGATGACCTGGGCGATAGCTTCATCTTGCGTTTGCTCGCCTGCACCCAGGTCGACCCGCACCGCGTCTGCGCCTACCTGCAAACCGCACTGGAAAACCTGGTGAGCGCCCTGGAGCAGGCCCCGCACACCGCGCTCAACCAACTGCCGGTGGTGCCGCTGGCCGAGCAACGCCTGTTGCTCGAGCAGTTCAACGCAACCCAGGCGGTGTTCCCCCAGGGCTGCACCTTGCACGCGCGCATCGAGGCCCAGGCCGCGCTGACCCCGGATGCCATTGCGGCGGTGTGCCTGGACCGCACGTTGAGCTACGCCGAACTCAATCAGCAAGCCAACCTGCTGGCCCATCATTTGCTGGCGCTGGGGGTCAAGCCCGATGACCGCGTGGCCATCGTCGCGCGCCGTGGCCTGGACACCCTGGCCGGGTTGCTGGCGATCCTCAAGGCCGGCGCCTGTTATGTGCCGGTAGACCCGTCCCACCCGCCCGAGCGCCTGAGCTATCTGCTCAGCGACAGCGCCCCGGTGGCCGTGCTGACCCAGCACGCGTTGCTCGAGCGCCTGCCGGAGCTGGACGTGCCGGTGATCAACCTGGACCGCTACACCTGGCACCACCACGCGGCGAGCAATCCCGAGGTGGCCATGACGGCGTCGAACCTGGCCTATGTGATCTACACCTCCGGCTCCACCGGCCTGCCCAAAGGGGTGATGGTGGAGCATCACACCGTGGCCAATCTGGTGGATTGGCATTGCAGCACCTTCGACCTGCGCGCCGGGCGGCATACCGCCAGTGTGGCCGGCTTCGGCTTTGATGCGATGGCCTGGGAAGTGTGGCCGGCGCTGTGCGCGGGCGCCACCCTGCACCTGCCGCCGGCCCAAGACGGCGCTGAAGACATCGACGCGCTGCTCGCCTGGTGGTGCGCGCAACCGCTGGACGTGTGCTTCCTGCCGACACCGGTGGCCGAGTACGCCTTCAGCCAGAACATCGAACACCCGACCCTGCGCACACTGCTGATCGGCGGTGATCGCCTGCGCCGGTTCGGGCGTGCACAGCGCTTCGAGCTGATCAACAACTATGGCCCCACCGAAGCCACGGTGGTCGCCACCGCCGGCAAGATCGAGGCGGGCCAGCCGTTGCATATCGGCAAGCCCATCGCCAATGCCAGGGTCTACCTGCTGGACGAACACCTGCGCCCGGTGCCTTTGGGCGTGGCGGGCGAACTGTATGTGGGTGGCAAGGGCGTGGCGCGCGGCTACCTCAACCGCCCGGAGCTGACCGCCGAGCGTTTCCTGCGCGACCCGTTCAGCAGCGGGCGCATGTACCGTACCGGCGACCTGGCGCGCTGGTTGCCCGACGGCAACCTCGAGTACCTGGGACGCAACGATGACCAAGTGAAGATCCGTGGCATGCGCATCGAACTGGGCGAAATCGAGACCCGGCTCAACCAACTGCCGGGCATCCTGGAGGCAGTGGTGCTGGTGCGTGAAGAGCGGCTGGTGGCGTATTTCACCGAAAATCCGCAACTCGATGCGCTGGCCGTCGCTGATATACGTGCGCATTTGGTGGCCCATCTGCCGGACTACATGGTGCCGGCCGCTTTCATGAAACTCGACACGCTGCCCTTGACCGCCAACGGCAAGCTCGACCGCCAGGCGCTGCCGGCGCCGGATATGGCTGCGGTATTCAGCCGTGAATACGAGGCACCGCTGGGCGAGATTGAAAGCGTGCTCGCGCAGATCTGGGCTGATGTGTTGCAAGTGGAGCGGGTTGGGCGGCGCGATCACTTCTTCGAGCTGGGCGGGCATTCGCTGCTGGCCATGCGCATGGTGTCCCAGGTGCGCCAGCGCCTGGGGGTGGAGCTGGTGCTGGGCGACCTGTTCGCCAACGCCGAACTGGCGGCCGTCGCTCACGTGCTGGCCCAGGCAGGTCGCAGCACCTTGCCGGATATTCTGCCGGCCAATCGTGGCGAGGATGTGCCGCTGTCGTTCGCCCAGCAGCGCCTGTGGTTTCTGGCCAACATGGACGGGGGCAACAGTGCCTACAACATCCCCATAGGCCTGGCCCTGCGTGGGCAATTGCACGTGCAGGCGCTGCAAGAGGCGTTGGCCTGCATCGTCAGGCGCCATCACACCCTGCGCAGCCGTTTTGTCCAGGTGGGCGATGACACCCAGGTGCTGACCGTGCCCGCCGCCGATGCCATGCCGCTGCAGTCGCTGGACCTGCGCGGTCATCCCGAGCCGCAACAGGCCCTTGAAGCGCTGATCCGCCACGAGGCCTCGGACACGTTTGACCTGGAGCGCGGCCCGCTGCTGCGTGGGCACCTGGTGATGATGGCCGACGATCATCATGTGCTGCTGCTGACGTTGCACCACATTGTCTCCGACGGCTGGTCCATGGGCGTGCTGACCCGCGAACTGATGGCGCTGTACCAGGCGTTCATCCACGGCCAGCCCGACCCGCTGCCGCCGTTGACCATCCAGTACGGTGATTTCGCCATTTGGCAACGTTTGTGGCTCAGCGGTGAAGTGCTGCACCGCCAGAGCGATTACTGGCAGCACGTGCTGGCGGATGCGCCGGCCTTGCTCACGCTGCCCACTGATCGTCCACGTCCGGCGCAGCAAGACTATGCCGGCAGCAGCGTCGAGGTGCATGTGGACGAGCGCCTGACAGCCGCGCTGAAAGCGTTGAGTCAACGCCATGGCGTCACGCTTTACATGACCCTGTTGAGCGCCTGGGCAGCGCTGCTGGCACGGTTGTCCGGCCAGCATGACCTGGTGATTGGCTCGCCGGTGGCAAACCGGACGCGCAGTGAAGTGGAAGGGCTGATCGGCCTGTTCGTCAATACCCTGGCCCTGCGCATCGATACCTCGGGTGAACCGAGCACCGAAGTGCTGCTGGCGCGGGTCAAGGCGGTGTCGCTGGCGGCCCAGTCCCATCAGGATCTGCCGTTCGAACAGGTGGTGGAGATTACCCAGCCGGTGCGCAGCCTGGCCCACACGCCGCTGTTTCAGACACTGCTGGCCTGGCAGGACGCCAGCGCGCCCACCCTGACGTTGGGCGATCTGGTGATTGAAGGCGTTGCTCAAGAGAGCCTGTTTGCCAAGTTTGAGCTGACCCTGGACCTGGGTGAAGACCAAGGCAGGATCCGTGGTGCGCTGCAATACGCTGTCGCGCTGTTCGATGAGGCGACGGTGCAGCGCTACGTCGGCTATTTCACCCGCCTGTTGCAGGCCATGGTCGCCGATGACCGTGCGGTGCTGGCCCATGTGCCGCTGATGGAGGAACTTGAGCGCCAGCGGGTGCTGGTGGACTTCAATGCGACATCGATGCCCAACAACGTCGAGCAGACCGTGCACGGGCTCGTCGCCGCTCAGGCCGAGCGCACGCCCAATGCCATTGCGGCCAAGGCCGGCGAGCGCCACCTGACCTATGCCGAACTCGACAGGCACGCCAGCCATCTGGCAAATCACCTGCGCGGCCTGGGCATCAAGCCCGACGACCGCGTGGCCATCGTCGCCCGTCGCGGCCTCGATACCCTGGTCGGGTTGCTGGGGATCCTCAAGTCCGGCGCGTGCTATGTACCGGTCGATCCAGCGCATCCCGCCGAGCGCCTGGCCTATCTGCTCTGCGATTGTGCCCCCGTGGCAGTGCTGAGCCAGCGCGCGCTGCTGCCAAGGCTGCCTGCCCTCGACGTGCCGGTAATCGAGCTGGATGGCGATGGCTGGCGTACCCCCACGCCACACCATCCCGAAGTCGCCGCCGGCCCGTCCAATCTGGCCTATGTGATTTACACCTCCGGCTCCACCGGCTTGCCCAAAGGTGTGATGGTGGAGCACCACAGTGTGGTGAACCTGGTGGACTGGCACTGTCGTGCTTTTGATCTGCATGCCGGCGACCATACGGCCAGTGTCGCCGGCTTCGGGTTCGATGCGATGGCCTGGGAGGTCTGGCCGGCGCTGTGTGTCGGCGCGACCCTGCACGTGCCGCCGGCCCATGACGGCGTCGAGGATGTCGACGCGCTGCTCGCCTGGTGGTGCGCGCAACCGCTGGACGTGTGCTTCCTGCCGACGCCGGTCGCCGAGTACGCCTTCAGCCAGCAGATCGAGCATCCGACGCTGCGCACCTTGCTGATCGGTGGCGACCGCTTGCGCCAGTTCACGCGCCCGCTGCGTTACGCATTGGTCAATAACTACGGGCCCACCGAAGCCACAGTGGTCGCCACCTCAGGCCAGATCGAGGTCGGCCAGCCGCTGCATATCGGCAAGCCTGTCGCCAATGCCACGGTATACCTGCTCGACGAACAGCAGCGTCCGGTGCCGCTGGGGGTGGCCGCAGAAGTGTATGTCGGCGGCCAAGGCGTGGCGCGCGGTTACCTGAACCGCTCGGAACTGACCGCCGAACGCTTCCTGCATGACCCGTTCAATGAGGGGCGCATGTACCGCACCGGTGACTTGGCGCGTTGGTTGCCCGACGGCACCCTGGAGTACCTGGGCCGCAACGACGATCAGGTGAAAATCCGTGGTGTGCGCATCGAACTGGGCGAAATCGAAACCCAACTCAACCAGTTGCCGGGTATCCAGGATGTCGTGGTGCTGGTCTGTGACGAGCGGCTGGTGGCGTATTTCACCGCGCATCCGTCGGTGGGTACCTTGGCTGGCGCTGATATCCGTGCGCACCTGGTCGCGCGTCTGCCGGGCTACATGGTCCCGGCCGCGTACATGCGGCTCGATGCGCTCCCGCTGACGGCCAACGGCAAGCTCGATCGCAAGGCCCTGCCAAAGCCGGACCTGTCGGCCCTGTTTATCCGTGAGTACATTGCGCCCGAGGGCGAGCTTGAAAGCGTGCTCGCGCAGATTTGGGCCGATGTGTTGCAGGTGGCGCAAGTAGGCCGGCGCGACAACTTTTTCGAACTCGGCGGTCACTCGCTGCTGGCCATGCGCATGGTGTCCCAGGTGCGTCAGCGCCTGGGCATAGAGCTGCTGCTGAGCGATTTTTTCGCCAATGCCGAACTCAGCGCCGTCGCCGCCGTACTGGCCCAGTCCGGTCGCAGCACTTTGCCGGATATCCTGCCGGCCAATCGCGAAGAACACGCTCCGTTGTCGTTCGCCCAGCAACGCCTGTGGTTCCTGGCGCTGATGGAAGGCGCCAATACCGCCTATAACATTCCCATCGGCTTGCGACTGCGCGGGCAATTGCATGTGCAGGCGCTGCAACGCGCCTTGGCACGTATTGTTGCGCGACATGAAACCCTGCGCAGCCGCTTTGCCCAGCACGGCGACGACGCCCGGGTGCTGATTGCACCGCCTGAAGAGGTGTTGGCGCTGCAATTGCAGGACCTGCGTCGTCATTCCCATCCTCAACAGGCACTGGATGCGTTGATCCACGGCGAAGCCTCGGCACCGTTCGACCTGGTACAGGGGCCGCTGATGCGTGGACGCCTGGTGACGCTGGCCGACGATCACCATGTGCTGCTGCTGACCCTGCACCACATCGTCTCTGATGGCTGGTCCATGGGCGTGCTCACCCGGGAACTGATGGCGCTGTACCAGGCCTTCAGCCATGGCCTGCCCGACCCGTTGCCGCCACTGCCGATCCAGTACGTCGATTTTGCCGTGTGGCAACGGCGCTGGCTGAGTGGCGAAGTCCTCAACCACCAGAGCGCTTACTGGCAGCAAGCCCTGGCCGGCGCGCCGCCGTTGCTGTCCCTGCCTACCGATCGGCCCCGCCCGGCGCAGCAGAGCTATGCCGGCGATACGGTCCAGGTGCGCCTGGATGAGCGTCTGACCGCCGGGCTCAAGGCGTTGAGCCAGCGGCACGGGGTGACGCTGTACATGACCGTGATGAGCGCCTGGGCGTCACTGCTTGCACGGTTGTCCGGTCAGCACGACCTGGTGATCGGCTCGCCGGTAGCCAACCGGGCCCGCAGTGAAGTGGAAGGACTGATTGGCTTGTTCGTCAACACGCTTGCCGTGCGCATCGACACCTGCGGCGAGCTGAGCACCGAGGCGCTGTTGGCGCGGGTCAAGGCGGTGACGCTGGCGGCTCAGTCTCACCAGGACCTGCCGTTCGAAAAAGTCGTGGAGATCCTCCGACCACTGCGCAGCCTGGCACATAGCCCGATCTTCCAGGTGCTGCTGACCTGGCAGGACAGCAGTGCACCGGCGCTGGCCCTCGGCGACCTGACGCTGGAGGCGATCGTCGAGAACAGCCACTTTGCCAAGTTCGATCTGGCGCTGAGCCTGGGCGAAGTCGACGGCTGCATTCTAGGCACATTGGAATACGCGGTGGCCTTGTTCGATGAGGCGACGGTGCAGCGTTACGTCGGCTACCTGATTCGTCTGTTGCAGGCGATGGTCGCAGACGACCAGGCGGTGCTGGAGCATACGCCGTTGCTGGGCGCGCGCGAGCGTCAGCAGGTGCTGTTTGATTTCAACGCTACGGCAGTCGACTACAACCTCGACCAGACCCTGCATGGCCTGTTCGAAGCGCAGGTTGAACGCACGCCGGATGCGATTGCGCTGAAGGCGGGCACGCAGCAATTGACCTATGCCGAACTCAATAGCCGCGCCAACCAATTGGCCCATCATCTGCTGGCGCTCGGTGTGCAGCCGGATGCCCGCGTAGCCATCTGCGCAGAGCGTGGCCTGGACATGGTTATCGCCCTGTATGCGGTGCTCAAGGCCGGCGCGGCCTATGTGCCGCTGGATCCGGCGTATCCCCAGGAGCGGATCGCCTACATGCTGCAAGACAGTGCACCGCAGGTGGTGCTCGCCCAGGTCGCTACGCGTGGTTTGCTGGGCGAGGTGGCGGTGCTTGAATTGGACCAGCCGTGCTGGCAGCACCAGCCGGACGATAACCCTGCGGTACGCGGTGCAAGCGCTTATGTGATCTACACCTCAGGTTCTACCGGGCAGCCCAAGGGGGTGATCAACGATCACGGTGGGGTGGTCAACCGCCTGCTGTGGATGCAGGACGAATACGGACTGACCTGCGACGACGCAGTCCTGCAGAAAACCCCGTTCAGCTTCGACGTATCGGTGTGGGAATTCTTCTGGCCGTTGTCCATCGGTGCTCGGCTGGTGATGGCGCGTCCGGGCGGTCACAAGGACCCCGCTTACCTGTGCGAGGTCATCGAAGGTGAAGCGATCACGACGTTGCACTTTGTGCCGTCAATGCTCGATGTCTTCCTTGCCTATGGCGATGTCGGCCAGGTAGCGGGCCTGCAACGCGTGATGTGCAGTGGTGAAGCGCTGCCAGGCAGCCTGGTGCGGCGCTTCAAGCAGCAACTGCCGGGCGTCAACCTGTATAACCTGTACGGTCCGACTGAAGCGGCGGTGGACGTGACGGCGTGGTCCTGCCTGCCTTGCGACGTGCCGGAAAACACGCCCATCGGCAAACCGATCGCCAATACCCGCATGTACGTGCTGGACACGCAGATGCAGCCGGTGCCCCTGGGGGTGGTGGGCGAGCTGTTCATTGGCGGCGTGCAAGTGGCGCGGGGCTATTTGAATCGTCCTGAACTGACGGCCGAGCGCTTCCTTGATGACCCGTTTACCGAGGGACGCTTGTACCGTACCGGTGACCTCGGCCGTTATCTGCCCGACGGCACACTCCAATACCTGGGGCGCAATGACGACCAGGTGAAAATCCATGGCTTGCGGATAGAACTGGGGGAAATCCAGGCGCGACTGACCGAGCATCCCGCGGTGAACGAAGCGGTGGTGGTGGCCCGTGAGCAACGCCTGATCGCTTACTACACCGCCGACGCGTGCGACATCCATGAGCTGCGCAGTCATTTGGCGCAACAGCTTCCGGCGTTCATGGTGCCCGCTGTGTTTGTGCGCCTGGACGCGTTGCCGCTGAGCCCCAACGGCAAGCTCGATCGCAAGGCACTGCCGGCGCCGGACGTGGAGTCGGTGAGCGTGCGCGACTACGAAGCGCCCCAGGGCGATACCGAAATCGCCCTGGCCAGCGTGTGGGCCGAGTTGCTGGGGGTGGAGCGTATAGGGCGGCAGGATAACTTCTTCGAGCTGGGCGGGCATTCATTGATGGCCGTGAGCCTGATGGGGCGCCTGCGCCAGCTCGGATTGTCGGCGGACATGAACGTGCTGTTCAGCCAGCCGACGTTGACGGCCCTGGCGGCGACCCTGGGTGGCAGCCGGGAAGTGGCCGTACCCGCCAATGGCATCGCCGCCGATTGCGACGCCATCACACCGTCCATGCTGACGCTGGCGCGCCTGGATCAGCCGGCCATCGACCGTGTTGTCGCCGCCATCCCCGGCGGGGCCGCCAATGTGCAGGATATCTACCCGCTGGCCCCGTTGCAGCAGGGAATTCTCTACCACCACCGCGCGGTGCAGGAGGACGACGTGTATGTGCTGCAGGCGCAATTTGCCTTCGACAGCACGGCACGCTTGCACGCATTTGCCGAGGCATTGCAGGCGGTGATCCGGCGTCATGACATCCTGCGTTCCTCGTTCCATTGGGACGGCTTGCAAGAGCCGATGCAAGTTGTGTGGCGTGAGGCGTCCCTGCACGTTGAGAAAGGGCCGTTGCCGCAGCGCCTGGACCTGGCTCAGGCACCGGTGATGCGCCTGGTCTACACCGAGGAACCGCAGCGCGTGGTGGCCACCTTGCTGTTTCACCACTTGGTGATGGACCACGTGACCCTGGGCATCCTCAAGCATGACATGCAGGCCTTCCTGGGGGGCAAAGGCGATACGCTGAGCGCACCGGTGCCTTATCGCAATTACGTTGCCCAGACCCTCCTGGGCATCACCGACGAAGAGCATGAGGCGTTCTTTCGCGACATGCTCGCCCACGTCGATGAGCCGACCTGCCTGTGCGAGCTGGGCCCGGTTGAACAGGTGCAAAGCCTGCTCGATCGTGCGCTGAGCCAGCGCCTGCGCACCCAGGCGCGTCGGGCCGGCGTGAGCGCTGCCAGCGTCATGCACTTGGCCTGGGCCCTGGTCATGGGCAAGGTGGCCGTGCGCGAGTCGGTCGTGTTCGGCACCGTGATGCTGGGCCGCCTGCAGGGCGGCGAAGGTGCCGAACGGGCGATGGGCGTCTTTATCAATACCTTGCCGCTGCGCGTCGACCTGGGTGAACACTCGGTGCGGGGGGCGCTGCGCGACACCCATGCGCGCCTGGCGCAGTTGCTCAAGCACGAACACGCGCCCCTGGCGCTGGCGCAGCGTTGCAGCAGCGTGCCTGCAGGCACGTCGTTGTTCAACGTGCTGTTCAACTATCGTCACAGTGCCGAGGCACCCGGCACGCCAAATGACGATGCAGCAAAGGCATGGCAGGGCATCTATTTGCTCGAGGGCGAGGAGCGCTCCAGCTACGGCCTGTCGATGAGTGTGGACGACCTGGGCGAGAGTTTCAGTCTGAGCGCAGCGGGTCAGGGCGCGCGGCGTCTTTGCGGTTACCTGGCCACGGCGCTTGAGCAGATGGTGACGGCGTTGGAGGGCACAGTCGACAGCGCCATCAGCGCTGTGTCGATCCTGCCGGCCGATGAACGCCGACAATTGCTTGAGGACTTCAACGCCACCGCCCGCCAATTCCCCCGTGCACACACGGTGCAACGCTTGTTCGAGGCCCAGGCCGGGGCCCGTCCCGGTGCGCTGGCGGTGGTGCATGGCGAGCAGCGCGTGAGCTACGTTGACCTCAACCTTCGCGCCAACCGCTTGGCCCATCACCTGCTCGGCCTTGGCGTGCACACCGGGGACAGCGTAGCGATCCTGCTGCCACGCGGCGTGGACTTGATAGTCGGCCAACTGGCCGTGTTGAAATGCGCCGCCGCCTACGTGCCGCTGGATATCAATGCACCCGCCGAGCGCCAGGGTTTCATGCTGCAGGACAGCGGCGCGGTGCGGCTGCTGACCCGCAGTGATATAGCCGTCGACTACCCGGCTCAACGCCTGGACCTCGATACGCTGACCCTGGATGCGCAACCTGACCACAACCCCGACCTGTCGCAATCGTCGGACAGCGTGGCCTACGTCATGTACACCTCCGGGTCCACCGGCACGCCGAAGGGCGTCGTGGTGCCTCATCGTGGCATCACCCGGCTGGTCATCAACAACGGCTATGCGGATTTCAACGCGGGTGATCGTGTGGCATTCGCCTCCAACCCGGCCTTTGACGCCAGCACGATGGATGTGTGGGGGCCACTGCTCAACGGCGGGCAGGTGCAGGTCATCGATCATTCCATATTGCTCGATCCGGTGGCGTTTGGCGCTGCGTTGGAGGGGGCGACGATACTGTTCGTCACCACGGCGCTGTTCAATCAGTACGTGCAACTGATACCCGATGCGCTGGCGGGGTTGCGCATCCTCCTGTGCGGCGGCGAGCGCGCTGATCCGGCAGCGTTCCGCAGCTTGTTGGCGCGCGCACCGGCACTGCGTCTTGTGCATTGCTACGGGCCGACGGAAACCACCACTTACGCGACCACCCATGAGGTGCGCGCACTCGCCGACAACACGGACAGCGTGCCGATCGGTCGACCGATTTCCAATACTCAGGTCTATGTCCTGGATGCGCAGTTGCAGCCGGTGCCGTTGGGCGTGACCGGTGAAATCTGTATCGGTGGCGACGGCGTGGCCCTGGGGTATTTGAATCGTGCGCAATTGAGCGCCGAACAGTTTGTGCACGACCCCTTCAAGCCCGATGCCCTGATGTACCGCACCGGCGACCTGGGTCGCTGGAACGCGGACGGCTTGCTGGAGTGCGTGGGGCGCAACGACGACCAAGTGAAAATTCGCGGTTTTCGTATCGAACTGGGCGAGATTGAAGCACGCCTGGCGATCCACGCCGCCATTCAGGAGGCGGTGGTGCTGGCCCGTGAAGACGCACCGGGCGACAAACGCCTGGCGGCCTATTTCACCTGGGCGGCAGAGCCTGTTGGCATCGATAGCCTGCGTGCCCATCTGCAGGAACAACTCCCGGACTACATGGTGCCGTCAGCCTATATGCCACTGGAGCGGTTACCCCTGACGGCCAATGGCAAGATCGACCGCAAGGCCTTGCCGGTCCCCGCGCTGCAAGCGCCGGCTGACCGCGTGTTCGAACCGCCTCGCGATGCTTTGGAGCACAGCCTGGGTCAGCTATGGGCCGACGTACTCAAGCTTGAGCAGGTCGGCCGCGATGACAGTTTCTTCGAACTGGGCGGTCATTCCTTGCTTGCCATTCGCCTGGTCGGCCTGATGGAGGAGGCGGGTCTGCAGGTGAGCCTGGCCGAGCTCTTTGAGCACGTCAGCGTGGCGAACGTGGCCTCGATGTTGCGCGAGCGTGACGAGCAGGCAACGCGCTGCACCACGGTGGTAACCGTGCGCAGCAGCGGTGCCCAGCCGGCCTTGTTCCTGGTGCACGAGTTCAGCGGCATGGACGTGTATTTCCCGGCGCTGGGTCAGCACCTGCCGGGTGACTACCCAATTTATGGTCTGCCGGGCCTGGCGCTGGGCGAGGCTCACCTGAACACCATGGAGGGCTTGGCGGCGCGCATGGTCGGCCTGATTCGCGAGATCCAGCCGCACGGACCCTACCGTGTGGCGGGATGGTCGTTCGGCGGGGTGCTTGCCTATGAAGTGGCCATGCAACTGTTGGGGCTGGACGAAAGCGTCGCGTTCCTTGGTCTGATCGACACCTTCGTGCCGCGCATGACCGATCAGGGCAAGGCACGCTGGGAAGGGCCGCAGGCGCTCAAGCGGCATCTGCTGCTGCAGTGCACGGCTCATTGGACCGTACAAGGAGGCACGCATGAAGTGGCGAGATTGGCGCAACTGGAAGCAGACACTCAACAGTTGGACCTTGCGGGCCTGCTGCAATGTTGTCGCGATGAAGGTTTGTTATACCCGCAAATGGCGGCGGCCGCGGACGCCGACTTGATCAGTTTCATCGAGCGCGAAGTCGGGCATGGGCATGCGCTGGCGCATTACAGCCTGTTCCCGCTGCCGATTCCGGTGCATCTGTTCAGCGCCCGGGAACGGCCGACCGAACTGTCGCGGCGCAGTGAGTCGTTGGGCTGGGAGGACGCGCTGGCATCCGGGCAGCTGCGCCAGATTGAAGTGCCCGGCAATCACCAGAGCATGATGCAGGCTCCGCATATCCGCAGCCTGGGCGCGGCGATGGCCCAAGCGTTGGCTGAGTCTTTACCGGTGATGGAGGCGGCGCATCAGCCCTTGCTGCGTATCCAGGGCGGCAAGGCCGGGCATGCGCCGCTGTTCTGTGTACCCGGTGCGGGCGACAGCGTGACCGGCTTCGTCGGCTTGAGCGAGGCGCTGGGGCGGGACTGGCCGTTGTACGGCCTGCAGCCGCGTGGGCTGGACGGTGAAGCGGTGCCTCACAGCCAGGTGGAAGCGGCGGCGCAGTGTTATCTGGCGGCGCTGATTCATGAGTGCCCGGCGGGGCCGGTGCACCTGGTCGGGCATTCGTTTGGCGGCTGGGTCGCGCTGGAAATGGCGCTGCGCTTGCAGGCGATGGGCCGCGAGGTGGCGTCGTTGACGGTGATCGACAGTGAGTCGCCGGGGGGCAATGGTGTGGTGGGGCGGCCGTATACGTCGACGGCGGCGTTGTTGCGGTTGATCGAGGCGATGCAGTTGGCGGCCGGGAGGTCCCTGGGGATTGATTCGCTGGATTTTGCCGCGAGTGATGAGGTGGCGCAGCGCCAGGCGTTGCATGCGGGGATGGTTGGGGTTGGTTTGTTGCCGGCGCGGTCTGCCGGGGATGCGATGGTTGGCCCTGCGCGGACTTATGCGGCGGCGTTGCGTACGGTGTATCGGCCGCAGGCTCGGTATGACGGGGTGGTGCGCTTGGTGCTGGCGCAGGATCCGGCGCTGGATGCGGCGGGCAATCAGCGTGAGCAGGGGTTGATGATCGAGGGGTGGCGGGGGCAGGGGCGTGCGTTGCAGGTTTGGTATGGCGGGGGGAATCACTTCACTTTGCTCAAGGCGCCGAATGTGTTGGCGTTGGCCAGGTGGTGGGTTGAGGGGGTTGTGGTTGGGGAGGTGGTGTCTTGATGGCCGCCACATGTGGGAAGGGGTTTGTTCCCGATGGCGGCCTGTCAGCCAACGGTTATCCATCTGATACACCTCGGTTCGAATGTGGGAGGGGGCTTGCCCCCGATGGCGGCCTCTGGGCCGACCAGGATGTTGGGTCGGACCGGGTACATATCCGTTTCTGCGGTCACGGCTGCTTAGGGTTCCGCTTTTACAGCGGGTCACTTTGGAAAAGCCCCAAAGTAACCAAAGGGCTCTTGCCCCACCACTCGGCACCTCGCCTAGGCTCGGTGTGCCCTCTCTCCGGCTTGAATCCGTGGGCCGCCGCAATGGGCCATCCATGGCCCAGTGCGGCTAACCCGGCGTCCTGCCGGGTTGCCCACGGATTCAAGCCTGCGTTCGGCCAGCGTGGTTTGACGGGGCGCCTGAGATCAAAAGCCAGATCAAGATCAAGATCAAGATCAAGAGCGACTCGCTGCGCATCGTGGTTAGCGTTGGTTGCTGCGGCGTTGTGTGGATTTCCATGCTCAATCAAAAAGCCCAACTTTATGGTCATTTATGCAAATGTCTAAGTTACGCAAAATCGGCATATTCGCAGTGTTGGCCATTGCCGTCGGATTGGTTATCTACACCGTCAAGGCGCCGGCCGATGCGCCTCAATATCTCACGGCCACGGTTGAACGCGGCGATATTGAGAATGCCGTTCTCGCCACCGGCCTGTTGGAGGGCGTCAAGCAGGTCGATGTGGGGGCGCAGGTTTCCGGTCAGTTGAAGTCGCTCAAGGTCAAGGTCGGTGACAAGGTCAAGAAAGGCCAGTGGCTGGCTGAAATCGATCCGCTGATCCTGCAGAACACGCTGCGCAAGGCCCAGGTCGATGAGGAGAATCTGCAGGCTCAACGCCGCGCCACGGCGGCGCAGGTCAAGCAGGCCAGGTCGGTGTATGAGCGCTACAAGGGCTTGCAGGCCGATGAGTCGGTGTCGCGCCAGGATTTCGAGGACGCCGAGTCGACCTTTCAGGTGCAGCAGGCCAATCTGTTGTCGTTGGATGCGCAGATCAAAAGTGCGCACATCCAGATCGACACGGCCAAGGTCAACCTGGCTTATACCCGTATCAATGCGCCCATCGACGGCGATGTGGTGGGCATCGTTACCCAGGAAGGCCAGACCGTTATCGCCAACCAGCTGGCGCCGGTGCTGCTCAAGCTGGCCGACCTGGACACCATGACTGTCAAGGCCCAGGTGTCGGAAGCGGATGTGATTCATATCAGCCCCGGCCAGCAGGTGTATTTCACCATTCTCGGTGAGGCCGACAAACGCTATTACGCCAAGCTGCGTGGCACTGAACCGGCACCGCAGAATTTTCTGGAAACCCAGACCGCCGGCACGCCCAAGCAGAATACGGCGGTGTTCTATAACGCCCTGTTCGATGTGCCCAACCCCGACCACCGCCTGCGCATCGCCATGACCGCCCAGGTGCGTATCGTGCTAGACACCGCCGAGGCTGCGCTGATGGTGCCGGTGGCGGCGCTGGGCGCGCGCAATGCCGAGGGCGGCTATGCAGTGCGGGTGTTGGATGCCAAGGGCAAGGCGCAGGTGCGTGAGGTGAAGACCGGTATCAACAACAACGTCAAGGTGCAGATCCTCGACGGCCTGGTCGAGGGCGACAAGGTGGTGATTGGCGACGCCACGCCTGCCGTGGCGGGGAATTGAGCCATGACTCAACCTCTGCTGGAGCTCAAGGGCATCACCCGCAGTTTCATGGCCGGCGAGCGCGAATTCATCGCGCTCAAGGGCATCGACCTGACCATTCACGCCGGGGAAATGCTGGCGATCATCGGTGCCTCGGGTTCGGGTAAATCGACGCTGATGAACATCCTCGGCGGTCTGGATTACGCCACCGCCGGCAGCTACAGGATCAACGGCATCGAAACCCGTTCCCTGGGCGATGAGCAACTGGCGGAACTGCGCCGCGATTACTTCGGATTTATCTTCCAGCGCTACCACCTGCTGGCGCACCTGAGTGCCTTGCACAACGTGGAAATGCCGGCGATCTATGCCGGCGTCCCGGAAAGCCAGCGCCACAGCCGCGCGCGGGAGTTGCTCGCGCGCCTGGGCCTGTCGGGGCATATCACCCATCGGCCGAGCCAGTTGTCCGGTGGGCAGCAGCAGCGCGTGAGTATCGCCCGGGCCTTGATGAATGGCGGTGAGGTGATCCTCGCCGACGAACCCACCGGCGCCCTCGACACCCACAGCGGCAAGGAGGTGATGCGCATCCTCGCCGAGCTGCACGCGGCCGGGCACACGGTGATCATCGTCACCCACGACCCCAAGGTGGCGGCCAATGCCCAGCGTATCGTCGAGGTGTGCGACGGCGAGATCGTCAGCGACAAGGCCAACGACAGTGCCGGCCTGGAGCTGCCCGGCGAAGCGCCGCTTGAGCCCCGGCGCAGCGGCGCACGGCGCCTGGTGGCGAGCCTGGGGTTGTTCAAGGAAGCGTTCAACATGGCCTGGGTCGCGCTGATTTCCCATCGCATGCGCACCTTGCTGACCATGCTCGGCATTGTCATCGGCATCACCTCGGTGGTGTCGATCTCGGCCATCGGCGAGGGCGCCAAGCGTTATGTGCTCAAGGACATCCAGGCCATCGGCAGCAACACCATCGATATCTTTTCCGGCACCAGTTTCGGTGACAGCCGCGCCTCGGCCATCGAGACCCTGATGCCGTCAGATGTGGACGCGTTGAACCAGCTGTATTACGTCGACAGCGCCACCCCGGTGGTGGGGCGCAATCTGTTGCTGCGCTTTGGCAATATCGATGTGGATGCACAGGTCAACGGCGTCAGCGACCGCTACTTCAAGGTCAAGGGCGTGAAACTCGAGGCCGGTATCGCCTTCAGCGAAAGCGATGCACGGCGTCAGGCGCAGGTGGTGGTGATCGACCACAACACCCGGCATCGCCTGTTCGGGGCGAACGTCGACCCCCTGGGCCAGGTGATCCTGGTCGGCAACCTGCCGTGCACGGTGATCGGGGTGACGGCGGACAACAAGAACCTGTTCGCCGCCAGCAAGGTGCTGAACGTGTGGGTGCCGTATGAGACGGCGGCGGGGCGCCTGTTGGGCCAGCGCCATCTGGACAGCATCACCGTGCGCATCAAGGACGGCCAGCCGAGCAAGGTGGTGGAAGACAACGTCAATAAGCTCATGCTGCAACGCCACGGCACCAAGGACTTCTTCACCAACAACCTCGACAGCATCATGCAGACGGTGCAGAAAACCAGCCGCTCGCTGGCGCTGCTGTTGTCATTGATCGCGGTGATTTCATTGCTGGTGGGTGGCATCGGGGTGATGAATATCATGCTGGTGTCGGTCACCGAACGCACCCGCGAGATTGGCATTCGCATGGCGGTAGGGGCGCGGCAATCGGATATCCGCCAGCAGTTTCTGGTGGAGGCGGTGATGGTGTGTCTGATCGGCGGGATTATCGGGATCTCGCTGTCCTATGCCATCGGCTATGTGTTTTCGCTGTTCGTGAAGGAGTGGGAAATGGTGTTTTCCCTGGGCTCGATCATCACCGCGTTTGCCTGCTCGACGCTGATCGGCATCGTGTTCGGCTTTGTGCCGGCGCGCAATGCGGCGCGGCTGGATCCCATTGAGGCATTGGCTCGGGATTGATCCCTTTTCATCCAATGAGTAACAAATGTGGGAGGGGCTTGCCCCCGATGTCAGGGTGTCAGTCAATGCATAGTCAAGCTGACACACCGCTATCGGGAGCAAGCCCCCTCCCACATTTTTACCGATGTCGACTTAGAGACTGGTGTTGTCTTCGGTGGAATACATCCACCGCAACAACGAATGCCGGCGCGCAATGCGGCGCGGCTGGACCCGATCGAGGCACTGGCTCGGGATTGATCTCTGTCTGCCAATGAGTAGCAAATGTGGGAGGGGGCTTGCCCCCGATGGCAGTGTGTCAGTCAATGCATAGTCAAGCTGACACACCGCTATCGGGAGCAAGCCCCCTCCCACATTTTTACCGATGTCAGCTCAGAGACTGGTGTTGTCTTCGGTGGAGCACATCCACCGCAACAACGAATGCCGGCGCGGCTGGACCCCATCGAGGCATTGGCTCGGGGTTGATCTCTGTCTGCCAATGAGTAGCAAATGTGGGAGGGGGCTTGCCCCCGATGGCAGTGTGTCAGTCAATGCATAGTCAAGCTGCCACACCGCTATCGGGAGCAGGCCCCCTCCCACATTTTTACCGATGTCAGCTTAGAGACTGGTGTTGTCTTCGGTGGCATACATCCACCGCAACAACGAATGCCGCCCGCTGATGCCCAGCTTGATCGCCGCGCGCTTGAGGTAGCTCTCGATGGTGTTGACCTTCAGCGCCAACTGTTCGGCCAACTCCGGCGCGGTGCGCCCGGCCAGCAGGCCTACGCAGACTTCCAGTTCACGGTTGGACAGCGTTAACCCCGATTGCACCAGGCGCTCCTGAATGCGGCGGCGCAAGGTTTCGATGCCCTGGTTTTGTGGTTCCTGCGGCGTACTGCCAGGGGGGCATGGCTGGATCGCGCTGATGTGATTTTCTACCATGGGCAGCAGCAGCGTGGAGAAGTCCTGCAGCATGCTGCGCTCTTGCGCCGAGAAGGTTTCGGACTGGTGCGAGCGGTACACCGACAACACATACCGCACATCGTCTTTACGGCGGGTGAGGTGCAGTTGGGCGGCCGGTTGCTCTTCGCCCAACGCCACCGCCGAGTCGGTATAGACCGGGCTGATCCTGCGGCGGGTGTGGCCGGCGGCATTCACTCGCAGTTGTGTGATGTGCGTGGCGTCCACTGCCAGTTGGGTAAGGATCAGGTCATGCAGCATACGTGGGAAGTGGCGACTGCCGGTGCTGGCGATGACCTTGCCTATATGTGGGAACAGGTGTGAGTTCATCAATTCGTCCATGAGTTTCGGGTGCAGGTATTGGGTCTTATAGCGACGGGGATTAAGAGGCTAGCCAATGGGAATAACCTGCAATGTTAGTGCTGCCCGCCGAACCCTATGCTAGTACAGCCTGACAAAAGGGTGGGGATCCAATCGTTAAAAAAAACAGATTAAAAGCGCATAACGACCATTGCGCCTGATTTCGTGGTGGGCGTAAGGAGGTCGCCTACAGCTTCGGTGGTCGATGCCCAAGCCAGTTTCCGTAAGCGCCTATACAAGAGGGCGAAGCAACGTGCAGTTTGTCGGGTTGGGGGCGCTCAAGATGGAACCCCAGCCAGATAGGAGTGTGCGTATGAAAACTGTTGCCTCTCTCCCCAGTGATGCGTCGCGGCTTATCGAAGCCTTCCGGCATCGAGATGATCGCGGCGGTGACATCCGCCATAACGGCTTGCCCTCCAAATCTGCCGAGGATGCGGCCTCGCACCTCTGGCGAAAGAGCCCGGGGTGGCCGGACAAGAACGGTGATGGCCGCTATGACGTGACCTACGAATTTCGTACCCCGCCCGTTGACAAGGACGCGAGGCAGTTGGGTAAAACCGGGTTCACCCATATCCTGGAGAACCAGCGCCAGCAGACCCGGCTCAGCATGCAGAGCATTGCAGACGTTGCGAATGTCAGGTTTACCGAGGGGCCGAGAACGGCAGCCAGCGAAGGGCACATTAC
The DNA here is from genome assembly GCF_005233615.1 of Pseudomonas sp. CFBP13528. Classification (NCBI taxonomy): domain Bacteria; kingdom Pseudomonadati; phylum Pseudomonadota; class Gammaproteobacteria; order Pseudomonadales; family Pseudomonadaceae; genus Pseudomonas; species Pseudomonas sp. CFBP13528. Next base: position 38,363 of record NZ_QGAJ01000018.1, read on the forward strand.
CCTTGGAAACTTCGGCCAGAGAATCAATGGTAAAGGTCAGCTTTACAACGATACGAGCTATGCCGTGTTGCCTGCGCCAGGTGTTGCCAGCAGCGGTGATATCTGGTTTGCGGTCAGCAAAGGCAACACCTCTGTGGTTGACGCCGCATTGGGAAATGCGGGGCGCTATACCATCGTCCATGAACTGGGGCATGCCCTGGGGCTAGCCCATACGGGCGACTACGACAGGACGCTGACTAAAGAACAAGTGGGCTATCACGAGGACTCGCAGAGTCACAGCGCCATGAGTTACCGGGGCGAGCGCACCGGCTATATGAATCATGCGGGCATGCGCGCTTCGGCGCCGCAGCTTGACGATATCAGTGCCTATCAACGCAAGTACGGCGCCAACCACGACACCCGCAAGGACGACACCACCTACGGCTTCAACTCCAATTCGGACCGCGACTTCCTGAGCGTCAACACTGCCAAGGATAAAATGGTAGCGACCATTTGGGACGGTGGCGGCAATGACACCCTGGACTTCTCCGGCTACACGCAGCTTCAGCGAATCAGCCTGCGGGAGGGGACCTTCTCTGACGTCGGTGGCCTCAAGGGGAATGTGTCGATTGCCTACGGCGCGATGATCGAAAATGCCATCGGCGGCTCCGGCAACGATTTGATGGTAGGTAACGAGGTGGCCAACGAGCTCAAGGGCGGAGAGGGCGATGATTGGTTATATGGGGCAGAGGGGGCCGACACGCTGTGGGGCGGCAAGGGCAAGGACCTGTTTGCATATGGGCGCGCCAGCGATTCGACCCAGGCCGCACCCGACCGGATCATGGATTTTGTCAGCGGCGAAGACAGGGTCGATGTCTCGGGCGTCAGAGCCTCGCTGGGGATTGCGCAACTGACCTTCGTCGACGCATTTTCCGGCGCCATGGGTGAAGCTATGTTGACTTATAACCCAGTGCTGAAAATGAGTAGCCTGGAGATCTGCGCTGCGCCGAATGAGCCGAATTTCGTGCTTAGCGTAGAGGGTCAATTGCAGCGCAGTGATATCGTCAGTTGAGGCTTTTCATGCCTGCGCAAGCCGATGCCGCAGCAGCGCCTCGAACACCCGCTGCGCCCGTGGCTCATCACTATGGGCCACATTGAAGCGCATCAAGTCCCGGTGAGCCGGGTCATAGCCAAACAGCACGCCGGGCGCCAGCACCATGCTGCGCTTCAGGGCTTGCTGGGCCAGCAGTTCGCCGTTGACACCCGGCGGCAGGCGCGCCCAGATAAACATGCCGCCTTCGAAGGCCATCGGCAGTTCGCAGCCGCAGCGCTTGAGCCATTGCTCGACGCGCCCACCGGCTTCCATCAGGCGCTGGACCATGCGCTTGCGGTGTTTGGCGTAGCTGCCTTCACTGAGCATGCGGTACACGATCTGCTCGAACAGCTCCGAGGTCACGCCGCCGCTCATCAACTTCATGTTGGTCAGGTTGGCGGCCAGTTGCGGCGCGGCCACCACGTAGCTGACGCGGGTATTGGCGCTGAGGATCTTCGAGAACCCCGACAGGTAGGTGACCTGGTCCAGCCCGGCGACGGCGGCCAGGCGCGGCGGCGGATTGGGGTGCAGGTCGCCGTAGAGGTCATCCTCGACGATATGGCAGTGATACTGCTGGGTCAGTTGCAGCAGGCGAAACGCCTGGCCGGGGCTGAAGGAATGGCCTGTGGGGTTATGCAACACGCTGGTGGTCAGGTACAGGCTGGGCCGGTGTTCGGCCAGCAGGTGTTCGAGGGCGGTGAAGTCGAAGCCGTCGGGGCGGCGTTCGAGCGTCACCACCTTGACGCCATGCAGGGCCAGGTTGGCGTGGAAGTTGAAGTAGCAAGGCGCGTCCAGCAGCACCGTGTCGCCGGGACGCACCAGCAGGCGCATGAGCATGTCCAGGCCCTGCACGGTGTTGGGTGTGGTGATGATCTGTTCCACCGGCACCGACAGGCCTTCGCTGTGGAGTTTCTGCTGCAGCGCCTGGCGCAACGGCAACAGCCCGGCCGGCGTGCCCAGCCCGGCGATGCGCAGCGACGGCGCGCGCACCACGCTGCGCATGGCCTGGCGGATCGCTTCGCCGTTCAGCCAGTCCTCTGGCAAGTGCCCGCCACCGGGACGCAGTTCACCACTGGCGGTGACCAGGGGCCGGCGCAACACGCTGAGCAGGTCCTGGGGCAGCAGGTCGACCCAGGTCACCGACGCCGGGCGCGCGCTGTCCATCGCCACGAAATAGCCACGGCCCTGGCTGGAGGTGAGCAGGTTGCGCCCGCGCAGACGGTCCAGGGCCTCATTGAGGGTGAACTTGCTGACACCGAGAAGTTCGGTCAACTCGCGTACCGACGGCAACTTGCTGCCGGGCGCCCATTCACCGGCCTCGATGGCCTGGCTGAACGCTTCCACGATCTGCTGGACCTTGGGTGTGCCTTCCACAAAGGCGATGGCGGATACCAACATGAAACGTCCTTATGTTTGCCGGTGATTTTACCGGTGAAGTCAGGCCGGATTAGGCATCACTTTACCTGCCTGGCGCAATGCCATTCCCCTAGACTGCGCGCCATCTCGCCAGGAGTTGGCGAAATTTCCTATACGCGAGCAATGGATTTTGCATTCTCATGAAGACTTATATGTGTGCACCCTGCGGTTTTATGTACGTAGAAGAATTGGGCATTCCGGAGGACGGAATTCCCGCCGGCACCCCTTGGGAAGAGGTGCCTGAAGACTGGACATGCCCCGATTGCGGCGTGACCAAGGCCGATTTCATGGCCATCGAACTCGCTGACGCTGTACCCGCCTGACCCTCCATCAACGAAAGGAATCGCTCCATGGAAAGTAAACTGATCAACCCCGCCGTGCCGTTCTGCACCGGTGTGGCCCACCAGAAATACCTGGCCGCGGAACAGGGCCTGCAAGCCGCCATCGAAGGGCAGTGCACCCACTGGTATGTGGACGGCAGCCTGTTCGGCGAAATGGTCGACGACTGGACCGATGCGCGCATCGAAAGCCTGCAGGCGCAGATCGCCGCCAGCGGCGTCAAGCCGGTCTTCCATGGCAACTTCAAGGCGCCGCTGGGCAGTGACGTCGAGGCGTTCCGCGTGGCCGCGGTGGCCTATGTCAAGCAGGAGATCGATATCGCCAGTCGCCTGGGCGCGCCGCTGATCATTCACGGTGGCTGCATCGTCGAGCCGAAAATGGTGCTCAAGGCCAAGAAGGTGGCGCTGGAGCATTACCTCAAGTCAGTCCAGGAACTGGCCAGTTACGCCGCGGCCAAGGGCACGGACATCTACCTGGAAAACCTGTCCAACTACGTCAACTATCGCCCCTTCCACTACATCTTTACCCATGAGGCGGAATACGCGTTCGTGTTCGAGCGCCTGCAAGCCCACGACAACGTGTATTTCTTCCTCGATGCCGGCCACGCCAATATCGAAAACGGCCTGCCGGCGGCCGTGGTGCGCAAGTATCACCACTTGATCAAGGGCATTTCCTTCAGCAACAACAACGGCGTGCAAGACCAGCATTTCGGCATTCACGACGGCAACTGTGACTACGCCGACGTCATGCAAGCCATTGTCGAAACCAATTGGAAAGGCCTGGTGGCGTTTGAAACCCGCAACCAGACCGCCAAGGCTGCCCTGGCCGACCTGGCCTTGATGTACCGCGAATCCCTGACGACCGAAATCGCCGTCGCCTGATGTCATCCAGGGGCGTGCGCCTGTGGTGCCCGCCCCGTTGTTGCCGTTCTCTCCATTCAAGGTCCCGGACCATGACAAGTGCGTTAACGCTGTCTTCTTTTCTCTACTTCCTGTTGTTCTGCGCCACCATGACCTTCAGTCCCGGCCCCATGACCCTGCTGTTGTTGAGCCTGGGCTTGAAGGACGGCCTGCGCAGTTCGATCCCGGCGCAGATCGGCGCCAGTGTGTCGTACCTGATTTCGATCCTGATCTTTGCCGTGGGCTTTTCCGAGCTGATCAAGGGCAACCTCGCGATTACCCAGGCCATCCAGTTTGTCGGCGTGGCCTACATCCTTTACCTGGCCTACAAGCAGTGGACCAGCAGCGGCGTGTCGATCGACAAGGCTGGCGCCGTGGAGGGCTCGCGCAGTCTGTTCGGCAAGGGTTTGCTGACCGGCTTTTCCAATCCCAAGACCATCATCATGTTCAGCGCCGTGTTCCCGCAGTTTGCCGGGGCGGGTGAGCACAGCTCGGCGGCGGATATCGCCATCCTCGGCCTGACCTTTCTGCTGCTGCAATTTGCCAGCGGTTGCCTGTACTGCTATTTCGGCCAGCGCATCAAGCACGTGCTGGAAAACCCCCGGCGGCGAGTGCTGCTGCAGCGGATCACGGCGGTGATGTTGCTCGGCGTGGCGTTGATGCTGGCACGTGGCTTTTCGCACTGAAGCATTAGCCTGCAAGCAGTAGTGGCGTTTTGACTTTACCCTGATAGACTTCAGGCATTGACCCAGGATGCCCCTATCATGCCAGCCGTCGGAGGAAATGGACTTCCGCTCGCTTCGCGCTTGTACAAATCCCGTCTCCTGGGTATGACGCTCGGCTTTGTGTGCGTGGCGTTTGCGATGTATCCGCTGAACCCGTCCCCATGGGTGTGGGCCTGGATGTTGATCAACGCGTTTCTCTGGCCGCACCTGGCATTTCAAGCGTCGTTGCGTGCCGCCCATGCGTTGCGCAGTGAGCGCCGCAACCTGTTGTTCGACTCTTTCTGCGGCGGGTTCTGGGTCGGCGCGATGCACTTCAATCCGCTGCCCAGCGTCACCACCTTGTCGATGATGAGCATGAACAATGTCGCCATCGGCGGGCGGCGCTTCATGCTGGCGGGGTGGGTGGCCCAGGCCCTGGGTATCGCCACGGCGCTTTTGATATTCGCGCCGGCCGTTATTGCCGTGACCACCCAGGTCCAGTTGTACGCCTGCCTGCCGATCCTGATGCTGTACCCCCTGGCCCTGGGCTGGATCTGCTACCGCCAGGCGCTGACACTGGCGCGGCACAAGCGTGAACTGCTGGCCTTGAGCCGCACCGACAGCCTGTCGGGCCTGCTCAACCACGGTGCCTGGAAAGACCATCTGGAACTCGAGTTCCAGCGTTGCCGCCGTGGCCCGTCGGGAGCGGCCATTGCGCTGATCGATATCGACCACTTCAAACTCATCAACGACACCTATGGCCATCTCACCGGTGATATCGTTTTGCGCCAGTTGAGCAAGGTCTTGCGCCAGAACCTGCGCGGCACCGACCTTGCCGGGCGCTACGGCGGCGATGAGTTCTGCGTGATCCTGCCGGACATGCCGCTCAACCGCGCCACTGAGGTGATGGACGCCCTGCGTGATCGTTTCAACGCTTTGGCGTACGCCCAGGACCCGACCCTGCGTGCCAGCTTGAGCATCGGCCTGGCGCTGTATCACCCCAGCCATGTCGACTCCGTCAGTTGGCTCAACGATGCCGACCGTGCCTTGTACGAAGCCAAAAGCAGCGGGCGCAACCGGGTCAACTCACTGCAGGGGGCTTGGTTGCGGTCCGTTTAGTGGGGTAGGGTGTGATGGCACCCCTTCAACAAAAACAAGGACCGGTTCATGCTCTTCACCTTCCCCCGTACCCTTCTGGCCGCCACCCTGGCCTTGTCCTTCGCCCTGCCGGCCTACAGTGCCGAACCGCACAAACAAATCCAGGCGGATGCCGAACAGTACAAGGATCAGGCCCTGAAACTGTTGGAACGCCTGGTGAATATCGACTCCGGCTCGGGCTACGAGCCCGGCCTGACCCAAGTGCGCGATATTGCCGTGGATGAATTGAAACAGCTGGGTTTCAGTATTCAACTGGTGCCGGACAAGGCCGCCAACAGCAGCCATGTAGTCGCCACCCTCAAGGGCACCGGCAAGGCCAAGATCCTGCTGATGGCGCATATGGATACCGTGTTCAAGGAAGGCTCGGCCGCCGAGCGTCCGTTCCATATCAAGGATGGCCGTGCCTATGGCCCTGGGGTGATGGACGACAAAGGTGGCATCGTCGCCGGCATCTACGCACTGAAAGTCCTGAAAAACCAGGGTTTCAAGGACTATGCGCAGATCACCTTCCTGCTCGATGCCAGCGAAGAGACCGGCTCCGACGCCGCGTCCGAACTGATCCGCACCACCGCCAAGGGCCATGACGTGACCCTCAACCTGGAACCGGGCCGCCCAGCCGACGGCCTGGTGGTCTGGCGCAAAGGCAGCGCCACCGCGGTGGTCGAAGTCAAAGGCAAGGCCGCCCACGCCGGCGTCGCTCCCGAATTGGGGCGCAATGCCGCCATGGAAGTCGCGCACCAGATCCTGCAACTGGGCAAGCTGGGGGACGAAGAAAAGAAAACCACCATCAACTTTACCGTGCTCAAGGCCGGCGACCGCACCAACGTTATCCCCGACCAGGCCACCGCCAAGGCCGACGTCCGCGCGGCGTTGCCGGAAGAGTTCGACCGCATTGAGAAAGACCTGGCGCGGGTTTCAGCGGACAAACTGATCCCCGAAACCGAAGTGAAGACCAGCCTGCAACGCGGGCTGCCGCCAATGCCGCAAACGGCAGAGTCGGACAAACTCGTCGCGATTGCCCAGGGCATCTACGGGGAGCTGGGCAAAACCCTGACCATCGAAGGCAGCGGCGGCGCGGCGGATGCAAGCTTGTCGGCCGGGGTAGGCACGCCGACGCTGGATGGGTTTGGGATCGTGGGCGGCAATATTCATACGCCCGAGGAATATGCCGAGGTGGAGAGTGTGGTGCCTCGGGTTTATTTGTTGAGTCGGATGATTATGGAGTTGGCCAAGCGTTGAAGTAGATCATGCACTTGTGGCGAGGGAGTTTGCTCGCTCGCCACAGGCGGTGGGTTACCAAGTTGATTGGTCTTCGCGGCTGGCTTTTTGGAGGTCGTCTTTCCAGACTTCATTGGCGAGTCGGTAGATGTCGGCGAAGAAACCTCGAAGGTCGACTATTTCTGTTTCATCCCAGGCCATCGTAGTGTATTTGTCTGGATCGTCCTCAAAGTAAGATCGGAAGTTGAAATTCACGGTGTTTAAGGCGAAGGATAGGCTTTCTATTAATTTGTATCTGTGTCGATAGGAGAGTCTTTTGTATGGGTCTAAGCAATATTTTAGTATGAGATTTTCTCTGTCTCTACTGTTATTCGGGTTATAGCGAGCGAGTTCTTTCCCCTTGGTTTCTTCCCTGTCATAAATATCAAAAACTCCCACGAAATAGTAAAGGCTGGCGTCGAATGGGACGGTGTCGGAGCCGGGGTGATATAACATTTGTTGTCATTCCTTAATGGGGAATAAGGTGAAAGGTGTGCCGTCTTCTCGAAATTTCATTTCTACAGCATTCATGGATGGGTTAAAGGTTGGGTTGGTTGGGTCTCTTCTGTTTGGCCTGTAGCCTCGTCCAGCTCCTGGTAATTCTGAACGTACAATATCGTTTCTGCTGTCATCAACGCCGGTGTAGCGCGGTAGCCCCCGCTCTGTCCGCGAGGTGGCTTTTGTCCATGCCTGAAGCTGAAACTTCCAACTGTTAAATTGCGAACTCGGGACCCCCCTTCTATTTATTGGCGTTCTCCCCGTTATTGGGTCTGTTCCATCAAACGATCGCTTTTCTACCTTGTGATTCTCTACCTCCGGCCGTGCTTGCCGACCATATGCATGTCGTACTTTTCTTCGTACTCCAGGATTCGACGCTTCGCATTGGCCTCGGTAAGTTCCTCAATCCTGGCCTGTCTAGCTGTCAGCCGCGGCTCGGGAGTTCGTGGCTCACCAGAGTCAACTCTAGCGGAATCAAAAGGACTTTGGGCTTTATAAGCTGGTCTGCATTCAGCGGACTCCGGACAAGAACTTAATCCCAGCGGATCTACCCACCCAGTAGGATTGGGCACGTACTGGTATGCATTGACCCCACCCGCCAGCTTTACCGGGTCCGGCGTCAGGTAACGGCCGATATTCGGGTGGTAGTAGCGATGGCGGTTGTAGTGCAGGCCGCTTTCCTGGTCGTAGTACTGGCCTTGGAAACGTAGAGGGTTGTCGATTTTGCCTACGTCGAGGCGGCTGATTTCGCCGTAGGCGCGGTAGTGGGCGGACCAGGCGATTTCGCCGTCGGGCGTTGTAAGTTCCTGCGGTGTGCCGAGGTGGTCGAGTTGGTAGTGGTAGGGCTTGGTCTCTTCTGGGCCGAAGCCTTCCAACAGTGCCAGTGGGCGGAAGCTGTCCGGTTCGTAGAGGTAGCTGCGATGGCGATCGGCGTGGTGTTCGGCGATCAGCTTGTCGCCTTGCCAGAAGAACTCTGTGGTTTTCTCTTCGAGGGTCTTGCTGATGCGGCGACCAAACGGGTCATAGCGATAGCTCGCGGTCTGGCCGTTGGGTTGGGTTACTTCGATCAGCCGGTGCTGGCAGTCATAGCGGTACTCGGTGACGAGTGAATGGCCCTTGCCTCGTCGCTCACGGATCAGGTTGCCGAAGGCGTCGTAGTCGTAATGGTGATCGCCTTGAATCACCAGCCGATTACCCGCCACGATGTCCGGGCCCGGCCTGTCTTGCATGAGCAAGTTGCCGGCGGGGTTGTGGCCGAAGCGCTCCTGGACGTCCTGGGAATGATCGGCGCGGGTCAGGCGCTGGAGCGGGTCGTAGCGGTAACGGTGTTCGCCTTTGCGGGTGTCGAGCAGGCGGGTGAGGTTGCCGGCTTTGTCGTAGTCGTATTGGCGTTGGTAGAGGTGGTTTTGCTGTTGGGTGACGGCGTGGGCGTGCAGGCGGTTTTGGTCGTCGTAGTGATAGTGGCTGAGCAGTTGGCCTTGTTGGCGTTGGTGTTCGCGACCGGCACTGAACAGGTGGGAAGTCAGTAACTTGCGTGTCGGAAGAGATCGGCGCCACCAGTGCGACGTCATCCCCGACCTTGAACACCTGCTCGACTTCCAGAGCCGAGCCACTGAAAAAGCTGTCGGCCCACGCGTCGAAGGTGTTCAGGCAATTGCGCAAATCTTCAAGCACGCGTTCAACATCCGGCGCTTCGGGGTCCATGGGCCCCAGGACGAAGCTGGCCAGCGCCGGAATCAAAACACAGCCCCGACAACCGGGGCCCTAACGAAAAGAACCATCTGCAATCCCTCGCACTGTTTGATCAGGCGAGGGACTTTGCAGCGGTTCTCGGGGCAGGGGAGTAGAGCTTATCCGGCAGTTACGTAGGAAGTTTCAACAACCCTGTCGCGCAGCACCAGGCTGCACAGCGCCGGCAGGAACAGCAGCGTCAACACCGTGCCCACCAGCACGCCGCCGATCAGCACATAGGCCAGGGACGACCAGAACACCGATAGCGTCAGCGGAATAAAGGCCAGCGCCGCTGCCAGGGCGGTGAGGATCACCGGCCGCGCGCGACGCACGGTGGCTTCGACAATGGCTTCGCGTATCGGCATGCCGTGGTCCTGGTTCTGGCGAATCTGGTCGGTGAAGATCAGTGTGTTGCGCATCAGAATCCCGCCGATGCCGATCAGCCCGAGAATCGCGTTGAACCCGAATGGCTGGTTGAACAACAGTAAGGTCGGCACCGCGCCGATCAGCCCCAGCGGCGCGGTGGCGAAGACCATCAACATCACGCCGAAGGAGCGCACCTGGAACATGATCACGGTGAGGGTCAGCAGGATCATGATCGGGAACAGCGCCGCCAGGGCGACGTTGGCCTTGGCGCTTTCTTCCACCGGGCCGCCGATATCGATGTGGTAACCGGCAGGCAACTTGGCGATCAGCGGCTGCAGGTCCTTGTACACGGCCATTTCCACATCGGGCGGTTGTACGCCGTCGACGATGTCGGCGCGCACTTCCACGGTGGTGGCGCGGTTGCGGCGCTTGAGGATCGGTTCTTCCATCACCGCCTGGAAATGCCCGACCTGGGCCAGCGGTACCGAGGTGCCGGCGCTGTTGGTCAGGGTCATGTTGTTGAGGTTGCCCAGGTCCTCGCGTTGACTGCCCTGGGCGCGTGCCACCACCGACACCGTACGGTTGCCTTCACGCACTTCGGTGATCGGATTGCCGCTGAGCAGGGCGTTGAGCTGGGACTTGACCTCGTCGGGCGTGAAGCCGAGCAGGCGCAGGCGATCCTGGTCCAGCACCAGGCGGTAGCTGCTGGCGCGCTCGCCCCACTCAAGGAAGGCGTCGCGGGTCAGCCTGTTGGCGGCCACCACTTGACGCACTTGCTCGGACAGCCCGCGCAGCACGTCCAGGTCCGGTCCGGACACACGGAACACCACCGGGAACGGCACCGGGGGGCCGAACACCAATTGTGTGACGCGCACCCGTGCCGCTGGAAACTCACCGGCGGCGATGCGCTCGCGCATGCGCACTTTCAACGCATCGCGTGCGTGGGAGTCCGGGGTTTGCACGATCAACTTGGCGAACGCCGGGTCCGGCATCTCAGGGTTCAACGACAGGAAAAAACGCGGAGCGCCGCCGCCCACATAGGTGTCGACCATGCTCGTCTGCGGTTCCTGCAGCAAGGCTTTCTCTACTTGCGCCGCCACCGCTTCAGTGCTTTTGAAGGCGCTGCCAGGGGGCATGTACACCTCCAGGATCAGCTCCGAACGGTCGGAGTCGGGGAAGAACTGTTTCTTCACCACTGCCATGCCCAGGCCGCACAGCACAAACGCCGCCACCACCATCCCGGTCACCAGCCAGCGCCCGCGCACACAGGTTTCCACCAGGCTGCGCAGTTTCTGGTAATAGCGCCCGGCGTAAATCGCATCGTGCCCGCCGGGCACCGGCTTGATCTGCGGCAACAGCTTCACGCCCAGATAGGGCGTAAACACCACCGCCACCAACCAGGATGAAATCAACGCAAAGCCGACGATCCAGAAGATATTCCCGGCGTACTCGCCGGCACCGGAGCGCGCGAACCCCACGGGTAGAAAACCGATGATCGTTACCAGCGTGCCGGTCAGCATGGGCGCCGCCGTGGAGCTCCAGGCGTAGGTGGCCGCATGGATGCGGTCGAAGCCTTCTTCAAGTTTAACCACCATCATTTCAATGGCGATGATCGCGTCGTCCACCAGCAGGCCCAGGGAAATGATCAGGGCGCCGAGGGTCACGCGGTCAAATTCACGCCCGGTGACCAGCATGATCACGAACACGATCGACAGTGTCAGCGGCACCGCCGCCGCCACCACCAGCCCTACACGAAAGCCCAGGGCCAGCAGGCTGATCAGCATCACCACGGCCAGGGCGACGAAGAACTTGAGCATGAACTCGTTCACCGCCAGGCTGATGTTTTTTGCCTGATCGGAGACCTTGGCGAAATTCACGCCCAGGGGCAGGTCGGCCTGGATCCGGGCTTCCTGGGCCTGCAGGCGCTTGTCCAGTTCCAGGCCGTTCCAGTGCTTCTGCATGATCACCCCGAGCATCAGCGCCGGGTCGCCCTGGTGGCGGATGCGGTAGCTGGGCGGGTCTTCATAGCCACGCCGGACCGTCGCCACATCGGCGATGCGCAGCACGCGGCCATTGACTTGCAAGGGCACGTTCTCGATCAGCGCCAGGCTGTCGAAGGCGCCATCGATACGGATATAGGCGCGGGCGCCGGCGGTTTCGACGAAGCCTGAGGGCGCCACGGCGTTTTGCGCGGCGAGGGCGGCGAAGATCTGTTCGGGTTTGATGCCCAGGGTCGCCAGGCGCTCATAGGAGAACTCGACAAATACACGCTGGGCCTGTTCGCCGAGGATATTGACCTTCTTCACCCCCGGCAGGTTGAGCAGGCCCTGACGCAGCGCTTCGGCCATTTGCACTTGCTGGCGATGGGGCAGGTGTTCGGCCTCCAGGGCGTACAGCGCAAAGTACACATCCGAATACTCATCGTTGAAAAACGGCCCGATCACGCCCTTGGGCAGGTTCGCGGCTTCGTCGCTGAGTTTTTTACGGGTCTGGTAGAACAGGTCCTGTATCTCGCTCGGCCGGGTGGATTCGAGGAAGGTCATGCGCATCGAAACGAAACCCGGCTGGGCGATGGTCTCGACGCGGTCGTAGTAATCGAGTTCCTGCAGGCGCTTTTCCAGGCGGTCTGCCACCTGTTCCTGCATTTCCTCGGCAGTGGCGCCGGGCCAGGCGGCGGTGATGGTCATGACCTTGACCGTAAACGACGGGTCTTCGGCGCGCCCCAGTTTGCCGAACGCGAAGATCCCGGCGGCGATGATCGCGATGATCAGGAACAGCGTGACGGCGCGGTGCTTGACCGCCAGTTCCGAGAGGTTGATTCCACGCATGCTCATTGGTCCTGTTTACGGTTGAGGGCCAGCGCCTGGGCGGGCAGCAGGCGTACCCGGTCACCGCTGTGCAGCAGGTGCGCGCCGAGGGCGACGATGGTTTGGCCAGGCGTGACGCCGCTGTCGAGCAGGGCTTCTTCCTGGCCGAGACTGGCGACTTTCACCGGGGCGAAGCTGATCGTGTTGTCGTCACCGATCAGCCACACGCCGGTGCCTTGCCCCGCGTCCTGCAACGCACCGATGGGCACACGGGTTTGCTGGGCCTGGCCGTCACCTTGCAAGCGCACGGTGATGGTGGAGCCGAGGGCGAAACGCTCGACCGCGCCGTGCAGCACGTAGCGCGCGCGGTAGGTGCGGGTGGTGGGGTCGGCGCTGGCGGACAGCTCGCGCAAAGACGCGGTAACGGCCTGGTCCGGCGCACCGAACGGGAAGGCCAGGGCGTTTTGCGCGGCCCGGGCGCGTTGCTGTTCCGGCAGGTTGACGATGGCTTCGCGGGCGCCGTCATGGGCCAGGCGCGCCACGATCTGCCCTTCGGCGACCACCTGGCCGCGATCGGCCAGCACGTCGGTGATGATGCCGTCGCCATCGGCCTTGAGCACCGAATAGGTGCGACGGTTCTCGATCTGGCTGGCATCCGATTGCGCCGCCGCCAGTTCCGCTTCGGCGACGCGCAGGTTGGTCGCCGACTGGTCGAATATCTGCCGCGATACCGCGCCGGTACTGGCCAGGCGCTGGTAGCGGTTTTCGTCGTCACGGCGCTGGCGCAATTGTGCCTGGGCCGCGTTGACGCGGTTTTTCGCCGAGCGCAACGCCAGTTCGAAGTCGCCGATATCCAGCACCAGTAGCGTGTCGCCACGAGAGACATGCTGGCCGGGATCGACCTTGCGTTCGATCACTTTGCCGCTGACCCGAAAGCCCAGGTTGCTTTCAGTGCGGGCCGCCACTACGCCGGTATACGCGCTTTGCTGGGTGCCGCCAGCCTCGACCTTGGCGGCCAGCACCGGACGCGGCGGCGAGACCTGGGTGGCGTTGTCGGCCTGGCTGTTGCAGCCACTGAGGATCATCAACACAGCCAGGGGCGTGAAAAGGCGCAGGTGCAGAGGGGGCATGACGAACTCCTGGGGGACCATGGGAAAAATTATGGACATAATTTTTTGCTCATATTATGGTCGAAATATAAATTAATCCAGCCCCCGGATATTCCCCATGGCAAACGCCCCGGCACCTTCACGCAGCTTGTTGTTCTTGCTGGTCGCCCTCACCGCATTGGGTGAAGTGTCAACGCAATTGATCATCCCCGGTCTGGGTGCCATCGAGCAGGCGCTGGCGGCGCCGCAAGGTTCGGCACTGATGGCGCTGTCGGCGTTTGTTGCTGTGTTTGGCCTGGGGCAACTTGTGTTCGGGCCGCTGTCGGACCGTATCGGCCGCCGTCCGGTATTGATCGCCGGCCTGACGCTGTACGTGCTGGCGACGCTGTCGATGCTGCTGGTCACTGACATCCAGCAATTTATCGCCGCCCGCGTGCTGCAAGGCCTGGGCGCGTGCGCCGCGCTGGTGCTGGCGCGCACCGTGGTGCGTGACGTATGGAAAGCCGAGGCGGGCCCGGCCCTGGCGCTGACCATGATCGGCATGCTTTATGCCATCGTCGTGGCGCCGATGGCGGGCGGCTTGCTGATCAAGCTGTTCGGCTGGCATGCGCCGATCATTCTCGCCCTGCTGATCGGCAGCGTTGTGTGTCTGCTGGCGGTGCTGTTCTTTCGCGAGAGCAACCATTACCTCGATCCCGGGGCCGCGCATTGGCGCACCCTTGGCGGGCAGTACCTGGATTTGCTCAAGGGCCGCCCATACCGCGCCTATGCTGTGGCCCTGGCCTGTACCTACGGCGCCATGTTTGCGGTGATCGCCGGTTCGTCGGCGGTGTTTATCAACCTGCTGGGCCTGAGCAGCCTGGAGTACGGCATCAATTTCGGCCTGATCGTGTCGATGCTGATCGTCGGTTCCACCTATACCCGGCGCAACATCCTGCGCCTCGGGCCGCAGCGGATTGTGACCATGGGCGTGACGCTGGTGGCCGCAGGTGGGGTGTTGGCACTGCTGATTTATGCGCTGTTCGGGCTTTCCGTGGTGGGCCTGGATATTCCCATAGCCCTGGCCACGCTCGGCGGCGGGCTGGTATTGCCCGGCGCGGTCACGGGCGGGGTGATGCCCAACGCCCATCGTGCCGGGCTGGCGGCCGGGTTGATGGGCTTCGCGCAGATGTTCGGCGCCACCTGCAGCGGCGTGCTGTTGAGCCAACTACGCGATGGCAGCGCGACGCCGATGATCGTCATCCAGGCCGCCTTTGCCGTCATGGCCTTCGTCGCATTTCATCTGTTGCGTCAGCGCGCGCCCAAGGCACTGTCCTATACATAGGACGATCAAGGCCGCTTTTGCCGGCTAGTGCTCTGCGGCCTGGGGACTTATGGTGTAGGCACTTTGGAGGTACACCATGAAAAAACTGATCGGTCTCTACACCAGCCCCCGTGCCCACTGGGTCGGCGACGGCTTTCCGGTGCGCACGCTGTTTTCCTACGACACCATGGGCAAACACATCAGCCCATTCCTGTTGCTGGACCACGCCGGCCCGGCCGATTTCACCCCCACCGAAACCCGTCGCGGCGTGGGCCAGCACCCGCATCGCGGCTTCGAAACGGTGACCATCGTCTATGACGGCGAAGTCGAGCACCGCGATTCCACCGGTGCCGGCGGAAAAATCGGCCCGGGTGATGTGCAATGGATGACGGCGGCCAAGGGCATTCTCCATGAAGAATTCCACTCTGAGGCTTTCGCCCGCACAGGCGGGGCACTGGAGATGGTGCAATTGTGGGTCAACCTGCCGGCCAAGGACAAAATGGCCGACGCCGGTTACCAGACCCTCGTCGATGGCGACATTCCGGTGCTGCCGCTGGCGGGCGATGCGGGGCAACTGCGCCTGATCGCCGGTGAATTCGCCGGTACTCAAGGGCCTGCCCGCACCTTCACGCCGATTGACGTGTGGGACTTGCGCCTCAATCCCGGTAAGGCGGTGACGTTGGACTTGCACGCCGGGCGCAACACCGCGCTGGTGATCCTGAGCGCAACTGTGCAGGTCAATGGCGAGGACGTCGCGCGCCAGGGGCAGTTGGCGTTGTTCGAGCGTGACGGTGACCGCCTCACCCTGGAGTCCAACGACCACGCCAAGGTCCTGCTGCTCAGCGGCGAGCCGATTGACGAGCCCATCGTCGGCCACGGCCCGTTCGTGATGAACACCGAGCAGGAGATCCACCAGGCGTTTGCCGATTTCCAATCGGGCAAGTTCGGGCGGATGCAGGCCTGAAGGCCGGTGGTTGAATAACCCCTTGTGGGAGGGGGCTTGCCCCCGATAGCGGTGGGTCAACCAACATCAGTGTTTGCTGGGCTGACGCCATCGGGGGCAAGCCCCTCCCACATTTTGCTCTGCGCTATACCCGCCATCTTCATTTCATGCGATCTTTCTCGGCATTCGCCCTGGAGTCGCCTGGATGCCCTCATTTATCGCTGAAAACCCGATGGTGTGCGCCCTGGCGCTGATCCTTATCGACATTGCCGTATGGCGCCTTATCACCCCCGCGCTGGCCAACTGGAAACTCGCGGCGCGGCTGGTGATCTTTGCGGTGTTCAGCGCGGTGTTGTTCAACGACGGCATGAACCCCATGCAAGCGGCGCCCTATGTCGACGACACCGCCCGGCATCTGGCGGCCACGGCTTTGCAGATCGGCTGGTGGCTGTTCGCGGCGCGCACCCTCACGGTGTTGCTCGGCGCGGTGATGATGCAGCGGGTCGGTCACACCGGGCGCTTGTTGCAGGACCTGATGGGCGCGGTGATTTTCCTGATCGCCATCATCGCCGCCATGGCCTACGTGCTCGACCTGCCGGTCAAGGGCGTGCTCGCCACTTCCGGCGCCGTGGCGATCATCGTCGGCCTGGCGCTGCAAAGCACCCTGAGCGACGTGTTTTCCGGGATCGTGCTCAACACCACCAAGCCTTACCAGATCGACGACTGGATCTCCATCGACGGCACCGAAGGCCGCGTCACCGATATCGACTGGCGCGCCACGCGCCTGCAGACCTCCCAGGGCAGCCTGGCGGTGATCCCCAACTCCCTGGCGGCCAAGGCCAAGATCATCAACTTTTCGCGCCCGGCGGACATGTTCGGCCTGGCGGTCAGCCTGCAAGTCAGCCCCCATGCGCGCCCGCAAACGGTGATCGAGGCCCTTGAGCGGGCGATGCAGGGCTGCCGCGCGCTGTTGGCCAAGCCGGCGCCCAGCGTCGCGTTCAAGGCTTCGGCCAGTGGCGGCGTGGAATATGAAATCAGCGGTTTTGTGCCGGCCATGGGCCTCAAGCGCGAAGTGCGCAACCAGCTTTACGACCTGGCCTTCCGGCATTTGCAGGCGGCGGGCGTGGGGCTGTTGTCCGCCACCGAAGGCAGTACGCCCGCCACGGTCTCCGGCGCGCGGGCACTGCTTGAGCGGTCGTCGATCTTCTCCACCCTGCGTCAGGAAGAAAAAGACACCTTCAGCCAGAACATGACCCTGCACACCTACCGCGCCGGCGACATGATCCTGCCGGCGGGGGAGGTCAGCGATCACCTGTTCATCATCGAGTCCGGCGTGGTCTCGGTGATGCTGGTCAAGGGCGGCCACACGTTCGAGGCCGGGCGCATGGGGCCGGGTGAGGTGATCGGCGAATCGGGCATCCTGACCGATCAGGCCACGCTGGCGGATTTCACCGCCAAGACCTACTGCACGCTGTACCGCATCGAAAACGAATACCTCAAGCCCTGCCTGGACGCGCGCCATGACATCGGCGAAGCCATGAAGGCGCTGCTGGACTTCCGTGTGCACGCCGCCCAGGCGCTGACCGAAGACGCGCCGGTGGTGCCGGTGAAGAAAGGTTTCCTGCAGTGGTTGAGGAGCCGTGGCCTGTAGATTGGTCACCTGTTCTTCGCCCGGATTGGCTATTTCTCCAGACCGCCCAGGTGACTAATCTGCGCACCAATCCCCACCGTTCTGGAGTTCCACCATGCAAACCCGTACCGATTTCTACAGCGCTTCCCCGGACGCCATGAAGGCCATGCTGGCCCTGGAGGCGGCAGTCGGCAAGCTGTCCATCGAACTGCCACTGCTGGAACTGGTGCGCCTGCGCGTCTCGCAAATCAACGGCTGCGCATTCTGCCTGGACATGCACACCGCCGATGCGCGCAAGGGCGGTGAAACCGAGCGCCGCCTCTACACCCTGTCGGCCTGGCGTGAAACGCCGTTCTTCACCCCGCGTGAACGCGCCGCCCTGGCCTGGGCCGAAAGCCTGACCCTGCTCAGCCAGACCCACGCCCCCGATGAAGACTTCAACGCCCTGGCGGCCGAGTTCAGCGCGCAGGAACAGGTCGACCTGAGTGTGGCGATTGCCACCATCAACAGCTGGAACCGCCTGGCGGTGGGTTTTCGCAAGATGCCCCAGTAAGCGCTCAGCCGGATTTGAAATAGCCACGCGGCGTGGTCCCGGTCATGCCTTTGAAGAAGGCGATCAACGCACTGTCGCTGGCAAAGCCCAGTTCAAAGGCGCAGTAGCCCAGGCTGCGCCCGGTGGCGAGCAGTTCGATCACCCGCATCAGACGCCACTGTTGGCGCCACTGCTGATACCCCAGGCCGGTTTCCTTGAGGAAAATCCGGCCTATGGTCTTGGTGCTGGCGCCAATGTGCTTTTCCAGCCCCTGCAATGTGGGGGGCAGGCGGTCGAGCCGGGCCAGCAGCGGGGCCAGGCGCTTGTCCCTTGGCAACGGCAGGAGCAGCGGCTGTTCGGCGGCGTGGCGGATTTCATCAAGGCACAGGCCGAGCAAATGCGCGTAGCGGCCCGCGTGCCAATCGGTCTCGAACGGGGCCAGAGCCATCGGCTCCAGCACTGCCCTGAGCAGGGCACTCACTTCGATCACCCGCACCTGGGCCGGCAACTGCTCGGCCAGGGCTGCGCTCACATACACTGAGCGGTAATCCACGGCCTGCTGCATCACCGCGCGATGGGGCAAGCCGCCGGGTATCCAGGCCGCGCGCGTGGGTGGCAGCAGGCACAGTTGATTGTCCAGGGTGATCCGCGTGCAGCCTTGCTGGGTGAACAGCAGTTGCCCGCGCTGGTGCCGGTGCAGCCCGGAATCGTGGTTGCCCAGCACCGCGGCGATGCCGATCACGGGCGCCGCGAATGCGTCGGGGTTGAACGACGCGGCGGCCTCAAGCCAAGCCATGGGATGTCCGATTTCAGGGATAAAGTGTCGAAGTCCGGATAATACCCCAGGCGGGGCGCTCTAGAATCCCTGCGGTGTATTTAGGGATGGATCTGGTGATGAAGTCGAACAATCTGCTGATGCTGACCATGGCCCTGCTGATGTTCCCGCAATTGGCGCAGACCCTGTACAGCCCGGCCCTGGCTGATATCGCACGGGCTTTTGCGGTCGCGCCTGAACGGGCGGGGCAGACCCTGTCGGTGTACTTCCTGGCCTTCGCTGTGGGCGTAGTGGTATGGGGCCGTTTGAGTGATCGTTGGGGGCGGCGGCCCGTCATGTTGGCCGGGCTTGCGATGTATGTGGGGGCCATGGCGCTGGCGTTGAACGTGGCAACGTTCAACGCCTTGCTGCTGGCCCAGGCCGCTGCCGCCTTTGGAGCAGCCGTGGGGTCGGTGGTCACGCAGACGGTGCTGCGTGACCGTTTCCACGGTGCCGAGCTGGCCCAGGTATTTTCCGCGATGGGGATTGCGCTGGCGGCAAGCCCTGCCATCGGGTTGTTCAGCGGAGCGAGTCTGGTCGAGTATTTCGGTTATCGCGGGGTGCTCGGTGGGCTGTTGCTGCTCGCGCTGCTGCTGTGGGGCTGGAGCCTGTGGGCCCTGCCGGAAACGCGTCCGGCCTCGCTGCCCACGGCCGCCCTTGGTCAAACACTCGGCATGATGCTCAAGGACGCCGGGATCTGGCGCTCGGTCGGGTTGGTCGCGGCGTTCAATATCGCGTTGTTCAGCTATTACAGCGTGGGGCCGTTTATCTTCGCACAACAAGGGCGCTCCACCGCCGAGTTCGGCTACAGCGGCGTGCTGCTGGCCCTGGGTTCCGGGTTGGGAGCGTGGCTGAACAGAATCCTGCTTAGACGCGGGATGGACAGCGCTCAGTTGGTATTCGTCGCTGCGGTGGTGGCGGTGCTCGGCAGCTTGTTGGTGTTGGGCCTGCAACACAGTGGGCTGCTGGTAGGGCCGATGCTGCTGGTGGTACTGGCATTCGGCATGGCGATTCCCAACGTGCTCGGGGCGGCGCTGGTCGATTATCGCGATCGCCTCGGCACCGCCGGCGCACTGTTTGGTTTGTTGTACTACCTGGTGATTGGCAGCGGCCTGAGCCTGGTGGCATGGGTTCAGGACCTGGGCTGGAGCCTGCTGGTGTGCGGTCTGGCGGCGCTGGGGCTGGCAACGCCGCGGCTCTTCAGAAGTTGACCGATGCACTCAAGCGCGCTGTCAGCGGCGCACCCTGGAACAGGTAGTCATCGCCCATGTATTCGCCCGCGTCGCGCCAGTAGCGCGTGTCGAACAGGTTGTCGACGCTCAGGCGAAACACCGTTTCATAACCATCGACTTTGGTGGTGTAGCGGCTGCCGATATTGACCACGGCGTAATCCCCCACTTGCACGTTGCCGGTGCGGTTGGCGTACTTTTTGGCGCTGTATTGCACGCCGCCGAGCACCGCCAGGCCATTGACCCATGGCAGCGCATAGTCGGCGTACAGGCTGGCGCGCAGTTTGGGCACGTTGATCGCCTGGTGGTCTTCGTAGCTCGGCGTGCCGCTGCCGCTCACCCGTGCCCGGATGGCGGCCACGCTGGTGGCGATCTGCAGGCGGTCGGTGGCCCAGCCGTTGGCGGACAGCTCCAGGCCGGTGTTCTTCTGCTGACCTTGCTGCACGTAGGTGAAGCCGCCACTGTCGGGCTTGGCGTACTGATAAGCCTGGCGTGTCTGGAACACGGCGGCGGCGAAGCTGATACGGCGCCAGTCGTATTTCACCCCGGCTTCGAGCTGGCGCGAGACCGTTGGCGCCAGTGTTTCGTCTGCGTTCTCAGCGAACCACGGCGCGGTGCCGCCCAGGGACAGGCCCTTGCTGTAACGGGTGTACAGCGACACGTTGTCCACCGGCTTGTAGATCAATGAGGCCTGGGGCAGGAACACGTACTGTTGGGTGTGGCGTGTCGGGTTGCCGGTGACGCCGTCGAAGGCTTTTTCATCCAGGCGCACTTCGCGGCCGCCGAGGAGGGTTTGCCATTGCTCGTTGAAGCGGATGCGGTCGGTGACGAACAGCCCGTACTGGCGGCTGTCGAGGTTGCGGTGGCTGTCATTCAACCGTTTGTCGGTAGGGGTAAAGCTCGGCACCTGTTCGTCGATATTGGCGGTGCCGATGAATTCGTTGACCGACTTGCGCTTGTCGATCACTCGGCGAAAGGCGCTGGTGCCGAATGTCAGTTCATGGCCTAAGCCTGCGGTGTCGAACAGGCCGGTCATGGCCGCCTGGATTTCATCGTCGCGGCGCGTATCGTCGGGGCTGCGGTAGTCGTAGACGTCGTAATTGCCTTCGGGGCTGAAGTAGTTCGGCACGCTTGCCGAGCTGCAGCTGGTCGACCCGTAGCAGCCCCACGCAAATGAGCTGTAATCGTCAATCACCACTTTGCTGCGCGCCGCGCTGACACTGCCTTTCCACTGGTCGCTGAAACGGTAGTCAAATGTGCCGTTGAGGTTCAGCGAATCAATGCCCACCTGCTTGCCTCCGGTCTGATGCCCCAGCAGTTTTTTCGGCGAAGCGTCGTGAGGCACTTCAGTGCCGCCCAGCAATTGATAACCCGGCACCGAGCGCTGTTGTTTGTTCTGGTATTCGGCATCCAGTTGCAGCACCGCGTCGGGGCTGATGTTCCAGTCAAAGGCCAGGGACATAAAATCGCGCTGGCCGTCGGCATGCTCCACATAGGCATTGAGGTCTTCATGGGCGACGTTGGCGCGCAGGCCAAATTGTTGCTCGCTGCCGAACCAGCCGCCGACATCGGTGGCGATATAACCGCTGCCGCGATCATCGGTGGACACCGTCACCGAACGCACATCCTCGGGGCGCTTGGTCACGTAGTTGATCACGCCGCTGGGCTCGGAAATGCCGCTCTGCAACCCGGCCAGGCCCTTGAGCACTTCGACCTGTTGCTTGTTTTCCAGGGCGACGTTCTGCTCGCCGGTGATGGTGCGCCCATTGATCTTGTAGCTGCTCGCCGCATTCAGCGAAAACCCGCGCACCACGAAGTTTTCGTAGTAGCCGATGGGCGCGTAGCTGTCGCCCACCGAGGCGTCGTTGCGCAGCACCTCGCTGAGCAGGCGGGCTTGCTGGTCCTTGATCAGTGCAGCGTTGATCACCGTTATCGAGGCCGGGGTATCGAGCAAGGGGGCTTCATTGAAGCTGCTGACGGAGGCTGTATCGGTTTGATAGCCGCCGCGCTCTTGGCCTTGAACCCTGATGGGCGTCAGTTCAATTTCGGCGGCCTGACCGACCTCCATTCCACAGCCGACAAGCAGGGTCGCGGTGAACAGCTCAAGCGCGCAGCGTGAGGCTGGCTTGCTGCGCAAGGAAGGTCGAGAACGATTAGCCATCAAGGGTTCCGTTATCAGAAAGAAGGTCGGATGCCAAAGGTGCATAAAGGGCGGGCGCGATCCTACCCTATTTGGCCAGGTCTTCATCGGCTGTCGGCTGAGGTTTCCGATTTTTTAGGTAGTCGGCCGACGATAGATTCGAGCCTCTTTCAAATCGCAAATGGAACTGCACACTATGACAGAGCAATTAATGGGTGCCGGACGCGCCTCATTGAACGATGCCGTACAGGCCGGCGTTCCCCTGACTCCGAGCGCTCACGGCGCAAAACTGATCCGGCAGAAGTGGGGGGCGCATGTTGACCCGATGACTGCGCAGCTGGTCACCCTCGATTACGACTACCACGGTCATCCACCCATCGACGGTGTGCATCAAGGCAAAATTCGATTCCAGCAGTCGCTGGTGCAGGCCCTGCTCAGTGACTACCAGGCCGTAGCCGATGATCGATTCGGTGAGACGGTATTCGGTGTATATACCCCCCCTGCGGTCGGGCCGCGAATCAAACTTGTCGAGCATGTCGATGAGTTCGCCTATCGGGGCAGTGGCAATCACACCGACTATGAAGGCATCTACCGCCAGACCATCCCGCAGACCTACGGGCCTGAAACACAGATAGCCATTACACCGGCGGCGTTCAAGAAGTGGGTGTGGGCGCTCGAGTACAAGGATTTGTACAAAGACTACCTGGACGGCGTACTGCCCTCTGATGCAACGATCAAGGGCGTAGCGCCCTATGCTTTGCGCACCACCGTAAAGACGGCTTTCGTCATGGCCGCTTTTCTTCAAAAACGTGAAGGCAGTCTGTCGCTCCAAGGCTTGCAGCTCGCGCTGTCGTCGGCCGGGTTGGGGGAGGGGCAGATCGAGTTTGGTTTCGTCAACAACGCGCAACTGGAACACAGCACTCATCCCATGGCCCATGTCGAAGCCTCTCTACTGATGATTTATCGCTACACCGCAACGGATATCTGGGTGTTTCGTCATCGAACCAGCGGGCTGATAGTGCTGTATGTGCCGGGTAACTCGTCACCGTTGCATGAGTTTTCCAGTCTGGATGCAATGAGGGCATGGGTGGTGCAACAGGGCCAGGATTCAGTAAAGAGGAAAGCCCTCGCCCTGCATTTCGCCAAAGACGACCGCTTCGATACAACGTGGCACGCAGGCGTCATGACAGCCCTGACGGGAATGACCGAGTATCCGCGCATGCATCGCCTGAACCGTGATGCCGGCTTCTTCAATAACGACGGCTATTGGAACCCGGCCGATTACATCAGCCTGGATACTGTAGCTGGCAGCACCGACCCGTTCGTGGCGTTGGTCAAGGCGACCAAACAAGCTAACCTGCACGCCGCTGAAGAGGCGATCCGTGACGATGCGGATGTCAATCGTGCCAACTTGAGTGCGGTGATAGAGCCCGTGGTGGGTTGGATTAACCGCTGGGGGGCCTTGGCGATATTTTTCCCCGGTGGCGAAGGCTTGCTGGGTCTGGCCGGGCTTATCGAGGCGGGATACGGACTCAACGAAATAGACAGCGCCGACAACCATGCTCAGGTGTCAGAGGGCATCACACGTACGGTCTTCGGTTTGCTCAATGCCTTGCCTTTGGTAGTCAAGGCCGGCCTCGGTGGGGCAGTGATCAAAGGCGAAATCGAGGTGACGACCAGCGCCGTAGATCCAGCACTGACTGTGGCTGAGGGCGCTCCCGATCCCGTTCCTTTACCGCGTGTGCCGGTCACTCGCCCCGCTGGCATCCTGCATCCGCCGCCCGGCACCGAGGGGCTTGCATTGACTGAGTGGACCCGTGCGCAATTGATGCGTGGTTTCGGCCCGCAGGTCGAAGCGTTGACCGATGAAACCCTGGAGCAAGTGCGTCAGGTCAGCGGTGTGTCTGACGATCACTTGCGATATTTGCATGCCGAAGGCCTTCCTCCCCAAGGGGTGTTGGCGGACACGCTGACCCGCTTCAAGATTGATCGTCAGATTCAGACGTATATCACGCAGTTGGCCACCGATGAGTCGATCCATGCCGACTTGCATCTGGTGCAGTGGTTGACCTCGGATACCGACTGGCCGGCGAGCGTGCGCATGGAATGGGTGAAGGGCGATCAGGCGATCTGGTCGTCTCAGGCAGCCACTGAGCCGGGTAAGGTGTTGCGGGTCGACGAGGACACCACGCTGTTCCCGGAGCTGGCCAGGGGCCTGGATGAGCAGCAGACGCGTGCGTTCCTGGGAAGCCAACTGCCCGTCGACCAGCCTTACCCGGACGTTTATACCCGTGCCCGGTTATTGCGCCAAAAAGCGCTCGGGATTGCCAGGGAACGGCGCACCGATCTGTTCGAGGAGCATTATCAGGCGGCGGTAAAAACCGATAATGAGCTGCTGCTGGCGTTAAAACAGCAACACCCGACATTGCCTTACGTGGTACTTGAGCAGATGTTGAGTCGCCAGAAAATTGATCCGAACATGCCCCTGACACTGGCACAGACCAAGGAGGTTTTTCAGCGGCTGGAGCCTCTGGCTGAAGGTTACGGACAGGAAGTACGCCTCGCCAGGGCCTACGAAGGGGTATTCACAGATTCGGTGCGCAATCCCGACAGCGATGCCTTGTTGTTGCACAGCGTCCAACAGATGCCCGGATGGCCCACGGACGTTGCGATCGTCGTACGTGAAGGCAACATCAGCGGGCCGGTGCTGGATCGGATCGGATCCGCCAACTTATCCAACCAGCGCGTGCTGATTAAGACCGGTGAGCATTTCCAGGTCTACGCTGCGCTGCAGCCGCCTGGCTACACCCACGGTGACCTTGCCGACATGATTCTGCACAGTTTGACCGATGATGAGCGTGGCGCGATGAATGTGAGTGTCGATCAGGGACTGGAACATTTCAAATTCAAAATCCGTCGTAACTTGCTGCGTCGACCACAACTCTCAAGCGTATTGCATCGGCAATCATTGAGAACGCCGTTTTATGAGCCTGAGGAGGGCGGGCTGGCGGGTGGCAGCGCATCCTCGACGATAACCGAGCAGGGAACGCTGCTCCCGCGCATCACCCGAGGGCATGTCAAAGCCTATTTCCCTGACTCCACCGATCAACAGGTGGATGATTTCATTGCACGCTTTGACCATCTGGATGACCTGCAACGGGAGCTTGAACGTATCAGGCAGGCGTTCGTCGAGTTTGACCGCACCTTGAGCACGTGGGAGATGGTCAATGAGCAAGACGTGATGGAAGCTTTCGATCTGGTTGATATCGATTTGGCTGCTGACGGCGTGGATCCGGAGATCAGCAAGTGGGTGGAAGAAGAGCGCAGTCGGCGTACTGAGGTCGGGGCCACGTTACGCCGGTTGTTTAAATGGCAGGGTGAAGGCTCGGAAAATATTTACCGTGACGGCAAGTTGGTCGGCTTGCATCTGCAACTGGACGGGTCGCCGCAGACACCTTTCCCCTATGTCCACCCTCCCATGGATTCGGTGATTTCTCTCACCCTGTCAGGTGGTGCGCAAAGTGTTGACGGTATCCTGTCGGATTTCAGGCATGTTGAATCGCTACAGATGCAGATGCCTGAAGTGCGTGAACTACCCCGTGCCCTCGAGGGGATGACGAAGCTCACACACCTGAATCTGAGCGAGTGCCAAATCACATTGACCACTCATAATTCGGTCGAACGCCTTGCCCGGCTCACCCAATTGGAGGAGTTGGACCTGGATTACAATCCACTGATCGTTGCGCCGGACGTGAGCCGTATGACGCGGTTGCGCTGGCTGAGTCTATCCGATACGCAACTCAGTGAGTTCCCTCGCGGTGTGACAGGCGAGATCCCACTAGGGCGGTTGGATCTCACGGGCAATCGAATCCAGTCAATCCCGACATCCGTCAGACTGCGCGCCGATATTGAACTGTCTGGGAATCCTATTTCCGATCCTGATTCCCTGAGTCGCCTGATCAGTTACCGCCGGCGCACCGGCAACGATCTCTGGCTCAATCCTCAAACCCAGCATTTGCCTCAACCAAGTGTTTGGCTGGCTGATTTACCGCCTGCTCAAATTGCCGGCAAAACGGGGCTGTGGAATCGATTGCTGAGCGATTCCGACACCAGCCTCTTCGCCAGGCGCTTCAGCGATTTGCCCCGCGCTCCCGAATATGCGTTAAACCGCCAGAGTCTGCAGGCGCGGGTGTGGAAGATACTGGAAAAAATCACAAATGCCGATGGAGTGCATCGCGCCCACCTGTGCAAATTAGCCGCTCTGGACCCTAACGGGAGCGCGCCTGCGTTGCTGGAGACGCTGGAACATGAAACGTTGATGTATGAGGCCTGGCGCAAGGGACAGCCGGTGTATCAACTGCCCAAGCGTGCGCGCCTGGAGTAGGGCGTTGCTTGAATATTTCGCTGGGCAGTTCGTGCAACAACGCCCGACAGCTATGCAGTGCGCTCGCCGCTGCTGGCGTTGGAGATGTTGTGGTATCGGTTGCGGGAGATGCTCTGATTCTTGATCCAAACGTGGGAGCATCCGTTAGATAGCGTCAGGATCAGTCAGTACCTTGCGAAACGTCTCCACCAACGGCCGCAAGTTGATCCGATGCCATGCCGCCCACAGCGGTGTGGTGTAACTCAGCCACGGCAGTTCGCGCAGTACCACGCCGGGCGGTGCGTTGCGGCTCAGGCCTTTTTGCACCATTGCCACGCCCAGCCCGGAGGCCACCAGGCCCAATGCAGTGAAGGGCTCGCTGGCTTCCATGGGGATCTGGGGAGTGAAACCTGCGCGGATGCACGCGGCCACGAAGTCGTCAGCCGGGTTGGCGCCGGGTTTGCGTTGCACGCCGATCCATTGCTGGTCGGCCAGGTGCTCGGGCAGCAACTCGCGCTGGCGTGTCAGCGGGTGGTGTTCCGGCAAGGCCAGCAGCATCGGGTCATCGAGCACTTGCCGGGCGGTCAGGTCCGGGTCGTCGGCCGCGGGCGGTTCGCCTACCAGGGCAATGTCCAGGCTGCGCTGGCGCAGGCCTTCCAGTTGTTCGAGAGAGGGCAGGTTATACAACTTGATATGCACGTTGGGCCGGTCATCGCGCAGAACGCGCAAGGCGTTGGGCAATACA
Organism: Pseudomonas sp. CFBP13528; assembly: GCF_005233615.1. Classification (NCBI taxonomy): domain Bacteria; kingdom Pseudomonadati; phylum Pseudomonadota; class Gammaproteobacteria; order Pseudomonadales; family Pseudomonadaceae; genus Pseudomonas; species Pseudomonas sp. CFBP13528. The sequence goes on from NZ_QGAJ01000018.1 coordinate 65,418, forward strand.
CCGGCGTGCATGGCGTTCTCGATATAGCCGATGCACAAACCGCCTTCTTCACCCCGGCCCAGGCGCTTGCCCAGGGACTCCAGGCGGTTGGCGTGGGTCAGCAGCGCCCTGGTTTCGGCGAGGAAGGTCTGGCCGTCGCGGGTCAGGCGGATACGTTGCTGGCTGCGTTCGAACAGCGTCAGGCCCAGGCGTTCTTCAAGCTGGGCGATCTGCCGGCTCAAGGGCGACTGGGAAATGTGCAGGCGCTCGGCGGCGCGGCCGACGTGTTCCTCTTCGGCGACCACTTCAAAGTAGCGCAGTTGGCGTAGATCAATCATGTCAGACCTGCTGGGACTCAAATTGGTCTCAGTATGTCTTGGACGGTCCGACCTAGGCAATCTAGGATCTGCTCAACGGTCGACGCGACCTTGAACCGATTGAGGAACCATCATGAGCTTGAAAGACAAACTACCCGGCGTATTGGGCTTTGGTACCGCACCGCTGGGCAATATGTTCCGCGCCATTGCCGAAGACGAAGCCCGGGCCACTGTCGAGGCCGCCTGGAATCATGGCGTGCGTTATTTCGATACCGCGCCGTTCTACGGTTCGGGGTTGTCGGAAATCCGCCTGGGCCAGGCGCTGTCGCACTACAACCGTGACGACTACGTGCTCAGCACCAAGGTCGGCCGGGTGATTCTGGACGAAGTCGAAGACAGCGCCCGTGACCTGGGCGAGAAAAGCGGTGTGTTCGAACATGGTCGTCCGAACAAAATGCTCAATGACTACAGTGCCGACGCCACCCTGCGTTCGATTGAAGACAGCCTGCAGCGCCTGCAGACCGATCGTCTGGACATCGTGTGGGTTCACGATATCGCCCAGGACTTCTACGGCGACCAATGGCTGGAATACTTCAACCAGGCCCGTACCGGTGCCTTCAAGGTGCTGACCCGCTTGCGCGAAGAAGGCGTGATCAAGGCCTGGGGCCTGGGGGTGAACCGCGTCGAACCGTGCGAACTGACCCTGGACCTGGCCGAAGCCCAGCCCGACGGCTTCCTGCTGGCCGGCCGCTATACGCTGCTGGACCACGACCGCGCCTTGCAGCGCCTGATGGAGGCGGCACTCGCGCAGCACGTTGAAATCGTCGTCGGTGGTCCCTACAGCTCCGGCATCCTCGCTGGCGGCGCGCACTTCGAATACCAGCAGGCGAGCCCGGCGATCATCGCCAACGTCGAGCGGATCAAAGCGATTGCCCTGGCGTTTGGCGTCAGCATCAAAGCCGCTGCGCTACAGTTTTCCCTGGCGCACCCGGCCGTGGCGGCAGTGATTCCCGGTGCCAGTCGTCCGGGGCGTATTGCCGAAGACGTGGCGGCGTTGTCAGAGCAGATACCAGCAGCCTTCTGGCAGGCGCTGCGCGATGCGCAGCTGATTTCGCTTCGCGCGCCTCTGCCGCTTTGACTTCAGGAGTTCAACCATGAAAATCGATGTAAGCGGCAAAGTGGCGATCGTCAGCGGCAGCACGGCCGGGATCGGCCTGGGCATCAGCCAGGCCCTGGCGCAGTCCGGCGCCACCGTGGTGGTGATCGGGCGTGATACCGGGAAAGTTGACGATGCGTTGGCGAGTATTCGCCAGGCGGTGCCGGGCGCCAACCTGCGTGGGCTGGTGGCCGACCTGGGTACGGCCGAAGGCGCCGAGACACTGTTCGCCGCCGAACCTCGCGCCGACATCCTGGTCAACAACCTGGGCATCTTCAATGATGTGGATTTCTTCGAGGCCCCGGACAGTGAATGGACGCGCTTCTATGAGGTCAATGTGATCTCGGGCGTGCGCCTGGCGCGGCATTATGTGCCGGGCATGTTCGAGCAGGGCTGGGGGCGGGTGATCTTCGTGTCATCCGAATCCGGCGTGGCGACTCCGGCGGACATGATCAACTATGGCGTGACCAAAAGCGCCAACCTGGCGGTTTCCCACGGCCTGGCCAAGCGCCTGGCAGGTACCGGTGTAACGGTGAATGCGATCCTGCCGGGGCCGACCTTTACCGACGGACTGGAACACATGCTCAGGGACGCCACGCAAAAATCCGGGCGCACCGCGCGGGACGAAGCTGACGTGTTCGTGCGCAGTGCACGGCCGACGTCGATCATCCAGCGTGCGGCGAATGTGGATGAAGTGGCCAACCTGGTGGCGTACATTGCTTCACCGCTGTCGTCTGCCACCACCGGTGCCGCGTTGCGGGTCGACGGTGGTGTGGTCGACAGCATGGCGATCTGAATTTTTTGATGCTCTGGAGTATTTACCGTGGCAACAGCCTCTTCTGTGATTGAAATCCCTGCGTCCGCGGACCAGGTCTGGAACCTGATCGGCGGCTTCAACAGCCTGCCCGACTGGCTGCCCTTTATCGCCAAGAGCGAGCCGGGCGAAGGCGGCCGCGTGCGCCACCTGCATACCGCCGATGGCGGTGAGATCGTCGAGCGGTTGCAGACTTTCGACAATGTGGCGCGCACCTACAGCTACACCATTGAACAGTCGCCCTTTCCGGTGAGTGCCTATCTGGCGACCGTGCAGGTTGAAGCCTTGACTGACGCGTCGGCGAAAGTGACCTGGTCCGGGGTGTTCACGCCGGCTGCGGGCACTACGGATGCGGCGGTGGAGGAACTGTTTGCCGGCGTGTACAGCGGTGGCCTGGAGGCCCTGCGCGGCAATTTTCCCGGCTGATATCTGTCGGGGGCGGGAGCTGCGCCAACGCTCAACAGCTCCGATACTCGACAGATAGGCATGGGCTGCGGTGCCGGCCTGTTCGGGCGTCAACGCTGCCGTATCGAGCGTGAATGGCGGCGTGTCCCAGGCTTCATACTCGTGCGCCAGCACCGATGGCCACGTCGGCGGCAGCAGGCCTGGAATATCGCCCTCACGGCTCTCCACTCGGCGCCGATGCGCCTGCTGATCAGAACACACCACCTGAATATCCATCAGTTCGACGCCCGCCGCCAGCGCCACGGCCCGCCAAGCCTCGCGGCTTTCCCTTACCGGGTTCACACAGTCAGCGATTACCCGCTGGCCCACGCGCAAATTACTCAATGCCAGCGCATTCGCCACGCCATAACCGCTGGCACCCACATCGCCCGCCAGTACGCCAGACTCGCGCAGCGCGTGCTCGATCACATCGATGCGCAGGTATACCGCGCCCATCCGGCGTGCCAATTCCCTGGAAATCGTGGTTTTGCCGGTACCGGGCAGGCCGCTGAATACGATAAGCATGGTCCACCAACCTTCTGCAGGAGCGAGCTTGCTCGCGAAAAACGTCAACGATAACGCGTAGCGCCAGGTAAAAACCTGTTGTCCTTGCGCTTTTCGCGTTCAAGCTCGCTCCTACAGGGGTGTTAGAGTAGGGCTGCCGAGTTGACCACAGGACTGCCCATGACTTTACCTTTCGTGAAGATGCACGCCCACGGCGACGACTTCATCATCATCGACCGCCGTGGCCAGGATAACCCCATTACTCCCGAGATTGCCCGGCGCCTGGGTGATCGACACACCGGTATCGGTTTCAATCAGCTGGCCGTGATCCTCGACTGTGAAGACGCCGCCGCCCGCGTGCAGTTCTGGAACACGGACGGCACGCCCCTGCAAACCTGCGGCAGCGCGACACGGGGTGTGGCGGATCGCCTGATGCATGAGGCCGGTACCCACGCCATCGTGCTGCGTACCGACCGAGGTTTGCTGACGTGCGTGCGCGTCAGTGGCCAGCGCGTCTCGATAGACATGGGTGCGCCTTCGTTGGAATGGGCCGGCGTGCCGCTGGCCAAGGCAATTGACACCCGCGTGCTGCCTATCGACGGTGAGCCGGCCGCCTGCGGCATGGGCAATCCGCACTGCACGTTTTTCGTGGACGACATCGCCGCCGTCGATGTCGAAGCCGTGGGCCCGGCCCTGGAACGCCATCCGCTGTTCCCGGCCAGGACCAATGTGCATTTTGTGCAGGTGCTTGACCGCAACCGTATTCGTCTGCGCATCTGGGAGCGTGGTGGTGGCGTGCCTTTGGGCTCCGGGTCGTGTTGCTGCGCGGCGGTGGTCAATGGCGTTCGACGCGGGCTGCTCGATGACAAGGTAGAGGTCGAATGCGACGGCGGCACCCTGACAGTGCAGTGGGACGGGCAGGGCGGGGTGGTACTCACGGGCAGCGTCGAGCCGATCATGCAAGGTGCGGCGTACCTGCCTGGAACGTCACGCTGAAAGTGGTGCCGCGCGTCGCGCAGGAGTTCACCGCCACATCGCCGCCGTGCACCCTGGCCAGTTCGCGCACGATATACAGGCCCAGGCCCACGCTGCGCACATCGCTGCCCTGGTGGGTGCCGCGGGTCATGGGCTCGAACAGCCCGGCCTGCAACGCCTCGGGAATCGCCGCGCCGTAGTTGTGCACCGAGACCTCGGCGCCCCTGGCACCCAGGCGCGAAGTGATGGTGATCGGCCGTTGCAGGTCGCCATAGGCCACGCTATTGGCGACGAGGTTGCCGATCACCTGCTGCACACGGTCGGCATCCAGGCATGCATCGCCCCGGCCCTCGGCTTGATGCACCAGCGTGGCCTTGGGGAAGGCGACCCGCAGTTCGTCCACGGCGCGATGAATCACACTGTGCAAATCCAGCGGCTGGGCCCTGATGGTGATGCCCTGGCCGACCCGGGCCTGGGTGAAGTCCAGCAGGTCGGCGATCATGCGCTGGGCGCGTTCGGACGACTGGTCGATATGCCCGAGCAACTGGTGCTCCTTGGCCGTGCGCTCGCCGCGTCGAAGAAAGTCCGACGCCATGCGGATCGCGGTCAGAGGGTTCTTCAAGTCGTGGCTGACGATCGCCACCATCTGTTCGGCGAACAACGCGCGTTGCTGGGCAATGGCATAGGCCTCGCTCAATTCGACCTGGGCTTGGTGCAGCGCCCGTTCGGTGGCGGTTTTTTCCTCAAGCAGCGCTTCGGCCAGCTTGCGCGCATTGAGCAGCTCGCGCTCGTACTTGTCGCGGTCGGTGGTGCCGAACAGCGCCAGGTCATACACCACGCCGTCGGCCTGCTGGCGCTGGCTGGCATTGAGCAGCACCGTGACTTTGTGCCCGTCGCGATGGCGAATGTCGAGCTTCACCTCGTTGACGCTGCCATGCATACGCAGCATCGGCGCCAGATGGGTCTGGTAGAAAATCCGCCCGCCCATGGTCAACAGGTCTTGAAAGCGTTGCCCGATCAGTTGCACCGCGCTGAGGCCGAGCCAGTCGCTCAAGCGCTGGTTGGCGTGCACAATCGTACCGTCTTGGCGGGTCACCGCCAGGGCACAGGCGGCGTTGTCGAACAGCGACTCAGCCGGCACTGACGCCTGCCCACGGCGCCAGGAACTGATCCATCGCCGCCGCGCACGCCTGGGGCGCACTCATATGCGGGCAGTGGCCGATGTTGTCCACCAGGTGATAGGTGCTGTTGGGCAGCACGCTGTGCAGGTATTCGCCCACGGCCACGGGCGCGATCAAGTCGTCGCTCGACTGCAGGATCAATACGGGCGTGGTCAGGCCGATCACATCCTGGCGGTTGTCCGAAAGAAAGGTCACCCGGGCAAATTGCCTGGCGATGTCGGGTTCGGTGCGGCAGAAACTCGCGGTCAGTTCGGCACTGAGTTCAGGTTGCTCCGGGGCGCCCATGATCACCGGGGCCATGCTGCTGGACCAGCCAAGGAGTTGCTGTCGAGGGTGTCGAGCAGGTCGTCGATATCGTCGCGCTTGAAGCCGCCGACGTAACCGTCGGTGTCGATATAGCACGGCGATGGGCCAATCATCACCTGCGCCGCAACACGCCCCGGGGCGAGGCGGTCGGCGAGGGTGCCGATCATTGCGCTGACCGAGTGCCCCACCAGAATCACCGAGCCTTGGGCGTAGGCGTCGATAATTTCGTTGAGATCGCGGGCATAGCCGCCCAACGTGCCGTATTTGTCTTTATCGAACGCGCTGAGGTCCGACAGCCCGGCGCCCACCAGGTCATACAGAACCACGCGAAAGCGTTCGCGAAAATGCGGCGCCAGGGCATTCCACATCGCTTGGTTGCAGCCAAAGCCATGGGAAAACACCAAGGTCGAAGCGCCTTGGCCCATCACACTGACGTTGTTGCGGTGACGTAGGTCCATGGCGTTCTCGTAGATGGCTTATTGCTATGCAGCGCAGCCGCAGTTTAGAGAGTCGCGGGCCCTGGGTCACGCGTTTGCGCGCAGATAAGGTAAAGTCGGCGCCTTCAGGAAGAAACTTCAGGTAACAATACATGATGGCGATTCTACGGCAATCGGTCTTGAGCGTGCTGGTTCTGGTACTGGCCAGTCTGTCGATCACTGCCAGGGCTGACATCTCGCCCATCGGCGTTGCGCTTGACCAGCGGGTCATTGACCTGACGAACACCCTCGACTCCGACAGCGTCCAGCGCCTCAAGCAGCAACTGGCCGACCTTGAACAGCGCAAAGGCGCGCAGGTGGCCGTATTGCTGGTGCCCAGCACCGGTGACACCGGTATCGAAGACTATGCCAACCACCTGTTCCGCGCCTGGAAGCTGGGGCGCAAGGACGTCGACGACGGCATCCTGCTGGTGGTGGCCAAGAACGATCACACGTTGCGTATCGAGGTGGGCTACGGGTTGGAAGGCACGGTCACCGACCTGCTGGCCCATCGCATCATCGAAGAGCGCATCACCCCGGCGTTTCGCCAGGGCGACTTTGCCGGCGGTGTTCAACAGGGCGTGGAGGCGCTGACGGTGCTGGTGGACGGCGGCGACCTGCCCGAGGTGGCCGCGCCCCGGATCAATCCGCAATTTTTTGCGCTGCTGGCGGCGTTTGTCCTGGGTGGCCTGCTGGGTGTACTGCTCGCTGGCGGCAAGTTGCATTGGCGCAAAGCCTTGATCGCCGCGGTGGCGGCGACGCTGTTGCTGACATTGCTGGGCGGGGGGCGGGAGTGGCCGATGTTTCTGTTTGTCATGCCGCTGACCTTGTTGATCGGCGGTGCCCTGTTTGGCGCATTGTGGCAGGTGCGAGCGCTGTTCTACGGCGTGATCGGGCTGTTGATCTATATCGCCGCTCTGGTGGTGGCGGACCGGTACGTGGACGTCAATTTTATCCATTGGCTGCTGTGGCCAGTGTGTGTGTTGGTGGTACTGGGGTTGTACCTGGTGCTGCTGCTGATCATGCGGCAAACCTGGCGAACCAGCCGCACCGGTTTTATCGTGCGACTGGTGGCGGCGGTCGTGGTGTATGGGGTGGCCGGGCTGGTGATCGATCACGGCCGCGACGGCTGGCTGCTGGCGTTCCCTATCGCGTCGTTCGTCGCGTTGATTCTTTTCGGCAAGGTTGGCGAAGGGTCGGGCTCGGGCTCGGGCGGTGGCTCGGGTTCAAGTTCCAGCGGGTCCGGTTCCAGCAGCAGCTCGTCCGGTGGTGGTGGTTCCAGTGGCGGCGGCGGGGCGTCGGGGAGTTGGTAACGACGTAGAAGCTGCCACTGAAACCCAAATGTGGGAGGGGGCTTGCCCCCGATAGCAGTGGTTCAGTCAATTCATACAGTGACTGACACACCGCCATCGGGGGCAAGCCCCCTCCCACAGTTTTGACCGCGTTGGGCATGCCAGGTTGGTCGGCTGCAGTTCTTGCAAAAACAGAAAACCCACTGAGACTCTGTATCAAACCCCACTCAACAACTTCCCGCCGTCCATCCGGCGCTTATACGCGCTGTCCCGACTCGCCAGCCAGAAGTACAACGGCGACGTCACCACCAACCCCACCACCCACGACAGGTCCGCGCCGTTGATGTGTTCGGAAATCGGCCCGACGTACAGCGGCGTGTTCATGAACGGAATCTGCACCGCAATCCCCACCGCATATGCCAGCAACGCCTGGGGGTTGTACTTGCCATAGATGCCGCCATCTACGCGGAAGATCGAGGCGATGTCGTATTGGCCCTTGTGGATCGCATAGAAGTCGATCAGGTTGATCGCGGTCCAGGGCACCAGCACCACGAGCAGCACCAGCACCATGTCGACGAAGTGGCCGATGAAGTCTTTGGAGGCAAACACTGCCGCAATTGCGCAGGCCACCAGCACCACAATCGAGATCACCGCGCGGCTTTTTGCCGTGGGGATCCAGCGGTAGGCGAAGGTCTGCACCAGGGTGATGATCGACAGCACCGCGCCGTACAGGTTGAGGGCGTTGTGGCTGATCACGCTGAGCAGGAACAGCACCAGCATCAATGGGCCGATGGAACCGGTGGCGAGCTTGACTGCTTCCATGGTGTCCATGCCGACGGGCGTGGCGAGCACGGCGACGGCGCCGAAGATGAACGCCAGGCTCGAACCCAGGGCCGAACCCAGGTAGGTGGTCCAGAAGGTGGAGGCGACGGGTACATCGGCGGGCAGGTAGCGCGAGTAGTCCGAGACGTACGGCGCAAAGGCGATCTGCCACAACGCGGCCAGGGACACGGTGGCCAGCCAACCGGAAATGTTGAAGCTGCCGCGGGTCAAGAAGTCACTGGTCTGCACATGGGTAAAGATGTAGCCGAAGCCCAGCACGATGCCGGCGCCGAGTACCCAGGTGCCGATACGGTTGAGCACATGAATGAAGCGATAGCCGATGATGCCGATGATCCCGGAGCCGATGGCGCCGATCACGATGCCGACCGGCACCGGTACCGCATCGACCACACCGTGCAGGGACTTACCGGCCAGCACAATGTTGGAGGCGAAGAAGCCGATGTACATCACGCCGGCAATCACCACCACCAACAACGCGCCAAGGGAGCCGAACTGGGCGCGGCTCTGGATCATCTGCGGAATGCCCATCTGCGGGCCCTGGGCCGAGTGCAACGCCATCAACACACCGCCGACCAAGTGGCCGACGAGGATGGCGACGATGCCCCACACCAGGTTGAGGTGGAACAGCTGCACGCCCAAGGCGCCGGTGACAATCGGCAACGGCGCGATGTTGCCGCCGAACCACAGGGTGAACAGGTCTCTTACCTTTCCATGGCGATCTTCCGGAGGCACGTATCCAATCGTGTGTTTTTCGATAAGCGGGGCGGAGGATGTTGCAGTGGTAACCATGACGAGCTCCAAGGCAAGGTGAGTACGTGGACGTACTTCGCTGTGCGCAGCAACGGCGGCGCTTTGTTGTTGGAGTGATCATCTGCAATGGACATGGGGAGGTAAATTAGTAAGTTTGTTGCTACAGACCTTAAAAAAAGTATCTCGCGGTGATTTTTGCTCCGGTATGTTGCATGGGCTTCATTCGTTAAAAAAAGCCGGTTTTTCCTGCACTAGTCTGGGGCAAAACACCCTGTTTCCGGAGGCCTGATGGCTGCCTACAACCTGCGCCAACTCAGATATTTCGTCACCACGGCCGAATGCGGCAGCGTCGCCGAGGCGTCGCGCAAGCTGTATATCGCCCAGCCGTCGGTGTCCACGGCGATCAAGCAGTTGGAAGACAGTTTTGGTGTGCAGCTGTTTATCCGGCATCACGCCCAGGGCGTGTCCCTGACCCCCAGCGGCGCGCGGTTCTATCGCAAGGCGCTGGAGCTGTTGCGGGTGGCCCACGAGTTCGAACAGAACGCCTTGGCCGACAATGATGTGGTGGCCGGGCAGATCGATATCGGCTGCTTTGAAACCGTGGCGCCGCTGTACCTGCCGCGCTTGATCGCCGGTTTCAAGGCGCGCTGGCCGGGGGTGGAGATCCGTATTCGCGACGGTGAGCAACAGGAGCTGGTGCAGGCGTTGACCGCAGGCACCATCGATGTGGCGATGCTGTTCGAACACGACCTGGGCGGCTCCATCGAGACCACGCCGCTGATGCCGCCGCAGCAGCCGTACGCGTTGTTGCCGGCCGGCCATCGCTTTGCACAGCAGGCCAAAGTGTCGTTGGCGGACCTGGTATTGGAACCGATGATCCTGCTGGACGTGCTGCCCAGCCGGACCTACTTCGTGAGCATTTTTGAAGAGCGCGGGTTAACGCCGAATATCGTGTTCAGCTCGCCATCGATCGAAATGGTGCGCGGGATGGTGGGGCGTGGGTTCGGCTTTTCGATATTGGTGACCAAACCGTTCAGCGAGTACACCTATGATGGGCAGCAGGTGGTGTGTATTCCGTTGGTGGAAACCGTGACCGGCTCCGGATTGTCGGCGGTGTGGCTCAAGCGCGCACCGCTGACCAAGCCGGTGCAGTTGTTCGTCGATTACTGCCGTGAAGAACTGGCGCGATTACTCGGGTAAAAACACAAGGTCCACTGTGGGAGGGGGCTTGCCCCCGATTACGGTGGATCAGCTACAGATAAGTTGACTGATACACCGCTATCGGGGGCAAGCCCCCTCCCACATTGGATGGCTGGTGTATTTAGATGCGGAGCGAGTCCAGCATCCGCTGCAACATCGCATCGCAGCCCTTGAGCTGTTCCAGGCTGACAAACTCATCCGGCTTGTGCCCCTGGTCCATGCTCCCCGGCCCGCACACCACGGTGGGAATGCCCACTGCGTCAAACAGCCCGCCCTCGGTGCCAAACGCCACGGTGCCAAACTCCCTGGAACCGGAAAACGCCGCAATCAGCTCGGCGGCCTGGCTGCGCTCATCAGTGACCAAACCCGGGTAGGCCGACAACTCGGTGAACCGGATCGAACTCTGCCGGCTCACGGCCTGCATGCGCGGCAGTACCTCCTGCATGGCGTAGGCTTGCAATGCCTCGGCCACTTCGCCTGGATCCGTCGAAGGCAGGGCGCGGACTTCAAAATCAAACCGGCAATCGGCTGGCACGATATTCAGGGCCTTGCCGCCGCTGATCACTCCGGTCTGCACGGTGCTGAATGGCGGATCGAAGCGCGGGTCCTGGCGCGCGCGCAAGCGTTGGCCGATGCGCCCCAGCTCACCGATCAACTCGGCGGCGTGCTCAATCGCATTCACGCCGGACGGTGCATACGCCGAGTGACACGCCTCGCCATGCACCTCGCAGCGCATCGCCAGCTTGCCCTTGTGGCCGAGCACGGGTTTGAGCTCGGTCGGCTCGCCGATAATACACAGCAACGGTTTCACCGGCCGTTGCTCCAGCACGCCGAGCAGCGAGCGTACACCGAGGCAGCCGACTTCTTCGTCGTAGGACAGGGCGATGTGCACCGGCAGGCGCAACGGCGCCTTGACCAATTCCGGCACCAGCGCCAGCACGCAGGCGATATAGCCCTTCATGTCGGCAGTGCCACGGCCATACAGTTTGCCGTCACGTTCGGTCAGTTGAAACGCTGGCAGCGTCCAGGGCTGGCCATCCACCGGCACCACATCGGTGTGCCCCGACAGCACAATGCCGGGCAGTTCCGCCGGGCCGACGCTGGCGAACAGGTTGGCCTTGCTGCGCGACGCGTTGTAGATCAGCTCGCTGGCCACGCCGAAGCCGGCCAGGTAATCGCGCACGAATTCGATCAACTGCAGGTTGGATTCGCGGCTGGTGGTATCGAACCCCACCAGCGTCTGCAGCAGTTCGCGGCTGCGGCTCATCGCTCGTCCCCGGCCACGCCGTAGCCAGGCGAGCGGTCGGGGGCGAGGGCGCGATCGATGTAGTCCTGCACTTGCGGGCGGTAAGCGTCCCAGAGCTTCTGCAGTTCACCAATGGGCGCGTCATCGGCCCAGTCCACGCGCAAGTTGATGATCGGCCAGGTCAGCTCGCCCACCACCACCAGCGCAGCCGAATGCACCGGGCCGGCTTCGCCACCGGCGGCGATGGCGGCATGCATGGCCGCCAGTAAGCGGTCCGCCAGTTGGCCTTCGCCGTGTTCGAAGGCCTGGACCATCGCTTCGATCACCCCTCGGTCAGCGAGCATATTGCCCGCCGCTACGCACTGTTCGCCCGACACGGCGTTGTGGGTACCCAGGGTTTCGCTGCCGCTGAAATGCACGCTGCGGCCCAGGTGATCGATCGCGGTGAGTTGCCGGTATTGGCTGTAGCCGTTGCGCGTCAAGGCGGTGTCGATAGCATCGGCAGGCGTGAGGCCTTGCTCGAGCAAATCGAGCACGTCCGGTCCAAGGGCCGGCAACGTGATGTTCTGGGTGGACACCGCGCCCACACCAGGGCGCAACCATGGGCAGCGGGCCCCGACGGCGATGCTCGATGAGCTGATGGCGATGCCCAACTGGCCGGTTTCCGCGCAGCGGCCGACGATTGAAAAGGTCATGGATGGCTCCTTATTCGGGAATAACCGCGATCACATCGATTTCCATCAGCCACTGCGGCTGGCCCAGGGCCGAGACCACCAGCCCGGTGGAGATCGGAAACACGCCCTTGAGCCACTTGCCGACCTCCTGGTACACCGGTTCGCGGTAGCGCGGGTCGATCAGGTAGGTAGTGGTCTTGACGATATGGCTGAGGTCGCTGCCGGCTTCTTCCAGCAGTTGTTTGACGTTGCGCATGGCCTGTTCGGCCTGGGCCCGCGGGTCGCCAAGGCCCACCAGTTGGCCATCGAAATCGGTGCCCACCTGGCCGCGCACATACACGGTGTTGCCGGCGCGCACGGCCTGGCACAGGTCGTTGTCCAGGCTCTGGTTGGGGTAGGTTTGCTGGGTGTTGAACATGCGAATACGGGTGTGAGTAGGCATCGTGAAAAACTCCGGCAAGGGGATCAGGCGCTGACAGGGGACGGGCGAGCCACCGGGGCGGCTTCGCGGTACGCAAGGTATTGACGCTGAATGGCGATGTGGTCAGCCACGTACTTGGCGTCATGCCACACGCCCCAGATAAACGACGAGCCACGGCGTGATTGCCAGGGCAGTCCCAGGAAATAAATCCCGGCCTCGCTGGAGACGCCGCGCTGGTGGCGGGGCTTGCCGGCCGCATCGAACGTATCCACCTGGAGCCAGCTGTAGTCCACGGCAAAGCCGGTGGCCCAGATGATCGAGGTGATGCCGGCCTGGGCCAGGTCCAGTTCCAGGATCGGATCCTTGATGCAGTCGGCGTCCGGGAATACGCGGCGGGCGTCGGGCTCCAGGGGCAGGTCGAGGCCGTTGCGCTCGATGTAGGCATCCGCCGCATCCAGCAGGGCCAGGTAGTTCTCGTCGCCACGGGCCAGGTTGTCCACCAGGTTCGGTTGGAAGCTTGCCACGTTGTCACTGAAGGAGTGAGTGAGGCCGACCAGGATCATGCCTTGCTGGGCCAGCTCACGAAAATCGATGGTCTTGCCGCCGTGGGCGCCACTGACTGCGATGGTCACGTGCTCACGGCCAGGTTTCATCGCCGCCTGGTCCCATTCGCCCAGCACCCCCAGCCACCAGCAGAAATCCCGGTTGCGATAAGCGCGAGGGGGGCGGTCATGGGCGCCGACCGACAGGTATACCTGGCGACCGGCGCGCTGCAATTCGTCGGCGATCTGCACCCCGGAAGAACCGGCACCCACCACCAGCACGGCACCTGCCGGCAATTGCGCAGGGTTGCGATAATCGGCGGAATGAATCTGGTGCAGCGCGGTGTCTTTCGGCGCGATGGCCGGGATCACCGGCTTCTGGAACGGCCCGGTGGCGGCCACCACGCGGTTGGCTTCGATCACGCCTTCGCTGGTGTGTACGGTAAAGCCTGGGCGACCGTCGTTGCGCACCACCGAAGTGACTTCCACACCCGTGCGAATCGGCGCATTGAACGTGCGTGCATACGCTTCGAAGTAATCCGCTACGCGCTCTTTGGGCGCGAAGCCATCGGGCGCCACATCATCGAATTCCAGTCCGGGAAAGCGGTCGTGCCAGGCCGGCCCATTGGCGACCAACGAGTCCCAGCGCCCGGTGCGCCAGCGCTCGGCGATGCGGCTGCGTTCCAGCACCAGGTGCGGCACGCCGTGCTTGCTCAAGTGCTCGCTCATGGCCACGCCGGCCTGGCCGGCGCCCACCACCAGGGTGTCTGTTTTTGTTATTGCTTGGGTCATGTGTCTGTCCTTGCGTAATGCAGTTGGATTCAGCTTGGGCATGACTTCAAGGCTAGGGGGAGGGTGGGGTTTAATAAAATATTATTAAGCTTGGGAGTGAGCATAAATATCGGATGCAGAGACGTGGACGCCACAATGGGATAGAGCTTGCTCGTAAATGCAGCGTGACAGCGAGAAGAAGTCGATGAGCATAAGCCGGTATATTTTATGCGTTAACCGCCAAACTCGAGTCAAGTGAGACCGAGTCGCAAATAAAAATAGATTGCAAATACTATCTAGATTTTAAATATGATATGGATATCAGCAGAGTTGAAGAGCTGGTGGCCCGGCTTATCAAATGGATTCGCTAACAAAAAGCGCTTAAATTACAGTCCTTGCAACTCCTTGAGCTTATGCAGTTTTTTCTAAGAGTTGTCGGTGAAGAAAGCAATTTGCCATCTCGAAAAGTGTGCTCTCTCCCATCGTCTGAAACAACAAAACTCGTACCGGAAGACAAGACGTGCCCTTGATCAACAGCATTTGACACTCATAGCGGTAGGGTCTATTACTTTCCATGCCATTTCGGCACATACACACTCAAGGAGTTAACTATGGACAGTCAACAAGCAACTCAACTTGAACTGGATGAACAGTTGGTCGAAGTAGATCTTCACGCAGAAGTTGACGATGAACTGGTGTTCGCTATCTCAGCTCCAACGTCAAACAAAGAATGGCAAGAGTAATATAGCTTTTGCTTAATCCCAAAGCTAGGGCGCCCTAGCTTTGGGTACAAGGATGAAGTATGAAAAGCACACATGAAATTTTTGAGAAGCTTACACTCGTCGATCAATTAGAAGTACGCCCGGCATCAATAGTCGAGTATTACACTCGCAACAAAGTTCATCTTGCACCCTCCATGCCGCTGCGTGGCGGCGAGTTTTATACTGAAGCGTTCTGGCAAAAACAAATGCTGAATTATAAGTTGTCATTGGACGCTGACAGAGAGTTGCGCTTTATGATGTTGGATGGCGACGCTGTCATTGGCAGTATCCATTACGATCAGATCATTAAGGGGCCCTTTCAGGCCTGCTATCTGGGTTATAGCATCGATAGAGACTATCAGGGCAAAGGACTGATGCGAGAGGCATTGTTACACACCATCAGTCAGACACTATCAACGTTCGGGTTGAATCGGATCATGGCAAATTATGAGCCGTCTAACCAACGAAGCGGTAGATTACTCAAGTCATTGGGTTTTGAGCGAGAGGGCTATGCGAGAAAGTACCTTAAGCTAAATGGCACTTGGAAAGATCATATATTGACAAGCTATATTTCAGACTAGATTTCACGTGAGGTCTTACATGGACGTTATGCGTGCGCAGGAAATAAAGAAAAGGCTAGAACGTCGAGTCAAGGAAGTTGATGCATCTACTGTGCTGGCCCTGCTGGCGCTTGATAGCAATGTCATTGATATACGTGAGGACGAAGAAGTTATTCATGGCATGATACCGGGCGCTAAACACGTTAAGCGTGGAGCCCTGGAATCCTGGCTGGAAGATCATGTGCGCGATGTGGAAGATATTATAGTTTTATACTGCGAGTCAGGGAAGCGCTCAGTATATGCTGTTAACGCGCTGATGAGTTTGGGCTATAAAGATGTATCTTCGCTGCGCGGCGGTATAAATAACTGGAAGGCCCTTGGGCTACCGATTGAACAGCCTTCGAGTTTAAATAAATGCGATTTCACCCGATACGCTCGGCAAATGATGCTGCCCGAAGTCGGAATTCGAGGTCAGGAAAATCTGGCGGCTGCAAAGGTATTAGTCGTCGGAGCGGGGGGGCTTGGGTCGCCTTGCTTATATTACTTAGTCGCTGCAGGGGTTGGGACGGTAGGCATTGCAGACCACGACATTGTCGATCAGAGCAATCTTCACCGACAGATATTATACGATCAATATGATGTCGGCACACGTAAGGCCATTGCGGCAGAACGAAAAATCAAAAATCTGAATACTCATGTTAAGACTAATCTCTATATAGACGCCGTCACCGAAAATAACGCCGCCGACATAATTGCTTCTTATGATCTAATTATAGACTGCACTGACAATTTTGCAGTTCGGTATGCATTAAGTGATGCCGCAGTTAAAGTAAATATCCCTATAGTGCATGGCGCGGTGCATCGCTTTCAAGGCACGGTTGGAGTCTTTAATTTGCCAGGTGGGCCGTGTTACCGCTGTGTTTATCCTGAACCTCCTCCCAAAGCCCTATCTCCGAGCTGTACTGACGCCGGCGTATTAGGTGTAACTCCGGGCGTTATAGGCGTACTCCAGGCAGCCGAGGCAATTAAGTTAATTCTGTCGCCAGGCGCCGGCCGACATCACGCCTTGTTGAGATATAGCGGTACGAGCATGTCTTTAACGTCGGTGGAAATCGCAGCCCGTCCAGACTGTCCTTGTCAGTTGAGTAAGAAGAGTGAGGCACCGCAATGTCAAACACTTTTGTAGAAATACTCGATAATTTCTATCCTGACCCCTTAACTATCAGGAATCTAGCACTTTCGTTGGATTATTCCCCTAAGCTGGGTGCTAATTATCCTGGTGGCGAGGCTTATAGTGATACCGTTGATTGGGCGCCAGTCAAACAGCGGGTCTTCTCATGTGTGCAGAGTAAAAACGAAGAAAAGCCAATCCCCGGTAAAAATTTTCTACAAGGAAAATTCCGGCTTGCGAACAGTGCAGATAATGAAACCCGACCTGACGGGGTCCATCAAGACCAACAAAGATACTCGGCGGTTATCTACCTTTCTCGTAATCAAGACTTGTCCGGCGGAATAGGGCTGTATAAGTGTAAAGGCAGCGGGGAGTTGGCGATGACGACCAAGTGGGTTCAGATGATATCGATCAGGTCAAATGCCGTACCCGGCGATGAAGCGTTCACGGCTTATCTGAAATCCTACATGCGTGATTGGGACAACTGGCAGCAGATCGGAGAACTCCCTATGCAATTCAACAGGGCGATCATATTGATGTCCAGGTGTTTTCATGCGTCTACAGGCCTATTTGGCTCATCAAAAATTGACGGCCGCTTAACCCAGCATTTTGAATATTACATTTAGTTATAGGAGGGTGAATGGTCCATATCACACTGAGGTTGCCTGATACTGTCTCATCTGAACCTGAACTGGAAATGAACGCAGAACACTATCAGGATATACCCGCGCAACTAAAAAGAATTGATCGCGACACTTACGAAAATCTGTATATGGAAAGAGCTGGAAAAACCACGCTGAAGCCATTTGCAAGTGTGTTTATAAATAATAAATTATATTTTGAGTGCGCTGAGCAACTGAACGACGGGGACGTCGTTGAGATAACCATAGCCATCGCAGGAGGCTAAAGTGGATACAAAAAGACTGCAGGCGCAATATGTCAGGCTTCTGTATTCCGGAAATACAGCGGTTCTGGATGCCTCAGAAGAGGCGAATTATCTTCTCGCTCACCTTGATCACGCAAGGTTGGAAGTCGAATATAAAGCCAGAATCAGAAATTTGCGAACGACACTTCATGCAGATATGAAATTTCTGAATCGCTTCATAGATAAAGTTTCGTTATTAGAAGCGGTGGAATCCTATTGCGGTTCTGATGACTTCTGGAAACACCAGGGCCGGACGTTGCTTGAGGATTTTTGTTTGTTCTACTGCAACAATCATAGCCACGAGCCCAGATTGAGAATGCTGGCCGAGATAGAAGGCACCGTCTCCGGCATGTCGATTGGAAATGTTACGACGTCTCCTTGGGTTGGCCATCAACAAAAGATGCAAAACACCGTCGAGGTGTTGGCCGCACATTACATAAAAAATATAAAACAGTTGCAAACCGCAACCAGCATAGATGACTTTTCACCCACGCCTGATGGCGGGTTTTTTGAGCTCACCAAGGATGCGAACTCTATACGGATAAAAATGATGGGGGGGCTTAAATGAGCAATGTCGGCCTAGGCTTGGATTTTCAGCACTTGGGAAGCTACGGCGTTTCTTTTGAGAACTTGATTTCAGCCTGCGAAAGTTCGTTGTCCCATTACTCGATCGTAGCCATCACTAATTCAGAAGAAGCCAAACGATTTAAAAAGATGTCAAACGGTACTCCCTTGATACATCATTTTACCGGCGTGGCGCCTGGAGGAATAGAGGGTGTGAACCGACGGCAATTGGCCGTTCAATCAAACATTTCAAGCATTCTCGAGGCCAAGTGGTGCCTGGAAGACTTGGGTATATGGAACATTGGCCCTTACAGCATACCTTATTTCGCACCACCGGTTTTATGCGCTGCCACACTAGAACGTACCATCCAGGAAATTAAGGTTCTACAAGCAGAATCAGCGCTTGAGTTTCTGCCAGAAGTCCCATCCTGCAGTTTTGTAGTCGGTGACATTGGCTTGGGCGTCTTTTTTACAAAAATAGTAGACGCATGCGAGTGCAATATAGTCTTGGATATCAGTCACGTGTTTTCTTATGCGATTTATTATGATATTTCATTGAAAGAAGCATTGATGAGTTTTCCGTTGAATGCCGTCAAGGAATTCCACGTGGCTGGTGGTTCTGTACATCCGGAACATAAATGGAGATACAGAGATACACACAGTGAATATATTGTTCCGGCTGTCCTGGAACTTATGGAGTTCGCCATTCCCTTGTGCTGCAATTTAAAAGCGATTACTTATGA
Source organism: Pseudomonas sp. CFBP13528 (assembly GCF_005233615.1). Lineage (NCBI taxonomy): Bacteria > Pseudomonadati > Pseudomonadota > Gammaproteobacteria > Pseudomonadales > Pseudomonadaceae > Pseudomonas > Pseudomonas sp. CFBP13528. The sequence continues at coordinate 84,033 of NZ_QGAJ01000018.1, forward strand.
GATCGGTATTGGCTTGCCCCTGGAGTTGCTGTCCGTGGAAATCGGAGCACTTAACGCGATATGTGAAAAAGTGGGGTTTGTTAAGGGTATTTAACTGACGTGCAGTTATACATTTGAAGGGATATCAACGATGAGTGAAGATAGCGGATGTCTTGAATATGACGCAAAGTGTTTGGTTGCAATCTATGATGATGGTGTCGCGGGCGTGGTTTCACCTGTAAACGCATCGGCCACGAGCGGCGACCACTCGGTAAAAGTTGCCAATGTCAAACTCCGTGACTCCAAAATAACGCTGTCCCTTGTGGCGAACGTTTTGTCGGTGAGTTACACCGATTGTATGCGATCAGGCTATGACAAAATAAAAGAACGGCTCGTAAGTGAGTATGGCCAAGTTACCATCGAGGCACATGCCTACTCAGCGCCTGAAAGTGCTAAATTGGAAAAATTTCATAAGCAAATTAGAACGTATAGCCGCGATGAGAAACTTCGGAGTTTAATAATTTGTTCGCCTGGGCATACCCAGGGACACATGCGCTTTCCTGCGACGGTCGTCGGCGTTCATTCTGTTGGTTTGATCACAAGCGATAATCAAATTATTGGAGAGGCGGCTAACGGGGAGCTAAAACCAACCTTTCTCGTACGTGATGAGCCTTTCGAGACTAATGACAAAAATGGCCATCCCCAAGTGTTTCGAGGCACGTCGGCTGCAGTGGGCTATGTAGCCGCCCTGGCGGCGGTTGCTTTTCAGAACCTGAACAATCGGGATGATGCAGTGAATTCGCTGTTTGCGGCGTTGATCTTAATCTCGAGAAAGTATCACGGAAGTTATCTGATCGATAGCGAACGTTTGCTTCATGATTCGCTAAGTGTTATCGAGGTTCCTAAAAAAACTACAAAACGAAGAGTGCTTGATTTGATTTTCGTCAAAGGGAAGGGGCGCGATGGGCGCTTGGCGGTAGTTGCACAGCATTCTAATACACATCATGGTTGGGCCCCTCGTGACATAGCGATATCGGCGACGTTGAACGGTGGATATTCTAAAACAGAAAATAACGCTACGAATGTGTTCATTGATGGCAGCTTGGAAGGCCAGGAAATTAAAATTGAAATCACGCTTGAGGGCGTGTGTGATACTGTAAGTATAGTCGCAAGTGGCGGCACCGCTGTGCTCAAAAGCGAAACCAGCTATTTGGTAAAAGCGCCAGATGATTTGGTCATTGTTGGGCTTTCCGCAAGTCATGATGCATCAGCTTGCGTCATGATAAATGAAAAAATAGCGACGGCGGTACAATTGGAGCGGCTCTCGAGAGTTAAACGTGATGGTGCGGTGTTTCTTCAAGGTGATGATGCGATAGACTATTGTTTAAGTGCTAATGGATTGACATTGGAAGACGTAGATTATTTTGCGTATAACATACAATCATTAACACCCGAATATGTGGGCTTGGGCCAGCCTGTTTCCAAGGGATTGAATGCTTTCGATCCACTCGGTGCAAATGCCATTTACACCAGCCATCACCTTTGCCATGCATTTGCTGCGCTATCTGGATCCAGGTTTTCATACCCGACAGTCGTAGTCGCCGATGGCTCTGGCGGAGTGACTGTGGGTGAACATGACCTGATTATGAACGGTCCGGCGATGGCAGCGTATCTTCACAGGGGGCTGGGCGTAGATAACATCCGCCCGATGCTTCACACCTTTTCCGTGTACGAGTTTTCCCCGACAGGATATAAAATTACGCACAGAGAGTGTTCACCGTCGTTTAATACACGCAGCGGTAGCAGGAGTATGGGGGAAACGTACGCTGCCGTCAGTCAATATATATTTGGGTCCTGGCAAGCGTCTGGAAAACTAATGGGGTTGGCGCCTTATGGTAATCCGGAGGTTCATGGCAATTTGGTGTCAAAAAATGAACAGGGTATATATAACTTCGATTATCAGTGGAAACTGAACCATTCAAAAGTAATTGACCCTGATGCTTATAGGGAATGTGCTGACTTGGCCGCTTCGGTTCAAAAGGGTTTGGAGTGGTCACTTCAAAGTCGTTTTTCCTTATATGTTAAGGGCGATGCTCCAATCGTATTCACTGGCGGCATCGCACTAAATTCTGTTGCCAACCATAAAATAAGAAAACAATTTCCAGCTCAAGATTTTTATTTCTTTCCAGCTCAGCATGATGCGGGAGTCTCAATAGGTGCTGCTGTATCGGCTCACTTTCATATCACAGGAAAGATAATTAATGATGCATTTGACAATGACCATCTCGGATACCTGTACGGCCGAGGAGATGTCAGCAGGGCATTGAATAGGTATTCAAATCTAATAAAATACAGACCTATACACACGGATGAAATCGCCAGAAAGTTGGCGGGCGGGGACGTGCTTGGTTTTTTTTCCTTGGAAAAAGGTAGTGAGTTTGGCCCCAGGGCACTGGGCGCGCGTTCAATTTTGGCTGATCCAAGGCATTTGAAGACGTGGGCTTTTATAAATCGCTGGGTAAAATTCAGGGAAGATTTCCGTCCTTTTGCGCCCATGATTGCGAAGGAGCATGTGGGCCAGTATTTTGAGGAAGAGGGCGATTATCCATATATGTTGGAAGTCATTCATGTTCGACACGCCTACCGAGATCAACTATCAGCCATTACGCATGTGGATGGCACCGCCAGAGTACAAACAGTAGATAAAAGCGACAACGCGTCTTTACACCGCTTATTGATAAGCTTCATGAACGTTGCTGAGTTCCCTATTTTACTCAATACCTCGTTCAACGTGAGAGGGCAGCCGATAGTTGAAACTCCTTGCCAGGCAATTGAAATGCTTTTAAGTACCCATCTTTCTGGTGTTGTCATGGGTGACTATTTATTGGAATTAAAAAATAGTGTTGAAACGCTGACAGGAGAGGATGTTCTAAATTTATCACCTGGGACAAAAATTATTTCGGAGCGGACTTCGACCTCCCTCAAAAGAAAGATGATAGTCGGTCACCAGGGTAAAACTGTTGGAATACCAAATTCTCTATACAGGATACTCGAAAGCATAGACGGAGAGAGAAATATTGCTTCGCTTAGCGGCGGCGACGTATCAGCTTTGGAGCCTGAGGTGTTGGAAAAATTGAGCAGATTCGTAAGGCTTAAATATCTAAATGCGTCTGGAAGGTAGCACATCATGGAGGATTCGAACGTAGGCTTGATACCCTCTCGCTTGCTTGGCGCGAAGGAAGTGGTAGCAAAAGTAATGCCGCTTACCGGCTTATTGGGTATTTCTCGTATAACTGAGACAAACAGTTACGTAGATATTGGGGTCTCAATCGTCTCGGCCGTAAGACCGGGTATTAAATTTGAGCAAGTTTCTTCAACACAAGGCAAAGGGTTTACGCTCAGTCAAGCCATCGCAGGTGCAATCGTAGAAGCACTCGAAAGGTATTGTGCGGCAAACATTGACCAGCGTTCACTATTTTCGGGTACAGGCAATTTAAGCCCGGAAGGCGATACGTTGGGCCTGGAATTTGGATATGGACAGGATTTCTACCCCTCCAGATGGATCCGAGGGGTGGATTTATACAGCAATCTACCTGCATGGGTTCCCGCGCTGGAGGTGGCTTTTCCTTATAAACGGTGTGGCTCCGATCCTCCCTATATACGGCCGAACACATCGGGCCTAGCGGCGGGCGGAGATATCGTCGAAGCCAGTCTATTTGCCATGCTGGAGGTTTATGAACGTCATGTAACGTCTCTTTTTTATCGTCATGTGCGATCCGCGAACATGGGGGCTGTCATTGACCCTTGTAGCGTTGATGATGTCAAGTCCAGTGCCTTGTTAAACGATCTTCGCTCGAAAGGTTATGAACTGCTCATTTTCAGAGTTACGGCTATTTTTCCCACTTATTATGTGGCGGTATTAGACACGTTGGGTTTAGCGCCTAAATTCATGATTGCGGGGACAAGCACTGCGCTTTCAGAAGAAGACGCGTTAAATGGTGCGTTGTTGGAGTGTATACAAGGTCTGGTGACCGGCCTGTCAGGAGGTCGTGAAGATCTTGTCCGTTCCGCCCCCAAGTATGAAAAACAAGTGTATTCAAAAACTAATAATTTTTACAAAATCAGAGACCTATTAATTACCAAAAATGGATTAGAGAAATTTCCCCGGCAGCCATCGAAACCGGTAAGTTGCGAGTGGGCCCTGAAAAGAATCTTGAATTCGCTACAGGACATAATCAAGGGCCCGTGCGTCATGTGTGATCTTAGTCATGACACGCTACCACTGAAAGTTGTAAAAATTGTCGTGCCGGACTTAAATGACTTTCTGGTTAATCCTGGAAGAAAAACACATGCTGATTTCACCAAGGTATAAGCCCATTGTATTCGGCGGTCCATCGCTTGAGCTTGCAATGGAAAAATATGGAAAATATTTCGATTTTAGACCCCCTATACGGCGCGGAGACCTTGAGGCGTTGGCAGGTGATAAACGGCGCTCTGGCTGTGTTCTAATTACAGATGGTGTATTTGGAAGTACCTTGAGTGTTAGCCCGGTTGAGTGTCTTCGCGTACTACAAAAAGGCTGGCTTTTGCTTGGGTCGTCCAGCATGGGCGCACTGAGGGCCGCCGACTGTAATAGCGCAGGCATGGTAGGCGTTGGACATGTCTACATGGGGTATCAACTGGGTTACTATAAGTCTGATGCGGATGTTTCAGTCGTCTATGCGGGTGTGCCGAGTAAAGAGATAACGATATCCTATGTTCACGCAGACTACATAGGACGCATTCTTCAACGCTCGCAATCGCTGTCATCGGTCAATCACCGGAAATTTTTAAGCTTCCTCAGGCGAACGCCCTGGTATGACCGGAACAGGAAAAGTGTAGCGTCAGAATTTTCTATCGCGCATGGGAAAGGGGAGCTCGCTGAAGTTTTTTTGGATATGAGTCATGACGCGAGTTGCCACCCAAAAAAGCTGGATGCTTTATTAGCGTGTGATTATATATGGGGTTTATATAAAAAAAGGGGGCTGCATGAGTGATTTAACACGTACGGTGGGATACCTGCAGAATATTTCCAAGGGGAATGAGTCTGCCGCCGCTCAAATGGCTCATTTGATTATAGGCGTTTTTGGAGGGTTGCCCGCTTATGCCGTTTCTCTTAGAGTCACGATTGCGTTTTATGTATCCTGCATACTGGAAGTTCCAAGTGGTGTGGTGGCTGACATCATAGGGCACGCGCGATCCATGGTGTATGCGTGCATATTTTATTCTATGGCTTGCGTTTTTATCGTCGTGGCTGTCGTGGCATCAAGTGATGATTTCAGTTTAATAATGGTGGTCATAAGTAGTGTGCTTTCCGCGTTGGGTGGGGCGCTTTCTTCCGGGTCATTTCAAGCTTTATTACAAGATTTAATTGATAGGGAAGCTCTTTCCATACCTGCCGTAGAACGCACGAGTTTCAAAATTAGGACACTTTCTCTTTCTCAAGGTCATGGCGCATATTTTGCATCTTTTTTTCCAGTGGTCGTAATGGCGATTCTGTTTTTCTGGGCCAGGTATTGGGAGGGAGAAGAATATATATTGTTTTTGCCAGCCGTAGCATTTGTCGGTTTTGCTATGTATTTTCAGAGCTTGGTGCCGGATCAGGGATACGTTCTTCAAAAGAATAGAGTCAGGGTGGCATGCGCGTCTTACATTGCAGAGTTAAAGCATCTTAAGTCATGGCTTATTAGCGGAGCACTTGATAAGCGTATCTATTTTTATGGGTTTTCATTATTGATGGTTTTTTCAACACTGCTAATGATTCACGTACACACCTATCTTATGATTTCACAATTGCGCGAGGTCGATATTAGGGCGGTTGATGTCAAAGGCGGCGCAATAATTTTTCTGATGCTGGCCTCTTTTGATTTGGCGCATTTGGTAAAGGGCTGGCTCGTCCCGTTCTTGACGAGAAAATTCGCTGACATAGCGTTGCTTTTCATTTCCTATTTTAGCGTGGCGTCGCTGTCTTTTTTGGCATGGCTTGGCTGTTATTATGAATATCAATTGCTTTCTTTAATTGTTTTTGTTCTTTTTTTTCGTGCATTTCTTACGCTGGGTCAAAATATCATCCAGTCAACCGTTCTTGTGATGCTTCCGGAAAATAATCGTGCCACTGCTCTGAGTGCGATACAGGTAATTGTGATAATTATTTATGCTTCTTATTCTCTCTACTTGACATTTGTAGGTATTGAAAGCCCTCCGGAAATACTCATGGAGGTACTGGTGCTTAGTATGTGCTGCCTGTTAGTTGCTCTGATTGTGTATGTTTGCTGTGGTCAATTTAATTTCAAGGATTTAGCGGGTGACTCGGTATGATATGCAGTTGTTTTTCTGATTTCATCCGGCATTAATGTGCCACTGGTATTTGCTCCATTGACGGTCCACTCCGGCATTCTATAAATACAAAGTCCCGCACCCGTCCGGATATTGATCTGCATCAATCGCAACTCACGTTGAGGCATGCGTCACGCAGACGCCTAGAACTCCCCGGAGTATTTCACCGCCGCCGCTGCCCGCGTCGTGACCTTCAAGCTGCGCAGCAACGACGACACATGAATGCGCACGGTAAACGGCGAAATATCCAGGGCCTTGGCGATTTCCTTGTTGGTCTTGCCTTGGGCAATCAGGCGCAGCACGTCCTGCTGGCGGGGTGTGAGCGTATGGGTGTCCAGCGGCAGCAGGCCGGAGGGAGCGAACTTGACCAGCACTTCACCGTCGCGGATCGCCAGCAGCGCCTGGCCGATCTCGTCGGGGGCGATGTTCTTGCCGATAAAGCCGTCGACGCCCAGGGTCATGACCTGTTCGATCAGTGCCGGATCATCCACCATCGATACAACGATTAATGTGGTACGCCGCAGTTGCCGGCGCAGGTCGGCGAGCTGGCTGATGCAGGTCAGGCCGGGAAAGCGCAGGTCGAGGATCAGGGTATCGATGTCGCTTGGGTCGAGCAGCAACCCATGCACCGCATCCAGGTCACCGGCTTCCTGTACCCGGGCCTCGGGTAGCAGGCGTTGCACAGTGCGCGCCATGGCCTCGCGAAACATCGGATGGTCGTCGGCGATGATAATCCGGCCGGTCATGGTGAGCTCCTTGCTGGGCATGGCTGTGTGCAGGCATGCTGTTTTATTATCGGGCCCAATGCCCGCCTCGCTCGTACAAAGGGCCAGGGCTATGACAACAAGGACGTAACCCATGGGTCTCGAGACCAACTCCGAACTCGACCAGGCTAACCTGCGCATTGTGGTGGCAACTATCGCCATTGTGTATATAAGCGTGCTGGGTTTTTTGCCTGGGCATTCGCTGGACACCTACCTGCCGGTGATCCTGTACATCTTCCTGTTTCTGCTGGCGTCCATTGCCTTGCGCCAGGTGATCGCGCGTTGGCCCGGGCATTACCCGGCGCGACGGATTTTCGGCATGCTCCACGACTACAGCGGCACTTCGTTCGGCCTGGTGGTGGGCGGTGAGGCGGCGTTGCCGCTGTATGCAGTGATGGTGTGGGTCAACCTCGGCAACGGCATGCGCTACGGATCGCGCTACCTGGCGATTGCCACGGGGCTGGCGTTGCTGGCGCTGTTGATCGTATACCAGCTCACGCCGTGGTGGCAGGCACAGCCCTTCATGGTGCTGATGCTGATGATCACCAGCACGGTGATTCCGGTATACGCGCATATCCTCCTGGAGCGCACGCGCAAGGCCTCCGAGCAAGCCATCGCCGCCAACCTGGAAAAATCCCGCTTTCTCGCCCAGGCCAGTCATGACCTGCGCCAGCCGATCCACTCCATCGGTCTGTTCACCGCCTGCCTGCGCGAAGCCCGCCTGGGCGATGACGAGCGGCGTCTGGTGGACAATATCGATCGCTCGCTGCTCAATGTCTCGCAGTTGTTCCGTTCCATTCTCGACCTCTACACCCTGGACAACGGGCGTCTGCTGCCCAAACACCAAGTGATCCACTTGGGCGATTTTCTCGCCGACCTGGTACGCCAGAACGCCGAAGCCGCACGCTGGGCGGGCGTGGAGTTGCGCTTGCGACCTTGCGCCCACTGGGTGCTGGTGGATCCGGGGATGCTGGCGACCATGGTGCAAAACCTGCTCTCCAATTGCTTCAAGTATGGCGCGCAACGGCCAGTGCTGATCGGTGCGCGTATTCGTGATAACCGCCTGGTGGTAGAGGTGCATGACCAGGGCCGGGGGATTGCGGGGGAGCATCTGGCCAAGGTCTTCGAAGAGTTCTATCGCGTGCGCCAACTGCGCGACAAGGACGTCGAGGGCGTTGGCCTGGGGCTGTCCATCGTCAAGCGCCTGGGGCAGTTGATGGGGCTGCAGGTGAGCCTGCGTTCGCGGGTGGGCCGTGGCACGTCGGTAAGTCTGCATGGCCTGGCCCTGGCCGCTGCGCCGGCTCAACCGGCATTGCGTGACGACGCACGCCAGGCTGGCCTGCTCAGCGGTTTGAAAGTGTGCCTGGTGGAAGATGACCACAACGTGCTGCTGGCCACCCAGGCCCTGCTCGAACGCTGGGGTTGCGAGGTGCAGGCCGAGTCCACGGGACAGGGCTTGGTCAGCGACTGCGACATCATCGTCGCCGACTATGACCTGGGCAACCACGCCACCGGCATCGAATGCATCGATCACCTGCGCCGGCAACGCGGCTGGGCGGTGCCGGCGCTGATCCTCACCGGGCACGACGTGGAGAAAATCCAGGCGGCGTTGCACGACCGTCAGATCGCCATTCTGTCCAAACCGGTGCGCCCTGCGGAACTGCGCGGCGCCCTGCGTGAGCTCAGTCAGGAAAAAACTATTGCATGAATGGCGTCAACCCATTGCCTCGCGCACCCTTGGGCATGCAATAGGCTGCGGGTTTCATCAGGCCAAAGCTGGCAATCGCAAACAAGCCGCCGCTTGCACCGCTAGGCACTGAGCAGTTGTACTCGCCGGACGCAGTGTTGGCCACGTAGTAGGTGCTCATGGAGTCGCTGCGTACATTGGAGACACGTTTGACCGGTTCGCCCAGGTTGGTCTCTGAGAGCTTCTTGAGATGGTCCTCGGTGGGTTTGATATTGCTGCATCCGGCGACAACGATGATCAAGGCGCCGAGCAGAGCAAGGCGCGTTACAGGGGATGAGGGTTTCATAATGCTTCTTCCTTGGGATTGTTTTGGTTTTTCCAGCGCGCAACGATCCCTCGCGCATTGAAGGCGCGGTGTTGGCTGAGCGTTGGAAGTGCCGGGGAATATAGCGCCGGTGGAGGGGCGGGTCGATTAGCACACATGGGCTAATGGCACATTGAGGTCATGGAAGGAGAGAGCTGTGTTGCAGATAAAACGAGCTACGCCAGATGATGCCGACAGCGCGTTCGAGATTCGTCGTGAGGCCATTCTCGGCCAATGCATCGGCGCCTACACCGCAGAGCAAATGGCGCTATGGACGCGTGGCAGTGCGAGCGATGGTTACAGCGTGCTGATGGAAAAGCACTTCTACCTGGGCTGTGTGAACGGCGAGCCAGTCGCCACCGGCATGCTCGATCTTGCCAACCATGAAGTCGGCGCCTTGTTTGTACGCCCCGCATTCACTGGACGAGGGTATGGCAAGGCAATGCTCGATCACTTGGAGACGGTCGCGCGTCACATCGCCGTTGAAGAAGTGGTATTGGATGCGACGCTCAATGCGGTGAGTTTCTACAAGGCATGCGGGTATGTCGGGGATGAGCAGGCGGTGTATCGCTCGCCGTCGGGGTTGGTGTTGGCGTGTGTGCCGATGGTGAAGCGCCTGCGGCTGATGAGTCAGTCTTGAACCAAATGTGGGAGGGGGCTTGCCCCCGATAGCAGGGTGCCAGTCACCGTATAGGTGGCTGATATATCGCCATCGGGGGCAAGCCCCCTCCCACATTTCTGACCGACCTGGGCTTCAATGCATCTTGCTATGGTCCATTTGGCTATGATCCATCCCATCCAAACCACGCGCTGGCGCCTTCACTTCAATGGTCTGCTCAGCGCCCTTGGCGTCTTTAACCACAAGGGTCAGCGGCACCTGGTCGCTTTCCTTGATCTGGCCGGTCAGGCCCATCAGCATCACGTGGTAGCCATTCGGATCGAGCTTGACGGCTTTGCCTGCGGGCAGGGCTACCGAGTCCACCGGGCCCATGCGCATCACGTCGTCCTGCATGCTCATTTCATGGATCTGCACGTCTTTGGCCACCGGTGATGCCACGCGCAGCAATTGGCTGTCGCTGTCGGCGGTGATGGTCATGAACGCGCCGCTGGAAGGCTGGCCCGGCACGGTGGCACGCACCCAGGCGTCGCTCACTTGCACCTGGGCGCTGGCGTGGGCGGCGAGACCCAGCAGGGTGAGGCCGAGGGTGAGACGCTTGAAGTGTTGAACGGCAGTCATTAGCAGACCTCCATGACGGTGAGCAGGTCTTCTGCGCACTCTTTAGCGGTAAGGGATGCCTGCAAGCCAAGGCGCAGGTTGCCACGGGTATCGAACACGAAGCTGGTGGCGGTGTGGGACAGGGTGTAGGTGTCGCCGGCGGGGATCTTTTCATAAAAGATCCCGAATTCCTTGGCGGCCACGGCGATTTCTTCCGGGGTGCCGTAGAGGGCTTCGAAACTGGGGTCGAAGGCCTTGACGTATTTGTCGAGTATCTCGGGGGTGTCGCGCTCGGGGTCCAGGGTGATGAACACCACCTGCATGATTTCACCGTCGCGGCCCATCAGCTTCTTGGCCTGGGCGGCGCGCGCCAGGGTGGTCGGGCAGACCGCCGGGCACTGGGTGAAGCCGAAGAACACCACGGGCATCAGGCCACGGTACGAGCTCAGGGTGACGGTTTCGCCGTCGGTGTTCTTGAGCTTGAAGGTGCGCCCCATGATCTTGTCACTGAGGTCCTTGCCGTACTTGAAATTCAGCTTGGGGCTGTAGTCACAGCCGCCCAGCAGGCTGCCCAGGCCCAACAGGCCCATACCGGTCAGCACTTTGCGGCGGGTGAATAACGTACTCATCAACTGTGCATCCTGTGAAACGCCTGAATGGCTCTGGAGTTGCCCACCCGGCTTTGAAAAGGAGTAACGAGAAGGGTGCAGAGTCTAGCAACCCTGGGCACCTCGCGTAATCTGCGACGTTCTGCCACAGGGGCGCGCTGCGCTTCATCCTTTTGTGGCTTCGGTGGTAGAGTCGCGGCCATGAAATCGAGCTGCCCCGACCGTGCGCTGATTGCCTGGGCCCTGTACTTCTGCGTACTGGTGAACCTGTTCGTATGCGGTTTGGGACACGGGCAGATGATGGGCCAACAGCTCAATGGGATCGGTGGTCAGTTCTGTTCGGTGGACGGCGGCCAGCCGGCAATTTCCGACAAAGGGTTGGCTGACCCGTCTACCAGCAACATCTCGAACTACTTTGCCTGCCCGATGTGCAGCGCCGTTACGGTCGCCGTCGTATTTCTGATCGGCCTGGCGTGGTTGCTGAGCCTCAAGCAACGCCCGCGTCCTGCCCATGAGCGGCGCAATAAGGCACCGCCGCGTTATACCTGGCCATCGGCCAATCCCCGCGCTTCCCCCACCGTCTGACGTGTGTCCTGGGCCTCCTGTAACCGGGAGGCATTCTATCGTCACGACTGTGAGTGCGTTCCATGAACCATCAGTTGCCAGCGCGCGCCCGTCGCTTGGTCAGCAAGGCCGCCGGGCGTTCGCGTGCGGAACCGGCGCTGCCTGACTACCCGAGTAATGCGCGCTGTTTCGTGCATCTGGATGCACGCTTGCTACCCCACTGGCACACCGTGTTCGATGTGTGCCCGGCATTGCTCAAGCTTGATCCACCGGAGGGCTTGAACCTGTTCCGCAGTTTCATGACCTGGGCCTATCGCCACCAGCTACCCCTGGATTGGACTTATCATTTGAACCTGTGCCGCTGGCTGCTGAGTTCACCCTACCGCGCTCGGATCGCTGCTGAATTTATCGACGCCTTGATGGCCGCCGCTGCCGCGCGCTGGGTCCTCACGGACGACAGTGAGGCGGCGGGGATCGTCCTGAGCTGGCGAGGTTCGTTCGTGTTCGATTGGAAAGGGCTCGTCCCGGGCGCTGCAGAGCAGCCGGCGTTGCCCGCACCTGGCTGGGATTTCGCCTGGTGTGCCTTGAGTGAGCGAGGGACGTTCAGTACGTGGTTGCCGGTGCCGTGAAGCGGCCTGCGCTTGGCAGTTGCGATGGATAACGCGACAGGGCCTGTAAACAGGCCCTGTCGCTTGCGCCGATCAAGCGCAGATAAAGCCGCCAATAGGCCCTACGCAGCCAACGGCTTACTCGTCATGGCCTTTTTATGGGCCGCTTTCATCGCTTCCATTTCAGCCCCGAGATCGTCCAGCATTGCCTTGCCCAGCAGTTTCCTGGCCTGGGGAAACATCTCGGTTTCTTCTTCTTCGATATGGTGTTCCAGCAGTTCCTTCACCACTTTGACGCGACCGGAAAACTCGGTGGTGGACGGGTCGGTCTGCTTCAGGTCGGGCAGCACCAATGAGTCGACGGTGCGGTGCTCTTCCTTGGCTTCGTGGTACATGATGTCCTGTTCCTTGCCGCCGGCTTTTCTGAAAGCAGGGTAGAGAATTTCTTCTTCCAGCCTGGTGTGCAAAGTGATTTCCATCTCCAGCTTGGCCAGCAACTCGGTACGTTTTTTCACCCCGCGCTCGGTGGATTCGCTCAGTTGGGCCAGCAGGGTCTTGACGCGTTCATGGTCAGCTTTGAGAAGGTCGATGGCATTCATGTGGAACCTCACGGGTAATGGTCGGGCATGTCGAAACGCACGCCTCGTGAGTAAGCACAGTGCATCACGCGTACCAACTTTTGCGTATGATAAATTATGTTTAAAATCAAATTGATAGCGTGCTGTCGTCGGTTCGCTGTCGTGCAGCTTGCATGATCGGACATTGCCGGGATTGCACAACGCACAACCGCCGCGACGGGCGAAGTGCGCTGCTGAACAATCCGATGGAACCCCTGACGCATTTACTTGACCTAACCCTTAGACTTCAGGAGGTGAAGCATGCAAATTGAATATATCTGGATCGTACTGGCGGTGATTCTGCTGCTGCTGGAACTGTGGGCCATCAACATCGTGTTGCGCAGTACCGGTGGCTGGGAAACCAAGGGGCTGTGGTTGGTGGTGCTGGTCTTCGTACCGTTGCTGGGGCTGATCGCCTGGGCGATGTTCGGGCCCAAGCGGGAGATGGCGCAACAACGCAAACACTGAAGTATTGAGCTAAAAAAACAGGCGCCCCATGGGGCGCCTGTTTTTATTTCGGTGCAGAGATCAGCCCGCGACAGCCTGGGCAATCGCCTCATTGAACGCGGGTAAATCGTCCGGCGTGCGTGAGGTGATCAAGGTCCAGCCATTGGCCTTGCATTCCTGCACCTGGGCGTCGACCACGCTGGCGGCGCCGGCGTTTTCCAGGTCGATACGCACGCTTTTAAACGCGGTCAGGGTCTTGCCTTTGACCACGCCCGCGTCGATCAACGTCCACGGGCCGTGGCAGATCGCCGCAATGGTCTTGCCGGCCTGGGCGAACTCGCTGATCAAGCGCAGCGCGGCGCTATCCTGGCGCAGGGTGTCGGCATTTACGGTGCCGCCGGGGATGACCAGCGCATCGAAGTCGGCGCCGACCACGTCTGACAGTTGCACGTCGGACGCCACGGTCTGGTCCTTTTCCGTATCGCCCACGAAGGTCTGGGTGATGCCGCCTTTGCTGGAGGCGTGCGTCACGGTCGCGCCGTAGCCACGCAGGGCTTGCAGAGGCTTGAGCAGCTCATCGCGCTCGATACCGGTGTTGGAGGTGATGATCAGGATTTTCTTACCGTTGAGTTGCGCACTCATAAGCGGATATCTCCTGTAGAGGTGGGTTACTTGGCGTATTTGCTTTGCAGCGCCTTGGCCTTTTCCAAGTGAGCTTCAAGGGTCGGCAGGGTCTTGGTGGCGAAAGCTTTCAACTCGGCGTTGTCCGAGGACTCTGCTTCCTTCTTGAACAGTGCGACGGTTTTCTCATGGGCGTCCACTTGGTTGTTGGCGTAGGCCTTGTCGAACGATTCATCGCGCATTTCCAGAATGGCTTTCTTCGCCTTGTCAGTCAGGGCAGCGTCATCCGGCACTTCGATATCGAGCTTTTTCGCCAGCGCCATCAGGTCCTGATTGGCCTTGGTATGGTCAGTAATCATGTGTTGCGCGAAGGTTTTCACATCCGCCGAGCCGCTTTTTTCCAGTGCCAGCTTGCCGGCTTCCACTTCGGTGATACCGCCCTGGGCGGCATTCTCGACAAAGTCGTTGGAGGTGGCGGCCATCGCGGTGGAAATCGAGCCTGCAACCAGTGCGAATGTCAGGCCCATGTGTTTCATCAGTCGAGTCGTCATAGTGTCTCTCCTTGGAAATGGCGTGATGCCGTTACGTGACTGTTGAACCGATGCCCGGGCAAAAGGTTTAAATTTTTTTTACGCGCAGTGACTGAACGGCAGGTGTGGCAATTTCCTTGAACTAATCCAAATTCGCCGGGTTCTGCTGCATAGGGTCGCCGCTGTTGGTGACCTGCCATTACCAGGAGATTGCACTGTGACTGATCACACACCCGCCGATAAGACCCCCGAACCCATCAGTTCCGAAGACGCGCAAAAGGGCAATGCCGACGGCACCAAAGGGCCGACCCTGGAACGTCCGAACCCCAAGACCGAAACCATCGACAAAGTGGTGACACCGACCTCGATCAAGGACCTTGAGCGCCAGACGAACGCTATCAACGAGAAGCTCAGCAAGGGACAGTGAGCATGGCCCGTTCCATCAGCGCATCGGAGCTGGGGATAAAGCTCCAGCCTGACGACGACAGCAGCCTGTTCAAGTGGTTTATCGCCAGTTTCCTGATGGGCAAGCGCATTCAGGCGCCCATTGCCGCGCACGCCTACAAGGTGATTGTTGAAGAGGAGGGCCGCGACACGCCGCGTAAGCTGCAGCACTGCACGTCGCGGGAGCTGGTCGCCATGTTGGGACGCGCGCATTACGTACGTTACGACGAAACCACGGCACAGCGTCTGTTGGACCTGAGTGCGAAACTCAATGCTGATTACGGCGGCAAGATGACACGGATTGTGCAGTTCAGCGATGACCGCCAGGCGTTCGAAAAGCGCCTGGGTGAGTTCGATGGCGTCGGGCCCAAGACCATCGAGATTTTCATGCGCGATGCCGCCACGGTGTTGTTTTGACCGCAGCGCTGTATGTGGGCTGTGCCGGCTGGAGCCTGCCCCGCGAACAGTGGCCGGCCTTCGTTGAACAAGGCACGCATTTGCAGCGCTACGCCTCGCGTTTCAGCGCGGTAGAAATCAACAGCTCGTTTTACCGGCCCCACTTGCCGAGAACCTATGAGCGCTGGCGGGAGTCGGTGCCTGCGGGGTTTCGCTTTTCGGTCAAGATGCCCAAGCGGATCACCCACGAGCTGCGTTTGCAGCAGTGCAGCACTGCCCTGGACGAATTTCTTGCGCAATGCCTGCAACTGGACGAAAAGCTCGGTTGCCTGTTGGTTCAACTGCCGCCGTCCCTGAGTTATGAGCCGCTGGTGGCCGGCGCCTTTTTCGACGCGCTGCGTCAGCGTTTTGCCGGTGCCGTGGTGCTGGAGCCGCGCAATGACAGTTGGCTCGCGGCTGGGAGTCTGCTGCAGGCATTCGAGATCGGTTGGGTCAACGCCGACCCCGCGGTGATCGCAGCAGGCGATGCCTGGCACGGCGTGCGTTATTGGCGCCTGCACGGCTCGCCACGCATTTATCACAGCGCCTACGGGCCCGCGCGGGTGCAGGCATATTCCCAGTTGTTGCGCCAATCGATTGAAGAGGGCATTCCCACCTGGTGCATCTTCGATAACACCGCCAGCGGCCATGCGGTCGCCGATGCCCTCGACTTGCTAGACCTCCACCCGGCGCACCTCCAGCCCTAATTGCTCATAAGCCTCCACGTTCGGCGCATCCCATTCGGTAATCAGCGTATGGATACGGCTGCACGGCGCCACCACGAACGGTTCCACCGCGCCAAGTTTGTCCGAGGTGGTCACGGCCACCACGTGGGACGCGCTGTCGAGCAAGGCTTGCTTGACCGCCACTTCAGTAAAATGCAGGGACGTCATGCCCACTTGCGGGTGCAATGCGCACACGCCGGTGAACAACAGGTCGGCCTTGATGCTCTGGATCAGACGTACCGCTTCATGGCCGCCGGTGGAAAGTGTGGTGGGGTTGAGTTGGCCCCCCGCCAGAATCACGGTCACATGTGGGTGGTCCGCCAGGGCGATAGCGATCATCGGCGAGGGGCTGATCACGGTCAGGTGGAGTGAGTGCGGCAATGAGCGGGCGATCTGCAGGGTGGTGGAGCCGGAGTCGAACAGTACGATCTGGCCATCCTCGACTTGATCCGCAGCCAACTGTGCCAGGCGGCGCTTGGCCTCATTGGTCTGGTCGACACGGGTGAAGAAGTCCTTGCCAGTGTCCCTGGGCCGGGGCAGGGCGCCGCCGTGCACGCGTTGCAACAGACCGGCGGCGGCGAGTTCGCCGAGGTCGCGGCGGATGGTGTCCGGGGATACGGCGAAATGCTCGACCAGCTCGGATGCCGTGACCTTGCCGTCGCGCTCAAGCAGCAACAGGATCTTTTGTTTGCGCAGGGAAGGCAGGTCGATGGCGTGATGGGTGCTTTGCATGTTTGTGCGCTTTGTTGCGGGTTTGTGCGAGATTAAGCGTCGGTCGATATAAACGCAATGGCTGGTTGCCTTGGCGATCGCCGGTTACTCTCTGGGTTCAGTTCAGGGAGAGGTGACCCGATGTCGTTGATCACAACCATCGAAGACTTACGCAAGCTTGCGCAAAAACGTGTGCCGCGCATGTTTTACGACTACGCCGATTCCGGCTCCTGGACTGAGAGCACCTACCGGGCCAATGAAAGCGACTTTGCCCGCATCAAGTTCCGTCAGCGCGTGGCGCGCAATATCGATGAACGTTCGATCCGCGCCAGCATGATCGGCCAGGACATGGCCATGCCGGTGGCCCTGGCACCTACCGGCCTTGCAGGCATGCAGCACGCCGATGGCGAGATCCTGACCGCGCGCGCCGCTGCGGCTTTTGGCCTGCGCTATACCTTGTCGACCATGAGCATCTGTTCGCTGGAAGACATCGCCGAGCACGTCGGCCAGCCCTTCTGGTTCCAGTTGTATGTGATGCGCGACCGCGGCTTTATCGAGCGCTTGATCGAGCGCGCCAAGGCGGCGGGCGTTGATGCGTTGGTGTTGACGCTGGACCTGCAGATCCTCGGGCAGCGTCACAAGGACTTGATCAATGGCCTGTCGGCGCCGCCCAGGCTGACCCTGCCGAACATCCTCAATATGATGACCAAGCCGCGCTGGGTGATGGGCATGCTCGGCACCCAGCGTCGTGGTTTCGGCAATATCGTCGGGCACGTGACGGGCGTGGCCGACATGAGTTCGCTGTCGGCGTGGACCGCCCAACAATTCGATCCGCGCCTGAGCTGGGACGATGTGGAGTGGATCAAGAAGTGCTGGGGCGGCAAGTTGATCATCAAGGGTATCCTCGATGTGGAAGACGCACGCCTGGCGGCCAATTCCGGCGCCGATGCGTTGGTGGTGAGCAACCACGGTGGCCGTCAGCTCGATGGCGCGCCGTC
Source organism: Pseudomonas sp. CFBP13528 (assembly GCF_005233615.1). Lineage (NCBI taxonomy): Bacteria > Pseudomonadati > Pseudomonadota > Gammaproteobacteria > Pseudomonadales > Pseudomonadaceae > Pseudomonas > Pseudomonas sp. CFBP13528. The sequence goes on from NZ_QGAJ01000018.1 coordinate 101,726, forward strand.
GAGCGTCAGCCAATTGCCGGCGATTGTGGAGGCGGTGGGCAATCGGATTGAGGTGTGGCTCGATGGGGGCATTCGCTCCGGCCAGGACGTACTCAAGGCCATGGCGCTGGGCGCCAGGGGCACGATGATCGGACGCCCTCATCTGTATGGCTTGGGGGCGATGGGCGAAGCGGGCGTGACCAAAGCGCTGGAGATCATCGCCCGTGAGTTGGAGGTGTCGATGGCGCTGTGTGGCTATAACGATATACGCGATGTGAATCGCGAGATCCTGCTGCCGGGCACCTTTCCTGACGGCGTTTGATGCGCAAAAAAAAACAGGAAAAGTAAAAAGAGTTGTCCACGGAAACCGTGGGTATCTCTGTGGATAACTTTGCAAGGCCCCGGCAGCATTGGCGATTTAACCTGCGATCAATATTTGATCAACTTTCAATGACGGCCAATATGGCCAGGGTTTGCGCTTGACAGGCCTTGGCGAAGCCAGTGCCGAAAAGTGCATTTATGAGTCACCGCCTCTGCCTGTGGAGGGGGTGACCACCGGTGACGGCATCGTCGCTTGCATCAGCTTGTCCAGCGCCACGCCATAATTGCGCCCGGCCAGGCTCATGCTGTTGTTATGGCCGGCACCCGGCACCAGTAACAGCCGCTTGGGTTCCTGGGCGGCTTCGAATAATTGCTCGCTGAAACGCGGTGGAACGTAGCGGTCATCAAGGCCATGGACCACCAGCAGTGGCATGTGAATATCGGCCATCTTGTCGATGGAATCGAATTTCTGCGACAGCAACCAGCGCACCGGCAGTGAGGTATTGGCAACGGCGGTGGCGACATCCCCCAGGGACGTGAACGTGGATTCGATCACCAGCCCGCGCACCGGCAACGGTACCTGCCTGCTCAACTGCGCGGCGAGGTCGATGGCCACCGCGCCACCCAGGGAATGGCCGTAGATCAGGCGTTTGCCGGGGTCCGGTTGCAAGGTTTGAAAGCGCTCCCAGGCGATGCGCGCGTCCTCATACACCGTGGTTTCCGAAGGCAGGTCTCCACGGCTTTTGCCAAAACCGCGATAGTCGATGGCCAAGACCGAATAGCCCAGCGCGTGCAGCTGTTCGATGCGAAACAGCTGGCCGGTGAGGTTCCAGCGCACGCCGTGCAGATAGAGGATGGCAGGCGCATCCTTGCGTGCGGCCGGGTACCACCAGCCATGGATATTCTGGCCGGATTTGAACGTGGCCGGCTTGATATCGAACTCCTGAACGGCGCTGGGCAGGCCGGTGTACCAGCCCGCGGTGCCCGGCTCGATGCGAAACACCAGTTCGCGCTCCTTGTGTTGCAGCACGGCGCAGCCGACCGGCAGGCCGACGATCAACAGGGCCATGCACAGCAGCACAAACCGGCGCAGGCCGCGGCGGGGTATGGAAAAAGATGACATGAAGGTTCCAGTACAAGGGCCAAGTACGGGTTGTACCAGATGCCCCGGGCAGAGCTGAAATTAATGCGACGGCCGTGACGCAGGATTGCTTGCAAAGTGTTGCAGCGAGCTCGGGGGCAACCGGCTTGACGCTGCATGGCCTGCACGAGATGCTCCGCTTCTTTGAGCAAAGGCCCGACCATGGACAACAGCCCCGTGCGCATCACCGCCGAAGAAACCCTTTCGGACAACTGGTACCTCTTGAAGAAATACAGCTTCGATCTGCGCCGTCGCGACGGCAGCTGGCAAGCCCAGACCCGCGAAGTGTATGACCGGGGCAACGGTGCGACCATCCTGTTGTACAACCGCGAGCAGCGCACGGTGCTGCTGATCCGCCAGTTCCGCATGCCGACTTTCGTCAACGACCACGAAGGCTACCTGATCGAAGCGGCGGCCGGATTGCTCGACAATGCCAGCCCCGAAGAGCGCATCCGCCTGGAAGCCGAGGAAGAGACCGGCTATCGCGTGGGGCATGTCGAAAAAGTCTATGCGGCCTTCATGAGCCCGGGGTCGGTGACCGAGCGTATTCACTTCTTTATCGGCGAGTACCAAGCGGGCGACCGGGTTGGCGCCGGCGGCGGCCTGGTGGAAGAGGGCGAGGATATCGAAGTGCTGGAACTGGGGTTCGAGCAGGCGCTGGGGATGGTGGCCAGTGGGGAGATCGTGGATGGCAAGACCATCATGCTGTTGCAGCACTTGGAACTGCGGATGTTGAAAGAGCGCTGGTAGAGGCATCGCACCTGATGAGCAAAATGTGGGAGGGGCGGTGCGACGATTCGACTTGCCCCCGATCGCCATAGCTATCTACACAACGCTGTAGCGCCCAACCGTAACCACGATGCGAAGCGAGTCGCTCTTGATCTGGCTTTTGATCTTGATCTGCTTTTGATCTAGGCGCCCCGTCAAACCACGCTGGCCGAACGCAGGCTTGAATCCGTGGGTAACCCGGCAGGACGCCGGGTTAGCCGCACTGGGCCAGGGATGGCCCATTGCGGCGGCCCACGGATTCAAGCCGGAGTGAGGGCACACCGAGCCCAGGCGAGGTGCCGAGTGGTGGGGCATGTACGGGTCAACCACATGGGTTACAAAAAAGTGCACTCACATAGGTGACACTTTGATTGAGACATAACCG
>NZ_QGAJ01000019.1:0-81667 GCF_005233615.1 Pseudomonas sp. CFBP13528
GGGTTTCCCCATGTGAGAGTAGGTCATCGTCAAGATTAAATTCCAGAACCCCAATTGCGAAAGCAGTTGGGGTTTTGTTTTGGGCGCTCGAAAAGCATAAAGGGCGTTCATCGCGGCCTGAGGGTGTGCGGCCTTTCTATGCAATGCCTCTTCGCATGGCTATCATGCGTGCCTCATTGTGAGGCGATACCTGCATGCTAACGCTGTTAGAACTTCTGAAAGATGGCCGATTCCATTCCGGAGAGGCGCTGGGTGCCGCTCTGGGCGTTAGTCGCAGTGCCGTGTGGAAGCAGCTTCAGCTTCTTGAGGCCGAATTGAATCTACCTATTCATAAGGTGCGTGGTAAGGGGTACCAGTTGGCATCGCCACTGGTGTTTCTAAATGCTGAAGAGATTTTGCGAAGTGCGCCGTCGTTGTCGTGGCCTGTCCATATCTACGATTCGATTGATTCCACCAACGCAGAGGCGTTGCGCATGGTTGATGTCGCGCGGGCTGTCCCTTTCCTGGTATTAGCTGAGCAGCAAATGGCCGGGCGGGGCAGGCGCGGTCGAAAGTGGGTCAGTCCATACGCTCAAAACATCTATTACAGCCTGGTACTGCGTATTGAGGATGGCCTCCGGCAACTGGAAGGGCTGAGTCTTGTTGTTGGCCTGGCGGTCATTCAGGCTCTGCGAGAGTCGGGTGTTCAGGATGTCGTCTTGAAATGGCCCAACGACGTATTGGTCGGGCGCAAGAAAATCGCGGGGATATTGCTGGAGTTGGTTGGGGACCCGGCAGATATCTGTCACGTGGTTCTCGGCATCGGGATCAACGTGAATATGCAGAGGGCCGCCGAGGTTGACCAGCAATGGACGTCGGTGCAGCTTGAGGCGGGATCTGCTGCTGACCGTAACGCTCTGGTGGCCCGGGTCAGCTTGCAGCTCCAGCACTATCTCGATCGGCATAGGGCGTCTGGCTTTGCGGCCCTCCAGGAGGAGTGGGAGCGAAATCATGCGTGGCAAGGGCGGGCGGTATCACTTATCGCGGGTGTGAATCGCGTTGATGGAGTGGTGCTCGGTGTTGATCGTCAAGGTGCGTTGCGCTTGGACGTTGATGGTGTCGAAAAAACATACAGCGGTGGTGAGTTAAGCCTGAGGTTGCGTGATGATTCTTGAGCTCGACTGTGGGAATAGCTTTATCAAATGGCGAGTGCTGAATGTCGACAGGGTGGGCGCCTTCGCCGAGGGCGTGGTCGGTTCGAATGTCGCATTGATTGAGAGTTTGAATGCGGTGCCGGACATGTCGCTGACGCGTTGCCGGCTGGTGAGTGTTCGCGCCCTGGAGGAAACAGACAAGCTGGTCGAGACATTGATCGAAGCTTTTGGCATTACTGTCTCGTGTGCAACGTCAGCGGTGGAAATGGCGGGCGTTCGAAATGGCTATGACGACTTCGAGCGGCTGGGTCTGGACCGTTGGCTGGCGATCCTCGGCGGGTATAAGTTAGCCTCCGGCCCTTGCCTGGTGTTGGATTTTGGCACGGCGGCGACTGCAGATTTCATTGATGTCGATGGCGAGCATTTGGGGGGCTTCATTTGTCCTGGCCTGCCGCTTATGCGCAACCAGCTGCGCACCCATACGCGCAAGATACGCTACGACGATGCGTCCGCTGAGCGCGCTCTGGAGCGTCTGTCGCCTGGGCGTACAACGGCCGAGGCGGTCGAGCGCGGCTGTGCGCTGATGCTAAGGGGGTTTGTGCTTACCCAGATCGAGCTTGCCAGGCGTTATTGGGGGGATGACTTCACGGTGTTCCTGACTGGCGGAGATGCTGATCTGGTCTTTGACACTGTGCCGCAGGCACGGCTTGTGCCGGATCTGGTATTTATTGGCCTGGCAATGGCGTGCCCTTTGCCCTGAGGTGCTTATGCGTTGGTTGTTTCTGCTTCTACTGATCCTCAATGTCTTCTATTACATATGGCATCAGCAAGAGGCGCCGTTGCGCGCCAAGGATGTCACTCCTCTGAGTCTTTATCGTGGCTCCCAGCAGGATATACGACTGCTGAGCGAGTCTTCCGAGGCGGTGGCCCGAAGGGATCGTGCGAAATCGCCCGACACGCAAAATACCTGCTTGTACATTGGTGGGTTTGCCGATCAGCGTCAGGCGCAATCTGTCGAACAGCGCCTCACCAGCCTGGATATAAAGGTTAAGGTCCAATTGCTGAACATGCCTGAAGCTACCGGTTATTGGCTTCGAGTGGCCCCTGAAAGCAGGCGCCTGGCGGATGATCTGCCCTTTGAAAACCTTGCTAAGGAATTCAATGAGTTAAAACATAAAATAATGCTGTGCGAAGGCATTGCAACTCTCGAATAGTTTGCATAGAATGGCGCCCGCTTCGCAGTGAAGACCTTTAAGGCCTTTGATGCGAAGCGAAGTCAACGCAGCTAACCTCATAATTTAAATGAGAAAATGCTTGACAGAAGGTCGGCGTGATGTAAAATGCCGGCTCGCTTAGGAGGGGTTCCCGAGCGGCCAAAGGGATCAGACTGTAAATCTGACGTCTACGACTTCGAAGGTTCGAATCCTTCCCCCTCCACCATTTTAGCGTGAGCTGCAAGCTCCGCGGGTATAGTTTAGTGGTAGAACCTCAGCCTTCCAAGCTGATGATGCGGGTTCGATTCCCGCTACCCGCTCCAAGTTTGCAGGTTGTGCACGGTGTTTCGCTCTTGTAGCTCAGTTGGTAGAGCACACCCTTGGTAAGGGTGAGGTCAGCGGTTCAAATCCGCTCAAGAGCTCCATATAACAAGGCAGATATGAAAATATCTGCCTTTGTTTTAACAGCTGCCTCGGCTTGTATCGTGCTGTTTCTGGCGTTGGATGTCAGTGATTTCAAGTCTGTTGGGGTTGGTTGTTGTAAAGTCTTTTTCAGGCCTGCATAATGGTCGGCCTGATTTTGTTTTAGGTCAGTAGCTCAATTGGCAGAGCGACGGTCTCCAAAACCGTAGGTTGGGGGTTCGATTCCCTCCTGACCTGCCAGATTCACGTGGTGTGTCTGGCTTTCTTTTCACAGGATCTTCATAGATGACTCCTAAGGCTGAAGCTCAAAGCTCTCGTTTCGATCTGGTCAAGTGGCTCGCCGTAGTCGCCTTGGTGGTCGTAGGCGTTGTCGGCAATCAGTACTATTCTGCTTCGCCGATCCTGTACCGCGTTCTCGCTTTGCTGGCCCTTGCTGCTGTAGCTGCCTTTGTAGGCCTGCAGACTACCAAAGGCAAGTCTTTCGCGGTCCTGGTAAAGGAAGCTCGCACTGAAATTCGTAAAGTCGTTTGGCCGACTCGCCAAGAAACCACGCAGACCACATTGATTGTCGTGGCTGTCGTTCTGGTTATGGCGTTGCTGTTGTGGGGGCTCGATTCCCTGCTCGGCTGGCTTGTTTCCTTGATTGTTGGCTAAGGGTGTCCCGTGGCTAAGCGTTGGTACGTTGTGCATGCTTACTCGGGTTACGAGAAGCATGTTATGCGCTCTTTGCTGGAGCGCGTAAAGCTGGCAGGCATGGAAGATGGCTTCGGCGAAATTCTGGTTCCCACTGAAGAAGTGGTTGAAATGCGGAATGGCCAGAAGCGCAAGAGTGAACGCAAGTTCTTTCCTGGCTACGTGCTGGTGCAGATGGACATGAACGAAGGTACTTGGCACTTGGTCAAGGACACTCCTCGCGTCATGGGCTTCATTGGCGGTACTGCTGATAAGCCTGCGCCGATCACCGATAAAGAGGCGGAAGCAATTCTGCGTCGTGTTGCTGACGGTAGCGACAAGCCTAAGCCGAAGACGTTGTTCGAGCCGGGTGAGGTTGTTCGTGTCACAGATGGTCCGTTTGCTGATTTCAACGGCACTGTCGAAGAAGTTAACTACGAAAAGAGCCGGATCCAAGTGGCAGTGCTCATTTTCGGTCGCTCTACTCCGGTAGAGTTGGAGTTCAGCCAGGTCGAGAAGGTCTAGCTGAGCAAGCATCCCAACCCCGCAGCCTAGGCTGTGGGGTTTTGTCGTCACTGGGATAAACGCGCAAGTAACCGGGGAGCCTTTCGAGGCGCTTGAACCCGTAATTGGAGTGCCTCATGGCCAAGAAGATTACCGCTTACATCAAGCTGCAAGTGAAGGCCGCTCAGGCCAACCCTAGCCCACCCGTCGGCCCAGCTCTGGGTCAGCACGGCGTGAACATCATGGAATTCTGCAAGGCCTTCAACGCCCGTACTCAGGGTCTTGAGCCAGGTCTGCCGACTCCAGTGATCATCACTGTATACAGCGACCGTAGCTTCACTTTCGAAACCAAGTCGACTCCGGCTTCGGTTCTTCTGAAGAAAGCTGCTGGTCTGACTAGCGGTTCCGCTCGTCCGAACACCGTTAAGGTTGGCACCGTGACTCGTGCTCAGCTGGAAGAAATCGCGAAAACCAAAAACGCGGATCTGACTGCAGCTGATATGGATGCAGCCGTGCGTACCATCGCCGGTTCTGCTCGTAGCATGGGCCTTAACGTGGAGGGTGTGTAATGGCTAAGCTGACCAAGCGCCAAAAGGCTATCGCCGGCAAAATCGAAGCGGGCAAGTCCTACAATTTTGTAGACGCTGCTGCCCTGCTGACCGAGCTGTCGACTGTCAAGTTCAGCGAGTCCGTTGACGTTGCTGTGAACCTGGGTGTTGACCCACGTAAATCCGACCAGGTCGTTCGTAGCGCTACTGTGCTGCCACACGGTACTGGCAAGACTGTACGTGTTGCTGTCTTCACCCAAGGCCCGGCCGCCGAAGCTGCTCTGGCCGCTGGCGCCGATCGCGTTGGTATGGACGACCTGGCTGCCGAAATGAAAGGCGGCGACCTGAACTATGACGTTGTTATTGCCTCCCCGGATGCAATGCGCGTTGTAGGTCAGTTGGGTCAGATCCTGGGTCCACGCGGCCTGATGCCTAACCCTAAAGTCGGCACCGTAACGCCAGACGTAGCTACCGCGGTTAAAAACGCCAAGGCTGGTCAGGTTCGTTATCGCACCGACAAAAACGGCATCATTCACACCTCCGTTGGCAAAGTCGGCTTTGATGCCGTCAAGCTGAAGGAAAACGTTGAAGCCCTGATCGCTGATCTGAAGCGTATCAAACCTGCTTCCTCGAAAGGTATCTACGTCAAGCGCGTTACCCTGAGCACCACTATGGGCCCAGGTCTGGTCATCGACCAAGGCTCGCTGGACGTATAAGACACAGGTTGGCGCGAGCGATTGCGTCAATTGAAAGATTGGGGTCCCTGCCTGGCGGGGGCTATCCAAGACCGTAGGCGACGCAAGTCTTAAACCAACAAGCCTACGCAGATGGTGCTCCCGGTTCCTTACCGAATCAGACACCAAAACGACATCAGGCCTAGGCCGGATGAAACGGTAACAAGCAGGAGTTAAACCCGTGGCAATTAATCTCGAAGACAAGAAGGCCATCGTCGCTGAAGTCAACGAGGCTGCCAAAGCTGCTCTGTCCGCTGTCGTGGCTGATGCCCGTGGTGTGACAGTAAGCGCTATGACCGGACTCCGTAAAGAGGCTCGTGAAGCTGGCGTATACGTACGTGTTGTACGTAACACCCTGCTCAAGCGCGCTGTTGCTGACACTGAATACAGTGTTCTCAACGACGTGTTCACTGGCCCGACTCTGATCGCGTTCTCCAAGGATCATCCAGGCGCTGCTGCCCGTTTGTTCAAGGAATTCGCCAAGAGTCAGGATAAGTTCGAGATCAAGGCAGCTGCGTTCGAGGGCAAGTTCCTCGCAGCTAACCAAATCGACGTACTGGCAACACTGCCGACCCGTAACGAAGCTATTTCGCAGCTGATGAGCGTGATTCAAGGCGCTACCAGCAAGCTGGCTCGTACTCTGGCTGCAGTTCGCGAGCAAAAAGAAGCTGCCGCAGCCTAAGGCTGAGCAAATTCTCTCGCGTATTTTTGTTTATTTCGATGGCCGCGTAGGCCGTCCCCCAATTCAGGAAATACAGCAATGTCTATCTCCCAAGACGATATCCTCAACGCCGTAGCTGAAATGTCGGTTCTGCAGGTTGTTGAGCTGATCAAAGCTTTCGAAGAAAAATTCGGCGTTTCCGCTGCCGCTGCTTCCGCTGGCCCAGCTGTTGCTGCTGTCGCTGCTGAAGAGCAAACCGAATTCAACGTCATGCTGCTGGAAGCTGGCGAGAAGAAAGTAAACGTGATCAAGGCAGTACGTGAACTGACCGGTCTGGGCCTGAAAGAAGCCAAGGCAGTAGTTGACGGCGCTCCTGCCCAGGTTCTGGAAGCTGTGTCGAAAGACGCTGCTGACAAAGCCAAAGCTACTCTGGAAGAAGCAGGCGCTAAAGTCGAGCTGAAGTAAGCATCGACCTTGCGTCTCCAGCCCAAGCTTTAAGCTGAAGGCTGATGGCTGGTGGCTCTTGCCACCGGCCTTTTTCCGTTCTTGGCTGTCGACTCGGTCGCCGCCATTAACGCGCTGTAGCCACCCGATGCGGTGGTGCAAACCATGGGGTTTGCAAGATTTTCTGGCTGCTCCCGTCGGGAGGGCCAAACAAGCAGGTGACCAAGCTGGGGAACGCTGATGGCTTACTCATATACTGAGAAAAAACGTATCCGCAAGGACTTTAGCAAGTTGCCGGACGTCATGGATGTCCCGTACCTTCTGGCTATCCAGCTGGATTCGTATCGTGAATTCTTGCAGGCGGGAGCGACCAAAGATCAGTTCCGCGACGTGGGCCTGCATGCGGCCTTCAAATCCGTTTTCCCGATCATCAGCTACTCCGGCAATGCTGCGCTGGAGTACGTCGGTTATCGCCTGGGCGAACCGGCATTTGATGTCAAAGAATGCGTGTTGCGCGGTGTTACGTACGCCGTACCTTTGCGGGTAAAAGTCCGTCTGATCATTTTCGACAAAGAATCGTCGAACAAAGCGATCAAGGACATCAAAGAGCAAGAAGTCTACATGGGCGAAATCCCACTGATGACTGAAAACGGTACCTTCGTTATCAATGGTACCGAACGCGTAATCGTTTCCCAGCTGCACCGTTCCCCGGGCGTGTTCTTCGACCACGACCGCGGCAAGACGCACAGCTCCGGCAAGCTCCTGTACTCCGCGCGGATCATTCCGTACCGTGGTTCGTGGTTGGACTTCGAGTTCGACCCTAAAGACTGCGTGTTCGTGCGTATCGACCGTCGTCGCAAGCTGCCGGCCTCGGTACTGCTGCGCGCGCTCGGCTATACCACTGAGCAGGTGCTGGATGCCTTCTACACCACCAACGTATTCAGCCTGAAGGATGAAACCCTCAAGCTGGAGCTGATCGCATCGCGTCTGCGTGGTGAAATTGCCGTCCTGGACATCCAGGATGAAAAGGGCAAGGTCATTGTTGAAGCCGGCCGCCGTATCACCGCGCGCCACATCAACCAGATCGAAAAAGCCGGTCTCAAAGAGTTGGAAGTGCCGCTGGACTACGTCCTGGGCCGCACTACTGCCAAGGTCATCGTTCACCCGGCGACAGGCGAAATCCTGGCTGAGTGCAACACCGAGCTGAACACCGAGATCCTGGCCAAAATCGCCAAGGCTCAAGTCGTTCGCATCGAGACCCTGTACACCAACGACATCGACTGCGGTCCGTTCATCTCCGACACCCTGAAGATCGACTCCACCAGCAACCAATTGGAAGCGCTGGTCGAGATCTATCGCATGATGCGTCCTGGTGAGCCACCAACCAAAGATGCTGCCGAAACCCTGTTCAACAACCTGTTCTTCAGCCCTGAGCGCTATGACCTGTCTGCGGTCGGCCGGATGAAGTTCAACCGTCGTATCGGTCGTACCGAGATCGAAGGTTCGGGCGTGCTGTGCAAGGAAGACATCGTCGCGGTACTGAAGACCCTGGTCGACATCCGTAACGGTAAAGGCATCGTCGATGACATCGACCACCTGGGTAACCGTCGTGTTCGCTGCGTAGGCGAAATGGCAGAGAACCAGTTCCGCGTTGGCCTGGTACGTGTTGAGCGTGCGGTCAAAGAGCGCCTGTCGATGGCTGAAAGCGAAGGCCTGATGCCGCAAGACCTGATCAACGCCAAGCCAGTGGCTGCGGCGGTGAAAGAGTTCTTTGGTTCCAGCCAGCTCTCGCAGTTCATGGACCAGAACAACCCGCTCTCCGAGATCACCCACAAGCGCCGTGTTTCCGCACTGGGCCCGGGCGGTCTGACCCGTGAGCGCGCAGGCTTCGAAGTCCGTGACGTACACCCGACGCACTACGGTCGTGTATGCCCGATCGAAACGCCGGAAGGTCCGAACATCGGTCTGATCAACTCCCTGGCCGCTTATGCGCGCACCAACCAGTACGGTTTCCTCGAGAGCCCGTACCGTGTTGTGAAAGAGGGTCTGGTCACCGACGAAATCGTCTTCCTGTCCGCCATCGAAGAAGCTGATCACGTGATCGCTCAGGCTTCGGCCACGATGAACGACAAGAAAGTCCTGATCGACGAGCTGGTAGCTGTTCGTCACTTGAACGAGTTCACCGTCAAGGCGCCGGAAGACGTCACCCTGATGGACGTATCGCCCAAGCAGGTCGTGTCGGTTGCAGCGTCGCTGATCCCGTTCCTGGAGCACGATGACGCCAACCGTGCGTTGATGGGTTCCAACATGCAGCGTCAAGCTGTACCGACCCTGCGCGCCGACAAGCCGCTGGTAGGTACCGGCATGGAGCGTAACGTAGCCCGTGACTCCGGCGTTTGCGTCGTGGCTCGTCGTGGTGGCGTGATCGATTCCGTTGATGCCAGCCGTATCGTGGTTCGTGTTGCCGATGACGAAGTTGAAACCGGTGAAGCTGGTGTCGACATCTACAACCTGACCAAATACACCCGTTCGAACCAGAACACCTGCATCAACCAGCGTCCGCTAGTGCGTAAGGGTGACCGCGTTCAGCGTAGCGATATCATGGCCGACGGCCCGTCCACCGATATGGGTGAGCTGGCACTGGGTCAGAACATGCGCATCGCGTTCATGGCCTGGAACGGTTACAACTTCGAAGACTCCATCTGCCTGTCGGAACGAGTTGTTCAAGAAGATCGCTTTACCACGATCCACATCCAGGAACTGACCTGTGTGGCACGTGACACCAAGCTTGGGCCAGAGGAAATCACTGCAGACATCCCTAACGTGGGTGAAGCTGCACTGAACAAGCTGGACGAAGCCGGTATCGTTTACGTAGGTGCTGAAGTTGGCGCAGGCGACATTCTGGTCGGTAAGGTCACTCCGAAAGGCGAGACCCAACTGACTCCGGAAGAGAAGCTGCTGCGTGCCATCTTCGGTGAAAAAGCCAGCGACGTTAAAGACACCTCCCTGCGCGTACCTACCGGTACCAAGGGTACTGTCATCGACGTACAGGTCTTCACCCGCGACGGCGTTGAGCGTGATGCTCGTGCGCTGTCCATCGAGAAGACCCAACTCGACGAGATCCGCAAGGATCTGAACGAAGAGTTCCGTATCGTTGAAGGCGCGACCTTCGAACGTCTGCGTTCCGCTCTGGTAGGCCACAAGGCTGAAGGCGGCGCAGGTCTGAAGAAAGGTCAGGACATCACCGACGAAATCCTCGACGGTCTCGAGCATGGCCAGTGGTTCAAACTGCGCATGGCTGAAGATGCTCTGAACGAGCAACTCGAGAAGGCCCAGGCCTACATCGTTGATCGCCGCCGTCTGCTGGACGACAAGTTCGAAGACAAGAAGCGCAAACTGCAGCAGGGCGATGACCTGGCTCCAGGCGTGCTGAAAATCGTCAAGGTTTACCTGGCAATCCGTCGCCGCATCCAGCCGGGCGACAAGATGGCCGGTCGTCACGGTAACAAAGGTGTGGTCTCCGTGATCATGCCGGTTGAAGACATGCCGCACGATGCCAATGGCACCCCGGTCGACGTCGTCCTCAACCCGTTGGGCGTACCTTCGCGTATGAACGTTGGTCAGATCCTCGAAACCCACCTGGGCCTCGCGGCCAAGGGTCTGGGTGAGAAGATCAACCGTATGATCGAAGAGCAACGCAAGGTCGCTGACCTGCGTAAGTTCCTGCACGAGATCTACAACGAGATCGGCGGTCGCAACGAAGAGCTGGACACCTTCACCGACCAGGAAATCCTGGATCTGGCGAAGAACCTGCGCGGCGGCGTTCCAATGGCTACCCCGGTGTTCGACGGTGCCAAGGAAAGCGAAATCAAGGCCATGCTGAAACTGGCAGACCTGCCGGAAAGCGGCCAGATGCAGCTGTTCGACGGCCGTACCGGCAACAAGTTCGAGCGCCCGGTTACTGTTGGCTACATGTACATGCTGAAGCTGAACCACTTGGTAGACGACAAGATGCACGCTCGTTCTACCGGTTCGTACAGCCTGGTTACCCAGCAGCCGCTGGGTGGTAAGGCTCAGTTCGGTGGTCAGCGTTTCGGGGAGATGGAGGTCTGGGCACTGGAAGCATACGGTGCTGCATACACTCTGCAAGAAATGCTCACAGTGAAGTCGGACGATGTGAACGGTCGTACCAAGATGTACAAAAACATCGTGGACGGCGATCACCGTATGGAGCCGGGCATGCCCGAGTCTTTCAACGTGTTGATCAAAGAAATTCGTTCCCTCGGCATCGATATCGATCTGGAAACCGAATAACACGTGACGCGAATCGAGAGCGAGGCCGTTTGGCCCGCTCTCTGCTCCGCCAGGAGGAAAGGCCTTGAAAGACCTACTGAATTTGCTGAAAAACCAGGGTCAAGTCGAAGAGTTCGACGCCATCCGTATTGGACTGGCATCGCCTGAGATGATCCGTTCGTGGTCGTTCGGTGAAGTTAAAAAGCCGGAAACCATCAACTACCGTACGTTCAAACCTGAGCGTGACGGCCTGTTCTGCGCCAAGATCTTTGGCCCGGTAAAGGATTACGAGTGCCTGTGCGGTAAGTACAAGCGCTTGAAGCACCGTGGTGTGATCTGCGAGAAGTGCGGCGTTGAAGTTGCGCTGGCCAAGGTTCGTCGTGAGCGCATGGCGCACATCGAACTGGCTTCGCCGGTTGCCCACATCTGGTTCCTGAAATCGCTGCCGTCCCGTATCGGCTTGCTGATGGACATGACCCTGCGTGATATCGAACGCGTTCTCTACTTCGAGAGCTACGTCGTTATCGATCCAGGCATGACCACCCTTGAAAAAGGTCAGTTGCTGAACGATGAGCAGTACTTCGAAGCGCTGGAAGAGTTCGGTGATGATTTCGATGCCCGCATGGGTGCCGAAGCTGTCCGTGAACTGCTGCACGCTATCGACCTGGAACACGAGATTGGCCGTCTGCGCGAAGAAATTCCGCAAACCAACTCCGAAACCAAGATCAAGAAGCTGTCCAAGCGTCTGAAGTTGATGGAAGCCTTCCAGGGTTCCGGCAACCTGCCAGAGTGGATGGTGCTGACCGTTCTGCCGGTTCTGCCGCCAGACCTGCGTCCGCTGGTACCGTTGGACGGTGGTCGTTTCGCGACGTCCGACCTCAACGACCTGTACCGCCGCGTGATCAACCGTAACAACCGCTTGAAGCGCCTGCTTGATCTGTCCGCTCCGGACATCATCGTGCGCAACGAAAAGCGTATGTTGCAAGAAGCCGTCGACGCCTTGCTCGACAACGGTCGTCGTGGCCGTGCGATCACCGGTTCCAACAAGCGTCCTCTGAAATCCCTGGCTGACATGATCAAGGGTAAGCAGGGTCGTTTCCGTCAGAACTTGCTCGGTAAGCGTGTTGACTACTCCGGTCGTTCGGTAATTACCGTAGGCCCGACCCTGCGTCTGCATCAGTGCGGTCTGCCCAAGAAGATGGCACTCGAGCTGTTCAAGCCGTTCATCTTCGGCAAGCTGGAAATGCGCGGTCTCGCGACCACCATCAAAGCGGCCAAGAAAATGGTCGAGCGCGAACTGCCAGAAGTTTGGGACGTTCTCGCTGAAGTGATTCGCGAACACCCGGTTCTCCTCAACCGTGCACCGACCCTTCACCGTCTGGGTATCCAGGCGTTTGAACCGGTACTGATCGAAGGTAAGGCTATCCAGCTGCACCCTCTGGTCTGTGCTGCGTACAACGCCGACTTCGACGGCGACCAAATGGCCGTGCACGTACCGCTGACACTGGAAGCTCAGTTGGAAGCGCGCGCGTTGATGATGTCGACCAACAACATTCTGTCGCCAGCCAACGGTGAGCCAATCATCGTTCCGTCGCAGGACGTTGTATTGGGTCTGTACTACATGACCCGTGAAGCGATCAACGCCAAGGGCGAAGGCCGTGTATTCGCTGACCTGCAGGAAGTTGACCGTGTGTTCCGTGCCGGCGAAGCCGCACTGCACGCCAAGGTCAAAGTGCGGATCCACGAAACCGTCAACGACCGTGACGGCGGCAGTGTGAGCAACACTCGTATCGTCGACACCACCGTCGGCCGTGCGCTGTTGTACCAGGTTGTGCCAAAAGGTCTGTCGTACGACGTCGTCAACCTGCCGATGAAGAAAAAGGCGATCTCCAAGCTGATCAACCAGTGCTACCGCGTGGTTGGTTTGAAAGAGACCGTGATCTTCGCTGACCAGTTGATGTACACAGGTTTCGCTTACTCGACTATCTCTGGCGTTTCCATCGGCGTTAACGACTTCGTTATCCCGGATGAAAAAGCTCGCATCATCAGTGCTGCCACTGACGAAGTGAAAGAGATCGAGAGCCAGTACGCCTCCGGCCTGGTAACCCAGGGCGAGAAGTACAACAAAGTGATCGACCTTTGGTCCAAGGCGAACGACGAAGTGTCCAAGGCGATGATGGCCAACCTCTCGAAAGAGAAAGTCATCGACCGTCATGGCGACGAAGTTGATCAGGAATCCTTCAACTCGATGTACATGATGGCCGACTCGGGCGCACGGGGTTCTGCTGCGCAGATCCGTCAGCTCGCCGGTATGCGTGGCCTGATGGCCAAGCCGGATGGCTCCATCATCGAAACGCCGATTACTGCGAACTTCCGTGAAGGTTTGAGCGTACTTCAGTACTTCATCTCCACTCACGGTGCTCGTAAGGGTCTGGCGGATACCGCGTTGAAAACCGCTAACTCCGGTTACCTGACGCGTCGTCTGGTAGACGTTGCACAAGATCTGGTTGTCACCGAGATCGATTGCGGCACCGAGCACGGCCTGCTGATGACACCGCACATTGAAGGCGGTGACGTTGTAGAGCCACTGGGTGAGCGCGTATTGGGTCGTGTGATTGCCCGTGACGTGTTCAAGCCAGGTACCGAGGAAGTTATCGTTCCTGCCGGCACCCTGGTAGACGAGAAGTGGGTCGAGTTCATCGAACTCAACAGCATCGACGAAGTGATCGTTCGCTCGCCGATCAGCTGCGAAACCCGCTACGGCATCTGCGCCAAGTGCTACGGCCGTGATTTGGCTCGTGGCCACCAGGTGAACATCGGTGAAGCGGTCGGCGTTATCGCTGCCCAGTCCATCGGTGAGCCGGGTACCCAGCTGACCATGCGTACGTTCCACATCGGTGGTGCGGCAAGCCGGACCTCCGCAGCTGACAGTGTTCAGGTGAAGAATGGCGGTACCGTCCGCCTGCATAACCTCAAGCACGTTGAGCGAGTGGATGGCCACCTGGTTGCTGTGTCCCGTTCCGGTGAGCTGGCAATCGCTGATGACTACGGTCGTGAGCGCGAGCGTTACAAGCTGCCGTACGGTGCTGTGATTTCGGTGAAGGAAGGTGACAAGGTCGACGCTGGCGCAATCGTTGCCAAGTGGGATCCGCACACCCACCCAATCGTTACCGAAATGAAAGGTACCGTGACCTACGTGGGCATGGAAGAAGGCATCACGATCAAGCGTCAGACTGACGAATTGACCGGTATGACCAACATTGAAGTACTCGACGCCAAAGATCGTCCAGCTGCCGGTAAAGACATCCGTCCTGCCGTGAAGATGGTCGACGACAACGGCAAGGATCTGTTGCTGCCAGGCACTGACGTAATCGCTCAGTACTTCCTGCCAGCCAACGCCCTGGTCGGTGTAGCGGATGGTGCGAAGATCGCGATCGGTGATGTTATCGCGCGTATCCCGCAAGAAACTTCGAAAACTCGCGACATCACCGGTGGTCTGCCGCGTGTTGCCGACTTGTTCGAAGCGCGTCGTCCGAAAGAAGCGTCGATTCTGGCTGAAGTCAGCGGCACCATCGCCTTCGGTAAAGAGACCAAGGGCAAGCGCCGTCTGGTCATTACCCCGAACGACGGTAGCGATCCGTACGAAGAGCTGATTCCGAAGTGGCGTCACCTGAACGTCTTCGAAGGCGAACAGGTAAACCGCGGCGAAGTTATCTCCGACGGCCCGAGCGATCCGCACGATATCCTGCGTCTGCTGGGTGTGAGCGCGCTGGCCAAGTACATCGTTAACGAGATCCAGGACGTTTACCGTCTGCAAGGCGTGAAGATCAACGATAAGCACATCGAGACCATCCTGCGTCAGATGTTGCGTAAAGTTGAAATCGCTGAATCCGGCGATTCCAGTTTCATCAAGGGCGACCAGATGGAGCTGACTCACGTACTGGTAGAAAACGAGCGCCTGGCGAACGACGAGAAATTCGTTTCCAAGTTCACTCGCGTGCTGCTGGGTATCACCAAGGCGTCGTTGTCCACTGAGTCGTTCATCTCGGCGGCCTCCTTCCAGGAGACCACTCGTGTACTGACCGAAGCAGCGGTAACCGGCAAGCGCGATTACCTGCGCGGCCTGAAAGAAAACGTAGTCGTGGGTCGTTTGATCCCGGCTGGTACCGGTTTGGCTTACCACAGCGAGCGCAAGCGCCGCCGTGATGCTGACAAGCCGTTGCGCGTAAGCGCCAGTGAAGTGGAAGCTGCACTGACCGAAGCGCTGAACTCAAGCGGTAACTGAGTTCTGCGATAGATGAGACTGGGCCCTGACACCCCCATTCGTCGGATCGAGGCATATATGCACCGGTTCGACGAGTGGGGAGGTCGGGGCCTTGCCTTGACTGGGGACAAGATCCTCTTTAGACTCTTGTACCCCTAAATTTGGCGGGAATTCGTTCCTGCCATTTTGCTTTTCTTGCAAGACAATAGCGTCGCAAGACAACAGTGGAGCTAGTAGATGGCAACTATCAACCAGCTGGTACGTCAGCCGCGTAAGCGTATCGTCGAGAAATCCGACGTGCCTGCGCTGCAGAACTGCCCGCAACGTCGTGGCGTATGCACCCGTGTGTATACCACCACGCCGAAAAAACCTAACTCGGCACTGCGTAAAGTATGCCGTGTGCGCCTGACCAACGGTTTCGAGGTTTCCTCGTACATCGGCGGTGAAGGCCACAACCTGCAAGAGCACAGCGTGGTACTGATCCGCGGCGGTCGTGTAAAAGACTTGCCAGGTGTTCGTTATCACACCGTACGCGGCTCCTTGGATACTTCCGGCGTTAAAGGTCGTAACCAGGGTCGTTCGAAGTACGGTACCAAGAAGCCTAAGTAGTAGCGGCTTTTTGTAAAACTGAATCATCTTATTTTCTGAGTCGATAAGAGTAAGGTCGGAGGCGTCCCGAAAGGGCACCGATTCCGAGCGAACCTGAAGACCGTTTGAGGGCTTATCCATGCCAAGAAGACGTGTAGCAGCCAAGCGCGAAGTGCTTGACGATCCAAAATACGGAAGCCAAATTCTGGCCAAGTTCATGAACCACGTGATGGAAAGCGGCAAGAAAGCCGTTGCCGAGCGTATCGTTTATGGCGCGCTGGAAAAGGTTAAAGAACGCAAGAACAGCGACCCCCTGGAAATCTTCGAGAAAGCTCTCGACGCCATCGCTCCGCTGGTCGAAGTGAAGTCGCGCCGTGTAGGCGGTGCTACTTACCAGGTTCCGGTTGAAGTTCGTCCGTCCCGTCGTAACGCTCTGGCAATGCGCTGGTTGGTAGACTTCGCCCGTAAGCGCGGCGAGAAGTCTATGGCTCTGCGTTTGGCCGGCGAACTGTTGGACGCTGCTGAAGGTAAAGGTGCTGCTGTTAAGAAGCGTGAAGACGTGCACCGTATGGCTGAAGCCAACAAAGCTTTCTCGCACTACCGCTTCTAATTTTAGCTTCACTAATTTTGCGAGGGCTTTATGGCTCGTACTACTCCGATTAGCCGCTACCGTAACATCGGTATCGTCGCTCACGTGGATGCTGGTAAAACCACCACTACTGAGCGCGTACTGTTTTACACCGGCAAAAGTCACAAGATGGGCGAGGTGCATGATGGCGCCGCGACCACAGACTGGATGGTTCAGGAGCAGGAGCGTGGTATTACCATTACTTCTGCTGCCATTACCGCCTTCTGGAAAGGTTCCGAGAAGCAGTACAAGGATGAGCACCGCTTCAACGTAATCGATACCCCTGGCCACGTAGACTTCACCATTGAAGTTGAGCGTTCCCTGCGGGTACTCGACGGCGCTGTCGTTGTGTTCTGCGGTACCTCGGGCGTTGAGCCGCAGTCGGAAACCGTATGGCGTCAAGCCAACAAATACGGCGTTCCACGTCTTGTTTACGTAAACAAGATGGACCGTGCCGGTGCGAACTTCCTGCGCGTGATCGGTCAGATCAAGCAGCGTCTGGGTCACACCCCGGTGCCAATCCAGTTGGCTATCGGTTCCGAAGACAATTTCCAAGGCCAGATCGATCTGCTGACCATGGAAGCTGTTTACTGGAACGACGCTGACAAAGGTATGGTTCCTGTTCGCAAGCCTATCCCTGCTGAACTGCAGGAACTGGCTGACGAATGGCGCAACAACATGGTTGAAGCTGCGGCTGAAGCCAACGAAGAGCTGATGAACAAGTACCTCGAAGGTGAAGAACTCACCAACGCGGAAATCAAGGCCGCTCTGCGTCAGCGTACTATCGCTGGCGAAATCGTCCTGGCTGTTTGCGGTTCCTCGTTCAAGAACAAGGGCGTTCCCCTGGTTCTCGATGCTGTGATCGACTACCTGCCGGCACCGGTTGATATTCCTTCCATCAAGGGTACTGACCCGGATGACGAGACTATCGAGCTGGAGCGTCACGCAGACGACGCAGAACCGTTCTCCGCTTTGGCATTTAAAATTGCCACTGACCCATTCGTGGGTACCTTGACCTTCGTCCGCGTTTACTCGGGCGTGTTGAACTCCGGCGACGGCGTGATCAACTCGGTTAAAGGCAAGAAAGAGCGCGTGGGTCGTATGGTGCAAATGCACGCAAACGCCCGTGAAGAAATCAAGGAAGTACGCGCTGGTGACATCGCGGCCTTGATCGGCATGAAGGACGTCACCACCGGTGAAACCTTGTGCAACGCTGACAAGCCAATCATCCTGGTTCGCATGGACTTCCCGGAGCCGGTTATTTCGGTTGCCGTAGAGCCAAAGACCAAGGATGACCAGGAAAAAATGGGTATCGCTCTGGGCAAGCTTGCTCAGGAAGATCCATCTTTCCGCGTCAAGACTGATGAAGAGACTGGTCAAACGATCATCTCCGGCATGGGCGAGCTGCACCTGGACATCCTGGTTGACCGGATGCGCCGTGAGTTCAACGTCGAAGCCAACATCGGTAAGCCTCAGGTTTCCTATCGTGAGCGCATCACGAAGAACTGTGAAATCGAAGGCAAGTTCGTTCGTCAGTCCGGCGGTCGTGGTCAGTTCGGTCACTGCTGGATCCGTTTTGCTCCTGCTGACGAAGGTCAGGAAGGTCTGCAATTCGTGAACGAAGTAGTAGGTGGTGTTGTTCCTAAGGAATACATCCCTGCTATCCAGAAGGGTATCGAAGAGCAGATGAAGAACGGTGTTGTTGCCGGCTATCCGCTGATCGGCCTGAAAGCAACCGTTTTTGACGGTTCTTACCACGACGTCGACTCCAACGAGATGGCGTTTAAGGTGGCTGCCTCCATGGCAACCAAGCAACTGGCCCAGAAGGGCGGTGGTGAGTTGCTTGAGCCAATCATGGCGGTAGAAGTTGTTACACCTGAAGACTATATGGGTGATGTCATGGGCGACCTTAACCGTCGTCGCGGCATGATCTTGGGTATGGAAGACACGGTTTCCGGCAAAGTGATTCGCGCCGAGGTTCCGTTGGGTGAGATGTTCGGTTATGCGACCGACGTTCGCTCCATGTCCCAGGGTCGCGCAAGCTACTCTATGGAATTCAAAAAATACAACACAGCTCCGGCGCACATCGCTGAAACTGTATCCAAAAAACAAGGCTGATTCAGTCCTTTAGGCAAGGAGTTAATTGTCGTGGCTAAAGAAAAATTTGATCGTTCCCTACCGCACGTCAACGTTGGCACCATCGGTCACGTTGACCACGGTAAAACCACTCTGACTGCTGCTCTGACTCGCGTTTGCTCCGAAGTATTCGGTTCCGCAATCGTTGATTTCGATAAAATCGACAGCGCACCAGAAGAGAAAGCTCGTGGTATCACCATCAACACCGCGCACGTTGAATACAACTCGCTGATCCGTCACTACGCTCACGTTGACTGCCCAGGTCACGCTGACTATGTGAAGAACATGATCACCGGTGCTGCCCAGATGGACGGCGCAATCCTGGTTTGCTCGGCCGCTGATGGTCCGATGCCACAAACCCGTGAGCACATCCTGCTGTCCCGTCAGGTTGGCGTTCCGTACATCGTGGTTTACCTGAACAAGGCTGACCTGGTAGACGACGCTGAGCTGCTGGAACTGGTTGAGATGGAAGTGCGCGACCTGCTGAGCACTTACGACTTCCCAGGTGACGACACTCCGATCATCATCGGTTCTGCTCGTATGGCTCTGGAAGGCAAAGACGATAACGAAATGGGCACCACGTCCGTTCGTAAACTGGTTGAGACTCTGGACAGCTACATCCCAGATCCAGTCCGTGTTATCGACAAGCCGTTCCTGATGCCAATCGAAGACGTATTCTCGATCTCCGGTCGCGGTACTGTTGTAACTGGTCGTATCGAGCGCGGTATCGTCAAGGTTCAGGATCCACTGGAAATCGTTGGTCTGCGTGACACTACCGTCACCACCTGCACCGGTGTTGAAATGTTCCGTAAGCTGCTCGACGAAGGTCGTGCTGGCGAGAACTGCGGCGTTCTGCTGCGTGGTACCAAGCGTGACGACGTTGAGCGTGGCCAGGTTCTGGTCAAGCCAGGTTCGGTTAAGCCGCACACCAAGTTCGAAGCTGAAGTGTACGTGCTGAGCAAAGAAGAAGGCGGCCGTCACACTCCGTTCTTCAAAGGCTACCGTCCACAGTTCTACTTCCGTACTACCGACGTAACTGGTAACTGCGAACTGCCGGAAGGCGTAGAAATGGTAATGCCAGGCGACAACATCAAAATGGTTGTCACCCTGATCAAAACCATCGCTATGGAAGACGGTCTGCGTTTCGCAATCCGTGAAGGCGGCCGTACCGTTGGTGCTGGTGTTGTAGCTAAAATCATCGAGTAATTATCTCTTCTGAGATAGCTCTGATGTTTTGAAAAGGCCCCCGCTCAGCGGGGGCCTTTTTTATTGGGTTGACACCTATCAGGGCCGTCTATAGAATTGCGCCTCCTTTTAACGGGCGTATTGCGCTCGCTGGGAATAGCAGCCGGAGTCTGAAATCCAATGCAAAATCAGCAAATCCGTATCAGGTTGAAGGCTTTTGACCATCGCCTGATCGACCAATCCACCCAGGAAATCGTGGAAACCGCGAAACGTACTGGTGCTCAAGTGCGTGGTCCAATTCCACTGCCTACCCGTAAAGAGCGGTTCACCGTTCTGGTCTCCCCGCACGTCAACAAAGACGCGCGTGACCAGTACGAGATCCGCACTCATAAGCGCGTACTGGACATCGTCCAGCCAACGGATAAAACCGTTGATGCACTTATGAAGCTTGATCTGGCGGCCGGTGTGGAAGTACAGATCAGCCTCGGCTAAGACTTGGGTCTTAGTCGTGTAACGCTCTGAAATGGGCGGCCATAGCGGGTGAAAGCCCCGTACACTCATGAGGTTTACAACATGACTATTGGTGTAGTCGGTCGTAAATGCGGTATGACCCGTATTTTCACCGAAGAAGGTGTCTCCATTCCGGTCACGGTCATTGAGATCGAGCCGAATCGCGTCACCCAGTTCAAAACTGAAGAGACCGATGGCTATCGTGCAGTGCAAGTCACTGTCGGCGAGCGTCGTGCTTCGCGCGTGACTGCTGCTCAAGCAGGTCACTTCGCTAAAGCAAACGTTGCAGCTGGTCGCACCGTCATGGAGTTCCGTCTTGAAGACGGCGACTACCAGGCTGGCGATCTGATCAACGCTGAAATCTTCGCCGCTGGTCAACTGGTTGATGTAACCGGTCAGTCCAAGGGTAAAGGCTTCCAGGGTACGATCAAGCGTTGGAATTTCCGTGGTCAAGACAACACTCACGGTAACTCCGTTTCCCACCGCGTCCCGGGCTCTATTGGCCAGTGCCAGACTCCTGGTCGTGTATTCAAGGGCAAAAAAATGTCCGGTCATATGGGCGCTGAGCGCGTGACCGTGCAGTCCCTCGAAGTAGTGCGCGTCGACGCTGAACGCAATCTGTTGTTGGTCAAGGGTGCTGTTCCTGGCGCTACTGGCGGCAACCTGGTTGTACGTCCAGCGGCCAAGGCTCGCGGTTAAGGGGAAGCTGACATGCAATTAAATGTAAATGACGCTCAAGCGATCGAAGTTTCCGAACTGACATTTGGCGGCGAATTCAACGAGACGCTCGTTCACCAAGCAGTCGTGGCCTACATGGCCGGCGGCCGTCAAGGTAGCAAGCAGCAAAAGACCCGTTCCGACGTACGTGGTGGCGGTAAGCGCCCTTGGCGTCAGAAAGGCACTGGCCGTGCTCGTGCCGGTACTATCCGTAGCCCAATCTGGCGTGGCGGCGGTACCACTTTCGCAGCTCGTCCACAGGATCACTCGCAGAAGCTCAACAAGAAGATGTACCGCGCAGCACTGCGCTCCATCCTTGCTGAACTCGTGCGTACCGATCGTCTGGTCGTGGTTCAGGACTTCGCTGTTGAAAGTCCAAAAACCAAAGATCTGCTGGGCAAACTGAACAACATGAGCCTGACCGATGTTTTGATCGTGTCTGAAGCTGTTGATCAGAACCTGTACCTGGCTGCTCGCAACCTGCCACACGTTGATGTACGTGACGTGCAAGGTTCCGATCCAGTTAGTCTGATCGCATACGACAAGGTGTTGATCACCGTGTCGGCCGTGAAGAAATTCGAGGAGCTGCTGGGATGAACCAGGAACGCGTATTTAAAGTTCTGCTTGGCCCGCACGTTTCCGAAAAGGCTACGGTTCTGGCTGACAAGAAAGGCCAGTTCGTTTTCAAGGTTGCAACTGACGCAACCAAGCTGGAAATCAAGAAGGCCGTCGAAAGCCTGTTCAGCGTGAAAGTAGAGCGTGTTACTACCCTGAATGTTCTGGGTAAGAGCAAGCGCACTGCTCGCGGTCTGGGCAAGCGTAATGACTGGAAGAAGGCAGTTATCTCCCTTCAGCCAGGCCAAGATCTCGATTTCAGCAGCAGTGCTGAGTAAGGAAGGGGTGCATCATGGCAATCGTTAAATGCAAACCGACTTCCCCTGGCCGCCGTTTTGTGGTCAAGGTGGTCAACCAGGAGCTGCATAAAGGCGCTCCTCACGCACCGCTGCTCGAGAAAAAATCGAAGACTGGTGGTCGTAACAACAATGGTCGCATTACCACTCGTCACATCGGTGGTGGCCATAAGCAGCATTATCGTTTGGTCGATTTCCGTCGCAACGACAAAGATGGCATCTCCGCCACTGTCGAGCGTATTGAATACGATCCAAACCGTACTGCTCACATCGCTCTGCTGCTGTACGCAGATGGCGAGCGTCGCTACATCATCGCCCCTAAAGGCGTGAGCGCTGGCGACCAGCTGATCGCAGGTGCCCTGGCACCGATCAAGCCGGGCAACGCTCTGCAACTGCGCAACATTCCAGTTGGTAGCACCGTACACGGCATCGAATTGAAGCCAGGTAAAGGCGCGCAAATCGCTCGTTCCGCTGGTGCTTCGGCTCAGCTGATCGCTCGTGAAGGTGTCTACGTGACCCTGCGTCTGCGTTCTGGTGAGATGCGTAAAGTGCTGGCTGAATGCCGTGCGACCCTGGGCGAAGTCTCGAACTCCGAGCACAGCCTGCGTTCGCTGGGTAAAGCTGGTGCCAAACGCTGGCGTGGCGTTCGCCCAACCGTTCGTGGTGTTGCCATGAACCCGGTTGACCACCCACACGGTGGTGGTGAAGGTCGTACCTCTGGTGGTCGTCATCCGGTATCGCCATGGGGCTTCCCGACTAAGGGCGCGAAGACTCGTGGTAATAAGCGTACCGACAAAATGATCGTCCGTCGTCGCAAGTAAATAGAGGGATACGACAGTGCCACGTTCTCTGAAAAAAGGTCCTTTTATTGATCTTCACCTACTGAAGAAGATCGAAGTGGCGGCGGAAAAGAACGATCGCAAACCAGTTAAGACCTGGTCGCGTCGTTCGATGATCCTGCCACAAATGGTCGGTCTGACCATCGCAGTACACAACGGTCGTCAACACGTCCCAGTTCTCGTTAACGAAGACATGGTCGGCCACAAACTGGGCGAGTTTGCCGGTACCCGCACTTATCGTGGGCACGTGGCAGACAAGAAAGCCAAGCGTTAAGGGGTTAGGAAATGGAAGTAGCCGCTAAGTTGTCGGGCGCTCGAATCTCCGCCCAGAAAGCCCGCTTGGTCGCCGACCAGATCCGCGGGAAGAAGGTGGGCGAAGCGCTCAACCTGTTGGCTTTCAGCAGTAAGAAAGCCGCCGAGATCATGAAGAAAGTGCTGGAGTCGGCCGTAGCCAACGCCGAGCACAACGAAGGCGCAGACGTTGATGACCTGAAGGTCAGCACCGTTTTCGTCAACGAAGGGCGTTCGCTGAAGCGCATCATGCCACGTGCCAAAGGCCGTGCTGATCGCATCGTCAAGCGGTCTTGCCATATCACTGTCAAGGTTGCTGACAAGTAACGGAGTCGAAGAGATGGGTCAGAAAGTACATCCCATTGGCATTCGCCTGGGAATCGTCAAGGAACACACCTCCGTCTGGTATGCAGACGGCCGGACTTATGCGGACTATTTGTTCGCTGATCTGAAGGTGCGTGAGTATCTCCAAGACAAACTAAAAAGCGCGTCCGTAAGCCGTATCGATATCCATCGCCCGGCGCAAACCGCACGTATCACCATCCACACTGCTCGTCCAGGTATCGTTATCGGGAAGAAAGGTGAAGATGTTGAGAAACTGCGTCAGGACCTGACCAAGCAAATGGGTGTGCCTGTGCACATCAATATCGAAGAGATCCGCAAGCCGGAGCTCGACGGTATGCTGGTTGCGCAGAGCGTAGCTCAGCAGCTGGAGCGTCGCGTAATGTTCCGTCGCGCTATGAAGCGCGCTGTACAGAACGCCATGCGCATTGGTGCCAAAGGCATCAAAATCCAAGTGAGCGGTCGTCTCGGCGGTGCTGAAATCGCACGTACTGAATGGTATCGCGAAGGTCGTGTGCCACTGCACACCCTGCGTGCCGACATCGACTATGCCAACTACGAAGCTCACACCACCTACGGTGTGATCGGTGTAAAGGTTTGGATCTTCAAAGGCGAAGTAATTGGTGGTCGCCAAGAAGAACTGAAACCACAAGCACCAGCGCCTCGTAAAAAAGCTGCTAAGTAAGGGGTACGCCAAATGTTGCAACCTAAGCGTACGAAGTTCCGCAAGCAGATGACAGGCCACAACCGTGGTCTGGCTCAGCGCGGTAGCAAAGTCAGCTTCGGCGAGTTCGCGCTGAAGTCTGTAGCTCGTGGTCGTCTCACCGCTCGTCAGATCGAGTCAGCGCGTCGTGCTCTGACCCGTCACGTAAAACGTGGCGGCAAGATCTGGATCCGTGTATTCCCGGACAAGCCGATCTCCAAAAAACCTCTCGAGGTTCGGATGGGTAAAGGTAAGGGTAACGTGGAATACTGGGTAGCCCAGATTCAGCCAGGCAAAGTCCTGTATGAAATCGAGGGCGTTTCTGAAGAGCTGGCGCGTGAGGCTTTCGCCCTGGCTGCTGCAAAGCTGCCGCTCGCCACCTCCTTTGTTAAACGGACGGTGATGTGATGAAAGCGAATGAACTTCGTGAAAAATCCGCACAGCAGCTGAACGAGCAACTGCTCGGCCTGCTGCGCGACCAGTTCAATCTGCGTATGCAGAAAGCAACTGGCCAGTTGGGGCAGTCTCATCTGCTCTCGCAAGTTAAGCGTGACATTGCTCGCGTGAAGACTGTGCTCAACCAGCAGGCAGGTAAGTGATCATGGCTGAAGCCGAAAAGACTGTCCGTACGCTGACTGGCCGTGTTGTCAGCGACAAGATGGACAAAACCATCACCGTTTTGATCGAGCGTCGCGTTAAGCACCCGATCTACGGTAAATATGTTAAGCGTTCGACTAAGCTGCACGCGCACGACGAAACCAATCAGTGCCACATCGGCGACAAGGTCACTATTCGTGAAACTCGTCCGCTGGCCAAGACCAAGTCTTGGGCGCTGGTTGATGTTCTCGAACGCGCTGTGGAAGTCTAAGGACTAGGGGTCGGAGAAATTATATGATTCAGACTCAATCCATGCTCGATGTGGCCGATAACAGCGGCGCTCGCCGCGTTATGTGCATCAAGGTGCTGGGTGGCTCCCATCGTCGTTACGCTGGTATCGGTGACATCATCAAAGTGACCGTCAAGGAAGCAATTCCTCGCGGTAAAGTGAAAAAAGGCCAAGTGATGACTGCTGTTGTAGTCCGCACTCGTCACGGCGTACGTCGTGCTGATGGCTCCATTATCCGCTTTGATGGCAACGCTGCTGTTCTTCTGAACAACAAGCAAGAGCCTATCGGCACCCGTATCTTTGGGCCAGTGACCCGTGAACTTCGTACTGAGAAGTTCATGAAGATCGTCTCGCTCGCCCCAGAAGTGCTGTAAGGAGATCCGACATGCAAAAGATTCGTCGTGACGACGAGATCATCGTGATCGCCGGCAAAGACAAAGGTAAGCGCGGTAAGGTGCTTAAGGTTCTCGCTAATAACCGTCTGGTTATCGGTGGTCTGAACCTGGTCAAGCGTCATACCAAGCCTAACCCGATGTCGGGCGTGCAAGGCGGTATCGTCGAAAAAGAAGCTCCACTGGACGCTTCTAACGTCGCCATTTTCAACGGCGAAACCAACAAGGCTGACCGCGTTGGTTTCAAAGTAGAAGATGGCAAGAAAATTCGTGTCTTCAAGTCGACCCAAAAAGCGGTTGATGCTTGAACACTGCTAGGTAGAAGACCATGGCACGACTAAAAGAGATTTACTGGAAAGAAATCGCACCGAAACTTAAGGAAGAACTTAAGCTTTCGAACGTGATGGAAGTTCCACGCGTTACCAAAATCACCCTGAACATGGGTTTGGGCGAAGCGGTCGGTGACAAAAAAGTCATCGAGCACGCTGTTGCTGACCTGGAAAAGATCACCGGTCAAAAAGTCGTTGTGACTTACGCTCGGAAATCCATCGCTGGCTTTAAAGTCCGCGAAGGCTGGCCGATCGGCGTCAAAGTGACTCTGCGCCGTGAGCGTATGTATGAATTCCTGGATCGTCTGCTGTCGATCTCCCTGCCTCGGGTTCGCGACTTCCGCGGCCTGAATGCCAAGTCCTTCGATGGTCGTGGTAACTACAGCATGGGCGTGAAAGAGCAGATCATCTTCCCGGAAATCGACTACGACAAGATCGATGCTCTCCGCGGTCTGGACATCACCCTGACCACCACTGCCAAGAACGATGATGAAGGTCGCGCCCTGTTGCGTGCTTTCAAATTCCCGTTCCGCAACTGATTGGAGTAGGACCATGGCCAAGATGAGCATGAAAAACCGCGAGCTGAAACGTCAGCTCACGGTTGCCAAGTACGCCAAGAAGCGTGCAGCACTGAAAGCAATCATCGTTGATCTGAACGCAAGTCCAGAAGCGCGTTGGGAAGCTACAGTTGCTCTGCAGAAGCAGCCACGTGACGCAAGCGCCTCGCGCATGCGTAACCGCTGCCGCCTGACCGGTCGTCCACACGGCGTTTACCGCAAGTTCGGCCTCGGCCGTAACAAACTGCGTGAAGCGGCAATGCGTGGTGACGTACCAGGTCTGGTTAAAGCCAGCTGGTAAGTACTTTCAACGCCAGGGTGGTCGGGTTCGCAAGATACTGACCGCCGGTGGCCTTGAATCTGGAACAAGCCCCTTTTGGGGCTTGTTTCATTTCCGGACTGTGTCTAAAATACGCGGCTCGCCTGAGCCCGTGTTTTTTACGCTCGGAAGATTCTCGGCGACATATGTAGCCGCAAGGCTAATTTTTTTGTATTAGGAGCGTCTAGCCCATGAGTATGCAGGACCCGTTAGCGGACATGCTAACTCGTATCCGTAATGCCCAGATGGCTGAAAAGTCCGTCGTAAGCATGCCATCTTCCAAGTTGAAGGTAGCTGTTGCCAAAGTCCTGAAAGACGAAGGCTACATTGCGGGTTATCAGATCAGCAGCGAAATCAAGCCACTGCTGTCCATCGAGCTGAAATACTTCGAAGGCCGTTCGGTCATCGAGGAAGTGAAGCGCGTTAGCCGTCCAGGCCTGCGTCAGTACAAGTCCGCTGAAGATCTGCCGAAAGTTCGTGGCGGTCTGGGCGTGTCTATCGTCTCCACCAACAAAGGTGTGATGACGGATCGTGCTGCGCGCGCTGCCGGTGTCGGCGGCGAAGTTCTTTGCACTGTGTTCTAAGGGGGGATAAGCATGTCTCGCGTCGCTAAGAACCCCGTTAAGCTGCCAGCCGGTGTCGAAGTCAAATTCGCAGGCCAACAGCTTTCGGTGAAGGGTGCCAAGGGCACTCTTGAACTGAATATCCATTCGTCCGTTGAGATCGTTGAAGAAGCTGGTGAGCTGCGTTTCGCTGCTCGCAATGGCGATCAACAAACTCGCGCAATGGCCGGTA
Organism: Pseudomonas sp. CFBP13528; assembly: GCF_005233615.1. Lineage (NCBI taxonomy): Bacteria > Pseudomonadati > Pseudomonadota > Gammaproteobacteria > Pseudomonadales > Pseudomonadaceae > Pseudomonas > Pseudomonas sp. CFBP13528. The sequence goes on from NZ_QGAJ01000019.1 coordinate 27,019, forward strand.
CCACGCGTGCGTTGGTAAACAACATGGTCCAAGGCGTAAGCCAAGGCTTCGAGCGTAAGCTCCAGCTGGTCGGTGTTGGTTACAAAGCGCAAGCAAAAGGCACGGTTCTGAACCTGGCCCTTGGCTTCTCGCACCCAGTGGATTACGAACTGCCGGAAGGCATCACCGCTGAGACCCCTAGCCAAACCGATATCCTGATCAAGGGCATCGATAAGCAGCTGGTAGGTCAGGTGGCCGCTGAGATCCGCGACTTCCGTCCACCAGAGCCGTACAAAGGCAAAGGTGTGCGCTACGCGGACGAAGTCGTCCGTCGTAAAGAAGCCAAGAAGAAGTAGGGCATAGCAAATGACCGACAAAAAAGTTACTCGACTGCGTCGCGCTCGCAAAGCACGCCTGAAAATGCACGAACTCGAAGTCGTGCGTCTCTGCGTGTATCGCTCGTCGCAGCACATCTACGCCCAGGTCATCTCGGCCGACGGCAACAAAGTCCTGGCAAGCGCCTCGACTTTGGATAAAGAACTGCGTGATGGTGCCACCGGCAACATCGACGCGGCCACTAAGGTTGGCCAGCTGGTCGCTACACGTGCTAAGGCCGTGGGCGTCTCGCAAGTGGCTTTCGACCGCTCTGGCTTCAAGTACCACGGCCGCGTTAAAGCGCTGGCTGATGCTGCTCGTGAAGCTGGGCTGGAGTTCTAAGTTATGTCAAATAACGACCAAAAGCGCGACGAAGGCTACATTGAGAAGCTGGTTCAAGTTAACCGCGTAGCCAAAACCGTTAAAGGCGGCCGTATCTTCACTTTCACCGCGTTGACCGTGGTGGGTGATGGTAAAGGGCGTGTTGGCTTCGGCCGTGGCAAGTCACGTGAAGTGCCTGCCGCGATCCAGAAGGCAATGGAAGCTGCTCGTCGCAACATGATCCAGGTTGATCTGAACGGCACTACCCTGCAGTACGCAATGAAGTCCGCCCATGGCGCTTCGAAGGTGTACATGCAGCCTGCTTCTGAAGGTACCGGTATCATCGCTGGCGGCGCTATGCGTGCTGTCCTCGAAGTTGCTGGCGTTCAGAACGTTCTGGCCAAGTGCTACGGCTCGACTAACCCGGTAAACGTGGTTCACGCCACTTTCAAAGGTTTGAAAGCTATGCAATCTCCTGAGTCCATCGCTGCCAAGCGTGGCCTGACTGTGAAGGAGATCTTCTGATCATGGCTACCGTTAAAGTAACGCTGATCAAAAGCATGACCGGCCGCATTCCTAACCACAAGCTGTGTGTTAAAGGTCTGGGTCTGCGTCGCATCGGTCACACTGTAGAAGTCCAGGATACTCCCGAGAATCGCGGGATGATCAACAAGGCTTACTACATGCTGCGTGTAGAGGGTTAATCGATGAAACTCAATGATCTGAGTCCAGCGCCGGGTTCCCGTCGCGAAAAGCATCGTCCGGGCCGTGGTATCGGTAGTGGTTTGGGTAAGACCGGTGGCCGTGGCCACAAAGGTCAGACCTCCCGCTCCGGTGGCACCATTGCTCCAGGCTTTGAAGGCGGTCAACAGCCGCTGCATCGTCGCCTGCCTAAGTTCGGTTTCGTATCCCTGAAAGCCATGGACCGCGCAGAAGTGCGTCTGTCCGAGCTGGCTAAAGTGGAAGGCGACATCGTTACTGTGCAGACCCTGAAAGATGCCAACGTGATCAACGTCAACGTACAGCGTGTGAAAATCATGCTGTCCGGTGAAGTGACTCGCGCTGTCACTATCGGCAAGGGAATCGGCGCCACCAAAGGTGCGCGTTCGGCTATCGAAGCAGCTGGCGGCAAGTTCGAGGAATAAATGGCTAAGCAAGGTGCTCTCTCAGCGCTCGGCAAAGGCGGTATGTCTGAACTTTGGGCTCGTCTGCGTTTTCTGTTCCTGGCGATTATCGTCTACCGAATAGGCGCACACATCCCGGTTCCAGGTATCAACCCGGACCGACTCGCAGACCTGTTTCGACAGAATGAGGGGACCATTCTTAGCTTGTTCAACATGTTTTCCGGCGGCGCGCTGGAGCGGATGAGCATCTTTGCACTGGGGATCATGCCGTACATTTCGGCATCGATCATCATGCAACTGATGACCGCCGTCAGCCCGCAGCTGGAGCAGTTGAAGAAGGAAGGTGAAGCTGGCCGTCGCAAGATTAGCCAGTACACCCGCTACGGCACTGTCGTCCTCGCTCTGGTTCAAGCTATCGGCATGTCCGTTGGCCTGGCAGGGCAGGGCGTTGCGTTCACTGGTGACTTTGGCTTCCATTTCGTCGCGGTATCCACGTTTGTGGCTGGTGCGATGTTCATGATGTGGCTGGGTGAGCAGATTACTGAGCGTGGTGTTGGTAACGGTATCTCGATGTTGATTTTCGCAGGTATCGTCGCCGGTCTTCCGAGAGCAATTGGGCAGTCTTTCGAGTCTGCGCGTCAGGGTGATATCAATATCTTCGCCCTGGTTGCCATCGGTTTGCTGGCAGTAGCGATTATCGGTTTCGTGGTGTTCATTGAGCGTGGTCAGCGTCGTATTGCTGTTCACTACGCCAAGCGTCAGCAGGGCCGTAAGGTCTTTGCTGCGCAGACCAGCCACTTGCCGCTGAAGGTGAATATGGCCGGCGTTATTCCGGCAATTTTCGCGAGCAGCATCTTGCTGTTTCCGGCTTCGTTGGGTACCTGGTTTGGTCAGTCTGAAAATATGGGCTGGCTGCAGGACCTCTCTCAGTCGATCGCTCCTGGTCAGCCGTTGAATATTCTGCTGTTTAGTGCAGGGATTATTTTCTTCTGCTTCTTCTATACGGCGTTGATGTTCAATCCGAAAGACGTAGCGGAAAACCTGAAGAAGTCCGGTGCCTTTATTCCGGGTATTCGTCCGGGTGAGCAGTCTGCACGCTACATTGATGGCGTTCTTACTCGTTTGACCCTGTTCGGTGCTCTATATATGACGGCCGTGTGTTTGCTTCCCCAGTTCCTGGTGGTTGCGGCAAACGTTCCGTTCTACCTTGGCGGGACCTCGTTGCTGATCGTGGTCGTGGTTGTGATGGACTTCATGTCCCAAGTACAATCGCACCTCGTTTCGCACCAGTACGAATCCCTGATGAAGAAAGCCAACCTGAAGGGCTACGGCAGCGGCATGTTGCGCTGAGTACCCCATAAGGTTCGAGGAGTTGGTGATGAAAGTTCGTGCATCGGTGAAAAAGCTGTGCCGCAACTGCAAGATTATTCGCCGCGAAGGTGTTGTTCGAGTAATTTGCAGCGCGGAACCGCGTCACAAACAGCGCCAAGGCTGAGTGTGATCCGCTTGAAGCCCGGCAGCTAGTGCGCTGCCGGGTTGATTATTTGTTATTACAGCGATATTATCTCGCGCCCTATTTCTTGGCTTCCGGGGCGTAGGTAGCTGTCAATTGGAGTCCCACTGAATGGCCCGTATTGCAGGCGTTAACATTCCAGATAACAAGCACACTGTTATCTCGCTGACCTACATCTATGGTGTTGGTCGCACTACTGCGCAGAAAATTTGCGCAGACACTGGGGTAAACCCAGCCGCAAAGATCAAGGATCTGAGCGACGAGCAGATTGAGCTGTTGCGTGGCGAAGTGGCGAAGTTCACCACTGAAGGTGACCTGCGTCGCGAAATCAACATGAAAATCAAGCGTTTGATGGACCTCGGTTGCTACCGTGGTCTGCGTCATCGTCGTGGTCTTCCAGTGCGCGGTCAGCGTACCAAGACTAACGCGCGTACCCGTAAAGGTCCGCGTAAGCCGATCCGCAAGTAATCGCCCACGCGAATCGACAGGAAAATTATCATGGCAAAACCTGCTGCTCGTCCTCGTAAAAAAGTTAAAAAGACAGTGGTTGATGGCATCGCCCACATCCATGCTTCTTTTAACAACACAATCGTGACCATCACCGACCGTCAAGGTAACGCGCTTTCTTGGGCTACCTCCGGTGGTTCGGGTTTCCGCGGTTCCCGCAAGTCCACCCCGTTTGCTGCTCAAGTAGCTGCTGAACGTGCTGGTCAAGCTGCGCTGGAATACGGCCTGAAAAACCTCGACGTTAACGTCAAAGGTCCAGGTCCAGGTCGTGAGTCTGCTGTCCGTGCTTTGAACGGCTGTGGCTATAAGATCGCCAGCATCACCGACGTGACGCCAATCCCGCACAACGGGTGCCGTCCGCCGAAGAAGCGCCGCGTGTAATCCAGGAGATTGTAAAGAATGGCTCGTTACATTGGTCCAAAATGCAAACTCGCTCGTCGTGAAGGCACCGATCTCTTCTTGAAGAGCGGCGTGCGCGCGATCGAATCGAAGTGCAACATTGAAGCAGCACCTGGTATCCACGGCCAACGCCGCGGTCGCCAGTCCGATTACGGCACCCAACTGCGTGAAAAGCAGAAGGTCCGTCGTATCTACGGCGTTCTCGAGCGTCAGTTCAGCGGCTACTACAAAGAAGCTGCTGGCAAGAAAGGTGCAACCGGTGAAAACCTGCTGCAACTGCTCGAATGCCGTCTGGACAACGTTGTATACCGTATGGGCTTTGGTTCGACTCGCGCCGAATCCCGTCAGCTGGTATCGCACAAATCCGTCAGCGTAAACGGCCAAACCGTTAACGTACCGTCTTACCAGGTTCGTGCTGGTGACGTGGTCGCGATTCGCGAGAAAGCAAAAAACCAACTTCGCATTGTCCAAGCTCTCGATCTGTGTGCCCAACGTGGCCGCGTAGAATGGGTAGAAGTAGACACTGAGAAGAAGTCGGGCGTTTTCAAGAACGTTCCTGCTCGCAGTGATCTGTCCGCCGACATCAACGAAAGCCTGATTGTCGAGCTCTACTCCAAGTAAGGGCTAGAAAATAGGTGCATCCATGCAGATTTCGGTAAATGAGTTCCTGACACCCCGCCACATTGATGTGCAGGTTGTCAGTCCAACCCGCGCTAAAATTACTCTCGAGCCTCTCGAGCGTGGTTTTGGCCACACCCTGGGCAACGCGCTGCGCCGCATCCTGTTGTCCTCAATGCCCGGCTGTGCAGTAGTCGAGGCCGAGATTGACGGTGTGCTCCACGAGTACAGCGCCATCGAAGGTGTACAGGAAGACGTAATTGAAATCCTGTTGAACCTTAAAGGTCTGGCTATCAAGCTGCACGGCCGTGACGAAGTTACGCTGACCTTGTCGAAGAAGGGTTCGGGGGTGGTTACCGCTGCCGATATTCAGCTGGATCATGATGTCGAGATCGTTAATCCCGATCACGTAATCGCTAACCTGGCGTCTAACGGCGCCCTGAACATGAAGCTCACTGTAGCTCGTGGTCGTGGTTATGAACCGGCCGACTCGCGTCAGAGCGATGAAGACGAAAGCCGCAGCATTGGTCGCTTGCAGCTTGACTCTTCGTTCAGCCCGGTTCGCCGTATCGCATACGTGGTGGAAAACGCCCGTGTCGAGCAGCGTACTAACCTGGACAAGCTGGTTATTGATCTGGAAACCAACGGTACTCTGGATCCTGAAGAGGCTATCCGCCGCGCTGCAACCATTCTGCAACAGCAGTTGGCTGCGTTCGTCGACCTCAAAGGTGACAGCGAACCAGTGGTAATCGAGCAGGAAGACGAGATCGATCCGATCCTGCTTCGCCCGGTTGACGATCTGGAACTGACTGTACGTTCGGCTAACTGCCTTAAGGCGGAAAACATTTACTACATCGGTGACCTGATTCAGCGTACCGAAGTAGAACTGTTGAAGACTCCGAACCTGGGCAAGAAATCCTTGACTGAAATCAAGGACGTTCTGGCCTCCCGCGGTCTGTCCCTCGGCATGCGCCTCGACAACTGGCCGCCTGCAAGTCTTAAGAAGGACGACAAGGCGACTGCCTGATCGTCGTAATCACCGAACGTGAGTTTGGTAAGGAATGAACCATGCGTCATCGTAAAAGTGGTCGTCACCTGAGCCGTACCAGCTCGCACCGCAAGGCCATGTTCCAAAACATGGCGGTGTCGCTGTTCGAGCACGAGCTGATCAAAACTACACTGCCGAAAGCTAAAGAACTGCGTCGCGTTGCTGAGCCGCTGATCACTTTGGCCAAGACAGACAGCCTGGCTAACCGCCGTCTGGCTTTCGACCGTACTCGTTCGAAAGCTATCGTTGGTAAGCTCTTCAACGACCTGGGCAAGCGTTACGCTACCCGTGAGGGTGGCTACCTGCGCATCCTCAAGTGCGGCTTCCGCACTGGCGACAACGCGCCTATGGCGTACGTCGAGTTGGTTGATCGTGCTACTGCCGGCGAAGCTGTAAGCGCCGAGTAAGACGACAGTCTGCAACGAAGAACCGGGCCTAGTGCCCGGTTTTTTGTGCGCGTCATAAAAGCGCGATAGGTACAAGTTTCCCGAGGCGACGGTGGGCATGATGGACGCCGGTTTGTTTGGTAGTAATTTTCTATTGAAGCCTGCAATTTAATAAATTTGTGGGTGTCATGCTGTTGATTAATACTTCCACCAAGCCGATTAGCCGGCAGTTTCAAGTCTCACCTGAGGAAGATTGCGCATGAGCCAGAATAAAATCCTTACCACCGCCAGCGGCGCTCCCGTTGCGGATAATCAGAATTCCCGTTCCGCCGGTCCTCGTGGCCCGCTGCTGCTCGACGACTTTCACCTTATCGAGAAGCTCGCTCACTTCAATCGTGAGAATATTCCAGAGCGCCGTGTACACGCCAAAGGTTCGGGCGCCTACGGTACGTTCACAGTCACCCAGGACATTACTCACTACACCAGCGCCAAGCTGTTCGAGTCAGTGGGTAAGCAAACCCCGACCTTCCTGCGGTTCTCCACTGTAGGAGGTGAGCGTGGTTCCGCTGACACTGAGCGCGACCCACGCGGCTTCGCCTTGAAGTTCTACACCGAGGAAGGCAACTGGGACATCGTTGGAAACAATACGCCTGTGTTCTTCATCCGTGATCCGCTGAAGTTTCCGGATTTCATCCACACCCAAAAGCGCTTGCCGCAAAGCAACCTGAAAAGCGCACAGATGATGTGGGACTTCTGGTCGCATTCCCCAGAGGCGCTGCACCAGGTCACCATCCTGTTCTCGGACCGTGGCATCCCCGATGGCTATCGCCACATGCACGGCTTCGGCAGTCACACCTACAGCCTGATCAATGCCAGAGGCGAGCGTCACTGGGTGAAATGGCACTACAAGACCCAGCAAGGCATCAAGAACCTGGCACCGGCTGAGGCCGCGCGCCTGGCGGGTACCGATCCAGACTATGCCCAGCGCGATCTGTTCGGCGCCATCGAGCGTGGTGATTTCCCGAAATGGCGCGTTTGCATCCAGATCATGACCGAGGCTCAAGCGAACGCTCACTACGAAAACCCGTTTGACGTAACCAAGACCTGGTCGCAAAAAGAATTCCCACTGATCGAGGTGGGCGAGCTGGAACTCAACCGCAACCCGCAGAACTATTTCGCCGAAGTGGAGCAGGCCGCTTTCGGCCCAAGCAACATGGTTCCAGGCGTTGGCCTGTCGCCGGACCGCATGCTGCAAGGTCGAGTCTTTGCCTACGCAGATGCTCACCGGTACCGTGTTGGCACCAATCATCAGCAACTGCCGGTGAATGCTCCACGGAACCCGGTCAACAGCTACCAGCGTGACGGTTCGATGGCCTTTGGCAGTAATGGTGGCGCTGCGCCGAACTATGAGCCAAACAGCTACGCGGATGCGCCAAAGCAGGCGCCACAGTACGCTGAGCCTGCACTGGCCTTGAGCGGCGCAGCTGATCGTTATGATCATCGCGAAGACACGGATTACTACAGCCACGCCGGTGCACTGTTCCGCTTGATGAATGACGAGCAAAAAGCGCTGCTGACCAGCAACATTGCCGGCGCGATGGGCGGTGTTTCCAGTGATGTGGTCCAGCGTCAGTTGCAGCATTTCTATAAAGCGGATCCCGCTTATGGAGAAGCAATCGCAAATGCACTGGGTGTATCGCTTAACTGACTCTAAACGATAAGCAGAACCGCCCTCATTTGGGCGGTTTTTGCGTTATTTCAGCTACTTTTCTCCGGAAATCTTCGCTTTTCTGCCGTTGATCCCGTGACCTTCAGGTCAGCATGGTTCAAACTACAGACTTTCAAGCAGGGAGATGTAGGGCGATGCAAGGTCACCCCGACGTAATCGATTACCTCAACACGTTGCTGACGGGCGAACTGGCAGCTCGTGACCAATATTTCATCCATTCGCGTATGTACGAAGACTGGGGCTTTACCGAGCTCTATGAACGTATTAACCATGAGATGGAAGAAGAGGCGCAGCACGCTGACGCACTGATGCGTCGTATCCTCATGCTCGAAGGCACGCCGCGCATGCGTCCCGACGACTTGGATGTGGGCACCACAGTGCCGGAAATGCTCGCTGCCGACCTTCGTCTCGAATACAAGGTCCGTGCCGCTCTCTGCAAGGGCATTGAGCTGTGCGAGCAGCACAACGACTATGTCACTCGCGAGATCCTGCGGGTGCAATTGAATGACACCGAAGAAGATCACACCTACTGGCTGGAAAAGCAGTTGGGTCTGATCAAGCTGATTGGCCTGGAAAACTACCTGCAATCGCAGTTCTGATTCCGGCTACGAAAAAGCCCCTGCCGCCGATGAGGTGACAGGGGCTTTTTATCGGGCCCGATAAATCAGGCCCGGTCGCGCTCCAGCAGCGGCTTCAGGTAGTAGCCAGTATGGGATTGCGACATCTCGGCGACTTGCTCCGGCGTACCGACCGCAATGATCTGCCCGCCCTTGGAGCCGCCTTCCGGTCCCAGGTCGACCAACCAGTCGGCGGTCTTGATCACATCCAGGTTGTGTTCAATCACCACCACTGTATTACCGTGGTCGCGCAAGCGATGCAGTACGTCCAGCAGTTGCTGAATATCGGCAAAGTGCAGGCCAGTGGTTGGCTCATCAAGGATATACAGGGTTTTGCCCGTATCCCGTTTGGACAACTCACGCGACAGTTTAACCCGCTGCGCTTCACCACCCGACAGCGTGGTCGCCGACTGCCCCAGCTTGATATAAGACAAGCCTACATCCATCAACGTCTGCAGCTTGCGCGCCAACGCCGGAACCGCATCGAAGAACACCCGAGCTTCCTCGATGGTCATCTCCAGGGTTTCGTGGATGTTCTTGCCCTTGTATTTGATTTCCAGGGTTTCGCGGTTATAGCGCTTGCTCTTGCACACGTCGCACGGCACATAGATATCCGGCAGGAAGTGCATCTCGACCTTGATCAAGCCGTCGCCCTGGCAGGCTTCACAGCGGCCGCCCTTGACGTTGAACGAGAACCGGCCCGGCCCGTAACCGCGTGAGCGGGACTCCGGAACACCGGCGAACAACTCGCGAATCGGCGTGAACAGCCCGGTGTAAGTCGCAGGGTTGGACCGCGGCGTACGGCCAATCGGGCTCTGGTCGATGTCGACCACCTTGTCCAGATGCTCCAGGCCCTTGATGCTGTCGTGGCCCGCTGCTTCCAGGGTGGTGGCGCCGTTCAGGGCGGTAGCACTGAGGGGGAACAACGTGTTGTTGATCAGCGTCGACTTGCCCGAGCCGGACACCCCGGTCACACAGGTCAGCAGGCCCAGGGGTATTTCCAGATCCACATTGCGCAAGTTGTTGCCACGAGCGCCCTTGAGGTGCAACGCCATCTTCTTGTTGCGCGGCGTGCGCTTGGCCGGCACCTGGATTTTTACCCGGCCAGACAGGTATTTACCGGTCAGGGAGTCCGGGTGAGCCATCACCTCGGCAGGCGTGCCTTCGGCAACAATATGCCCGCCATGTACGCCAGCTCCCGGGCCGATATCGACGACGTAATCCGCGAGGCGAATGGCGTCCTCGTCGTGCTCGACCACAATCACCGTGTTGCCGATATCCCGCAGGTGTTTCAGCGTACCCAGCAGGCGATCGTTGTCGCGTTGATGCAAGCCGATCGATGGCTCATCGAGGATGTACAACACGCCCACCAGTCCCGCGCCGATCTGGCTGGCCAGGCGAATCCGCTGGGCCTCGCCGCCCGACAGGGTATCGGCGCTGCGGTCCAGGGACAGATAGTCCAGGCCAACGTTGACCAGGAACTGCAAACGCTCGCGGATTTCCTTGAGGATCTTGTCGGCAATCTCCCCACGACGGCCGGTCAGCTTGAGCACACCAAAGTACTCACAGGCATCGCCGATTGGCAGGTTGGTCACCGCCGGCAGTGTCTTCTCGCCAACCCACACATGCCGCGCTTCACGGCGCAGGCGAGTGCCACGGCAATCAGGGCAAGGTTGGGTGCTGAGGAATTTCGCCAGTTCTTCACGCACGCTGGCCGATTCCGTCTCGCGGTAACGGCGCTCAAGGTTCGGCACGATGCCTTCGAACGGGTGGGAACGCTTGACGATGTCACCACGGTCGTTCAGATACTTGAAGTCGACGTTCTGCGAGCCGCTGCCGTTGAGGATGACCTTCTGCTGGTCCGCCGGCAGTTGGTTGAAGGGCACTTCGAGGCTGAACTTGTAGTGCGACGCCAACGACCCCAGCATCTGGAAGTAGTAGACGTTGCGCCTGTCCCAGCCACGAATCGCCCCCTCCGCCAGCGTCAGGTCGCCATTGACCAGGCGCTTGATGTCGAAGAACTGCTTGACGCCCAGGCCGTCACAGGTCGGGCAGGCGCCGGCCGGGTTGTTGAAGGAAAACAGCTTGGGTTCCAGCTCGCTGATGGCATGGCCGCAGATCGGGCAGGCAAAACGTGCGGAGAAGATGATCTCTTCGCCCGGCTCATCGTCCATCGGCGCGACCAGGGCAATACCGTCGGCCAGCTTCAACGCGGTCTCGAAGGATTCCGCCAGGCGTTGCTGCAGATCGGCACGCACCTTGAAACGGTCAACCACCACGTCGATGGAATGCTTCTTCTGCTTGTCGAGCTTCGGCGCTTCATCCAGCTCATAAAGCTTGCCGTTGATGCGAGCACGCACGAAACCTTGCGCCCGCAACTCTTCAAAGACCGACAGATGTTCACCCTTGCGCTCGCGGATGACGGGCGCCAGCAGCATCAGCTTGGCGCCTTCCGGCTGGGCCAGCACCAGGTCAACCATCTGGCTGACGGTCTGGGCTTCCAACGGAATATCGTGGTCCGGGCAGCGCGGAATACCCACGCGTGCATACAGCAGACGCAGGTAATCGTAGATTTCGGTAATGGTGCCCACGGTGGAGCGCGGGTTATGGGACGTCGATTTCTGCTCGATGGAAATGGCCGGCGACAAACCTTCGATGGTGTCGACGTCGGGCTTTTCCATCATGGACAGGAACTGCCGGGCATAGGCCGACAGCGATTCCACATAGCGCCGCTGGCCTTCGGCATACAGCGTGTCGAACGCCAGGGACGATTTGCCCGAACCGGACAGGCCGGTGATGACGATCAGTTTGTCCCGGGGCAGGGTCAGGTCGATGTTCTTCAGGTTGTGGGTTCTAGCCCCACGAATCAGGATCTTGTCCAAGATGGCCTCGCACGGCGGGCGTAAATAATGCCGGAGTATACGGCTAAAGACTGGATGAATATACACTGTCAAAAGGCCGCTTGCAGCCTTACATGAAAGCTGCGCGGCAAAGCGCCGCATATACCCTCTCAATCGATGGGACTGGTAGAATCGCCGCCGGTTCACACGAGGTTTTTCCATGCACGATCCCCACAGCGAACGCATGAGTAGCGGCGAGACCCGAGCGGCAAGCGGTCTGGCCCTGGTGTTCGCCTTCCGTATGCTGGGCATGTTTATGGTGTTGCCGGTGCTGGCGACCTATGGAATGGATCTCGCAGGCGCGACCCCCGCATTGATCGGCCTGGCGATTGGCGCCTATGGCCTGACCCAGGCGATCTTCCAGATACCCTTCGGCATCATTTCCGACCGTATTGGCCGTCGCCCGGTGATTTACCTGGGGTTGATCGTGTTCGCCCTCGGCAGTGTGCTCGCGGCGCAGTCCGATTCGATCTGGGGCGTGATCGCCGGACGGATCCTGCAAGGCGCCGGGGCGATTTCCGCTGCGGTGATGGCCTTGCTGTCGGACCTTACCCGCGAACAACATCGCACCAAGGCCATGGCCATGATCGGCATGACCATTGGTTTGTCGTTTGCCGTGGCGATGGTGGTCGGCCCGCTGCTGACTCGCGCCTTCGGCCTGCACGGGTTGTTCCTGGCCACCGGCGGCATGGCGTTGTTCGGGATCGTGATCGTGGCCTTCATGGTGCCGCGCTCGACCGGCACGCTGCAGCACCGTGAGTCCGGCGTCGCGCGCAAGGCGCTGTTGCCGACGCTCAAGCATCCGGACCTGCTGCGCCTGGATTTAGGTATCTTCGTGTTGCACGCAATGCTGATGTGCAGCTTCGTCGCCTTGCCCCTGGCGCTGGTGCAGAAAGCCGGGTTGCCCAAGGAGCAGCACTGGTGGGTCTACCTTACCGCACTGTTGATTTCGTTCTTCGCCATGATTCCGTTCATCATCTACGGCGAGAAGAAACGCAAAATGAAACGAGTTCTGCTCGGCGCCGTCGCGACATTGATGCTCACTGAACTATTCTTCTGGCAGTTCGGCGACAGCTTGCGGGCGCTGGTGGTCGGCACGGTGGTGTTCTTCACCGCGTTCAACCTGCTGGAGGCGTCATTGCCGTCGCTGATCAGCAAAGTTTCACCGGCTGGCGGCAAGGGCACGGCAATGGGCGTTTATTCCACCAGCCAGTTCCTCGGTTCGGCGCTGGGCGGAATCATGGGCGGCTGGATGTTCCAGCATGGCGGTTTGTCGGTTGTGTTCCTCGGATGCGCCGGGCTGGCTGCACTTTGGCTGGTCTTTGCTGTTACCATGCGCGAACCTCCGTATGTGACGAGCCTACGCCTGCCGTTATCGCCTGAAGCGATGCGCGAAGCTGGCTTGGCCGAGCGCCTGAAGGCCGTCGTTGGAGTAACGGACGCAGTAGTGGTCGCAGAAGAAGCTGCGATTTACATCAAATTGGACACCGAATTATTGGATCGCGCGACGCTCGAGCACCTGGTCAACCCAGTGCCGACAGCGCGCCCAGCCTAGGAGAACGTTATGGCCCGTGGGGTTAACAAAGTCATATTGGTCGGTACATGCGGCCAGGATCCCGAAGTTCGCTACCTGCCTAACGGTAACGCCGTGACCAACCTGAGTCTGGCGACCAGCGAACAGTGGACCGACAAGCAGACTGGCCAGAAGGTCGAGAAAACCGAATGGCACCGCGTGTCGATGTTCGGCAAAGTGGCCGAGATCGCCGGTGAGTACCTGCGCAAAGGTTCGCAGGTCTACATCGAAGGCAAACTGCAAACCCGCGAGTGGGAAAAAGACGGCATCAAGCGTTACACCACTGAAATCGTGGTCGACATGCAAGGCACCATGCAATTGCTGGGCGGCCGTCCACAGGGCGACCAACAGGGCCAGGGCGGCATGTCCAACTCGGCACCACGTCCACAGCAGTCGCGTCCGCAGCCAAGCCAGCAGCCTCAGCGTGAGTCGCGTCCCGCGCCACAACAGGCCGCCCCGCAGCCGGCTCCGGATTTCGACAGCTTTGATGACGATATTCCGTTCTAGGGTTTAAAACCCCAGAACCTAAAAAAACCCCGATAGCCCTGGCTTCGGGGTTTTTTTATGGGCGATGCTTAACCACCAAGAGAAGGAGAAACCCCGATGACCTGGTCCGCCAAGCAGTACACGATGTTCGAGCAGCAGCGCACCCGCCCCGTCCGCGATCTGGTGGCCGCGATTCCCAATACCGATGTGGGCACGGCCGTCGATTTAGGGTGTGGCCCCGGCAATTCCACCCAAGTGTTGGCCGAACGCTTTCCACACGCCCACATTACCGGCATGGACAGCTCCGATGACATGCTGCGTGACGCCCGCAAGCGCCTGCCGGCCTTGAGCTTCGAACTGGCGGATATAGGCGCCTGGCGTCCGGCGCAGCGGTTTGACGTGATTCTCGCCAATGCTTCCCTGCAATGGTTGCCTGACCACGCCACGCTCTATCCGCACTTGGTCAACCAACTGACACCCAGTGGCACGCTGGCGGTACAGACGCCGGACAACCTCGACGAGCCTGCCCACCGGCTCGCCCGTGAAGTTGCGGCCGAGGGCCCATGGGCCGCGAAGATCGGCGCGGTCAGGCATAACGAGCGGCATTCGGCGAGCTATTACTTCGAACTGCTGAACCGGCATTGCAGCACCGTTGATGTCTGGCGTACCACCTACCACCATCCGTTGGCGGACCACGCGGCAGTGGTGGAGTGGTTCAAGGCTTCAGCGCTGCGGCCCTTCCTGGCACCCCTGAACGATGACGAAAAAGCCGCTTTTCTGCAGGAGTACCAGGCACGGATTGCCCAGGCCTATCCAGCCCTGGTCGATGGCACGGTGCTGCTGCCATTCCCGCGTCTGTTCATCATAGCCACTCGCTGACCGCGCCGAGCGGCGGTCAAGCCGCCGCTTGGGCCTGCAAATATTCTTCTGTCGACACCACCCCCGCATACCCGAAGGCCAGCGAAGCCATGTACGCGCCATGCACCTGCGCGGCGGGAATCACCTGCCCATTGAACTCCTGGTCGCGGGTAGCGCATGCGTCATGAATCACCGTGACCTTGTAGCCCAGGTCTGCCGCCGCCCGCACCACGGCGTCGATGCACATATGGCTCATGCTGCCGACCACGACCACGTCGGTAATGCTGCGCTGTTCAAGCAATTCGCGCAGGTTGGTCTGGCGAAATGCATTCACAAAGTGCTTGAGCACCACCGGCTCATTGCCCTGGTTCAGCACCTTGGCATGCAAACGCGCACCTTCGGATCCCGTTGTGAAGAACGGCGCGTCATCGCCTGCGAACTCATGACGCACATGAATCACGGCATCCCCGGCCTGACGAAAGGCCTGCAGCACCTGCGCAGCTTTATCCGCGGCGGCTTCAACACCGTCAAGCGGCCACTTGCCCTGGGGGAAGTAGTCGTTCTGGATATCGATTAGGATGAGTGCTTGCTTGGCCATGTGGGTTGCCTCCTGATGGGTAGATGGGCCCAGTATCTTAGCTGGCGCCGACGCCGGACATTGGCTGCACCGACAATAACGGGGGGAAAACTGACAATGGCCGTGGTTGAACTGGGCATAGTGATCTACCAGGGCGCGCAGTTGGCCGCCGTGCATGGCTTGACCGATTTGTTTGGCGTCGCCAATCGCATTGCCGCCGAGCACCAATCGCCGCAGTTGCCGACGTTGCGCGTCAGCCATTGGCAGGTGGATACCCAGGGCAAGCCTGTGCGGGGGTTCGACACTCAGCCTGGCCCCGACCACCCTTTGGCTGCCGTGCTAGTGCCTCCCTCGGTGGGCGAATTCAGCGAAGAACACACGCCCCCGGCGTTGCTCGAATGGCTGCGCCAGCAGCACGCGGCGGGCACTGTGCTCGCGGGCGTGTGCATCGGGTCGATCATGCTCGCGCGCAGCGGCCTGCTGGATGGGCGTAGCGCCACCGCCCACTGGTCGTCCGCCGACAGCTTCGCCATTCGCTTTCCGGCCGTGCGCCTGGAAGCGGATAAACCCATCGTCGATGACGGCGACCTGATCACCACCGCCGGGCTGATGGCCTGGTCCGAGTTGGGGCTGCGCCTGATCGAGCGTTTGCTGGGGCCGAGCATCGCCGCTGATACCGCGCGTTTTCTGGTGATTGAACACAGTGACAGCGCCAGCCAATGCGGCAGCAACTTCGCACCGATCCTCGGGCATGGTGACGCTGCCATTCTCAAGGTTCAGCATTGGCTGCAAGCCAGCGGCGCGGTGGAGGTGTCCATCGCGGCCATGGCACAAGAGGCGGGCCTTGAAGAACGTACCTTGCTGCGCCGCTTTCGCAGCGCCACCGGTTTGAAACCTACCGAGTACTGTCAGCACCTGCGCGTGGGCAAGGCGCGACAAATGCTGGAGTTCACCAACGGCACCATCGACCACATCGCCTGGACGGTGGGCTACCAGGACCCCAGCGCCTTTCGCGCCACCTTCAAGAAAATCACCGGCCTGACCCCCAGTGACTACCGCAACCGCTTCGGTGTGTGAATCGTGCAGAACGCCGCGTGCCCGGCGCAGCGTCGTGCAGAATGGCGCAGGCTAAGTGCTATCGCGTTTGCGGCAACTGACTGAATATCAAGCGCTGCTCCTCAACACGACCTTGGCCTTATCCCTGCTACGCTTGCCCTACACACATGGCCGGATGTCCAGGGGGACGCATGACCCCGATTTCACGTAAAAAGTGGGTGGTCGCTCACTCAACACGAGAGGGCGCACCGCAACATGAAGTCCAGACCAATCGCGCCCTGGCGCGCTGGCTGGCGCAGATACTGGGGCTCAAATTCGGCGGCAGCTACGATCCGCTCAAGCACGCCGGCCGCGATCTGTACCTGCTGCCCACACAAACGCTGGTGGGGGCCGCTCAGGCACAAGCGCTCAACATCAAAGGCCCGCAAGACCTGTGGGGGGGGTATGTCGAGCACGCGTTCATTTGTACCAAAGCCATCACTCATGGCCTGTCAAGCCCGCAAGCCAAGGCGCCGCAAGGCTGGTCGCCGCTGTTTTGTGAGCGGGTGCGCGATGTCGTCCTCGATGGCTTGAGCGTCTTCGCGCTGGAAGATGCACGGCCAGCCGCTACCCGCTTGCTCTACAGCGGGCCGATTCGCTTGAAGCCCGTGCACGCCTGCGCGGGGCGCGGGCAACAGGTTATCCGCAGCCTCGACGAATTCGATGCCCTGCTGGCGCGTCCCGAAGCCGCCGCAATGTTCAACGATGGGGTGGTGCTGGAACAAGACCTGCAGGACGTAGTCACTCACAGTGTGGGCCAGAGCTTTATTGGTGATCACCTGTTCAGCTACTGCGGCGAGCAATACCTGACCCGGGACGGGCTGGGCGAAGAGGTCTATGGCGGTTCCAAGCTGCTGGCGGTGCCCGGCAACTATGATGACCTGCTCAGGCTGGATCTGCCTGACGATGTACGTGAAGCCGTCAGGCAAGCGCAGGTCTTCGACAGGGCTGCCGATGAAGCCTACCCCGGCTTTTACGCCTCGCGGCGCAACTACGACATCGCTCAGGGCCTGGACAGCGAAGGTCAACGCCGTAGTGGCGTGCTGGAGCAATCCTGGCGCATGGGCGGGGCCAGCAGCGCGGAGGTCGCAGCGCTGCAGAGTTTCATCAACCATCCCGGCCTGCGCGCGATTCAGGTGTCTTCGGTGGAAACCTACGTGGATCAGACACTGCCGGCGGGTGCCATCGAGGTGTACCGAGGTCCGGCTGAAAACAGCGACTTTCTCCTCAAATATGTGACGGTAAATTCTTATGACGGCTAGAAGCGAGAGCATTGCGATCGATATAGACGACGAACAGATGAGCGGGACCTTCCTGAGCCCTAAATCCAAAGTGCCGGGCGTGTTGTTCGTGCACGGCTGGGGCGGTAGCCAGGAACGCGACCTGGAACGGGCCAAGGGCATTGCTGGGCTCGGTTGCGTGTGTTTGACCTTCGACCTTCGCGGCCATGCCGGCACCGGTATCCCGCTGTCCCGCGTGACCCGTGAAGACAACCTGCGCGACCTGTTGGCTGCCTACGACCGGCTGCTGGCCCACCCGGCGATCGACACCTCGGCGGTGGCAGTGGTGGGCACCAGCTATGGCGGCTACTTGGCGGCGATCCTCACCTCATTGCGCCCGGTGCGCTGGCTGGCGTTGCGGGTGCCTGCGCTGTACCGAGACCAGGAATGGCTCAAGCCCAAGCGTGAACTGGATAAAGCCGACCTGATGGATTACCGCAGCACGCTGGTTCATGCTCAAACCAATCGTGCCTTGCATGCCTGCGCGAAATTCACCGGAGATGTACTGATCGTCGAATCGGAAACCGACGATCACGTGCCTCACGCCACCATCATGAGTTACCGCGCGGCGTGCCAGCAGACCCATTCGCTGACCCACCGCATCATCGACGGCGCCGACCACTCATTGAGCGATCCGGTGTCGCAGCAGGCGTACACCTCGATCCTGGTGGATTGGATCACTGAGATGGTAGTGGGTGAACGGCTGAGCATCATTCAATCGCGCTAACCCGCTAAGCGGGTGTTTTCTTCACCCGCAACGCCTTGGCCTTCGCCTCCACCCCCAAATACATCACCAGCGCGATCAACAACGGGCAGATAAAATAGATCGCCCGATAGGCAATCAATCCCGCCAGCAAACTGCCGCGTGACGCCTCATGCTGCAGCAGCCCGATAAACACCGCTTCCAGCACGCCGAGGCCGGCAGGAATATGCGTGAGCACTCCGGCAATCGCGCTGATCAGCAGCACCCCCAGCACCAGCGGATAATCCAGTTTCGCCGGCAACAGCGTGAAAATCACGGCCGCCATCAGCGACCAGTTCAACGCGCCCAGCAGCAACTGCAAACACGCCATGCGCAGCGACGGCAGGTTGATTTCCATGCCGCGAATCGTCCACGCGCGCTTTTTCGAAAATTGGCACGCCACCAGGTAGCCCAGGCTCGCCAGCACCAACAGCGCACCGATGCCTTGCAAGGCCGTGGTGCTGACTTTCCAGCCCGGCGGCATGGTGACCAGGCCGCTGCTGAACACCGCTCCGGCCAACGCCATATAGCCGAACCAGTTGGTTGCCAGGCTCAGCCCCAGGATCTTGGCGATATTGCCGGTGCTCACCCCCAGTCGCGAATACAGCCGATAACGCATGGCGATGCCGCCCACCCACGCGCTCAGGTTGAGGTTGAACGCGTAGCTGATGATGCCCACCGGCAAGATTTGCTTCCAGCGCAAAGGCTGGCGAATGTAGGTGCGGCCGATCAGGTCGAAGCAGGCATACACAATAAAGCTGCACACCGTCAGCGCGCCGGCGATCAGCAGGGTGCGCACCTTGAATTCGCTCAACGTCTGTACCACTTCGCTCCAGTCGATGCGTCGGGCAAGCAAAGTGAACAGCACGATCAGCAGCAGGAAGAACGCAAGGGTCAGGGGCTTCTTCCAGCGCTGGAACCGGGAGCCGCTTTTTTCAGACGTCATGGGCCGGACTCTCAATAGGTTTCAAACGCGGCTTGTGTGCCGGCAGCCAGCCGGTCAGGGCGGGGAAGTGACGCATCACATGAAATACCAGGAAGCCCACGGTCAGGCGCCACAACCACAGGCGCGGTTTGCGTTTTGCCGGCATGGTCTGGCAATGGTCCCTGGCGAGCGCTTCCAGGCTTTCGTACAACTGCTGATTGAACGCCCGGTCGCGGATCAACACATTGGCTTCAAGGTTCAATGCCAGGCTCAACGGGTCCAGGTTGCTTGAACCGACAGTGCTCCAGTCCTCGTCCACCAAGGCCACCTTGCCGTGCAGCGGGCGCTGGCAATACTCGTGAATGACCACGCCGTCCTTGAGCAGATAGTCATAGAGCATGCGCGCCGCCAGCTTGGCGAGCAGCACATCCGGCTGGCCCTGCATGATCAATTGCACGTGCACGCCACGGCGCGCGGCGTTGCGGATTTCCCGCAGCAGGCGGTAACCGGGGAAGAAATACGCGTTGGCAATCACGGCGCGCGTACGGGCTTTGCTCAACGCGTGGATATAGGCTTCTTCGATGTCATCGCGATGCTGCACGTTGTCGCGATAGATCAGGCGTACCAGGCCGTCTTCGTCAGACGTTGCCCATGGCGTCGGACGTTGCTGGCGCCGCCGCCATCCACGTCGCGTGCGCACCTGGCGACCACTTTGCGCCAGGGCGAAGTGGTGCAGGTCGGCCACCGCCGGGCCAACGATTTGCACCGCATAATCCTGCTTGGCTTCAGGGCCGAAGTCACCCAGATGGTCGGCGGAAAAGTTGATACCGCCGATGAACGCCACGCTGGCATCCACCACCACGATTTTGCGGTGCAGGCGACGGAACCAGTTGGTGCGGATACCCAGCGTCTTCGAGGCCGGATCGAACATCTGCACCACCACCCCGGCCTCGGCCAGCTCGCGTAAAAATGCGCGGCTCAGTTCGCCGCAACCAAAGCCATCCAGGCTGGCCACCACCTTCACCCCGCGCTGCGCGGCTTCGATCAGGATGCCTTTGAGCTCAACGCCGACCTTGTCCTCGAAGAGGATAAACGTCTCCAGCAGAATCTCGCGCTGCGCCGCGCGCATGGCCTCGAACACCTTGGGAAAGTAGGCCTCGCCATTTTCCAGCAACTCGATGCGGTTGCCGCTCTGCCAGCCGTAATCGAGGTCACGCGCCTTGGCATCATCCGGCGGCTGGTCGGTGGCGATATGTTCTACAGCGACGTTCATAGCTCAATCTCCACCGACAGCGGCACATGGTCAGACAAATGGGACCAGGGGCGTGTGGTCAGCACCCGGGGGTTATGCACCTTCAGATTGCGCACGTAGATGCGGTCCAGCGCCAACAACGGCAGGCGCGCGGGAAACGTGCGTGCAGGTTTGCCCTGGGTCTGCACGAAGACTTCCTCAAGGCCGCTTTGGCTCAGGTCGGCACGCTGGCGCCAGTCGTTGAAATCGCCGGCGACCACCACCGGCGCGTCGGCCGGAATCTCGCTGATGCGCTGCTCCAGCAAGCGCAGTTGCTGCTGGCGATGCACTTCACGCAGGCCCAGGTGGATGCAGATCGCATGCACTTGCTGCCCGCTGCCCGGCAGGCGCAGAACGCAATGCAGCAGGCCGCGGTTCTCATGGCCGCTCTGGGAGATGTCGAGGTTGTCGTGACGGATGATCTGGAATTTCGACAGCAGCGCATTGCCGTGGTCGCCATGGGGATAGACCGCGTTGCGCCCGTAGGCGAACTGCGGCCAGATACTGTCGGCGAGAAACTCGTACTGCGGCATCTTCGGCCAGTCGCTGTAGCGCTGCGGATGCTGTTCGTGGGTGCCATGGATTTCCTGCAGGAACACCATGTCGGCGCCAACGCTGCGCACCGCTTCACGCAACTCGGGCAGGATGAAACGCCGATTCAAGGCGGTGAAACCCTTGTGGATATTCACCGTCAGCACGGTAAAGCGAGTAATGGGGGCAGTGGGTGTGATGGGGATCAACTCCGGCTGTGTCATGGCAGCACTCCAGGTTCCGGCAATTGCCCCGGCGCTGTCGCCAAGTGCTTGTCCAGACCGAAACGCTGTAACAATTGACGGGCATCGAAAGGCGCACGCACCTTGATGTCGTTATCGAAAAAGCAGAATACGTCGCGCTGTTTGCGCGCGCGTGGCTTGTGCTGCGGGGCGATCAAATGCGCATCCGCAGGCTGTTTGCCGTGACGCCAACGCTCGATGCGGTCGCCCCAGCGCTTGAGGGCTTCGTCGGTATAGCCACTGGCGTACAACTGCTTGTCGCCATGCAGGCGCAGGTACAGGAAGTTGCCGGTGACGTCTTCGGCATACGGCCACTTGCCAGCAGTGTCCGCCACCACCAGGGCGACGCCGTACTTGTCCAGCAACTGCACAAACTCAGGCACCGCAAAGCTCTGGTGGCGAATTTCCACCGCATGGCGCAACGGCTGCTTGCCGTAGGCCTTCATGCTCGCTTTGCCGTTCAGGCGTGGCTCATGCTGATGGGCGAGGGCGGCGGCCTGCAAGGTGGTGGTGGGCAGTTCGGCCAGGAAGGCTTCGAACAGGGGCGGGTCGAACTTGAAGCTGGGCGGGAACTGCCAGAGGATTGGCCCAAGTTTGTCTTTGAGCTCCAGCACCCCGGACGCGAAGAAGTTCGCCATGGGCTTGTGCACATCGCGCAGGCGCAGGATATGGGTGATATAGCGCGGGGCCTTGACGCTGAACATGAACCCTTCGGGCGTGTCGGCATACCACTCGGCGTAGCGCTTGGGGGTTTGCAACGCGTAGAACGAACCGTTGATTTCGATCGCGTTGACGGCGCGTGACGCAAACTGCAATTCGCGTTTCTGGGTCAAGCCTTCGGGGTAGAAATCGCCCCGCCAGGGCATATAGCGCCAGCCGGAAATGCCGATGTGAATCGCCGCCATGCTTACTCCCGTTGATCCAGGGTCGATTGCCCCGCGTTTTGGGATGACTACGATCTTTGGCCGAAAGTTTCCACATTCCTACAGGCGGTAGAGCGGGCGGTAGAAGCCAGGGTGTGGGAGAGGGGCCGGGCGAATCAGGGGAACGATCACGGCTCAAACCCGTCAGTTCCTAACAGACCCTCTGAAGGAGCCCGGTGTTTTGCTGAATCTAAAGACTGCATTACTGCTCGGCGCGCTGCTGTTGTGCGGCAACGGCGCACTGCAAGCCGCGGCCACCGCGCCTGAACCCGAAGCCCCGGCCAAGCCGGAGTTGCTGGTGGAGGGCGGCCTGCTCGGGGCCATCAGTTCCAGCATCGATGATGTGCAACAGAAGCTGGACCTCAATCAGAATTTCATCGACGAGTGGCGCCTGCGGGCCGACCGGGCCGCGAATGAAGTCGGGCGTTTGGTCGACCAGACGGCGGCGCGCTCGCCATGGAGCGTGGCCGGGGATTTCCTGTTGCTGTCCGCCGTGTGGATCGGTGCCTTTGCCGTGTTGATGCTGTTGGGCCGCCTGATCGTGCGGCGCCTGGGCCTGCGTGGTTTTTTCCAGCGCCGCGCGCGCCTGCTGGCGGTGCTCGGGTATGTGGTGCCCTATACCCTCCCGGCCATTATCTGCCTGCCGTTGACGCTGTATGTCAGCCACTTTTTAGCCACCTCCGTGGGCCGGGCGCTGGCGCTGTGTTTTGCCTACGCCACCAGTAGCGGCATTTTTTCCACCTCGATGCTGTTGTGCGTCATCGTCATGTTCAACGTCGGCCACAAGCGCCCGGCGGTGCGGATAATTTGCGGCTATTGTCCCAAGCCGCTGTTCCTGATCGGCTTCCTGGCCGCCCTCAGCGATGCGCTGACCAGTCCGCAGATCGCCCGTCAGCTCGGTGGCAATATCACCAGCAGTATCGCGGTGTTTACCGGCCTGTTTGCGACGGTGATCTTTGGCGTGCTGGTAGTGCGTCTGCGGCGTCCGGTTGCGCATCTGATCCGCAATCGGCCGCTGGCCCAGCGGCTCAAACAACCGGCGTTGCAGCAATCATTGCGAGTATTTTCCGGGCTCTGGTATTGGCCGATTCTGCTGATGGTGCTGGTATCGGCAATCAACCTGATCGGTGCGGGCGACGACAATCAAAAGGCCCTGCGCTGTGCCCTGTTCACCACCATCCTGCTGATCGGCACGGTGTTCCTCAGCACTGTGCTGCAACACCTGTTCAAGTCTCGCAGCCAGGTGGCGATCCAGCGTAGCAGCGCCTACAAGGAGCGCTTTCTCAGCCTGTTGCACGCGATATTGCGCATCGTCATGGCCATCGCCTTTATCGAAATTCTCGGGCGTATCTGGGGCGTGTCGTTGTTCGAGTTTGCCCAGCGCAACTCAATAGGCCGGGCAATCAGCGATTCCCTCAGCAGCATCGGCCTGATCCTGTTGATGACGTGGCTGTTCTGGGTGGTGCTCGATACAGCGATTCAGGAAGCGCTCAAACCGCCGGTCAACAAGCGCTCCAGCCGCCAGCCCAGCACCCGTGTGAAAACCATCCTGCCGCTGTTGCGCAACGCGGTGAAAATCATCCTCGTGGTGATCTGTGCGATCACCACCATGGCCAACCTGGGCATCAACGTCGCGCCGCTGCTGGCGGGGGCCGGTGTGGTCGGCCTGGCCATCGGTTTTGGCTCGCAGCAACTGGTGCAGGACGTGATCACCGGCCTGTTCATCATCATCGAAGACACCTTGTCGATCGGCGACTGGGTGGTGCTCGACTCCGGCCATGCCGGCACCGTCGAGGGCCTGACCATCCGCACCCTGCGCCTGCGCGATGGCAAGGGCTTCGTGCATTCGGTGCCGTTCGGGCAGATCAAGGCGGTCACCAACCAGTCGCGCCAGTTCGCTTACGCGTTCTTCTCGGTGCAGTTCACCTACGACACCGATGTGGACAAAGCCGTGGAACTGATCCGCGAGGCCGGCCAGTCGATTCGCGACGACGTGTTCCTCAAGTACAACCTGCAAGGGCCGCTGGAGGTGTTCGGCGTCGACAAGATGGACCTCAACGGCGTGGTGCTGACAGCGCAGTTCCGTACTGTGTCGGGTGGGCAGTATGCGGTGAGTCGTGCGTTTAACCAGCGCTTGAAGAAGCTTGTGGATAACTGCGATGAAGTGCATTTCGCGCAGACTTATCCACAGCAGGTTGTGTTGACCAAGCGGGTGGGGCAGGAGCATGAGGTGGAGATGACCGAGCAGCCGCGTGCCGAGTGATTGTGGTGCCTGAACCGGCGCCATCGGGGGCAAGCCCCTCCCACATTGGAACTGTGTTCACACATCCAGTGTGGGAGGGGGCTTGCCCCCGATGAGGCCCTCAAACTCACCGCCTGAGCAATTTCTCCTGAATAGCCTGCTGATCCACCTCCAGCAACACCTGCTGCTTACCGCCCACCATCACCCCCGCCGGCACGCCATCCCGGTACACGATCCGATTGCCACTCACCGCCGGCACTTTGCTTCCCGGTAGCAGCGTGCCGACAAGGTTCAGCGGGTCGGCCCCGCACACTGCGATCAAGCTGCCGTCATGGGGCCGGCGCCGCACCTCACGCAGCAACGGGATCGCCTCCGGCAGTGCAAACTGTTCCCCCGCCAAGCCACTGACAAACCGCCCGCCGCGAATCTCGCCCCGCGCTTCCAGGCGCTGGTAGGTGCGCAGCAATTCCCGCCAGCTCGGCAACCAGTCCGCCTCGCGCTCGAGCAGGCGCCAGAACACCACGCCATAGCGGCGCAGCAGGGTCATCGCGACATGCTCCAGCGTCTCGGCCGAATGCGCACCGGGCTCGCCTGGCGCGCGACGTATCAGTGCCCAGCGCCCGGCATCATCCATGCCGCCGATAAAGGCGCCGCGTCCACGCCGGCTGCTGCGCGCCTGGCGTTTGCTGGCGGGCGTGGTCAGGGCGCGCAGCCCGGCGAAGCTGTCGGCATTCACCAACCCCGCGCCGACCAACTCCTGCAAGGCGGTTTCCAGCTCGCTGCGCAGCAGATGGGCTTCATGCACCAGTTCATCGAAGAACAGCGCGCCCTGTTCGCGCAGGGCCAAATGGACTTTCTGCGCCTTGGGCGACAGCGTCGTGCTGTCGGTCTGTTCGGTCAGCCCGCTCCACAACGGCACCTGGCTGCGCGGTAACAGCACGATCGGCGTGCTGCGCAAGGCAATGGCGCCGGCCTTGTGGCTCAGGCGCGTCCACACCAGCTTGCCGCTGCGGCACAGGTCGTCGAGCCAGGTCGAGGCGTAATCCTTGATACGCGCACTGAGCAGGTCACTGTCCCAGGCCGACGTGGCGGCGGCGTAGCCTTCGAACTGGGCGACTATCTGCGGCAACACCGCGCTGCCCTGGCCGCGCGTGCTGTCGGACAAGTGCTGCCAGTCGAACAGAAAACGCATGAAGTCCTGCAGCGCCACCGGTTCGATTTCCCGGCGCAGGCGCTTGACCGTGTAGCGATGAATACGCGCCAGCAGGTGCCGTTCGCACCATTGCTCAGCGCTACAGCCTGGGCTGAAGTGCCCGCGCAGCACGTAGCCTTCCTGCTCCAGCCGCGCCAACCCCTGGGCCACGGTGGCGGGGGGCAACGCCAGGGGCGCGGCAATCTCGGGCAGCGTCAATGGGCCGAAACCGCCCAGGCGCGCGCGCAGCACTTCCACCAAGGCCTCATCGAATGTCCAGGGCTCGTCGAAACCTGGCAGCAGCGGCAGGTTGTGCGGGTAGATTGCCTGCAGACAGCTCAAGCGTTCCACGGCTACCCACAGGCCGTTGGGCAATGGATAAGCGCGTCCGGCCTTGTTCAGCGTCTGCAACCATTCGGCCCATTGCGGCGTGACCTCCTGCTCTGCAATACAAGCCAGGCTCATCAGCGCTTCGTGCATTTCATCCGGCCCCTGGGGCGCGGGCCACGCCTCCTCGCGTACGCCGGCAATCGCTTCGGTATCCAGTGCGCCGAGGTCGTCGGTACTCTGCGGGTCGCTCCAGCGGCGGTTGAGCACCGCCTGGGTGCGGCGTTCTTCCAATGGCGCGTCATCGAGAAAAGTGTAGGGGCGCGCGCTGAGAATTTCGGCGGCCATCGGCGAGGGCGCGGGCAGGTCACGGCTGACCATGCGCACGTCGCCCGCTTCCATGCGCCGCAACAGGGCCAGCCAGCCCTCGCTGTCCATGGCTTCGTGCAGGCAGTCATCGAGGGTTTGTTCCACCAGCGGATGGTCGGGCACTTCGCGTTCGCCGGCGAGGTTTTCCAGGCAGGCAATCTGGTCGGGAAACACACTGGCGATCAGGTCTTCGCTTTTCATGCGCTGGATCTGCGGCGCTACCTTGCGCCCGCCGGTGTAGCGCGGCAATGCCAGCGCCACGCCGGCGTTCCAGCGCCAGCGCACGCCGAACAGCGGCGCATCCAGCACGGCCTGGATCAGCAGGTGTTCGGCGCTGTTGCTGTTGAGGTAACGCCACACGTCATCCAGCGCGAAGCTGTGGCTGGTGGACAGCGACAGCACAATCGCATTTTCGCTGGCCGCCGCTTGCAGCTCGAAGTTGAACGTGCGGCAAAAGCGCTTGCGCAGGGCCAGGCCCCAGGCGCGGTTGATGCGGCTGCCAAACGGCGTGTGGATGATCAACTGGGTGCCGCCGGACGCGTCGAAAAACCGCTCCATGATCAAGGTGTCCCGCGACGGCAAGGCACTGAGGGCCAGGCGCGTGCGGGCCAGGTAATCCAACAGTTGTTCGGCGCTGGCGCGGTTCAGGCCGAGGGTGTCGGTGAGCCACGTCTGCGCCGGTTGCAGGTCACCCGGGCTGGCGCCGAGCAGGTGGTCCAACTGCCCCTGCAAACGGGCCACCGCCGCCGACAACTCGTTGCTGCGCCCCGGCGCTTCGCCCATCCAGAACGGAATGGTCGGCGGCTGACCGTGGGCGTCCTCGACGCGCACCTTGCCGGCTTCCACCCGCAGGATGCGGTAGGACGTATTGCCGAGCTGGAAAATATCGCCGGCGATGCTCTCCACCGCGAAGTCTTCGTTGACGCTGCCGATGTTCAGGCTCTGGGGTTCGAGCAGCACGCCGTAGTCGGCGTTGTCGGGGATGGTGCCGCCGCTGGTCACGGCCGTGAGCCGGGCGCCACGGCGGCCGCGCAGGGTGTGCGTCACGGCGTCCCGGTGCAGGTAAGCGCTGCGCACACCCTGGCGGCCGTTGTAGCCGTCGGCGAGCATGTGCAACAGCGCCTGGTAATGGCGCTCGTCCAGCACGGCATACGGCGCGGCGCGGCGGATAAGCGTCAGCAGGGGCGCTTGCGACCATTCGCGCGCACTGACCTCGGCGATGATCTGCTGGGCCAGCACGTCCAGCGGCGCCACGGGGATGTGCAGGGTGTCGAGCTCGCCACGGCGCACGCAGTCGAGGAGGGCTGCGCATTCGATCAAGTCGTCGCGGGTGGTGGCAAACAGGCGGCCCTTGGGCGTACCGCCGACCTGGTGCCCGGAGCGGCCGACCCGTTGCAGAAACCCGTTGATTGAACCGGGCGAGCCGATCTGGCAGACCAGGTCCACATCGCCGATATCAATCCCCAGCTCCAGTGACGCGGTCGCGATCAGCACTTGCAGCGCACCGGCCTTGAGGCGTTGCTCGGCGTCCAGGCGCATTTCCTTGGCCAGGCTGCCATGGTGGGCGGCCACCGCCGTCTTGCCCAGGCGCTCGCTCAGGTGGCGCGCCAAGCGTTCGGCCAGGCGCCGGGTGTTCACGAATATCAGCGTGGTGCGATGCTCGCGCGCCAACTCGGCGAGACGGTCGTACACCAGTTCCCACACGTCATTGGCCATCACCGCCGAGAGCGGCACCGGCGGCACTTCGATAGCCAGGTCGCGCGGGCGGGCGTGGCCGATGTCGACAATGGCGCAGTCGCGGCCGGTACCGACCAAAAACCGCGACACCGCGTCGATGGGCTTTTGCGTGGCCGACAGGCCGATGCGCGTCAGCGGCTCGGCGCACAAGGCTTGCAGGCGCTCCAGGCTTAACGCCAGGTGGCTGCCGCGCTTGCCGGCGGCTATCGCGTGGATTTCATCGACGATCACCGTGCGCGTGCTGGCGAGCATCTGCCTGCCCGAGTCCGAGCCGAGCAACACATACAGCGATTCCGGGGTGGTGACCAGGATATGCGGCGCGCGCTTGCGCATCTGTGCACGGTCTTTTTGCGGGGTGTCGCCGGTGCGCACCGCGGTGCGGATCACCAACGGCGGCAGGCCCGATTGTTCAAGATGCTCGGTGATGCCGGCCAGCGGGTTTTGCAGGTTGAGTTGAATATCGTTGGACAGCGCCTTGAGCGGCGAAATGTAGACCACCAGGGTTTCATCGGGCAGTTGGCCGCCGTTGGCCAGACCCTGGTGGACCAGGTCGTCCAGCACCGCCAGAAAGGCGGTCAGGGTCTTGCCCGAACCGGTCGGCGCGGCGATCAGCGTCGAACGGCGCTGACGGATCAGCGGCCACGCCTGGGCCTGCGCGTCGGTCACCGAGGGAAAGGTGCTGCGAAACCAAGTGCTGACGGCGGGGTGGAAGCCGTCCAGTGCCTTGTCTGTTGAGTCGGGAAGGTTCATGTAGTGATTGATGCCGGCCGCTCCAACAAGTTGCAAACACCTACTTTGTCCGTGACGGTTGCGCTACAAACCCGCAAAATGCAACGATTCTGGAATAAACCTACGGCAAGGCTCACGCGCCTGCCGACAACAACCATCGTTCCAAACAGACCGGGCCTGCTCAATCTATGCGAATGCGCCTTATGTTACTGGGCGGCGGGAATGCCCTCGGGCAGGCGCTGATTCGCCTCGGTGCAGAGGAAGACATCGGTTTCCTCGCCCCCAAACCGCCCCAAGACGGCTGGGATGCCGCGAGTCTCACCCAATTGCTCGACGACACCCGTCCCGACGCCTTGATCAACCTCGCCTACTATTTCGACTGGTTCCAGGCCGAAGCCGTCAGCGAAACCCGCCTGGCTTCCCAGGAGTTTGCCATCGAACGCCTGGCCGAACTGTGCCAGCACCACAGCATTACCCTGGTGCAACCGTCCAGCTACCGCGTGTTCGATGGTTCACGCGCCACCGCCTACAGCGAAAAAGACGAGCCGGTGCCCCTGGGCCTGCGCGGCCAGGCGTTGTGGCGTATCGAGCAGAGCGTACGCGCCACCTGCCCGCAGCATGTGCTGCTGCGGTTCGGCTGGCTGCTCGATGACAGCGTCGACGGCACCCTCGGGCGCTTCCTGGCCCGGGCCGAACAGCCGGATGAGTTGTTGATGGCCGACGACCGTCGTGGCAACCCGACGCCGGTGGACGATGCGGCGCGGGTGATCATTTCCGTGCTCAAGCAACTCGATTGCGCGGCACCGCTGTGGGGCACCTATCACTACGCCGGTCACGAGGCGACCACGCCGCTGGCGCTGGGCCAGGCGATCCTCACCGAAGCGCGCAACTTCCACCCCCTGGCCATCGAGTCACCGACCGCCCAGGCTCACGCAGCGCGGCCGGATGCGGCGGATGAACCCCAGCACGCGGTGCTGGCCTGCAAGAAAATCCTGCATACCTTTGGCATCAAGCCACGGGCATGGCGGGCGGGGTTGCCGGCGTTGCTCGACCGGTTCTACCGCCACACCTGACACACTGCAAAACCAAATGTGGGAGGGGGCTTGCCCCCGATAGCGGTGGACCAGTCAATAAGTCTTTGACTGACACTCTGCTATCGGGGGCAAGCCCCCTCCCACATTGTTATGCCGTGTTATTTAGAACTTGTAGCCGATACCCACCATGTAGACCATCGGGTCGACATCCACATTGACCTTGGCCCGAGTGCCCTGGCCCAACGCGTTGTTATCCACAGTCGCCTTGGTGCTGATGTCGATGTAGCGCGCCTGGGCGTTGATCATCCATTTGTCGTTGATCATGTAGTCGGCGCCGATCTGCGCGGCCCAGCCCCAGGAGTTTTCGGCCTTGAAGTTGCTGAAACCGGCTTGCTCGGCGCGGCTGCCGACGTGTTCGTCATAGATCCAGGTGTAGTTGATACCGGCGCCCACATACGGTTGGAACGCCGATTGGTGGTCCAGCGGGTAGTACACGACGCTCAAGGTCGGCGGCAAGTGTTTCAGCGTGCCGAGCTTGCCGTTGGCGGCGCCGAGGGCGGTGTTCTTGATCTTGACATCGTGCTCGAACGGCGTGGCGGCCAACAGTTCGATACCGACGTGATCGGTGATCATGTAGGCGAAGTTCAAGCCCAGTTGGGTGTCGCTGCTCATGGTCGCCTTGCCGCCCAGGTTGGCGCCGGCCAATGGGCCCTGGTCAACCTTGACGCTGCTGCTGTCGGCCTTCGGGTTCACGGTGATTGCACCGGCGCGAACCAGAATGTCGCCCGCCTGGTGGGCGTGGGCGACAGGGACGACGAGGGCGAGCGCGAAGAGGGACGCGCCGAGCAGAGACTTGTTCATGGGAGCTCCAGAAGGACGTTAAAAGTTGTACGTCCAATGGTAAAGATCGTTCCGCTCGATCTTTTGACTCAGCTCAATGAAAGGCTAACCACGCCGCAAAAAACTGTGGGAGGGGAGGGATTATTCCTCCAGCTCGTACATGTAAATCTTCTGGGCGTCCATCTGGTAACCGGCGTCGGCCAATTCGCTGGACGACGGCTTGACCTGCATCGCGCCTTCGATCCAGTACGGCTGGTACAGCTCATCGAGTTTCACGCCGACTTCGCTTTTCACGTGCACGATCTGGTTCGACGGCGGCGGCGGCACATGGATGCACGCGCCGAAATACGGCACCAGCAGGAACTCGGTGGTGCGGCCCTCTTCGCTCACCTCCAGCGGCACGATGTACCCCGGCAAACGAATGTGCCGGCCGTCGAGGCTCTGCACCACCGGCGCGTTGGGCAAGTCCTGTTTGGCGGCGGGCGCGGCCTCGACGGACAAGGCATCGGCCATGTTCGACAGGTCGTGCAGCGGTTTCATATTGGGCACTTCCGGTGGCGCATCCGGCGGGATCATTTCCTGCCAGGACAAATCCCGGGGCTGCTCCTCGGCCCAGGCAGGTACGGCCACCAGCAGCAACAGGGCAAACAGGGCACGATGCATGAAGACTCCTTAGTGGGTAGCTGCAAGCGGCAAGCTACAAGCTGCAAGTAAAAGCCGATTTGCTTGCAGCTTGCAGCTTGCAGCTTGCAGCTTGCAGCTTGCAGCTAAAAACCTGCAGCTGCAGTTCTACAGCCTAATCGACAGCCCATCGGCCAACGACTGGCGATAGGCACGCCATGCAGGCACGCTGCCCATCAACAGCGCCGCCGCCAGGATACCGGCGAGCAACGTCCATTCATATTCGCTCGGCCATGCCATCGGCAGGTCCAGCCCGTAGTTGGCCTGCAAATAACCGCGCGATGCGCCGATGCACAGGTACAGCAAACCAAGACCTGCCACCACGCCGGACAGCGCCAGCGCGAAGGCCTCGAAGATCAAAAGTGTTGCGATATGCCAAGGCCGTGCGCCCACCGAGCGCAGGATCGCCATCTCCCGGCGGCGTTCGTTGAGGCTGGTGAGAATCGCTGTGAGCATGCCGATCAAACCGGTCAGCACCACGAACAACGAGATCACGAACAAGGCTTTTTCGGCCGTGCCCATCATGCTCCACAGCTCTTGCAATGCCACGCCCGGCAGAATCGCCAGCATCGGTTCGCCACGGAATTCATTGATTTCCCGTTGCAGGGCGAAGGTGGAAATCTTGTTGTTCAAACCGAGCATGAACGCGGTGATGGCTTGCGGGGTCAGGTCCATATTGCGCGCCTGATCGGCGCTGATACGGCCTTTGCCCTGGGCCGGGACACCGTTGTGCCAGTCGATGTGGATCGCTTCCATGCCGCCGAGGCTGATATGCAGCGTGCGGTCCACCGGCGTGCCGGTACGTTTGAGGATGCCGACCACGGTGAAGGGCTTGTCATCGTGCTTGACCAGGCTGACCACCGCCACGCCGTGGGCCAGCACCAGCTTGTCGCCGAGCTTGTAGTGCAGGGCGTCGGCGACCTCGGCGCCAAGCACCACTTCGAACGGGTCGGTGGCAAAGGCGCGGCCGCTGGCCAGTTCGAGGTTCTGTTTGCGACCGTACTGGTAATGCTCGAAGTAGGACTCGTTGGTACCCATCACGCGGTAACCGCGATGGGAATCGCCCAGGGAAATCGGAATCGCCCATTTCACCTGGGGGTTGGCGGCGAAGTGCTCGTAGCTGTCCCAGCGGATGTTATTGGTGGCGTTGCCGATGCGAAACACCGAGTACAGCAGCAGGTTCACCGAGCCCGAGCGCGCCCCGACGATCAGGTCGGTGCCGCTGATGGTGCTGGCGAAGCTGTTGCGCGCTTCAACACGCACGCGCTCCACCGCCAGCAACAAGCAGACGGAAAGCGCGATGGCGAAGGCGGTGAGGATGGCGGTAAAGCGGCGGTTAGCCAGGCTGGCCATGGCCAGACGAAACAGATACATCTCAAACCTCTGCGGGCGTGGCGGCGCGATTGAGTTCGGCCAGCGACAGGTTGCGGTCGAACAGCGGGGCCAGGCTTTGGTCGTGGCTGACAAACAACAGGCTGGCACCCGCTTCGCGGCATTCGGCGAACAGCAGCTGGATGAATGCCTCGCGGGCGTCGTAGTCCAGAGCCGAGGTGGGCTCGTCGGCGATCACCAGTTCCGGCTGACCGATCAGCGCACGGGCGGCGGCCACCCGTTGTTGCTGGCCGATGGACAGCGAATCGGCGCGGCGCTCGAGCAAGTCCGGGTCGTTCAAACCCAGGTGCGCAAGCAAGGTCGCTGCGGCCTGGTCGACACTGCCGTGGCGCTGGGCCGCGCGCTGTGCCCGCAGTTTGGAGAAATGGCAAGGCAGCTCGACGTTTTCGCGCACCGACAAAAACGGCAGCAGGTTGAACTGCTGGAAGATGTAGCCGGTGTGGTCCACGCGAAAACGGTCACGGGCACCGGCAGACAGTTCGGTCAGCTCCTGGCCGAGCAGGCGGATACTGCCTCGGCTGGGTTTCTGCACGCCGCCAAGCAGCCCGAGCAAGGTGGTTTTGCCACTGCCGCTCGGGCCCTTGAAGAACAGGGTTTGCCCCGGCTCCAGGCGAAACGCGGGGATGTCCAGCAACTGGGGGTGACCGGGCCAGTTGAAGCCCAGGTCGGACAGTTCGATCAATGCGTCGGTCATGTCAACTCAGAACTTCAGGGTGGCTGCAGTGGCGGTCGCGTCAGCACCTTGCTGGCCGCTCGGGCCGATCAGTTGTACCTGAATTTTCCGGGTGGCGGGGAAGGTCTTGAACACTTGGCTCAGGTCCAGGTTGCTCAGTGCCTCTGGCTTGGCGCAGGTGAACTGGTAGTGGGCATGGATGTCGCTGTGGTCATGATGATGCTCATGGGCGGCAGCGCCTTTGCCGTCGGTGGCATGGTCATTGTCATCGCCATCATCGCCATTGTCGCCATTGTCGCCATCATGATCGGCCTCGGGCTTGTCGCCGAACAGCGGGCTGTTGAGTGCCTGCGCGCTGACGACGCAACCGGCGGCCTTGGGCACGTTGAACAGTGCCAGCGGACTTTCCAGCTGTTTGCGCGCGGCGGCGACTTTGGCTTTGTCGGCGGCACTGGTCGCGACATGTTCGAAACCCACCAGGTTCATCGCCGGGCTGTCCAGCTCAAGCTCCAGGCTCTGGCCGTCCAGCACTGCATTGAGACGGCCCACACCGTGTTCGTGAGCGCCGAGGCTGCCATGCTCATGGTCGTGATCTTCATGGGCATGAGCGACAGCCAGAGGCAGCAGGGCAAACGGCAAAGCAAGCAGCAGACGGCGCATGACAGGACTCCACAGATGAAAGTTTTGTTATGTGATCTTATAACAATAGTGCCGAGAGTTTGACCGTCCGCTTGGCGTTGCGCAAGCTGCATGGGAGCATGTCCGTCAGAAAAAATGCGGGAGTAAGGACGATGTTGCGAATTCGTGGAACCGTCGGCGACCTGCCGGTGGACTTGACCCTGGAACTGGACGACGGCGATTGGGCGCGACTGGGCGCACAATTGCAGGCCGCCCCGGTGCCGGCCGAGTCGACGGCGGTACCGGTCAGGCAAAGTGAGGATCTGTGGCAGAACGCCCAGGATCTGTTACGCAACGCCGGGCAGCTCAGCGGCCTGGAATTGCTCGATCAACTGGAAGGGTTGGCCGGCGATGCCGCCGCGGGCAAGCGCCTGCTGGTGCGCCTGCGCCACAGCGCCAAAGTGAAAGTGACCAGCGGCGCAGACACGCCGCTGTACACCTGGATCGACGCTTCGTAGGAGCGAGCTCGCTCGCGAAAAACGCATAGGCACCGCGTTCATTCAGGAAGCCCGCGTTATCGTTGACGGCCTTCGCGAGCAAGCTCGCTCCTACAGGGCAAGGGTTAGTACAGCGCGGCGAACAATTTGCGGCGGTACACCGTGACCAGTGGGTGATCGTTGCCCAGCAGTTCGAACACCTGCAGCAAGGTCTTGTGTGGCAAGCCTTCGCTGTAGCTGCGATTGCGGATAAACAGCTTGAGCAGGCCTTCCAGCGCGGCGTCGTATTGCTGGCGCGCCAGTTGTTGAATGCTCAACTGATAGGCCGCTTCGTCATCCTGCGGGTTCTGCGCCAGGCGGCTTTTCAGGTCGGCGGCGTCCGGCAGGTCGGCAGCCTGGCGCAGGAAGGTGATTTGCGCCTTGGCTCCGGCGAGAGCGGCCTTGTGGTCGTCGCCTTTTACGGCGTCCAGCACGGTTTGGGCTTCATCCAGTTCACCGCGCTCGGCCAGGCAACGCGCGTACAGGATCAGCGCGGCGGCGTTGGTGTTGTCTTCGCCCAGCAGCGCTACCAGCAGGGCTTCGGCATCGCTGATGCGGCCCTCGGCAAACAGCGCTTGTGCCTGCTCCAGTGGATCGGCCGCAGCCGGTGGCGGCATCTGCACATGGGGCTCGAGCATCGCCCGCACCGCCGACTCCGGCTGCGCCCCGGCAAACCCATCCACCGGCTGACCGTCCTTGAACAGCACCACCGTCGGCAGGCTCTGAATACCGAAACGCGCAACGATGTCCTGCTCGGCTTCGCAATCGACCTTGGCCAGCAGCAACTCACCGCGATAGCTCTCGGCAATCTGCGCCAGCATCGGCATCAGCGCCTTGCACGGCGCACACCACTCGGCCCAGAAGTCCACCAGCACAGGTTTTTCGAAAGAGTTCTGAATCACCGCCTGCTCGAAGTTGGCGGTGGTGACGTCGAAGATGTACGGCGTGGGCTCACTCATGAGGCGTCTCGAATAAAGCGGGAATGGGGGCAACTATAAGGGCTGGCGCGGTTGGCCGAAAGCATCGTGGACTCGAGACCGCTTTGGCAGACGAACCCGTTCGCCGATTTTGTACTGCATTCCCCTGTGGGAGCGGGCTTGCCCGTGATGGCCTTAAGGGCGCCGCGAATGGTACAGGCTCACCTTGCGAAACTCCCACGGCTCGGCCAGGTCCGGCAGGGTCAGCGCCTCGAGGATGTCCAGCCGCCGATAATCCGGATGCTGGAAATCGCGCACCCGCGAGTCCGCCACCAGCGCTTCGCGGCCACGGGTCAGGAACTGATCCAGCAGCGGCAGGTTGGCGCGATCGTAAAGCACGTCGGCCACCAGAATCAGGTCGAAACGATCAGCCTCTGCAAAGAAATCGGTTGAATAACTCAGTGCCACCTCATTGAGCTCGGCATTCGCCCGGCAAGCCGCCAGCGCCAGCGGATCAAGGTCGCACGCCACCACCTCCAATGCCCCGGCCTTGGCGGCCGCAATCGCGGCCACGCCGGAGCCGGCGCCGAAATCCAGCACGCGCTTGCCCGCCACCCATTCGGGGTTCGCCGCCAGATAGCGCGCCAGTGCCAGGCCGCTGGCCCAGCAGAAGCTCCAGTAGGGCGGCTCATGCAGGATGCGCCGGGTTTCTTCCTGGCTGAAGGCACGGTCCATGTTGTCGGCGTCGAGCAACCACAACGACAGCTCGGTGCCCGGCAGCGGGCAGGGCAACAAGTGTGCGTCGCCGATCAGTTCACTCAGGGCGCGTTGCAGGTGCAGCGGTGGCGTCATGGCGCCTTGACGAGTTGCAGGGGGCCGGTGGTCTGGGTGATCGCCTGGGTGATGCGCACGGCGGGCAGGTGCAGGATCAACTGGCCGGACTGGCTGGCGCGACCGCGCAATTCAACCCGTGCACCGGCCGGGAACGCTTCGGGGTTGAAGCGCAGGCGAAAGGCCAGGGGCTTGCCATTGCCGGTCAGCACGCTGCTGGCGAGCAACTGCTGCGGGCGCGAGCGCTCGTCGATCACCAGCAGCGCCAACTCGACTTCGGCGCCGGCCGGCACGTTGGTCAGGTTGCCGCTGATTTCACGCTGGTAGGCGGGCAGGGGGCCGAGGTCTTCGATGCCGGGGACTTTTTTCTCTTGTGCGGGTGTTGGCTGAGGCGCGGCCGGCTTGGGGGCTTCGCTGCTGCAGGCGACCAGAAAACTGAACAGGGCGAGGAGAGCAAGTGGTCGTAACTGCATGTACGGCTCCAGAGAGGGCAAAATCCGTGGCTTAAAAAATAGAAACATATAAGCCTGCCTATATACCGTAAAGGCTATGGCTTGTCTTGCGACGGGGATGCGCTACCATGGCCCTCCCTTTATTTGTTGCCTGCCAACCATGCACTGTCCCTTCTGCGGTGCCAACGACACCAAGGTCATTGACTCGCGTCTGGTCGCCGAGGGCGATCAAGTGCGTCGCCGGCGCGAATGCCTGGCCTCTGGCTGCGGTGAACGTTTCACCACCTTCGAAACCGCCGAACTGGTATTGCCACGTCTGATCAAGTCCGACGGCAGCCGCCAGCCTTTCGACGAAGACAAACTGCGCGCCGGTATGCAGCGCGCCCTGGAAAAACGCCCGGTGAGTGTCGAGCGGCTGGAGGCGGCGCTGGCGCATATCAAGCACAAGCTGCGCGCGACCGGCGAGCGCGAGGTCAAGAGCCTGGTGGTGGGAGAGCTGGTGATGGGCGAGCTGCAAAAGCTCGACGAAGTCGCCTATATCCGTTTCGCCTCGGTGTATCGACGCTTCCAGGACCTCAATGAGTTCCGCGAAGAGATCGACCGCCTGGCCCGTGAGCCCTCCAAACAATGACCTCTGAACAGGCAATTCTCGACGCCCATTACATGGCCCGCGCCCTCGAATTGGCGCGCAAGGGCCTGTACACCACTCACCCCAACCCACGGGTGGGCTGCGTGATTGTGCGTGACGGGCAGATTGTCGGCGAAGGCTGGCATGAGCGCACCGGCGAGCCCCATGCCGAACCCAACGCCTTGCGCGCCGCCGGTGACAAGGCCCGTGGCGCGACGGTCTACGTCACCCTCGAGCCCTGCAGCCACCATGGCCGTACGCCGCCGTGCGCCGATGCGCTGGTGACAGCCGGTGTGGCGCGTGTGGTGGCAGGCATGCAGGACCCCAACCCGGAAGTGGCCGGGCGCGGCATGCAGCGCTTGGCCCAGGCCGGCATCGAGGTTCGCAGCGGCGTACTGGAAGCTCAAGCGCGTGCGCTGAACCCAGGCTTTCTCAAGCGGATGGAACACGGCCTGCCGTTTGTGCGGGTCAAGTTGGCGATGAGCCTGGACGGGCGCACCGCGATGGCCAGCGGCGAAAGCCAATGGATCACCGGCCCCGCCGCGCGTGCCGCCGTGCAGCGCCTGCGCGCCGAAGCGAGCGTGGTGCTGACCGGTGCCGATACGGTGCTGGCCGACGGTGCCCGCCTGACGGTGCGCGCCGCCGAGCTGGGCCTGGATGCAGAGACCACCGCCCTGGCCATGTCGCGCCCGCCGCTGCGTGTGTTGATCGACGGCCGTCTGCGGGTGCCGCTCGATGCGCCGTTCTTCAAGGCGGGCCCGGCGTTGGTCATCACGTGCGTGACCGCGGAAAACCAGTTCCCCCGGGGCCCCGAGTGCCTGGTGGTACCGGGTGTGGAGGGCCAGGTCGACCTGCGTTCGGCACTGGTGGCGCTTGCCAACCGTGGCGTCAACGAAGTGCTGGTGGAAGCCGGCCCGAGCCTGGCGGGCGCGTTTGCCCAGCAAGGGCTGGTCGACGAGTACGTGATTTTTGTCGCCGGCAAGTTCCTCGGCTCCGCTGCCCGGCCTTTGCTGGACTGGCCGCTTGAGAAGCTGGCCGATGCTCCCCAACTCAAGATCACTGACATGCGCGCTGTGGGCGACGACTGGCGAGTCACCGCCGTCCCGCTTGCGCCAGCGTGCGTATAATTCCCGGCCTGCGCTTGAGCGTCAGCCCCCCGCTTTCAGGAGAACGACATGTTCACCGGTATTATCGAGTCCATCGGCAGCATCCGTGCAATGACCCCCAAAGGCGGCGACATTCGCCTGCTGGTTGAAACCGGCAAGCTCGACCTGGGCGACGTCAAGCTGGGCGACAGCATCGCCGTCAGCGGTGTGTGCCTGACCGTCGTCGAGCTGCCGGGTAATGGCTTTGCCGCCGATGTCAGCCGCGAGACCCTGGACTGCACTGCAATGAGCGATCTTGCGGCCGGCAGCCCGGTCAACCTGGAAAAAGCCCTGACGCCGACCACGCGCCTGGGCGGCCACCTGGTCAGCGGCCATGTCGACGGCGTTGGCGAAGTGGTGGCCCGTAGCGAAAACGCACGCGCGGTGGAATTTCGTATCCGTGCGCCGAAAGAGCTGGCCAAGTACATCGCCCATAAAGGCTCGATCACCGTCGACGGCACCAGCCTGACCGTGAACGCCGTCAATGGCGCCGAATTCGAACTGACCATCATTCCCCACACCCTCAGCGAAACCATCATGGCCTCCTACCAGCCAGGCCGGCGGGTGAACCTGGAAGTGGACTTGCTTGCCCGTTACCTGGAGCGCCTGTTGATGGGCGAAAAGGCCGCAGAGCCTGCATCAGGCAACATCACCGAAAGTTTTCTGGCCGCTAACGGCTACCTGAAATCCTGACCAAGGGGGTGCCGCGTGGCGCTCAATAGCATCGAAGAACTGGTTGAAGACATCCGCCAAGGCAAGATGGTCATCCTGATGGATGACGAAGATCGCGAGAATGAAGGCGACATCATCATGGCCGCCGAGGCGTGCAAGCCCGAGCACATCAACTTCATGGCCAAGCACGCCCGTGGGCTGATCTGCATGCCCATGAGCCGTGAACGCTGCGAATTGCTCAAGCTGCCGCTGATGGCGCCGCGCAATGGCTCGGGGTTTGGTACCAAGTTCACCGTATCGATTGAAGCCACCACCGGCGTCACCACCGGCATTTCCGCCGCTGACCGCGCCCGCACCGTGCAGGCCGCCGCTGCGAAAGACGCCAAGGCTGAAGACATCGTCAGCCCGGGCCACATCTTCCCTTTGATGGCCCAGCCGGGCGGCACCCTGGCGCGTGCCGGTCACACCGAAGCCGCGTGCGATCTGGCGCGCATGGCCGGGTTCGAGCCCAGCGGAGTGATCTGCGAGGTGATGAACGACGACGGCACCATGGCCCGTCGCAGTGAGCTCGAAGCCTTTGCCGCCGAACACAACCTCAAGATCGGCACCATTGCCGACCTGATCCACTACCGCATGATCCACGAACGTACCGTTCAGCGGATTGCCGAGCAGCCGCTGGACAGCGAACTGGGCCAATTCAATCTGGTGACCTACCGTGATTCGGTGGAAGGCGATGTGCACATGGCCCTGACCCTGGGCACCATCTGCGCCGAAGAGCCGACCCTGGTGCGCGTGCACAACATGGACCCGCTACGCGACCTGTTGATGGTCAAGCAACCCGGGCGCTGGAGCCTGCGCGCGGCCATGGCCGCGGTTTCCGAGGCGGGCAGTGGCGTGGTGCTGTTGCTTGGCCACCCGCTGGATGGTGATGTACTGCTGGCGCATATCCGTGAAACAGCCGACCACGTGCCGGTGAAAAAACCGACCACCTACAGCATCGTCGGTGCCGGTTCGCAGATCCTGCGCGACCTCGGTGTACGCAAAATGCGCCTGATGAGCGCACCGATGAAATTTAATGCGATATCCGGATTCGACCTGGAAGTTGTAGAATACGTGCCCTCCGAATAAAGGCTGGCGATTTTTGCCCCTTGTTCGCGGTTAAATCATCACTGAGGGACGCACTTTTCGCGTCCCGGCTCTTTAAGAGATTTGTCGAATGACCCTGAAGACCATCGAAGGTACCTTCATC
The DNA here is from genome assembly GCF_005233615.1 of Pseudomonas sp. CFBP13528. Classification (NCBI taxonomy): domain Bacteria; kingdom Pseudomonadati; phylum Pseudomonadota; class Gammaproteobacteria; order Pseudomonadales; family Pseudomonadaceae; genus Pseudomonas; species Pseudomonas sp. CFBP13528. The sequence goes on from NZ_QGAJ01000019.1 coordinate 67,322, forward strand.
GCCCCCAAAGGCCGCTATGCCCTGGTGGTTGGCCGCTTCAACAGCTTCGTGGTTGAAAGCCTGGTAAGCGGTGCCGTTGACGCCCTGGTTCGCCACGGTGTGAGCGAGAGCGACATCACCCTTATCCGTGCCCCTGGCGCCTTCGAAATTCCACTGGTTGCGCAAAAAGTTGCCCAGCAGGGTGAATACGCGGCAATCATCGCCCTGGGCGCGGTCATTCGTGGCGGTACCCCGCACTTCGAATACGTGGCCGGCGAATGCACCAAGGGCCTGGCCCAGGTGTCCATGGAGTTTGGCGTGCCCGTCGCTTTCGGCGTGCTGACCGTTGATTCCATCGAGCAAGCCATCGAACGTTCCGGCACCAAGGCCGGTAACAAAGGCGCTGAAGCTGCCCTGTCCGCCCTGGAAATGGTCAGCCTGCTGTCGCAGTTGGAGGCCAAGTGATTTCCGACGAGAGCGATCGTTTCAACCCGCGCGACGAGCGTCCAGCCGACGCCGGCAAGCCTTCGAAAAACGAAAAGCGTCGTGCGGCGCGCCAGCTGGCGACCCAGGCGCTGTACCAGCGCCACATGGCCGGCACTGCGCTGAACGAAATCGAAGCGCAATTTCGCGTCGATAACGATTTCACCTTCGCCGACCAGAGCTACTTCCACGACATCCTGCACGGTGTGCCGGCCAACCTGGATGAGATCGACAAGGCTTTGGCACCCTGCCTGGACCTGACCCTCGAGGAGCTGGACCCGGTTGAACTGGCCGTTCTGCGCCTGTCCACCTGGGAACTGCTCAAGCGCGTCGACGTACCGTATCGCGTGGTGATCAACGAAGGCATCGAACTGGCGAAAGTCTACGGTTCGACCGACGGCCACAAGTTCGTCAATGGCGTGCTCGACAAGCTGGCCCCGCGCCTGCGTGAAGCCGAAGTGAAGGAACACAAGCGCTAAGTCGCGCTTGAGTCCTCGATGGGTGAGTTCGAGCTGATCCGCAACTATTTCGCCGCCGCGCCCTGCGCGCAAGGCGGCGAAGGCATTGCCCTGGGGATCGGCGACGACTGCGCCTTGCTGGCGCTCCCCGCCGGGGAGCAACTGGCAGTCTCCACTGACACGTTAGTGGCCGGCGTACATTTTGCCGACCCGTGTGACCCGTTCCTGCTCGGCCAGCGCTCGCTGGCCGTGGCGGTGAGCGACCTGGCCGCCATGGGCGCCCACCCCCTCGCGTTTACCCTTGCCCTGACCACGCCGGCCGTCGAAGCCGACTGGTTGCAACGCTATGCCCAAGGTTTGAACGCCATGGCACTACGCTGCGGCGTGGGCCTGGTGGGCGGCGATACCACGCGCGGGCCGCTGAGCCTGACCTTGACCGTATTCGGTCGCGTGCCGGCCGGGCTGGCCTTGACACGCGGCGGTGCACGACCAGGTGATTTGCTGTGTGTCGGTGGCGAATTGGGCAACGCGGCCGGTGCCTTGCCGCTGGTATTGGGCCAGCGCAGCGCGCAAGCGGCCATCGCCGAACCGCTGCTCGCCCACTACTGGTCACCGCAACCGCAGCTGGCCTTGGGGCTGGCGCTGCGGGGTAAAGCGACTTCGGCCATGGATATCTCCGACGGGCTGCTGGCCGATTGCGGGCATATCGCCAGGGCATCGGCTGTCAGCCTGTTGATCGAACGCGACACCTTGCCGTTGTCTGCGGCGTTGCTGGCGTTTGTCGATCGCGACGAGGCTCACGTAGCCGCATTGAGTGGCGGCGATGACTATGTGCTGCTGTTCACCTTGCCGCCGGCCGAACTGGCATCGTTGCGGGCCGGCGGCTGGCCGGTTCATGTGATCGGTCGGGTCGAAGCGGGGCAGGGCGTGACACTGCTCGACGCGCATGGCCAAGACATTACACCGGTCGTGCGCGGCTATCAGCATTTTCGCGAGCTGCCGTAGCTGGCGTCCTGCGCTAACCTTCATATGAATATCTCCACGTAGGAAGCCCCTCACAATGAGTGTGCGCCGCTGGCTGCCGATCATGCTGTGTGTCTTTTCCACTGTGCTTCAGGCGCACGAAGCCCCAGTGCCCGGCAAGATCATATTGGCCAGCGAAGAGTGGAGCGACTACACAAACAATGATGGCAGCGGCCTGGCCTGGGACGTGTTACGTCGGGTTTTCGAACCGGCCGGCGTCGCCCTGCAAATCCGCAGCGCACCCTATACCCGCTCGGTCGGCTTGGCCCAGCGCGGCGAGGTTGACGGTTGGGTCGGTTCCTACCGCGACGAAGCTGAGCACGTGCTTTATCCGCGCTGGCACTTTGACTCCGATCATATCTACGCCCTTGGCCTGGTAACGATACCCGCGCCGAGCCTGGCGACGCTCGGCGATTACCGCCTGGCCTGGGTGCGTGGCTACAAATACGAGAAATACCTGCCGAACGTGCGTCGCTTCAACCAGGTCCAGCGCCGCGACGGTATCCTCTCGATGCTGCAGCATGGCCATGCAGACTTCTACATCGAGTCGCGCACCGAAGCCGAGTATGTGCTCAGTCAGGCCGCTGATCCGTCGCGGTTCACACTCACCCACCTCGCGCAATTGCCGCTCTACATAGGCTTTGCCGATAACGAACGTGGGCAGATACTGAGGACCTTGTATGACCAGCGCATGGGCGTGCTGGTGAAAACCGGCGAGTTGAAACCGATTTTTCAACGCTGGAAGCAGCCGTATCCGTTCTGACCTGCATAGAACCAAGCCGAAGGCCAATCGAACGCATTGATCTTTATCAGCGATAATTCAGCTTAAGCGTGTGTAGGAACAGGCTGTTACAATGCCTGCCTCTGTGAAATCTGAAATCAGGAGCACACGGTGCCCGTCGTTTTCGTCGCCGCTTCCAAGCTGCCTACCCCCTTTGCCACATTCACCATGCATGGCTTTCTCGAAGAGGCCACCGGGCGCGAGCACGTTGTGCTCAGCCTGGGCGATATCGCTGATGGTGCAGCGGTGCTGGGCCGCGTGCATTCCGAATGCCTGACCGGCGACGCGCTGTTCAGCCAGCGTTGCGACTGCGGTTCGCAATTGGAAGCCGCGTTGCAGGCTATCGCCCGTGAGGGCCGTGGCGTGCTGCTGTACTTGCGTCAGGAAGGCCGTGGCATCGGCCTGCTGAACAAGATCCGCGCCTATGAATTGCAAGATGGCGGTGCCGACACCGTGGAGGCCAACGAGCGCCTGGGCTTTGCCGCCGACCAGCGTGACTACGCCATCTGCCTGCCGATGCTCGAGCATCTGGGCGTGAAGTCGCTGCGCCTGATGACCAACAACCCGCGCAAGGTCAAAGCCTTGACCGAAATGGGCATCACGGTGGCCGAGCGCGTGCCGCTGCATACCGGGCACAACCCGCATAACAAACTGTACCTGGCCACCAAAGCCAGCAAGCTCGACCACATGATGGGCAACGAGCATCAGGGCGAGGTCGACCGCGCGTGACCCGCGGCCAGGTGAAACGGCGACTGTCCTTCAACTGGTGGCAGTACCTGGCCCTGGCATTGCTCCCATTGTTTGTGATCAACCTGGTGTTCGGCCGTGCCGGGCCCTTGCTTCCCGTACTGGCCATGCCGTTGTTTATCGCCGGCGTGGCCTCGATGTTTCTCAGCCTGCGTTATTTTCATGGCTATAAACACGCGCTGATCGCCACGTCCAAAGCCCTCGATACTGCCGAAGAGCCCGCCGCCTGGATCACCCTTGCGGCGCGCCGACGCACGGCCTTGCTGGTGGCTGCGCTACCGGCCTGGATCGGCGCGTTGGCGGTGTTCGTCGGCCTGGAAGCGGTGCCGCTGTTCTTGCTGGCGCTGTCGACGACGGTGCTGTTTTACCTCTATCGCATTCCGCGTCAGCTGGGATGAGACGCCACTGGCTGGCGCTGCTGCTGGTGTTCAGCACTCAGGTCTGGGCGGTCGAGCGCGTTGTCAGTCTAGCGCCGTCGCTCTCTGAAATCGTGGTCGAATTGGGTGCCGCTGGCTTAGTGGTCGGTATGCTCGATGGCGGCGACCGTCCGGCGGCGCTGGTTAACGTGCCGTCGGTGGGGCGTTACGGCCAGTTGGACATGGAGCGTCTGCTCAGCCTCAAGCCCGACCTGATCCTGCTGTGGCCCGGCAGCGTCGGCCCGGCCCAGCGCGAGCAGTTGCAGCGCCTGAATATCCCGGTGTACGTTGCCGAACCCCATAACCTCGAACAATTGACCCGCCAGGTCCAGTCCATTGCCGAGCAATTGGGCCGAGCCGACGCCGGCCTGGGGTTGGCCGACCAACTGCGCCGGCGCCTCGCCGAACTGCGCCAGCGCTATCAGCGCGCCGAGCCGTTGCGCGTGTTTTACCAGGTCTGGAACCAGCCGCTGTACACCGTGGGCGGTGAGCAGATCATCAGTGATGCGTTGAAAGTGTGCGGGGCGCGTAATGTGTTCGACGACCTCAAGCTGCCAGCGCCGCAGGTCAGTATCGAGTCAGTGTTGCAGCGTGATCCGCAACTGATCCTGGTAGGCGATCAGGCGCAGCGCGAGGCCTGGAAGGTCTGGCCGACCCTGTTCGAGCGCGTTCGGTTGGTACCGGACAAGGGCCTGGAGCGGCCCAGTGGGCAGATGCTGGAAGCGGTGGCGCGGTTGTGTCAGGTGATTGCGCTGAACCTCTGACATCGCTATCGCAGGCAAGCCAGCTCCCACAGGGGAATGCATGTCAAATGTGGGAGCTGGCTTGCCTGCGATGACGCCGGTTCAGACAACTCAAATCTCGGGTGTCCAGGTCACCCCGAGCATCCACGTCCGGCCTGCTTCGCGATAATTCTGATACCCCTCGAGGTAGCTGTACTTCGCCCGCGCATAAGACGTGTCCAGCACGTTATCGACCTTCAGCGACACCGAAACTTCGCGGTTCAACGCCCAACGGCTGCGCAGCCCCAGCAACGCATACCCGCCCAGACGATTACGATTGGCTTCGTCATCGTAACTGCTGCTGATCGCCTGCCAGCTCGCGCCCACACCGACCTTATCGAACTGCCGATCCAGGTCCAGGTTCAACGTGCGCCGTGCGCGACGCGCCAGGGTATGGCCGCTGTCGCGGTCACGCGGGTCGATCAGCGACACGCCCAGGTTGCCTTGCCAGCCAAACAACTCTTGTTTGAGCGCCGCTTCAACACCATTGATTCGCGCCGACGCTACGTTCTGCGGCTTGCCTGCGTCGAGGATGATCGCATCGCTCAGGTCGGTGCGGTACAGCGAGGCTTCCAGGCGCGTGCTCTGCGCCAGTTGGCTGCGCCATTGCACCTCGTAGCTTTTTGACGTCTCAGGCTGCAGGTTGGGGTTGCTGTACTGCGTGTCGGGGTAATAGAGATCGTTGAAGGTTGGCGCGCGCAAGCCTTCGCTGTAGCTGAACAACACGTCATTGTCACGGTTGATCGGCACTGTCAGGGTGCCGCTCCAGCTGTTCTGACCGCCGAACTGCTGGTTCTGGTCGCGGCGCAGGCCCAGTTCGGTGGAAAACCATTGAGCATGAAAGCGATGCTGCACGAAAGCGGCACGGTTCCAGCGACTGTCTTCGGTAAACGCGGTGGAACCGTGGAAGCGGTCTTCGTACCAGTCGCCACCGACGATCAGGCTGTTGCGCTCGTTCAGCGTCAGGTCGTTCTGCCAGTTGACCGAATCGCGGTAGGTGTTGAACACGCTGAAATCATCGCTGAGGGTATCGCGCTTGGTGTCACGGTTTTCGCTGTGGCCCACCTCCAGGCGCGACTGCCAGGCTTCGCTGAGGGTGGCGGCGACATAGCCGCTGGCGCTGCTGACGGTGTAATCGGTGTAGGGTTTCTGGCCGAAGCTTTGCCCGGTAGCGAAGTCGTAGCGCCCGAAGCTGTTGTCGTACTCCGACTTGCCGCGGTTATCCAAGAGGTTGAAGCCCAGCTCCAGCGCATCGCTGAACGAGTGGCTGAGGTTCAGGCTCAGGGACTGATTGCGGTAGGCGTCGTGGTCGCCGTCGCTGGGAAACGACTGATGGGTCGAGTTGATGCCGGCCGTTTCATCCAGGCTGGCGCCCAGGTTGAAGCGCGTCTGTTCATCGCCGCCCGACAGGCCCAGGCTGCGCTCCCAGGTCTGATTGCTGCCAACGCCCAGTTTCAAGCGCGGTTGCAAGCCTTGCTCGGCGTTGCGCCGGGTAAACACCTGGATCACCCCGCCAATCGCATCGCTGCCGTAAATCACCGAACGTGAGCCGCGCAGCACTTCCACACGCTCGATCTGGTCGACGTTGAGGTATTGCAGGCCGCTGTCGCCCGAGGTGGTATTGGCGATCCGCTGGCCGTCCACCAGCACCAGACTCTGCGCAGATTTTGTACCGCGAATGTAGATGCCCGGCAGACTGCCACGGCCACCGGTGGGCGCCACTTGCACGCCGGGCACGCGGCTGAGCAGGTCGGTGACGCTGCCGGGCTGCAGGCGGTCGATATCGGCGCGGGTGAATACGGTGTTGGCGGCGCTGCTGTCGTTACGCGCCTGTACCTGGCGGTTGGCGCTGATGAGCACGTCGGAGAGCTTCAAGGCCTGGTCGCGGGTGTCGGCGAGCAGGTTCGAGGCAGGCAGAAGCAGCAGTGCAACGTACAGGCGTTTCATGGGCTGTCCATAGCGTTTCAAGGTTGCACAGATCAAATGTGGAAGGGGGCTTGCCCCCGATTGCAGTGGTTCAGTCACAATAGCTACAACTGATACACCGCTATCGGGGGCAATCCCCCTCCCACACTTGGATCCGGTTACGGATTCAAGAGCGCCAAACGCTGGCGCACCGACGCTTCGATGCCGGCTTCATCCAACCCGCATTCAGCCAGCATCTGCGCTGGCTTGGCGTGTTCGACGTAGACATCCGGCAAGCCCAGGTGCAGCACCGACTTGAGAATATTCTCCCGTGCCAGGAACTCACTGACCGCCGCACCGGCGCCGCCCATGATGGCGTTTTCTTCAACCGTTACCAGCAGCTCGTGACTACCGGCAATCTCGCGCACCAGGGCTTCATCCAGTGGTTTGACGAACCGCATGTCGACCACGGTGGCATCGATTTTCTCAGCGACTTTAAGGGCCTCGGCCAGTTGCACGCCGAACACCAGGAAGGCCGCCTTGCTGCCCTGGCGACGCACGATACCCTTGCCGATTTCAATCGCCTCCAGGTCTTTGTCGATCACCGCATTCGGGCCATTGCCGCGCGGATAGCGCACGGCGGCGGGGCCGTTGTACAGGTGGCCGGTGCTGAGCATCTTGCGCAATTCGTTCTCGTCGCTCGGCGTCATCACCAGCATGCCGGGGATGCAGCGCAGGTAGGACAGGTCGAAACTGCCGGCGTGGGTCGGGCCGTCTTCGCCGACGAGACCGGCGCGGTCGATGGCGAACAATACGTCGAGGTTCTGCACCGCCACGTCATGCACCAATTGGTCATAACCGCGCTGCAGGAAGGTGGAGTAAATCGCGACCACCGGTTTGGCGCCTTCACAGGCCATGCCGGCGGCGAAGGTCACCGCGTGCTGCTCGGCAATCGCCACGTCGAAATAGCGCAGCGGGAAACGCTCGCTGAAGGCCACCAGATCGGAGCCTTCCTTCATCGCCGGGGTAATGCCTACCAGGCGCGGGTCGGCGGCGGCCATGTCGCACAGCCATTCGCCAAACACGCCGGAATACTTCGGGCCGCTGGCCTTTTTCGGCGCTGCGGCGGGAGCGTCCAGGGGTTCGAGCTTGGTGATCGCGTGGTAACCGATCGGGTCGACTTCCGCCGGAGCGAAGCCTTTGCCTTTCTTGGTGACGATATGCAGGAACTGCGGGCCCTTGAGGTCACGCATATTGCGCAGCGTGGCGATCAGGGTGGGCAGGTCATGGCCGTCGATAGGGCCGATGTAATTCCAGCCCAATTCTTCGAACAAGGTGCCGGGCACCAGCATGCCCTTGGCATATTCTTCGGTGCGACGGGCAATTTCCCACGCACCGGGCAGACGCGACAGCACTTTCTTGCTGCCTTCGCGCATGCTGGCGTAGGTGCGGCTGGAGAGAATTTTCGCCAGGTAGTTGGACAAGCCACCGACATTGCGCGAAATCGACATGTCGTTGTCGTTGAGGATCACCAACATGTTGGCATCCACTTCCGGCGCATGGTTCAGCGCTTCGAAGGCCATGCCCGCAGTCAGCGCGCCATCACCGATCACCGCGATCGCCTTGCGCTCACTGCCTTGCAGGCGGGCCGCAATCGCCATGCCCAGCGCTGCACTGATGGACGTGCTGGAATGGCCGACGCCAAAGGTGTCGTACTCGCTTTCCGAGCGCCGTGGGAAGGCGGCGACACCGTCCTTCTGGCGCAGGCTGGCCATGCGCTCGCGACGGCCGGTAAGGATTTTATGCGGATACGCCTGGTGGCCCACGTCCCACACCAGCCGGTCGTCCGGGGTGTCGAATACGTAGTGCAGGGCGATGGTCAGCTCGATCACGCCCAGCCCGGCACCGAAATGCCCACCGGTCTGGCCGACCGTGTAGAGCAATTCCAGGCGCAGTTCATCGGCCAGGGTTTCCAGCTCGGCTTCACCCAGTCGACGCAGGCCGTCCGGCGTGGCAGCACGGTCGAGCAAAGGCGTGGACGGGCGCTTGCGGGGAATCTCTAGGAACGTCGTGGGCATCAGGCGAATCGTTATAGGTATAGAAGAGGCGGCAGTTTACCTCAAGCATTGCAAACTGCCCACGCAGAGGGGCGAACTTGGCCAATTTGCGGCGCTTATGGCCGCACGAGTCAGTGGCGACGTTCGACGATATACCGCGCCAGATCACGCAACGGCTCAGCTGCCGCGTCGAAAGGTCGCAGGGCGTCCAGGGCTTGATCGCGCAGTTCCAGGGCGTAGGCCTTGGCGGGCGCAAGCCCGAGCAGCGCAGGATAGGTCGGCTTGTCCCGTGCGATATCGGCGCCCTGGCGTTTGCCCAGGGTCGCGGTGTCGCTTTCCACGTCGAGGATATCGTCCTGCACCTGGAAGGCCAGGCCGATCGCCCGTGAATAGGTTTGCAGCGCCGCCAATTGCCCCGCTTCAGCCCGGCCACTGGCCAGGGCGCCCAGTTGCACGGCGGCTTCGATCAGCGCGCCGGTCTTGTGACGATGCATGTGTTCCAGGGCTTGTTGATCCAGCTTGAGGCTGACCGAACCCATATCGATCGCCTGCCCGCCGACCATCCCGGCCGGGCCTGCGGCCAGGGCCAGGGCGGTGACCATGCGCAGGCGGATCTCGGCGTTGACGCTGCTCAGCGCCGGGTCCAGCAATGCGCTGAACGCCAGGCTCTGCAGGCCATCACCGGCCAGGATCGCATAGGCTTCATCAAAGGCTTTATGAGTGGTCGGCTGGCCGCGACGCAGATCGTCATCGTCCATCGCCGGCAGATCGTCATGTACCAGGGAATAGGCGTGAATCAGTTCTACCGCACAGGCCGCGCCATTGGCCTGTTCGGCCGGCGCCCCCAGCGCTTCACACGCGGCGTACGCCAGCAACGGGCGCACACGCTTGCCGCCATTCATCACGCTGTAGCGCATGGCGGCGTAAAGCCGCTTCATTTCCGGGCTCGGCGCAACAAACAAGGGCTCCAGCGCCGCATTTACCCGGGCTTGGCTACTGGCCTGATACGCATCGATCATTCGGGTTGTTCCGCATCGAAAGGTTCTTCGGCCAACTCCCCGTCGCGCTCAAGCAACACCTGCACTTTTTGCTCAGCCTGCGCCAACGCGCTCTGGCAGTCACGCGTCAGGCCGATGCCTTGCTCAAACGCCGTCAACGAGTCTTCCAGCGACAACTCGCCGTTCTCCAGACGCTCGACCAGGGTTTGCAGGTCGGCGAGGGATTGTTCGAAATCGAGTGCAACTTTTTTGCGGGCCATGGCGGCAATTCCGGTAGACGGTAAACCGGCGCGACACTAGCAGACATGGGGGATTGGGGCAAATGAGTGGGGGCTTACTCGCCCGCAGCATTAATCTGATAACGCGTACTGCGACCGCCTCCGGGCAGACGGATCAGGCAGTTTTTTTCCAGCAGGTCAGCCAGGTGCCGCGTGGCCGTTGCCTTGGATACCTTGGCCACCGCCTGGTACTGCGCGGCGCTGATGCCCTGTTCGAAACCCCTTTCACCGCCGTCGAGCAGGCGGTTGAGCACCTTGGTCTGTTCGACAGACAAAGCAGCGCTGCGGTGATGGTCCCAGAATCGCGTCTTGCTCAACACACGATCTATCCGCGTCATTGCCTGGTGCAGGCTGCGCAACAACGTTCTCAGAAACCACTCGAGCCAATCCGTGATATCGAGCGTGGCCTTTTGGCTGGACTCCAATGCGTTGTAATAGCCCTGGCGGTCCTCAAGGATACTGGCTGACATCGCATAAAAGCGTATCGCGTGATGGTCGCCCTGGGCCAAGGCCAAGTCAGTGATGGCGCGTGTCAGGCGACCATTGCCGTCATCGAACGGGTGAAGCGTGATAAACCAGAAATGCGCAACGCCGGCACGTATGAAGGGGTCCAGTTCAGGTTGACTGCGGCTCAGTTCGAACCACTCAAGAAAGTCATCGAGCGCCTGCTTCAGTCCCGCGCGTGGCGGCGCCTCAAAATGCACGGTAGGGCGGTCAAGACGGCCCGATACCACCTGCATCTGCTCATCCCCCCGCAGCTCCCCGACATTCATCGCGCGCGTGGAAACGCTCGCTTGCGAAGTTGGAAACAGCAAATGGTGCCAATGCATCAGACGCGAATAGGTGAACGGTTTGGCGAATTGCTCGGTGGCATCCATCATCAGATCAGCGAGGCCTTCGCTACGGCGGCTTACCTGACCGGCTTTCGTGGCCTCCAGGCCTAACCGTCGCGCCAGGGAGGACCGCACCGAGCCGACATTCAGTTGCTCGCCTTCAATAGCGGAGGAGGTCAGGATGTTTTGCAGCAGCGCGTCCAGTTCGTTCTGCGCACTGGCTGCCTGACCAGCGGAGCCGAGCATGCCCAGGAGTTTGCCCTGCGAGTGGCTGCATTCGCGCAGCAAAGCAGCCAAGCGTCCGGGCTGCCAGTGGAAATGGGGCCAGTCGAGGTGTTGCCAGATCCAGCGGGGGTGATCCATGGAAGGAGTACCTAGGTACTGAGTCGAATGTAGGGGTTATTCGGCTCATATGGTGAGCCGATTGTGCTGGTCATTCGGCTCACTGTCGAGTGGGCAAGCCGATGATTGGATGTTTGAGTGTCTAAAATTTTTTAGATATTAGTTGGGTAAAGATGAATGGCGGTAGCTCTGACATCAACGAAGCCGAGCTCGTGCGGCATTGGCTGGTCTAGCTCTACGAGGATTACTGAATCCCCTATCTTTAGTACTGCACAGCCGTCTGCATCGTTAATAAGCTCGCCCGTTATTATCTGTATGCCATCGTTTACCGTGATTTTTGGCGTTGTATCAGAAGAAAGATCAATATTTTCCTTCCAGGAAAATACTTCATCCAATTCTAATTCCACATCCAAAACATCACCGATGTTGGGTTTGGTGCCATGCCAGAAAGCTCTGCCATTTCCAAAAAGCGAGCTGAACTCCACACATAAAGTGTCTTGGACGGAAAAAACGTCAGTCGTTCGTATTTTCATTTCACTTCTTCGTTAATGGGACCCGTACGACAGTATTGTCTATATTCATCGTGTTGGTCTTCAGTTCAAGTGTCCATGTTTCCTCATGATAATGATGCTTGCTTGGCTTGCTGTTCATTTCATGAGCGCCGTAACGGATGCTTCTTTTTGCATCGCTGGAAACAATTCTGTCTTTATCAGGTTTGCCTGTTCGTGGGTTGGTATTCGTATGAGGGGGAGGTCCCAAAAACTCTTCCCATTTATGAACGGTTTCTTCCGGATTTACAGGTTTACTGGCATAGGTCTCCTTGTGGTAGCCCATATCAGGTCGCGCATTTGGGCTCTTAGGTGTGGGTGTGCTGTATTCATTAGCCTGCGGCAGTGCCTCTGGACCTTCACGACTACTCTGCTGGCACTTGTTTTCACCTGGACAATTGTTCAGACCTAGAGGGTCTACCCAGCCTGTAGGGTTGGGCACGTACTGGTACCCATTGATCCCACCCGCCAGCTTCACCGGATCGGGCGTCAGGTAACGACCGATATTCGGGTGGTAGTAGCGATGCCGGTTGTAGTGCAGACCACTTTCCTGGTCGTAGTACTGGCCTTGGAAACGTAGAGGGTTGTCGATTTTGCCGACGTCGAGGCGGCTGATTTCGCCGTAGGCGCGGTGGTGCGCGGACCAGACGATTTCACCGTCGGGCGTGGTGAGTTCCTGCGGTGTACCGAGGTGGTCGAGTTGGTAGTGGTAGGGCTTGGTCTCTTCTGGGCCGAAGCCTTCCAACAGTGCCAGCGGGCGGAAGCTGTCGGGTTCGTAGAGATAGCTGCGATGGCGATCGGCATGGTGTTCGGCGATCAGCTTTTCGCCTTGCCAGAAGAACTCCGTGGTTTTCTCTTCGATGGTTTTGCTGATGCGCCGACCAAACGGGTCATAGCGATAGCTCGCGGTTTGGCCGTTGGGCTTGGTGACGCCGATCAGCCGGTGCTGGCAGTCGTAGCGGTACTCGGTGACGAGTGAATGACCTTTGCCACGCCGTTCGCGGATCAGGTTGCCGAAGGCGTCATAGTCGTAATGGTGATCGCCTTGGATCATCAACCGATTACCCGCCACGATGTCCGGGCCCGGCCCGTCTTGCATGAGTAAATTACCGGCGGGGTCGTGGCCGAAACGCTCCTGCACATCCTGCGAGTGATCGGCGCGGGTCAGGCGCTGGAGCGGGTCGTAGCGGTAACGGTGTTCGCCTTTGCGGGTGTCGATCAGGCGGGCGAGGTTGCCGGCTTTGTCGTAGTCGTATTGGCGTTGGTAAAGGTGGTTTCCTTGCTGGGTAACGGCGTGGGCGTGCAGGCGGTTTTGGTCGTCGTAGTGGTAGTGGCTGAGCAGTTGGCCTTGTTCGCGTTGGTGTTCGCGACCGGCGTGGAACAGGTGGGAGGTCAGCAGCGAACCATTGAGTTCGACGGTGGCCAGGTGACCGCCTTTGTCGTGGTTGAAGGTGAGGCGGTTGTTGTCGGGCAGGCGTAAATGCTGGAGTTGCCCGCAGGCGTCGTAGCCGTAGCGCAAGGTGCCCCAGCCCTGGTGTTCGGCGGTCAGGCGGTTTTGTTTGTCGTACTCGTAGGCCAGCGCCCAGTGACCGTCTTCGACGCTGAGGAGGTTGCCCCGGCGGTCGTAGGTGTAGGCGACCGTGTTGCCATCGGGCAGCGTTTTTCTTACGAGACGACCGGCATAGTCGCGCTCGTAGCGGGTAACAAGCTGACTACCGTCGTCGCCATGTTCGGTCTTTTCCAGCAGGTTGCCGTTGAGGTCGTAGGCGTAGGCGGTGCGTTGGCCGTCGAAGCCGGTTTCCTGTCGGATCAGGCCGTTGGGGTGGTAGTCCAGTTGATAGGTTTCGCCGACTTCGTTTTCGATTTCAGTCAGCAAAAGGCGGGCGTTGTCGTAGCGGTACTTGACCTGGGTACCATCGGCGTTGATGCGGCGGCTGATGAGGTGCAGGCCGTCGGCGTATTCGTAGCGGGTGAGGTGGCCGAGTTCATCGCGTTCGGCGATGATTTTTCCGTAGGGGTTGTAGCTGAATTCCCGATAGGTACCGTCGGATTGGGTCAGTTTCAGCAGGCGTCCTACAGCGTCCCATTGATACTGAGTCAGCGCGCCATGCTCATCCTCCCGCGCAACCTGTCGGCCCAGATCGTCATAGCGATAACGCTTGATGCTTCCATTGGGCAGCTGTTCTTCAACAAGCTGCCCGCGTTCATTCCACACCAACCGATGACAACTGTGGTCGGGATACCAGACCCCCGTCAGTTGTCCCCTCTTGTCGTAGCTGTAATCCGTCGCGTTGCCCTCTGGATCAATCCTGCGGATGACATCGCCTTGCTCATTACGCTCGTATTTCCAGACCGCCTCACCACGCCGCACGACCCGTATGAAGCCGTTGTCATGCTCGTAGGATGTCGGCTCATCCTCCCCTGGAAACAGCGCCACCAAGCGTCCGGCTTCGTCGTACTGATACGCCGTCACCGCGCCCAGCGGGTCCTGCTCGACGGTCAGTCGGCCCTTGTCGTCATAGGATTTGAAATGCCGGGCGCCGTCCGGATCGATGCGTTGCACCAGTCGCGCCCGGTCATCGTGGACATACACTTCGTGGCTGCCATCGACGTTGTGCACGTTGACGCTGCCGTCATCGCCCCATGCATAGCGCGTGTCCATCTGCGCAAAACTGGCCCAGTGCCGGACACAGCGCGCGTCTTTACCAGAGCTTTC